>NZ_JASMRZ010000069.1 GCF_030462475.1 Variovorax sp. CAN15
CCAGGCGCTGCGCAGCCATGAAAAGGCTCTTGGAGCGCTACTTGGTCGCTGTCGCTGGGCTGTGGCCCCATCGTCGCGAAATCAGCTTCACCTGAAAGAAAAAACCCCGCGTTCCAGAAAACGGGGGGTTCGTCAGCAGTCTGAGAAATACGGCGCCCTCGGGCGCCGTATTTCCTGTCAGGCCTGGAAGGGCCTTACATGCTCTTCTTCATGGCCTTGATATCGGCCTTGCCCTGGGCTTCGTCAGCCTTGGCCTGCTTTTCGCAAGCGGTCTTGGCTTCGCCCTTCTGGTCGTCGCACTTTTCCTTGGCGACTTCATAGTTGGCCTTCACCTTTTCTTCGGCGACCTTGCGAGCGTTGCTGTCGCTGGGCTTGTACTGCTGCTCGAGTTCCGCCTTGGCAACGTCTTCCTTGCCCTTGGCTTCCTTCATGCAGACGTCCTTGGCGTTGTCCTTCATGGTGTCGCATTGGGCCTTGGCGACCTTGTAGTCGGCCTCGATCTTTTCCTTGGCGACCTTGTACTCGTCCTTGGTCATTGCACTGGCCTGCGTGGCCACGAAGCAGGTGGAGGCGAGGGCCAGCATGAGAAGGTGTTTTTTCATGGATTTTCTCCTTCGGAGGTTGATTGAATTCGACTTGATGCAGGGGGGCGCTCAGTAGCGCTCGAACCAGAGGCTGTCGGGCGTACGGCCGTCGCGCGACTCCCAGTCCTTGACCTGTTTCTCGGCTTCGTCGCGGCTGATGCCGTGGCGTTCCTGGATACGGCCGAGCAGCTGATCGCGCTTGCCGGCGATGACGTCGAAGTCGTCGTCGGTGAGCTTGCCCCACTGCTCCTTGAGCTTGCCCTTGAGCTGCTTCCAGTTGCCTTCGATGGTGTCCTTGTTCATGCGAATCTCCTTTGGGACTGTTGATCCGGCCGGCTGTGTCGCCGCCGTGGAAGCAATGTGGCTTCAGCGATTCGCCCTGCCGGTAGGACGTGCTGTTGGGACCCCGTAGGCAGAGGCCGACGCGTCCCGTGATAATCGAACGGCCGCCGAAAGTTTGAGACACCGCGCCCAGCACCATGATCATTCACAGCCTGCTCGACACCGACCTCTACAAGTTCACGATGATGCAGGTGGTCCTGCATCACTTTCCGGGGGCACGGGTCGAGTACCGCTTCAAGTGCCGCAATCCCGGTATCGACCTGGCCCAATTCGCGGGGCAGATTCGCGAGGAGGTGCGCGGCCTGTGCTCGCTGCAGTTCCGTGACGCGGAGCTCTCCTACCTGCGCTCCATGCGCTTCATCAAGAGCGATTTCGTCGACTTTCTCGGGCTCTTCAGGCTCAACGAGAAGTACATCAACATCATTCCCCAGCCCTCGGGCGAACTCGAGATCCGCATCAAGGGGCCGTGGCTGCACACCATCCTGTTCGAGATCCCGGTGCTGGCCATCGTCAACGAGGTCTACTTCCGCAACACCCGGAAGAAGCCCGACTTCGAGGAAGGCCGCCGCAGGCTCGAGACCAAGCTGGCCCAGCTGCAGGAGGCCGGCCTGTCCGACCTGAAGATCGCCGATTACGGAACGCGCCGCCGCTTCTCCAAGGACTGGCACGAAGAGGTGCTACGGACTTCGGCCGCCCGGCTTGGCGCCGTCACCTCGCCGCCCGTGCAGGCACCGCCGGGCGCGCGGCTGCCCCAACTCGCGGGCACCAGCAACGTGCTGTACGCCATGAAGCTCGGCATGATCCCGCTGGGCACCATGGCCCACGAGTACCTGCAGGCGTGCCAGGCGCTGGGTCCGCGGCTGCGCGACAGCCAGATCTTCGGCTTCGAGAGCTGGGCGCGGGAATATCGCGGCGATCTGGGTATCGCGCTGTCCGACGTGTACGGAATGAACGCCTTCCTGCGCGACTTCGACCTGTACTTCTGCAAGCTCTTCGACGGTGCGCGCCACGACAGCGGCGACCCCTTCGTCTGGGGTGAGCGCATGCTGGCGCACTACATCGCCAACCGGGTCGACCCGCGCACCAAGACGCTGATCTTCAGCGACGGCCTCACGGTGCCGCGCACCAGCGAGCTCTACCAGCAGTTCCGCGGCCGTTGCCAGCTGGCCTTCGGCATCGGCACCAACCTCACGAACGACCTCGGCTATGAGCCGCTGCAGATCGTCATCAAGATGATCGAGTGCAACGGCCAGCCTGTGGCCAAGCTGTCGGACACGCCGTCCAAGAACATGTGCGAGGACGAGAAGTACCTGGCCTACCTGCGCCAGGTGTTCGAAATCGAACAGCCCCCGGCCTGAAAGCTGTACTGACCCGTCTGGTACGGTACGGCCCAATGCAAAAGAAGACCCCACTCAAGGCGGCCGCGCTGCCGTTCCTGCTCCTGTTTCCAGCCCTTGCCTCGGCCGCCGAATTCGATGGCGGGAGCCTTTCGCCGCTGTGGGGCGTGCCCTTCGCCGGCATCCTGTTGTCGATCGCACTGTTTCCGCTGCTCGCACCCGCGTTCTGGCACCACCACTACGGGAAGATCTCGGTGGCCTGGGCGCTGGCTTTCCTGGTGCCTTTCGCCGCGGTCTTCGGCCTGCCGCTCGCCGGCGCGCAGTTCATGCACGCGCTGGTGGCGGAGTACATACCCTTCATCATCCTGCTGACCGCGCTTTTCACCGTGGCGGGCGGCATCCACATCAGGGGCAACCTGCATGGCGCGCCGGGGCTGAACACGGCGATCCTGGCGATCGGAGCGGTGCTCGCGAGCTTCATGGGCACCACGGGCGCCTCGATGCTGCTGATACGGCCGCTGATCCGTGCCAACGACAACCGCCTTCACAAGGCGCATGTGATCGTGTTCTTCATCTTCATCGTGTCGAACGCGGGCGGGTCGCTCACGCCGCTGGGCGATCCGCCGCTGTTCCTCGGCTTCCTGAAGGGGGTAGGGTTCTTCTGGACGGTGCAGCACATCCTGCCCGACACGCTCTTCATCGTCGGTGTGCTGCTGGCGCTCTTCTATGCGATCGACCGCAACTACTATCGCAAGGAAGGCGTGCTGCCGTTCGACCCCACGCCCGATACGCCCCGCATCGGTTTCGACGGGGCCGCCAACTTCTGGCTGCTGGGCGGCGTGGTCGCGCTGGTGCTGCTCAGCGGCTTCTGGAAATCGCCGGTGGTCTTCGACGTCTTCGGCACCGCAGTCGACCTGCCGGGGCTGGTGCGCGACGTCGGGCTTCTCGCGATCGCGGCAGTCTCGTACAAGCTCACTTCGCCCAAGGTGCACGCCGACAACCAGTTCGAATGGGGCCCGATGGCCGAGGTGGCCAAGCTGTTCGCGGGCATCTTCCTGACCATCATCCCGGTGATCGCGATGCTCAAGGCCGGCACGCAGGGGCCGTTCGGCGCCATCGTCTCGGCGGTGACGCGCGCCGACGGCCAGCCCGACCCGGCGATGTACTTCTGGGCCACGGGCCTGCTGAGCTCCTTCCTCGACAACGCGCCGACCTACCTCGTGTTCTTCAACACGGCGGGCGGCGACCCGGTGGCGCTCACGACCACCTACGCGAGCACGCTGGCCGCGATCTCCGCCGGCGCCGTGTTCATGGGCGCCAACACCTACATCGGCAACGCGCCGAACCTCATGGTGAAGGCGATCGCCGAGAGCCGCGGCGTGCGCATGCCGAGCTTCTTCGGGTACATGGCGTGGTCGTGCGCCATCCTGGTTCCGCTGTTCGTCCTTTCCACCTTCCTGTTCTTCCGCTGAGAAACAAACAAATCATGAGCAAGCCCAAGATCCTGGTCGCGCGCGCGATCTTTCCCGAGACCGTCGAGCGCCTGTCGCAGCATTTCGAGGTCGAGCCGAACCAGTCCGACGAAAGCTGGAGCAAGGAGCAGCTGATCGCCAAGCTGCAGGGCAAGCAGGGCGCCTTCACCACCGGCAGCGAGCGCATCGACGCCGCGGTGCTCGACGCCTGCCCCGACCTGAAGATCTGCGCCAACATGGCGGTGGGCTACAACAACTTCGACGTCGACGCCATGGCCGCGCACGGCGTGCTCGGCACCAACGCGCCCGACGTGCTGACCGAGACCACGGCCGACTTCGGCTTCGCGCTGCTGATGGCCACGGCGCGCCGCATCTCCGAGAGCGAACACTTCCTGCGCGCGGGCAAGTGGCAGAAGTGGAGCTTCGACATGTTCGCGGGCTCCGACATCCACGGTTCCACGCTCGGCATCATCGGCATGGGCCGCATCGGGCAGGGCATCGCGAAGCGCGGCGCGCACGGCTTCGGCATGAAGGTGGTCTATCACAACCGCTCCAGGCTCGACGCGGCGCTCGAGGCCGAATGCAAGGCCAGTTACGTGAGCAAGGAAGAGCTGCTGAAGACGGCCGACCACGTGGTGCTGGTGGTGCCGTATTCGCCGGCCTCGCACCACACCATCGGCGCGGCCGAGATCGCGCTGATGAAGCCGACTGCCACGCTCGTCAACATCGCGCGCGGCGGCATCGTCGACGACGCGGCGCTGGCCGTTGCGCTGCGCGAGAAGCGCATCGCCGCCGCCGGCCTCGACGTGTTCGAGGGCGAGCCCAAGGTGCACCCCGACCTGCTGAACGTGCCCAACGTGGTGCTCACGCCGCACATCGCCAGCGCCACCGTGCCCACGCGCCGCGCCATGGCCGATCTCGCTGCCGACAACCTCATCGCGTACTTCAGCGGCAAGGGCCCGCTGACGCCGGTGACCCCGGTTCCGGCGGCCAGCAAGTAGGCCGGTAGAAAAAGAGGGCGTACGCGGACCTTGGACCCATCGCTGATTCTTGTCGGACTCGGAGTACTGGCGCTCATCCAGCTCGTGCTGGTTATCTGGCTGCTCGCGCGCCGGCCGTCCCCGCCCGATCACGCTGACCTGACGCGCATGCTGGCCGCGCTGGGCGCGGCCAACGAGCGCACCGAGCGCGAGCTGCGCAACGACATCGGCGAAAGCTCGCGCGGCGCGCGGCAGGAAACCGCGCAGGCCTTCGCCACCTTCCAGCAGGCGCTGGTGCAGCAGGGGGCGGAGGCCACGCGTACGCAGAACGCGCAGCTCGATGCCTTCGCGCTGCAGCTCGCGTCGCTGCAGAAGACGCTGGCCGACACGCTCAACACGCAGCTGCAGGGCCTGAGCGAATCGAACGCGCGCCGCCTTTCCGAGGTGCGCGCGACCATGGAGGCGCAGCTCGCGCAGCTGCAGCAGACCAACGCCGCCAAGCTCGACGAGATGCGCAGGACTGTCGACGAGAAGCTGCAGAGCACGCTCGAAGCCCGCCTGGGCGAGAGCTTCAAGCAGGTGGCCGACCGGCTCGAGCAGGTGCACAAGGGCCTGGGCGAGATGCAGACGCTGGCCGTGGGCGTCGGCAGCCTGCAGCGCGTGCTGACCAACGTGAAGACGCGCGGCATGTTCGGCGAAGTGCAGCTCGAGGCGCTGCTCGAGCAGGTGCTCACGCCCGAGCAGTACGCCAAGCAGGTGGAGACCAAGCCGCGCAGCGGGCTGCGGGTGGACTTCGCCATCCGCTTTCCGGGCCGCGGCGACGACGGCGCGCCGGTGTGGCTGCCCATCGACGCCAAGTTTCCGCGCGACGACTACGAGCGGCTCATCGACGCGCACGAGCGCGCCGATGCGGCGGGCGTCGATCTCGCGGCGAAGGCGCTGGAGGCGCGCATCCGCATCGAGGCCAAGTCCATCGCCGACAACTACCTCGCGGCGCCGCACACCACCGATTTCGCGATCCTGTTCCTGCCCGTGGAGAGTCTCTACGCCGAGGTGCTGCGCCGGCCCGGCCTGATGGACGCGCTCCAGCGCCAGCACCGCGTGACGCTGGCCGGCCCCACCACCTTGCTCGCGATGCTCAACAGCCTGCACATGGGCTTCCGCACGCTGGCGCTGGAACGGCAGGCTTCCGAGGTCTGGAAGGTGCTGGGCGCGGTCAAGACCGAGTTCGAGCGCTACGGCGAGTGGGTCGCGCGCATCAAGGAACAGGTGGCCAAGGCCTCCGACACCATCGACAAGGCCGACACGCGCGCCCGGCAGATGCGCCTGGCGCTGCGCAAGGTCGAGGCACTGCCCGAGGCGCAGGCCCAGGCGCTGCTGCCGCCCACCTCCGGTACCGACGCCGCCAACAACGAGAAAGAAGAGGGCGAGAACTCCCTGTGAAAGGTTCCGAACTGCTGCGCGTGATCGGCGCCCAGGTGTGCCTGCACGCGACCATGGCCGGCATGCGGCTCGCCACGCCGCTGCTGGCGCTTCAACAAGGCTACAGCGCAGCCGCGGTCGGCGTGCTGATCTCGCTGTTCGCGCTGACCCAGGTCTTCCTCGCGCTGCCGGCGGGTCGCTTCGCCGACCGGTACGGCTTCAAGCGGCCACTGTGGCTGTCGGTGGTCGCGGCGGTCGTCGGCGCGGGGCTGGTGGTGATCTTTCCAGTGTTTCCGGTGATGTGCCTGGCGGCGCTGCTGACCGGCGGCGCCACCGGCGCGACGGTGATCGCGCTGCAGCGGCACGTGGGCCGCTCGGCCACCAACCCGACCCAGCTCAAGCGCGTGTTCAGCTGGCTGGCCATCGCGCCGGCCGTGGCCAACTTCGTCGGGCCCTTCCTGGCGGGGATGCTGATCGACCACGCGGGCCGTGTGCCCGCCGACATGCTGGCCTTTCGCATCTCGTTCGGCGTGATGGCCGCGCTGCCCATTCTTTGCTGGCTGCTCGCGCGTGGAGCCCACGAGCAGCCGCCCGTGCCGCCAGCGGCGGGGGCCAAGCCGACGCGCGCCTGGGACCTGCTGCGCGAGCCGATGTTCCGGCGCCTCCTGTTCGTGAACTGGCTGCAGTCGTCGAGTTGGGACGTGCACGCCTTCGTGCTGCCGATCCTGGGCCACGACCGTGGCATCAGCGCCTCGGTGATCGGCTCGATCCTCGGCGCCTTCGCCATCGCGGCGGCGGCGATCCGCGTGATCCTCCCGGTGATCGCCTCGCGCGCATCGGAGCGCAACGTGATCCTCACCTCCACGGCGGTCACGGCGCTGGTGTTCGCGGTCTATCCGCTGCTGGAGTCGGCCTGGACCATGGGCATGTGCTCGGTGGTGCTCGGCTTCGCGCTGGGCGCGGTGCAGCCGATGGTGATGAGCATGCTGCACCAGATCACGCCGCACGCCCGCCACGGCGAGGCGCTGGGCCTGCGGCTCATGACCATCAACGCATCGAGCGTGGCGATGCCGATGCTGTTCGGCTCGCTCGGTGCGCTGATCGGCATCGCCGGCGTGTTCTGGGTGGTGGGGGGCGTGGTGGCGATAGGGGCGAGAGCCACCTGGGGGCTGAAGGTTTGATTCGGCAGGCGCGGGGCGCGTAATCCACATCCGGGGCAGGAGTACTTCCCATCTCTTTGACAATCTACTGACTCAAAGTCAGTATCGGGGCCTTCATCAACGACCTGAAGGCGACCGACAGATGATGCAGAGCGGCGACACCGCCACGAACCCAGCCGGTGCCGATGGCGAGCTCTCCCAGCGCCGTCGCACCAAGGCCCCCGAGACGCGCGCAGCAGCGCTGATGGAGGCGGCCCAGCGGCTCTTCGTCGACAAGGGCATCGCGGCCACCAGCATCGACGACATCGCCGCCGGCGCACAGGTGGCCAAGGGCACCTTCTACCTGTACTTTTCGTCGAAGGAGGCGCTGCTCGGCGCCTTGCAGCAGCGCTTCGTCGACATATTCTGCGAGCGGCTGCAGGAGGCCATGGACCGCCAGCGGCCCGGCAACTACCACGCCCGCCTGAAGGCCTGGGTGGAGACGGGGCTTGAGATCTACCTCGACAACGTTGCCCTGCACGACGTGGTGTTCCACGAATACCGCCCCGAAGACCGCCGCATGCGCAACGACAACGCCGTCATCGCGCAGCTGACGGGCTTGCTGAAGCAGGGCGATGGCGCGGGCTTCTGGGACGTGGAGGATGCGACGCTCACGGCCGTGATCCTCTTCAATGCGCTGCACGGCGTGGCCGACGACGCCGTGGCGACGGGGCAGACCGGCACTTCGGAGCGCAAGCGCCGCGCGCGGGCGCTCACGAGGTTCTTCGAGCAGGCGCTGCATCCCGCGGAGGATGAGGACGACAGCCCCGACTGATGTGCCCACCGATGCGGTGAAGCGGCGGCTTCAGGCGCCGTTCAGAGCTTGTAGAAGCGCTTGATCGCGCTCCATGCGTCTTCCGGCGCGTCGACGTACTCGAAGAGCTTCACGTCGCCCGGCGAGATCACGCCCTCGTCGACAAGGAAGTCGAAGTCGATCAGGCGCTTCCAGTAGTCGGAGCCGAAGAGCACGATCGGCACCGGCTTCGACTTCTTGGTCTGCACCAGCGTGATCACCTCGAACAGTTCGTCGAGCGTGCCGAAACCGCCGGGGAACGCCACCAGCGCCTTCGCACGCATCATGAAGTGCATCTTGCGGATGGCGAAGTAGTGGAACTTGAAGCTCAGCGCCGGCGTGACGTACGGGTTGGCTTCCTCTTCCATCGGCAGCGCGATGGCCAGGCCCACGGAAAGCCCGCCACCCTCGTGCGCGCCACGGTTGGCCGCCTGCATGATGCCGGGGCCGCCGCCGGTGCAGATGAAGAGCTTGTCCTGCGGTTCCTTGTCGTTGCTGTACCGGGCCACCAGCTTGCCGAATGCGCGCGCCTTCTCGTAGTAGTGCGAGTTGCGAGCCAGCCGGCGCCAGCGCTCGGATGCGGCCGTGTCGCCGCCGAGTTCGGCCTGCGCGATCATGGCCGCGGCGTCTTCCTCGCTGCGGAAGCGAGCGCTGCCGAAGACCACCACCGTGTTCTCGATGCCATGGGCGCGCTGCTCGATGTCGGGCTTCATCAACTCGAGCTGCATGCGGATGCCGCGCGTCTCGCGGCGCAGCAGGAATTCAGGGTCGGCGAAGGCGATGCGCGAAGGATCGGGATCGAGCGGAAGGCCCTGGTCCGCATGGGAGCGGAGCGTGGCCCAGGCATCGGCGAGGCGCTTGTCGTGAAGATCGTGCGTGTTGTTCATGGGAAAGCGGACGGATTGACCGGGTTGATTGTGCAGTGTCGCAACCATCATGCCCGTCATGGGCCAGAAGCGAAAAAGGCTCCTTGCGGAGCCTCTTTCGGGGTGGTGGTCAACCGGTTGGACCGGCGCTCAGACGCGCTTGCGGTACTCGCCGGTGCGCGTGTCGATTTCGATCTTGTCGCCTTGCGAGACGAACAGCGGCACGGGCACTTCGAAGCCGGTGGCGATCTTGGCGGGCTTCATGACCTTGCCCGAGGTGTCGCCCTTGACGGCGGGTTCGGTCCAGGTGATTTCGCGCTCGACGCTGGTGGGCAGTTCGACCGAGATGGCCTTGCCTTCATAGAACACCACTTCGACGGCCATGCCGTCTTCGAGGTAGTTCAGGGCGTCGCCCATGTTCTCGGCTTCGACTTCGTACTGGTTGTATTCGGTGTCCATGCAGACGTACATGGGGTCTGCGAAGTAGGAGTAGGTGCACTCCTTCTTGTCGAGCACGATCTGGTCGATCTTGTCGTCGGCCTTGAAGACCACTTCGGTGTTGAAGTTGGCGATCAGGCTCTTCATCTTCATGCGCACGGTAGCGGAGTTGCGGCCGCCGCGGCTGTATTCGGTCTTGAGGACGACCATCGGGTCCTTGCCGTGCATGATGACGTTGCCGGCGCGGATTTCTTGAGCGATTTTCATATCAGGGTCTCTGGATGTTGGCCGCTCGGTGCGCGGGGCTTTCGATTGCCGTTCGGTTGTCGTCGCGATGCTTGTCCGGACGTTTGCCGAAGTGGCTTGCCCCGCGGTACATGTCCCGCGGCAGGTTCAGCGGAAAGCATTCCAGATCGATCAGATCCGGGCCGAAATCCGCAAAGCCCGCCATTTTAGCTTTTTTGGGCGACGAATTTCCGCAATTGGGTAACGAGGTCGTCCTGCGCGAGCAGCCTCGCACGGGCGTCCAGGGCTGTTTGCAGCCATGGCCCCTGTATTTCCGGCATGGGCAGGGCCGCGTTGCCGAAGCCGTTCCAGGCGTGGTGAAAAAGCCTCAGCGAGGGCGGGGCGCCGATCCAGTCCAGCCAGGCATTCAGCTTGATGTGGTGGGCATCGTCATCCTGCGGGTATATCTGCCAGACCAGCGGCGCTCCGGCCCAGTGCGCGCGTACCAGCGAATCTTCGCCGCGCACGAAGTTCAGGTCGCAGGCCCACAGCAAGTTGTCGAACTCGGGTTGCGTGAGGTAGGGCAGATATGAAATCGATAGCGCGCCCCGGCCATGAGCCAGCGGCGCGCCCCCGTGAAGCGCCTGGACTGCCTGCGTGGAGCGGCCGGCGGTCACCAGCAGGCGCGTGCGCTGGTCGTCATCGGCGAGCCGGGTCAGCAGGTCGGCCAGCGCCGGCGGCTCGTAGGAGAAGAGGGATACCAGGCGCTCGCCCGCCTGCCACGGGATCTGCCGGGCCGCGAGCCACTGCGTGCGATCGAAGGCTGCCCTGCGCTCCATCAGACCGGGTTTGCGCAGCAGTCCTCCCGTGGCGGGAGTGAAGCCCGGGTAGAAGAAACGCTTGCTCAGGCCGGCGCCCGGGCCCTTGAAGACGGGCGATGGCAGGCCATGCAGTCGCTCGACATAGGGCTCGGCTGATAGGTATTCGAGATTGATCCAGGCAAGGCCAGGCCCCTCGGCAAAACGAGTGATCAGTTCGGGCTCCGGATCGCATCCGAAGGCTTCGACAAGCACGTCGGGCGCCGGCCCCGCCACGGCCGCCCGAAGTGAGGCCGCGTCCAGCCAGTCGATCACTTCCACGCCGTCGCGGCCGGTGCGCGCTTCGGGCGCCATCCAGTCCAGCGCTGTCGCATCGTCGATCCAGAGCCGCACACGCTCGCCGAGCTCGGCCAGTTGGCGGGCCAGCCGCCAGCAGACGCCGAGGTCGCCGTGGTTGTCGATGACCTTGCAGAAGATGTCCCACTGCTTCGATTGGCTGGATTGCATGGTCTCGAGTGTGCCCGTGTTCGCCGGTGGCGCTTGCTATCCTGACCGGACAACCACCGCTGGAGAGAGAACCCATGAGGATGAAGACCTTCCGTGCAGCCAAGACCGTGCTCGCCGCCTCCTTGGCCCTTTGCGGCATCTGCGGCATGACCGCCGCCGCGGCGCAGCCGCAGACGCCGCGGTCGCTCACGCCTCAGCAGCAGCGGTTCCACGACATATACAAGGAGCTGATCGAGATCAACACCACCCACTCGGTGGGCGACAACACCGCGGCGGCGCGGGCCATGGAGAAGCGTCTGATCGAGGCGGGCTTCGCCCCCGGCGACATCCAGATCTTCGAGCCCTTCCCGAAGAAGGGCAACCTCGTGCTGCGCTTCAAGGGCGACGGCAGCAAGAAGCCGCTGCTCCTGCTTGCCCACATCGACGTGGTCGAGGCGCGGCGCGAGGACTGGAAGACCGATCCCTTCAAGCTGCAGGAAACCGGCGGCTACTTCACCGCGCGCGGCGCCATCGACGACAAGGCCATGGCCGCGGCACTGGTCTCGGTGGTGGGGCAGCTGAAGCAGGAGGGCTTCAAGCCGAGGCGCGACGTCATCCTCGCGCTCACCGCCGACGAGGAGCGCGGCGACGCGTTGAGCAACGGCGCCTTCTGGCTCATCAACAACAAGCCCGAGCTGCTGCAGGCCGAGTTCGGCATCAACGAAGGCGGCGGCGGCGAGCTGCGCGGCGGCAAGCCGAACCTGCACCGCATGCAGGTGGCCGAGAAGATGTACACCACCTACATGCTGGAGGCGCGCGACGTGGSCGGCCACAGCTCGGTGCCGACCAGGACCAACCCCATCTACGCGCTCTCGGCGGCGCTGGAGCGGTTGGGCAACTACAGCTTCCCGGTGAGGCTCGCGGACGTCACCAAGACCTACTTCGCGCGCAGCGCGCCCTTCGCGACTGGACAGCTCGCCGAGGACATGCGCGCGGTGGGCAGCGGCAACCCCGATGCGTCGGTGATCGAGCGCATGTCGGCCAACCCTGCATACAACGCCCAGTTCCGCACCACCTGCGTGGTGACGATGGTGCAGGCCGGCCACGCCGAGAACGCGCTGCCGCAGTCGGCCAAGGCCACGGTCAACTGCCGCATCCTGCCCCACGACGATCCGGACGAGGTCGAGCGCCAGCTGACCCAGGTCGTGGGCAACGACAAGATCGTGGTGCGCAACATGGGCAAGCCGCTGCGCAGCCCGGCCTCGCCGCTGAACGGCGATCTGGTGAAGACGGTGGAGTCGATCACGCAGCAGATGTGGCCCGGCGTGCCTGTCATCCCCGCCATGAGCACCGGCGCCACCGACAGCCGCTTCATGCGCAATGCCGGCATCCCGATGTACGGCGTGAGCGGCCTGTTCGTCGAGCCCTCCGACGCGCGATCGCACGGGCTGGACGAGCGCATCGAGATCCAGCGGCTGTACGACGGGCGTGAGTTCCTGTATCGGCTGGTCAGCGAGCTTGCGAAGTAGGGCGCAGCCCGCGCCCGCTCCATTGAAGGTTGAAGGGCGCGGCGCGGGAGCAAGGGTTTGCGCGCAGGCGCCCGCCGGGCCCGCATGCCGCGCGCCACAATAGCCGCCATGTCAGACGTGCATTCCGAACAACTGCTCAGCGAAGTCGCGGCACTGCCGCAACTGCCCGGCGTGTACCGCTATTTCGACGCGGCCGGGGCGGTGCTCTACGTGGGCAAGGCGCGCAACCTGAAGAAGCGGGTCGCCAACTACTTCCAGAAGAACCACGGCGGCACCCGCATCGGGCACATGATCTCGAAGATCGTGCGCATGGAGACCACGGTGGTGCGCTCCGAGGCCGAGGCGCTGCTGCTCGAGAACAATCTCATCAAGACGCTCAAGCCCCGCTACAACATCCTGTTTCGCGACGACAAGAGCTATCCCTATCTCAAGATCGCCTCGCACCAGTTTCCGCGGCTGGCCTACTACCGCGGCGCGGTCGACAAGAAGCACCGCTACTTCGGGCCGTACCCCAGCGCATGGGCGGTGAAGGAGTCGATCCAGCTGCTGCAGAAGGTCTTCCGCCTGCGCACCTGCGAGGACACGGTGTACGCCAACCGCACGCGGCCCTGCCTGCTCTACCAGATCAAGCGCTGCAGCGGCCCCTGCGTGGGCCACATCGGGCCCGAGGCCTATGCGCAGGACGTGGCCAGCGCCGAGGCCTTCCTGATGGGCGACACGCAGCTCGTGCTCTCCAAGCTCGAGCAGCGCATGACGGCGCATGCCGAGAAGCTCGAATTCGAGCAGGCGGCCGATCTGCGCAACCAGATGTCGGCGATCTCGCGCGTGCTGCACCAGCAGTCCATCGAGATCGCGTCCGACAAGGACGTGGACATCCTGGCCGTGAAGGTGCAGGGCGGCAAGGCCTGCGTGAACCTGGCAATGGTGCGCGGCGGCCGGCACCTGGGCGACCGGCCGTACTTCCCGGTGCATGTGGAAGACGCGGCGCAGATTCATCATGGCGAACTCGACGACGAAGAAGGCCTGCCGCTCGCCGCGGCCGTCTCGGTCGAGGTGCAGGTGCTCGAGGCCTTCATCGCTCAGCACTACATCGACGTGCCCGTGCCCGCCACGCTGGTGCTGAGCGAGCAGGTGAGCCGCGAGCTGATCGAAGCCATCTCGCAGCAGGCCGGCGCGCGCGTGACGGCGGTGTTCCAGCCGCGCGAGCAGCGCCGCCACTGGCTGGAGATGGCCGAGACCAACGCCAAGCTGCAGCTGGCCCGACTGCTGGCTGAAGAGGGATCGCAGCAGGCGCGCACCCGCGCGCTGGCCGATGCGCTGGAGCTGGCGTCGGACGACCTCGACAACTTCCGCGTCGAATGCTTCGACATCTCGCACACCGCGGGCGAGGCGACGCAGGCCTCCTGCGTAGTTTTCGAGCACCACGCCATGCAGAACAAGGAATACCGTCGCTACAACATCGAGGGCATCACGCCCGGCGACGACTACGCCGCCATGCGCCAGGTGCTGCATCGCCGATACGGCAAGCTGGCCGAGGCGATGGCCGCCGAGACCGACGCCCTGCCGCCGGGCGATGCCGAAAGCGACGGCAGCGAGGCGCCGCCCAAGCCGCGCACCGCCCGTATGCCCGACCTGGTGCTGGTCGACGGCGGCAAGGGGCAGGTCTCGATGGCTCGTGAGGTATTCGGCGAGCTGGGCCTGCCACTCTCGTTGATCGTCGGGGTCGAGAAGGGCGAGGGCCGCAAGGTCGGTCTCGAGGAACTGGTGTTCGCCGACGGCCGCGAGAAGGTCTACCTCGGCAAGGACTCGGCCGCGCTGATGCTGGTGGCGCAGATCCGCGACGAGGCGCACCGCTTCGCCATCACCGGCATGCGGGCCAAGCGCGCCAAGGTGCGGGTGGGCGGGAGCCAGCTCGAGGACATCCCGGGCATCGGGCCGAAGCGGCGGGCGCGCTTGCTGCAGCGATTCGGCGGCATCCGGGGCGTGGCGGCGGCGAGCGTGGAAGACATCGCCTCGGTCGAGGGCATCGCCTCCGACCTGGCGGAAGAAATCTACAAGGCGTTGCATTGAGCGCCTGACCCTCGCGAGGGGGCGGCGCGGCCATGACACAATCAAGCGATGTTCTGGACCCTGCCGACCATCATGACCTGGACGCGCATCGTCGCGATCCCTTTGATCGTCGGTGTGTTTTACCTCCCGATGGCCGAGCCGATGCGCAACCTGATCGCCACGGTCATGTTCATCGTCTTCGCCGCGACCGACTGGCTCGACGGCTTCCTGGCGCGCCGGCTCAACCAGACCTCGGCCTTCGGGGCCTTTCTCGATCCGGTGGCCGACAAGTTCCTGGTCTGCGCGTCGCTGCTGGTGCTGGTGCACCTGAACCGGGCCGACGTGTTCGTGGCGCTCATCATCATCGGCCGCGAGATCGCCATTTCGGCACTGCGCGAGTGGATGGCGCAGATCGGCGCCAGCAAGAGCGTGGCGGTGCACATGATCGGCAAGGTCAAGACGACCGTGCAGATGATCGCCATTCCCTTTCTGCTCTATGACGGGCGCCTGTTCAAGGTGATCGACACCGGCGTCTGGGGCCAGTGGCTGATCTGGATCTCCGCCGTGCTCACTATCTGGTCGATGGTGTACTACCTGCAGAAGGCCATTCCGGAAATCCGGGCCCGAACCAAATAATCAAATGACACCGGCAACCCCGGCCCGCGGCGCGGGCTGGCTGCGGGCGATGCCCGCGGTCTTCGTGCTGATCTGGAGCACGGGCTTCATCGTCGCGCGCTACGGCATGCTGTATGCGCCACCCCTCAAGTTCCTCGCCGTGCGCTTCGCCTTGTCGCTGGCCTGCTTCGCCGCGTGGGTCGCGCTGGCGCGGGTCGAGTGGCCGAAGCAGCGGGCCCAATGGGGGCATCTGGCCGTCACCGGCATCCTGATGCAGGCGGGCTACCTGGGCGGCGTCTGGGCCGCTGTGCGCGAAGGCATGGGCGCGGGGTTGGTGGCGCTGCTGGTCGGCATCCAGCCGGTGCTGACGGCCGTGTGGCTTTCCTTCACCGGCGGGCGCATCACGGGGCGCCAGTGGATCGGACTGGGGCTGGGTTTCGCGGGCCTGGTGCTGGTGGTGCTGCGCAAGCTGGGGCAGGGCGGCGAGGTCAGCGTGGAGACGATGGCGCTCGCTCTGATGGCGCTGGTCTCGATCACCGCGGGCACGCTGTACCAGAAGCGCTTCGTCGCGCCCTGCGACGTGCGCAGCGCGAGCGCCGTGCAGATGGTGGCTGCCGTGCTCGTCACCCTGCCGTTCGCGGCGCTGGAGACGGACAGCATCCAGTGGAACCTGCATTCCGGCGGCGCGATGGCCTGGTCGGTGCTGGCGCTGTCGCTGGGCGGCAGCTCGTTGCTCTACATGCTGATCCAGCGCGGCACGGCCACCGCCGTCACCAGCCTGCTCTATCTGGTGCCGCCCTGCACGGCGGTGATGGCGTGGCTGCTGTTCTCCGAGCCGATCACGCTGGTGACGGTGCTGGGCATCGGGCTCACGGCGGTGGGCGTGAGCCTCGTGGTGCGCAGCGGCGGCCGCTGAGCCGCCTTCCTATATCTGGCGCGGTCCGGCCTTCCCTGGCTTCCAGGGCTCGCTGCGGAACTGCTCGACGAGGTGGTCGACCAGCAGGCGCACTCGGCGCGGCGTCTTCGGCCGCCAGGGTGCGATCCAGTGGATGTCGGCTTCCGCCATCGCGTACTGCGGCAGCAGGCGCACGAGATCGCCGCTCGCGAGCTGGGTTGCGATGTCCCACAGGCTGCGCAGCATGATGCCGTGCCCGGCCATGCACCAGTCGCGCACCATCTCGCCCGAATTGCTGGCTAGCGGCCCCTGCACGCGCACGCGCGCCGTGCTGCCGTCGCGCGCGTGGCGCAGCGTCCAGACTGCGTGCTGGCGCTGGCCGGCGGCATCGCCGTTCTCGCGCGCGACCAGGCAGTCGTGCGAGGACAGCGCCTCGATGGTGGCCGGCGTGCCCCGGCGCTTCAGGTAATCGGGCGAGGCGGCCAGCACACGCTGGTTGCGCGCGATGCGCCGCGAGACCCAGTCGGCCGCGTGGCGCTGCTGCACGGCCCAGAGCCAGACCGCGCCGTCATAGCCCTCGGCACCGAGGTCGGGCAGTTGTTCGGTGAGCACCAGTTCGATCCGCAGCGCGGGATGCCGGGCCTGGAAGGCGGCCAGCGCCGGCCCGAGCCAGAGCCGGCCGAAGCCGAAGGTGGCGGCGAGGCGGACGGTGCCGGTCAGCTCGTTCTGTCGCTCGCCGAGTTCGCTTTCCAGCGCGGCGAAGCCGTCGAGCAGCGCCCGCGCATGCACGCAGACCGCTTCGCCTTCGGCCGTGGCGCTGAGGCGCCGGGTGGTGCGGTCGAACAGCCGCTGGCCCAGGCGCGCCTCCAACGCGCCCAGCCGCTTGGTGACGACGGACGGCACCACGTCGAGCGTGGCCGCCGCGCCCGCGAGGCTGCCCTGGTCGCGAATCGCCAGAACAAGTGCCAGGTCGCTTCTTTCCATCGATGGTTGATTCATGCCAGATCGGAAAGTATGAATTGGCCGATTGTTGCTTGATGGCTGGCAGGGCGCAACGCACAATCGTCGCCGTGACGGCCTCTTCCTTTCTTTCCTTCCCCACCTTCGACATCGAGCGCAACGGCGTGCGCATTCACGGGCGCATCGGCGGGCAGGGGGCTCCCTTGCTGCTGCTTCATGGCCATCCGCAGACGCATGCGATCTGGCACCGCGTGGCACCGGCGCTGGCGGAGCGATTCACGCTGGTGGCGGTCGACCTGCGCGGCWATGGCGATTCGGGCCGGCCGGCGGCGGATGCCGAGCATGCGGTCTACAGCAAGCGCGAGATGGCGCTCGACGCGCTCGCCGCGATGCAGCACCACGGCTTCGAGCGCTTCGGCATCCTGGCGCACGACCGCGGTGCGCGCGTCGCGCATCGGCTTGCGATGGACCATCCCGAGGCGGTCGAGCGCATGCTGCTGCTCGACATCGCACCCACGCTCGCGATGTACGAGCAGACCTCCGAGGCCTTTGCCAAGGCCTACTGGCACTGGTTCTTCCTGATCCAGCCGCCGCCGCTGCCCGAGGCGCTGATCGCTTCCGACCCCGTGCGCTACGTGCGCGGCGTGATGGGCGGACGGCACGCCGGCCTCGCGCCCTTCGCCCCGGGGGTGCTGGCCGAGTACGAGCGTTGCGCCGCCATCCCGGGCACCGCCGAATCCATCTGCGAGGACTACCGGGCCTCCGCCACCATCGACCTCGTGCACGACCGCGCAGACATCGCCGCCGGCCTGCAGTTGAAGCAGCCGTTGCGCGTGCTGTGGGGAGAGCACGGCGCGGTCGGCAAGGCCTTCGACGTGCTGGGGCTGTGGCGCGAGCGCGCCTGCGACCTGTCGGGCCGCGCGCTGCCTTGCGGTCACTATGTTCCCGAGGAGGCCCCGGACGAACTGCTCGCCGAGGCCCTGGCCTTCTTTCCTCTTCTTCCATCTTCGCAACACGCACACGCAGGAGACATTTCATGAGCACCCACAGAATCGCAGTCATCGCCGGAGATGGCATCGGCAAGGAGACCATGCCCGAGGGGCTGCGTGTGCTCGATGCCGCGGCGCGCAAATTCGGCATCGACCTGAAGTTCGAACACTTCGACTTCTCGAGCTGGGACTACTACGAGAAGCACGGCCAGATGCTGCCCGACGACTGGAAGGACCAGATCGGCGGGCACGACGCCATCTTCTTCGGCGCGGTCGGCTGGCCCGAGAAGATTCCTGACCACGTGTCGCTCTGGGGCTCGCTGCTGATGTTCCGCCGCGAATTCGACCAGTACATCAACCTGCGTCCCGCGCGCCTGATGCCCGGCATCATCGCGCCGGTGGTGCGCCGCGACGGCACGCCCCGCGAGCCCGGCGAGATCGACATGTACATCGTGCGCGAGAACACCGAGGGCGAATACTCCAGCATCGGCGGGCGCATGTACCAGGGCACGCCGCGCGAGATCGTGGTGCAGGAAACGGTGATGTCGCGCGTGGGCGTCGACCGGGTGCTGAAGTTCGCGTTCGAGCTCGCGCAGTCGCGGCCGAAGAAGCACCTGACCAGCGCCACCAAGTCGAACGGCATCTCGATCACCATGCCCTACTGGGACGAGCGCGTGGCCGAGATGGGCAAGAGCTACCCTGGCGTCAAGCTCGACAAGTTCCACATCGACATCCTCACCGCGCACTTCGTGCAACGGCCCGACTTCTTCGACGTGGTGGTGGCGAGCAACCTGTTCGGCGACATCCTGTCCGACCTCGGGCCGGCCTGCACCGGCACCATCGGCATCGCGCCGAGCGCCAACCTCAATCCCGACCACACTGCGCCGTCGCTGTTCGAACCGGTTCACGGCTCTGCGCCGGACATCGCCGGCAAGGGCATCGCCAACCCGATCGGGCAGATCTGGTGCGGCGCGATGATGCTGGAGTTCCTGGGCCACAAGCAGGCGCACGACGCCATCCTGTCGACCATCGAGAAGGTGCTCGCGCCCCAAAGCGGAGCACCGCGCACCCCGGACATCGGCGGCACGGCCAGCACCTCCGACCTGGGCAAGGCCATCGCCGATGCCCTTTGAGAGCCTTTGAAAAAGGACTTCACGAAACGCCCCTAAAATCGCGCGCTCCGCTGCTCGGCATGGCCTCGCGTCTTATTGACACCCTGCAGACCAGTGGTTGTAATCCTCGCTGGCAGCGCGCTGCCGAGGCGTCAGGCCTGCCAGGTTCTTGTGTCGCACCGTTTGCGGCCAGGTCGCAGCTGACGGAAGCCGACCAACTTTTTTCTTCTACAAGGGGCCCTTGTGAACAAGACCGAACTGATTGAGCACATCGCAAAGAACGCCGACATTTCCAAAGCCGCAGCGACCCGCGCGCTCGAATCCACCATCGGCGCCATTCGTACCACGCTCAAGAAGGGCGGTTCCGTTTCGCTCGTCGGTTTCGGCACTTTCGCAGTAGGCAAACGCGCGGCCCGCACCGGCCGAAATCCCCGCACCGGCGACGCGATTAAAATCAAGGCTGCCAAGATCCCGAAGTTCCGTCCCGGCAAGGCGCTGAAAGACGCGCTGAACTGAGGCGTTAGACTCGGAGAGTATTTCCGGTGGGGTGCTTAGCTCAGTTGGTAGAGCGGCGCCCTTACAAGGCGTAGGTCGGGGGTTCGAGCCCCTCAGCACCCACCACCACCGATGCAAAGGCGAACCACAAGTTCGCCTTTTTTATTGCCGTCCGACTGCTGTCGAAAAGAGTGTCCAAGCATGTTTGATACCTTCCGCAAGTACAACAAGATCGTGATGATCATCTTGTTCTTGCTGATCATCCCGTCGTTCGTGTTGTTCGGCGTCGAGCGCTATCAGGGCTTCGGCCGCGACGAGAAGGTTGCGCGCATCGAAGGGCACGACATCACCAAGCCCGAGTGGGATCAGCAGCACCGCGTCGAGACGGATCGCATCCGCCAGCAGTCGCCCAACGTCGATCCGACACTGCTCGAGTCCGATGCCTTGCGCTACGCCACGCTCGAGCGCATGGTGCGCGACCGTGTGCTGGCCGCAGCGGCCGCCAAGGCCAACATGACTGTGTCCGAAGACCGCCTCTCGCGCATCTTCGCGCAGGACCCGGGCCTTGCCACCTTCCGGACGCCCGATGGCAAGTTCGACCGCGAGACCTTCCAGCGCGTGACCGGCCGCACGCCCGAGCAGTACGAAGCTTCCGTGCGCGCCGACATGGCGACGCAGCAGGTGCTGCTGGGCATCTCCGGCACAGCCTTCACGCCGCCCGCATTGGCCGCGACCACCATCAACGCCTTCTACGACACCCGCGAGATCCAGGTCGCCCGCTTCACCCCCGACGCCTTCGCCTCGAAGGTGACGGTGAGCGATGCCGATATCGAGACCTACTACAAGGACCACACGGCGCAGTTCCAGGCACCCGAGCAGGCCAACATCGAATACCTGGTGCTCGACCTCGACGCGGCCAAGAAGAACGTCGTCGTGAACGAAGCCGATCTCAAGACCTACTATGAGCAGAACGCCTCGCGCTTCGGCACGAAGGAAGAGCGTCGCGCGAGCCATATTTTGGTCGCTGCGCCGGCCAGCATGTCTGCTGCTGATCGCGAGAAGGCCAAAGCCAAGGCGGAGCAGTTGCTGGCCGAGGTGAAGAAAGCACCGAACACCTTTGCCGACGTGGCGCGCAAAAGCTCAGATGATGATTTGACGGCCAAGAGTGGTGGTCAATTCGATATGGGACCAAAGGGCAGTCTCGTGGCCAAGCCGTTGGACGACAAGGTGTTTGCGCTCAAGAAGGGCGAGATCAGTGACCTGATAGAAACCGAATTCGGTTTTCATATCGTCCAACTCAATGACATCAAGCCTGCCCAAGTGCCGCCCTTCGAGCAGGTGCGCGCGACCATCGAGAACGACATGCGCTCGCAGCAGGCCACGCAGGAATTCGCGAAGGCCGCGGAGACCTTCACCGACGCGGTCTACCAGACGCCCGACAGCCTCAAGCCGGCGGCCGAGAAGCTGAAGCTCACGGTCCGGACCGCCGACAACGTGACGCGCACGCCCGCGCCGGGCGCCACCGGCCCGCTGGCGAATCGCAACTTCCTGAGTGCGCTGTTCACAGCCGACTCGCTCGAGCGCAAGCAGAACACTGAAGTGATCGAAGTCGGTCCCAGTCAACTCGCATCGGGCCGCGTGACGAAGTACACCGCGGCGCATCCGGTGCCGCTGGCCGATGTGAAGGACAAGATCCGCGCACAACTGGTCGCCGAGCGCGCCGCCGTGCTGGCCAAGGCCGAAGGCGAAGCGAAGCTCGCCGCGTGGACCACGAAGGCTGATGGCGCCACCTTCGGTGCGCCCGTGACGGTGTCGCGCCGTGATGCGCAATCGCAGCCGCTGCCGGTCATCGACGCCGCGCTGCGTGCCGACGCCTCCAAGCTGCCTGTGCTCGTGGGCGTGGACCTGGGCGCGCAGGGCTACACGGTGGTGCGCGTGACCAAGGTGGTTCCGCGCACGCCGCCGCCGGCGGAGCTTGCGAAGCAGGAGCAGATGCAGGTTGGCCAATCGATCGCCGCAGCCGAAGATGCCGCCTACTACAACCTGCTGAAGGACCGTTTCAAGGCAGAGATCCTGGTGCCGAAGCCGGCTGATACGCTGCCGCCTGCGGCAGGCCGCTGACGGACGCTCCGCTGCGAGCAAGCAAGCGGGCAAGGCCCGAGCCGATGGCTCGGGCCTTTTTCGTTGCCGCGCGAACAGGTCGCACGAGGGACAACCGGCGCCTTCGCTTCTTGCCAGAATTCCGCGCATGGGAACCCTTTATCTCGTGCGCCACGGGCAGGCCAGCTTCGGTTCTGCCGACTATGACAATCTGAGCGAACTCGGGCATCGGCAGGCCGTTCGCCTCGGTGAATACTGGCGTGAGCGCGGCATGCGGTTCGATGCCGTCATCACCGGCACGTTGAAGCGCCATCGCCAGACCTGGGAGGGCATCGCCAGGGGGCTCGGTCTGGAGCGCGATGATGTGCTGCCGTGGCCGGGCCTCAACGAGTACGACAGCGAGGCGGTCATCGCCACCATCCACGAAGGCAAGCTGCAGAAGCCCGACACGCCCGAGATGTACCGACATCATTTCCGGCTCCTGCGCGAAGGCTTGAGCGCCTGGATGCAGGGCAGGACCGCGCCGGTGGGCATGCCCAGCTATGTCGACTTTCTGGCCGGCGTGACGACGGCCCTCGACCACGTGCGCGACCGGCACCATGGCGCGAAGGTGCTGGTGGTGTCGAGCGGAGGGCCGATCAGTACGGCCGTGGGCCATGTGCTGGGCACGAGCGCAGAGACGACGATCGAGCTCAACCTGCGCATACGCAACACCTCGGTGACGGAGTTTGCCTTCACGCCGAAGCGGCATATGCTGGTGACCTACAACACGCTGCCGCATCTGGACGGCCCGGCCTATGAGGACTGGGTCACCTACTCCTGACGAGCCGATCGGGCGTCAGGCCTGCCAGACGCCGTAGCCCGCCTTGCGCAACGCGATGCCGAGGTCGACTTCCATCAGGCGCGCGTCCTCATAGGTCATGGGGTTGTAGCGCTCGTAGAGTGCGGGCAGCAGGCGTAGGCCGAATTCCTGCACGAAGCTGTTGGCCTGGATGCCGGCCTTGTGCTTGTCGAAACGGATGTCGGGGTCCAGGCCGGTCATGCCGACGTAGACGAAGGGCTTGCCGAGCTGGTAGTCGGGATTGGCGCGCCTGAAGCGGGCGTTGTTCCATACACGGTCGTCCAACTCGACCACATACACATGATGTTTGGCGCGTGCTTTGCGGGGCATCGCCGCAAGGCCGTGCGCGCGAGGCGGCACGGCCCATTCTCCCTATTGCTATTTCTTGCGCCGTCCGGTCAGCTCTTGCGCTTGATCATGCCGTAGATGAAGAGCAGCACGATCGCACCGAGCACCGAGGCGATGAAGCCGGCACCCTGTCCGGCGGTGTACCAGCCCAGCGACTGGCCGACGTACGTGACGATCAGCGAGCCGGCGATGCCGATGATGGTCGTGACGATGAAGCCGGCGGAGTCGTCGCCCGGCTTGACTGCCCGTGCCACGAGACCCACGACGAACCCGATCAGGATAGTCCAGACGATGCTCATGAAGATATTCCTTTGGTGTGGTGAAGTGGGGGGCGCTGGCACTGCGCCATGCTCGTTCGCGCGGGCCGCAAGCATGATAGCGGAGCGATGCGCGTGCTGACGGTGGCGCCGCGTGTCGACCGGCGCACTCGAGAATTTGTACCCGACTTCGCGACACAACTGCTGCGCTGCGTCCTACAGGTTCGACATCGGTGGGGCGGCTACACCAGTTGCATGCTGGAAAAACTGCCGGAAGTCATCGGCCAGGCATTGCAGGGCGTGCGTGCAGGCTTGGACAACATCGTCTTCAACACCCTTGGCATGCGCGAAGGGATGGGCTCGGTCGAGTTGGCCAGCACGGCCTTCGCCGACCATGCGCCCTTGCCAGCGCGTCATACCGCCGACGGCGAAGGTGTTTCGCCGCCGCTTCAATGGAGAGGCTTGCCAGCGGGGACGGCATCGCTGCTGCTGATCGTGGAGGACGCCGATTCGCCCACGCCGAACCCGCTGGTGCATGCCATCGTGGTGGAGTTGGAGCCAGAGAATGGGACGCTGGTCGAAGGAGCCATTCCCAGCCAGGACAATGAAGGTGCGCCGGGGCTGCATGTCGGGCGCAATTCGGCTTTGCAGACGCTCTGGCTACCGCCCGATCCTCCGCCGGGACATGGTGTTCACCGGTACGCGTTCCAGCTTTTTGCGCTTGGACTCAACACTGCTTTTTCGGAAACCCCCGGAAGAGACGAAGTCGTCGACGTCCTGCGCGAACATGCCATCGCCAGCGGCCTACTGGTCGGCACTTACGAAAGATCCGATGGCGCGATAAAGATTCCGAACGTAGAGCCTCAGGGCGGATCGGCGATGGCAGTGTGAAATGTGGCTTTCGAGCCTCTTTGTGGACTGGTGCCGTCGAAATCGCGATTTTTAACGCTACAATCGTAGGCTCTGCGGTGGCTGTAGCTCAGCTGGTAGAGTCCCAGATTGTGATTCTGGTCGTCGTGGGTTCGAGTCCCATCAGCCACCCCAAAATATCTCCTTTGTGCTATTGCGCAATAGCACATTCAAAGGAACAAAAACGCCGGGTTTGTCCCGGCGTTGTCTTTTTCGGCCGCCGCATCTATGCGGCCTCGCGCCCGAACCGAAGTCCTCTTTTCCCCCTGTTGCCCACCTATAACCCGCTTCGTAGCCGTCGCTTTACGTTGCGGGTTGTTGCACTAATGCAATGCGGCACGATTTTTTCGACCAGCAAGGCTCTTGTGCCAAATGTAAACTGAATTAAAATCGCCCCGTTTTCAATTTCTGGAGTCCAAGAATGGCTTCGACCCTTGCCGATATCAATTCCCAGATCAAGAAGCATGACGAGCAGATTGCGCAATTGCGCAAGCAGGCCGAAGACCTGCGCAACCAGGAACGCTCAGGCGTGATCGAAGAGTTGCGCCGGAAGATCGCCGAATACGGTTTGACGGCTTCTGACCTGAAACTGACCGGCCGTGCAAATGCCGCCAAGCGAAGCGCAAGTGCCGCTCCTGCCAAGGCTGCCGCCAAATATCGCAGTCCGACCGGCGAAACCTGGTCTGGAGGCCGCGGCCGCAAGCCGCGCTGGGTGACCGAGGCATTGGCAGCAGGCAAGTCTCTTTCCGATTACGAAATCAAGTAAGTGCCCTTGTTTTCGCTGGGCAAGTGCCCAATAAAAAAGCCCGCATGAGCGGGCTTTTTTATTGGGTGTTGAAGAGCTTCGCGCTCAGTTCACCATCACCAGTTTCCCTTTGACGCCGCGCGAACCCATGTGGGCGTAGGCGGCCTTCAATTCCGCCATCGGCATCGTGCTGTCGATCACCGGCTTGATCTTGCCCTGGCCGTACCACTGCGCCAATTCGGCCATCATCTGTGCATTGGCCTTGGGCTCGCGCTTGGCGAAATCGCCCCAGAACACGCCGACGAGCGAGGCGCCTTTCAGCAGCGTCAGATTCAATGGCAGCGATGGAATCGGCCCCGATGCAAAGCCGACGACCAAATAACGGCCGCGCCATCCGATGGAGCGAAAGGCCGGCTCCGCAAAATCGCCGCCGACTGGGTCGTAAATGACATCCGGTCCTTTGCCGTCGGTCGCGGCCTTGATGGCGTCGCGGAAACCGTTGGGCAGCGCATGCGTCGTGTAGTTGATCGTCGCATCGGCACCGATGGAGCGGCAGAGCTCGCACTTCTCGTCGGTGGAAGCCGCTGCGATCACCTTGGCGCCGGCCGCCTTCGCTATCTGGATGGCCGCGGTGCCCACTCCGCCAGCGGCGCCGAGCACCAGCACGGTTTCGCCGGCCTTCAGTTGGGCCCGGTCCATCAGCGCGTGCCAGGAGGTGGCGTAGATCATGATGAACGCGGCCGCGTCGACATGGCTGAAGCCGTCGGGCAGAGGCATGCACAGCGCCGCAGGCGCCAGCGCATGGGTGGCGAAGCCGCCAGTGCCGGAGAGGCACGCCACGTTCTGCCCGACCTTCAGGTGCGTGACGCCTTCGCCCACCGCCTGGATGACGCCTGCGTACTCCGAGCCCGGAACGAAGGGCAGCGGCGGCTTCATCTGGTACTTGTTCTGCACGATCAGCAGGTCGGGAAAATTCAGGCTCGCCGCCTTGATCTCGATGAGCACCTGGCCCGGGCCCGGGGTGGGGGTGGGCAGTTCCTTCCAGGTCAGCGCGTCGACGCCGACGGGGTTTTCGCAAAGCCATGCGTGCATGCCAGGGGTCTCCTTCAGACAGGTAATGTTGGGGCAATGACTGCGGGCATGATAGGGGCCGCGGCGGGGCGGGCTTGTCCCTGCTGCGACGCACCCGAAGCCTACAATCCGGTGCATCCAGAAGCACCATGAAGATACTTATTTCCAATGACGACGGCTTCCAGGCGCCGGGCATCGTCGCTCTGCACGACGCGCTCAAGGACATCGCCGAAGTCGAAGTGGTCGCACCCGAGCACAACAACAGCGCCAAGTCGAACGCGCTGACACTGGCGGCGCCGCTGTACGTGCGCGAGGCGCACAACGGCTTCCGCTACGTGACCGGCACCCCGGCCGACTGCGTGCACATCGCGCTCAAGGGCCTGCTCGACTACCGGCCCGACCTGGTGGTTTCAGGCATCAACAACGGTGCCAACATGGGCGACGACACCATCTATTCAGGCACCGTCGGCGCGGCAATGGAAGCCTATCTGTTCGGCATCCCCGCCATTGCCTTCTCGCAGATCGAAAAGGGCTGGGCCCACGTGGACGCGGCGGCACAGGTGGCGCGGCGCCTTGTGCAACAGATCGAGCGCGAGCGCATGCACGAAGCCGGCGCCTTCCTGCTCAACGTGAACGTGCCGAACCTGCCTTTCGACGAGTTGAAGCCCGTCAAGGTCTGCCGCCTCGGCCGGCGCCATGCGGCGGAGAAGGTGATCACGCAGGACAGCCCGCGCGGCGAGACCATGTACTGGATCGCCGGTGCCGGCGGCGCCAAGGACAGCGGCGAAGGCACCGACTTCCACGCCACCGCGGCCGGCCACATCGCGCTGACGCCGCTGCAGATCGACCTGACCGATCACGCCAACCTTGGCCAATGGCGCGAGACGGTGGCCCGTCTCGGCAACTGACATGGCCACGCAGCGGCCCAGTTTCCCCGTGCGCCTGACACCTACCGCTTCGGCGGCTACGCGCGGGCGTATGCCTGCCGCGCCGGTCAGGCCGGTGGTGCCCTCGACGCCGTCGATGGCGTCCGATGCCGTGCGTGCGCGCATGGTGCAGAAGCTCGCGGCACAGGGCATTTCCGATGCGCGCGTGCTGCGCGCAATGGGCGCCGTGGAGCGCCATCGCTTTGTCGACAGTGCGCTGGTCAATCAGGCCTACGAAGACACCAGCCTGCCGATCGGGCTGGGACAGACCATCTCCAAGCCCAACGTGGTGGCGCGCATGATCGAACTGCTGATGGGCGCGCCCGCGCTTGCCGGGAAGCCCGATGGCAAGCTGGGCAGGGTGCTCGAGATCGGCACGGGCTGCGGCTACCAGGCCGCCGTGCTGAACCATGTGGCGACCGAGGTCTACAGCATCGAGCGCCTGCGTGGGCTGCATGAGCGGGCACGTGCCAATCTGAGGCACTTCCGGCTCGCGACCGTCCACCTCATACTGGGCGACGGGATGATCGGCTATGCCAAGGGCGCGCCCTATGCCGGCATCATCGCCGCGGCGGGCGGCGAGGCAGTGCCCGAGGCATGGCTCGAACAGCTTGCCGTGGGTGGCCGCATCGTGGCGCCGACTCACTCCGCAAAGGGTGGGCAGGCCCTTGTCGTCATCGACAAGACGCCCCGTGGACTGGAGCGCCTCGTTCTTGAGGCTGTTCACTTTGTCCCCCTAAAATCCGGAATCGCTTGAAGGAATAACAAATGCAGGGTTTTGGCAATCGGAGTTGGTTCGCTGGCGTCACGTTGGCCTTTGTGCTGGTGATCGCAGGCTGTTCCACACCTCGCGGGCCGGCACCAGTCGAAGACCGCGGCACCATGACGCGCGCGCCAGCCGCGGCAGTGCCCGGCGGCCCGCCGATCACCACCGACGCCAACGGCAAGCCGCTTGCCGGCATCGAGAACTATGGCAAGCCCGGCTACTACGCCGTGCGTCCCGGTGACACGATCCGCCGCATCGGTGCCGAAACCGGCCAGCGCTGGCAGGACATCGTCCGCTGGAACAACCTCGACAACCCCGACCTGATCGAAGTCGGCCAGGTGCTGCGTGTGATCCCGCCTACCGGCTCGGGTACTGCCGTCGCGGTTGCGCCGGCAACGTCCTCCGACGGTGTGGTCACGAAGCCGGTGCCTACGCAGCCCGCGGTGGTGCCTTCGACGCCGGCCAGCGGCGCGACAAAGCCGTCGGCTCCGGTCACGGCTTCGCCGGCCAGCCCTGGCAGCGGCGGTTCTGGCGATGAAGACGTGGGCTGGATCTGGCCTGCCAGCGGCACGCTGATCGCAGGGTTCGACGAAGCGAAGAACAAGGGCTACGACATCGCCGGCAAGGCTGGCGACCCGGTGCTTGCCGCCGCCGATGGTCGCGTGGTCTATGCGGGCGCGGGCCTGCGCGGCTACGGCAACCTGATCATCCTGAAGCACAACAACACCTACCTCACGGCATACGCGCACAACCAGACGCTGCTCGTGAAGGAAGACCAGTCGGTTCAGAAGGGCCAGAAGATCGCCGAAATGGGCAACAGCGATGCCGATCGCGTGAAGCTGCATTTCGAGATCCGCCGCCAGGGCAAGCCCGTCGATCCTTCGCGCTACCTGCCCAGCAGGTGATGCCATGGCTGCCTCCCGCCCCCGCCGCACGCAGTTGCCTGTGCGCGGGTCGGCGGGCAGTGGCGGCAGATCGCCTTCCAGCAATGGAGACCGGAAGTTCGCTGGCGGCCGCGAGAAGACTCCCGGAGAAGACGCAGACCCGGTAGATCCACCACTGGTGGATGCCATGGCGTCTGCCAACGGCGCCGCGGGTGACATGGTCGGCGGCGAGGGCGCGGATGCTCTGACCATCTACCTGCGCCAGGTCCGGCGCACCCAGCTCTTCACACCCGCGCAGGAGTATGAGACCGCATGCGCCGCACGCGCCGGCGACTTCGCCGCGCGGCAGTCGATGATCGAGCACAACCTGCGGCTGGTGGTCAACATCGCCAAGGGCTATCTGGGGCGGGGCGTGCCGCTGTCCGACCTCATCGAGGAGGGCAATCTGGGCCTGATGCACGCCATCACCAAGTTCGAGCCGGAGCGCGGCTTCCGCTTTTCGACGTATGCGACCTGGTGGATTCGCCAGTCGGTCGAACGCGCGGTCATGACGCAGGCCCGCGCGATCCGGTTGCCGGTGCACGTGGTGCGCGAGTTGCAGCAGGTGCTCAAGGCCCGCCGCACGCTCGAAGGCGATGCCGATTTCCTGGCGCAACGCCCGGACGGCGTGCGGGTGGAGGACATCGCGGCGCTGCTCGGGCGCGATGTGCAGTCCGTGGCTGAACTCCTGGCCCTGTCCGAAGCTCCGCGGTCGCTGGATGCGGGCGACTCAAGGGGAGACGAAGGCTTCACGCTGGCCGATACCGTGGCATCCGAAGACGAGCAGGGCAGTCCGACCGACGTGGCGCACACGCGGGAGGTGGAGCGCCTGCTCGACCAGTGGGTGCACGCCCTCGACGCACGCGAACGTGAGGTGCTGGAGGGGCGCTACGGCCTGCACGACCGCGAGCCCGAAACGCTGGAAGTGCTGAGCGTGCGCCTTGGCCTCACGCGGGAGCGCGTGCGCCAGATCCAGAACGAGGCGCTGGCCAAGATGCGGCGCCAGCTGGCCCGCTCCGGAGTGGGCCGCGACGCGCTGTTCTAGGGGCTTCCGGCCACGCTGAGACAATCGGGGGATGACGGAATCCATCGAAGAAAAGAAAGTCCCCACGAATCCCGGTGAAGAATGGCTGAAGGTCGAGTCCCTCGACCTCGATGCGCAGGGCGTGGCGCACAAGGCCGACGGCATGGTCGTGTTCATCGAGGGCGCGCTGCCTTTCGAGGAAGTGCAGTTCAACGTCCACCGCCGCAAGAACAACTGGGAGCAGGGCACGGTCACGGCCATCCGCCGTGAGTCGTCGCAGCGGGTGCGCCCGGGCTGCCCGCATTTCGGCCTGCATACGGGCGCCTGTGGCGGCTGCAAGATGCAGCACCTGGACGCTGCCGCCCAGGTGGCGGTGAAACAGCGGGCGCTGGAAGACAACCTCTGGCACCTCGGCAAGGTCAAGCCCGAGAACCTGCTGCGGCCGCTCGAGGGCCCGGCCTGGCACTACCGCTATCGCGCGCGCCTCTCGGTGCGCCATGTGGTCAAGAAGGGCACGGTGCTGATCGGATTCCACGAGCGCAAGAGCCGCTATCTGGCCGACATGCAGGTCTGCCCGGTGCTGCCGAAGCAGGTCAGCGAGATGCTGATGCCGCTGCGCGAGCTGATCGGCTCGATGGACGCGCGCGACACCTGCCCGCAGATCGAACTGGCCTGCGGCGATGCGCCCGACTCCACGCGGCTCGGTACGATCGCGCTGGTGCTGCGCCACCTCGAGCCGCTTTCGCGCGCCGACGTCGAGCGCCTCCAGGCTTTTGCAGCGAAGAACGAAGGCGTGCAGTGGTGGCTTCAGCCCAAGGGTCCGGACACCGTGAAGCTGCTGGAAGAGGGCGGCGCGCCGCTGGCGTACCGCCTGCCGGAGTTCGGCGTCACGATGCCGTTCAAGCCCACCGATTTCACGCAGGTCAATCCGCACATCAACCGGGCGCTGGTGGGCAAGGCGCTGCGCCTGCTCGACGTTCAGCCGGACGAGCGCGTGATCGACTGGTTCTGCGGTCTGGGCAACTTCACCTTGCCGTTGGCCAGCAAGGCGCGTGAGGTGCTGGGCATCGAAGGCAGCGACACGCTGGTGGCGCGCGCGACCGACAACTTCAACAGAAACCAGGCCGCCACCCCCGCGCGCCGCGCGCTGTCGCCCGCGACCTTCGTGGCGCGCAACCTGTTCGAGATGACGCCGGCCATGCTTGTGGCCGACGCCAGCGCCGACAAGTGGCTGGTCGATCCGCCGCGCGAAGGTGCGTTCGCGCTGGCAAAGGCCATTGCCGATCTGCATCAGCAGCCCGAACTGCGCACCGATGGCTGGACGCCGCCGAAGCGCATCGTGTACGTGAGTTGCAACCCGTCGACGCTGGCGCGCGATGCGGGGCTGCTGGTGCATCAGGCGGGCTATCGCTGCACGTATGCGGGGGTGGTCAACATGTTTCCGCACACGGCGCACGTGGAGTCGATTGCGGTGTTTGAACTGGAATGAAATAAGGGCCCCTCGGGCCAATGCCGCTCAGTTAATTCTGAGCGGCATTTTTCTTGATGAGGTACTGCGTCTTGGTCATGCGAACGGCGCGAGGATATCGGCGTTCGCTGCGGCGGGGTGGAAGGACGAAGCGGCGGATGTTCTGGCGCATGGCGCGCAGCTTGGCGGGGATCGCACCGGGCGCAGTGCTGCTCGAACTCCAGAGCCACTCGTCGACGATGTAGCGCAAGGCCGTGATGAAGCTGATGCGACAAGGCTCGAGCTTGGCTTCGTCGGCGATGCGCGTGATTTCCAGACGGATCAGGTTGTACATCAGCAGGGTCGCCCACAGTTCCTGCTCGACGCCGTCGGCCAGCTCGCCGAAGCCGT
>NZ_JASMRZ010000007.1 GCF_030462475.1 Variovorax sp. CAN15
CACAGATGGTCACAGATGGTTGACCACCGCCAGGTCGTGACTGATGAGCAGGTAGCTGATGCCGAACTGCTGCTGCAGGTCCTGCATCAGGTTGAGCACCTGGGCCTGCACCGAGACGTCGAGCGCGCTCACGGGCTCGTCGGCCACGATGAGCTTGGGGCGCGTGATGAGCGCGCGCGCGATGGCGATGCGCTGGCGCTGGCCGCCCGAGAACTCGTGCGGGTACTTGTCCATGTCGGTGGTGCGCAGGCCGACGGCGGCGAGCGTTTCGGCGGCGCGTTCGCGCTGTTCGCTTTTCGTGGTGGCAGCCAGGGCTTCGAGCGGTTCGGCGACGATGCGCGCCACTGTCTGGCGTGGGTCGAGCGAGCCGTACGGGTCCTGGAACACCATCTGGAAGTCGCGGCGTGCGACGCGCAGCTCTTCCTTCGAGAGCGCGTGCAGGTTGCGGCCTTCGAGCGAGACGGTGCCGGAGGTCGGCGTATCGAGCGCCATCACGAGCCGGGCGATGGTCGACTTGCCCGAGCCCGATTCGCCGACGATGCCCACGCTCTGGCCGGCCTGCACTTCGAAGCTCACGCCGTTGAGCGCCTTCACGGTGGGCGGCGGGCCGAAGAGCTTCTCGCGAGGCAGCGCGTAGTGGCGATAGAGGTTGTTGACGGCCAGCAGGGGCTGGCGGGCGGTGGCAGCGGGCTGGCTCATGCGGTGGCGGTCCTGGCGGTGGATGCGGCGATCTCTCCGAGCCGCAGGCAGCGCACCACGTGGTTGTTGGGCAGCAGCGTCTCGCGCGGCCGCGTGCTCTGGCACAGGTCGATGGTATGGGCGCAGCGGCCGGCGAAGGCGCAGCCGCGCGGCATGTCGACCAGCTCGGGCACGCTGCCCTGGATGGTCGGCAGCCGGCCCGCGCGCACCGCGCCGATGGCCGGGCGCGCCGCGAAAAGGCCGCGCGTGTAAGGATGCGCGCGGCCGGCGAAGACCGTGTCGGTCGGGCCGCTTTCCACCGCGCTGCCGCCGTACATCACGAGCATGCGCTTGACGCTGTTGGAGATCACCCCGAGGTCGTGCGAGATCAGGATCAGCGCCATGCCCATTTCCTTGACCAGGCTCTGGATCAGGTCGAGCACCTGCTTCTGGATGGTCACGTCGAGCGCGGTCGTCGGCTCGTCGGCGATCAGCAGGTCGGGCCCGCAGGCGAGCGCCATCGCGATGCCGATGCGCTGGCGCTGGCCGCCGGAGAACTGGTGCGGGTAGGCGTCGAGGCGCGACGCCGCATCGGGAATGCCCACGCGGTCGAGCAGGTTCAGAGCTTCCTTGCGGGCCTGCTCCTTGGTCAGGCCGCGATGCAGCCGCAGCGGCTCGCCGACCTGGCGTGCGATGGTGTGCACCGGGTTCAGGGCCGTCATCGGCTCCTGGAAGATCATGCCGATGCGGTTGCCGCGGATCTCGCACATCTTCTTTTCGGGCAGGCCGACGAGCTCCTGCCCGTCGAGCTTGATGCTGCCCGAAACCTTGGCGGTGGAGGGCAGCAGGCCCATGAGCGACATCACGGTGATCGACTTGCCGCAGCCCGACTCGCCGACGATGCCCAGCGTTTCGCCGCGCTCCAGCGAGAAGGAGATGCCGCGCACGGCCTGCGCCGGCCCGCGTTGGGTCTGCAGGCCGATCTGGAGGTTGTTGACTTCGAGGAGAGGCATATCGCTTAGCGGGCGCGTGCGAGGCGCGGATCGAGCAGATCGCGCAGGCCGTCGCCGAGCATGTTCAGGCCGAGCACCGCGAGCGCGATGGCCATGCCGGGGAAGACGGCCAGCAGCGGCTGCTGGAACATGAGGGTCTGCGCTTCGCTCAGCATGCGGCCCCACGAGGGTTGCGGCGGCTGCGTGCCAAGGCCCAGGTAGGAGAGGGCGGCTTCGGCAAGGATGGCGATGGCGAAGCGGATGGTGATCTGCACGATCAGCACGGCCGAGATGTTCGGCAGCACGTGCTGCATGGTGATGGCGAAGCTGCCCTTGCCGCAGGCGCGTGCGGCGGCGACGTACTCGCGCGACCAGATCGCGTTGGCCGAGGCCCGCGTGATGCGTGCGAAGGTAGGTATGTTGTAGATGCCGATGGCCACGATCGCATTCACGATGCCTGCGCCGAACACTGCCGTCATCATGATGGCCGACAGGATCGCGGGAAATGCCAGCGTGAAGTCGGACAGCCGCATCACGGCTTCCTCGACCCAGCCGCGCTTGGCGGCGGCGAGCAGGCCGAGCGCGGTGCCGACCACGAGGCCGATGCCGACCGCGATCACGCCGACCAGGATGGATGCGCGCGCGCCGACGAGCAGCAGCGAGACCACGTCACGGCCGAACGCATCGGTGCCCAGCCAGTGCGAGCCGGAGGGCGCCTGCAGCTTGTTCGCCATGTCCATTCCGTAGGGCGAGTAAGGCGTCCACACATAAGAGAGCAGCGCCGCCAGTACCAGCAGCGCGGCAAGCACGCCGCCGATGCAGAAGCTGCGATGGCGAAGCGCGCGGTGCCAGAAGCCGGGGGCCTTCAGCGCCACGCCGGTAGCGGCCGGCAGCGTGCCGGAGGTCGGGTTGATGGCACTCATATGTCGCTGGCCTTGATGCGCGGGTCGATGACGGCATAGAGCACGTCGACCACGAAGTTCACGATGACCACCATGGCCGCCAGCAGCATCACGCAGTTGCGCACCACGAYCAGGTCGCGGTTGCTGATGGCCTGGAAGATCAGCCGGCCCAGGCCGGGAAGATAGAACACGTTCTCCACCACGATGGTGCCGGCCARSAGTTCCGAGAACTGCATGCCCATGACCGTGATGACGGGAATCATCGCGTTGCGCAGCACGTGCGTCCAAAGCACCATGCGCTGCGACACGCCCTTGGCGCGGGCYGTGCGAACGAAGTCTTCGCGCATCACTTCCAGCACTGCCGAGCGCGTRATGCGCGCGAGGATCGCCGCCTGCACCACCGCCAGCGACAACGCAGGCAGCAGCAGCGAYTTGATGCCGGCAAAGATGCCTTCGCCCCAWCCYTCGAAGCCGCCGGCTGAGAACCACTGCAGCTGCACCGAGAACACCAGGATCAGCAGGATGGCGAACCAGAAGTTSGGAATGGCGATGCCGACCTGGGCCATGCCCATSAGGCCGACGTCGCCGAGCTTGTTGTGGCGGGCCGCSGCGGTCACGCCCACYAGCAGCGCGATCACGACGGTSAGYGCCATGGCCATCACGGCCAGGGGCACMGTCARKGCAAGGCGCTCGAGGATSARGTCGAGCACCGGCGAGCTGTAGGCGTAGCTGTCGCCGAGGTTGCCGGTGAGCAGGCCGCCGATCCAGTGCCAGTAGCGCGTCCAGGCGGGCTGGTCGAGGCCGAGCTTGGTGGCGAGTGCYGCCACGGCCTCGGGCGAGGCGTCGGGGCCCATGAGCATCTGCGCGGCGTTGCCGGGCAGGATCTCGAGCACGAGGAAGACGATGACCGAGGCGCCGATCAGGGTGCCGATCAGCGTGGCGAGGCGCTTGACTAGGAACAGACTCATGGGGCGGGGCGCAGCATAACTGACTCCCGCAACAAATGTGCCGCGAATGTGGCCTTTGTCATTCACCGGCTGCCGGCCCGGCCCGAGCCGCGATAATCGAGGCCATGGCCCTCATGATCACCGACGAATGCATCAATTGCGATGTCTGCGAGCCCGAGTGCCCGAACGATGCGATCTACATGGGCGAGGCCTTCTACGAGATCGATCCGCACAAGTGCACCGAGTGCGTGGGCCATTTCGATGAGCCGCAGTGCGTGCAGATCTGCCCTGTGGCCTGCATTCCCGTGAACCCCGAGCATGTGGAAAGCCGCGAGACGCTGATGCAGAAGTACCAGCGTCTCACGGCGATCAAGGTGACTGCTGCTGCAGCAGCAGCTTCATCCGGCGCCTAATCGGCCGACTTCCGCTTCTTTTTCTTGCGTTCCGGTGCGTCGGCGCCCCGGCCGCTGCTGAAGCTCATGCTCGATTTGCGGGGTGCATTGGCTTCCTTGCGAGCACGGTCGCGCTCCCTTTGCTCGGCCATGGCGAGCCGCCTCTCCGCCAGGGCCGCGCTTCTTGCCTCCCGCGCGGCGCGCTGCTCCCGGTCGTACGCGGCCTTTTCCAGCGAAAGGCGGTTGCGCTCCATGCGGTCGGCCTGGGTTTGGGCGCTGCGGATGCCGGCGTCGGCGGCCCGACGGTCCTCGTCGCTGCGGCGATCGTCCACCTTGACCGTTTTGCCGCCTTCGCAGGGCTGGTCTGAGTAGGCGTTGCCGCAGCGCCAGGTGTTCGCCCCTTGGGCGGCAGCACCTGCGGAACAGACGCCGATTGCTATTGAAAAGATAGCGGCCGCGGTTTTCGAAACCGTCTTTCCGTCCTTCTCTTTCTTCTCGCTCATTTTTATTTCTCTCCCTCCCTGCACTTCAATGGCCGGCTAGGTGGCGGCAGGCGTGCCCCCTTCGCCGGGCTCCCTCCGCGGCGGTTTGGGCCGGGGTGGTTTGCTCGTGTGAATGACCAGGGTCGCCTTTTCCATCTCGCCCGCGACCAGCGCGGGAATCGCGTGCAGCGTGCGGGTGATGGCGTCCTCGATCGCTTCGCGCTGTTCCTTGAGCGGCTTCTTGAGCACCCAGTTGACGACCTCCGACTTCACGCCGGGGTGCCCGATGCCCAGGCGCAGCCGCCAGTAGTCGCCGGTGCCCAGTTGCGCGTGGATGTCGCGCAGCCCGTTGTGGCCTGCATGGCTGCCGCCGAACTTGAGCTTGACCTGTCCCGGGACCACGTCGAGCTCGTCGTGCACCACGAGGATCTCTTCGGGCGCGATCTTGAAGAAGCGCGCGAGGGCGGCCACCGACTTGCCCGACAGGTTCATGAAGGTCTGCGGCTCCAGCAGCCAGATGCTCTGGCCGCCGATGCTTGTGCGTGCGGCGAGGCCGTGGTAGCTGCGCTCGGGCACGAGATTGAGCTTCCATTCGCGCGCGAGGGCGTCGATCCACCAGAAACCGGCGTTGTGCCGCGTGGCTTCGTACTCGGGGCCCGGGTTTCCGAGGCCGACAAACAGCTTGATCATGGTCGTGGATTATCCGGTCGCCGGAAAAGCAGAAGGCCCGCACGAGGCGGGCCTTCGACAAGCAACAAATGCGAAAGAAGCGAATTACTTCTTGGCAGGTGCCTTGGCGGCGGGCGTCTTGGCCGCGGCCTTGCCACCCTTGCCGGCCGGAGCGGCTGCTGCTGCGTCCGCAGCTGCTGCGCCTTCGGCGGGCGCTTCTTCTTCGGCAGCCGGCGTCACGGCCGAAGCCAGCACCGGGTTGGCCTTGCCGTGGCTGACCCACTTCACGCCGCGGGGCAGCTTGATGTCCTTCAGCGTGACGGTGCCGTTCTTCTTCAGGCCCGACAGGTCGACTTCGATGAATTCGGGCAGGTCGGTCGGCAGGCAGTTCACTTCCAGTTCGGTCGTGATGTGGTTGACCAGGTTGTGGTCGAGCTTGACGGCGTCGGACTCTTCCTCGCCCTTGAAGTGCACGGGCACCTTCAGGGTCATGCGGGTCTTGGCGTCCACGCGCTGGAAGTCGATGTGCTGCACCAGCTGGCGGAAGGGGTGGTATTGCACGTCGCGCAGCAGAACCTTGCTGACGTTGCCGCCCAGTTCCATCTCGAGGACGCTGGAGTGGAAGGCTTCCTTCTTCAGGGCGTGCCACAGCGCGTTGTGATCGATTTCGATCAGTTGCGGCTGGGTGTCGCCACCGTAGACGATGCCGGGGGTCTTGCCCGAGATGCGGAGACGGCGGCTCGCACCCGTGCCCTGCTTTGCGCGCTCAAAAGCGACGAATTTCATAACTAGCTCCTGTAAGAGTCCACCGCGACCAGTGCGACTCCGGTTCAAAAAGGCCGCCCGTAAAGGAGGCCCGCTTCATGCCCCGGTCAGAACAGGTTGTCCTGATCCGAGAACAAACTCATCACCGACTCGCCCTTGGCAATGCGCTGGATCGTTTCTGCGATCAGCGGTGCCACGGAGAGCTGGCGGATCTTTCCGCAGGCTTTGGCGCCGTCGGAAAGGGGAATGGTGTTGGTCACGACCACTTCGTCGAGGGCCGAGCCTTGGGTGATGCGCTCGATCGCCGGCCCCGAGAAGATCGGGTGCGTGCAGTAGGCGTAAACGCTCTTGGCGCCGCGCTCCTTGAGTACTTCGGCCGCTTTGACCAGCGTGCCGGCGGTGTCGATCATGTCGTCCATGATCACGCAGTTGCGGCCGTCGATCTCGCCGATCACGTTCATGACTTCGCTGACGTTGGCCTTCGGGCGGCGCTTGTCGATGATGGCGAGGTCGCAATTCAGCTGCTTGGCCAGTGCGCGGGCTCGAACCACGCCGCCGACGTCCGGCGAAACCACGATCAGGTCTTCGTAGTTCTTGGCGCGCAGGTCGCCCAGCAGCACCGGCGAGGCGTAGATGTTGTCGACGGGGATGTCGAAGAAGCCCTGGATCTGGTCGGCGTGCAGGTCCATCGTGAGCACGCGCTCGACGCCGACGGTTTCCAGCAGGTTGGCCACGACCTTGGCCGAGATCGGCACGCGGCTCGAGCGCGGGCGGCGGTCCTGGCGGGCATAGCCGAAGTAGGGGATCACGGCGCTGATACGTTCGGCCGAAGCGCGCTTGAGCGCGTCGACCATGATCAGCAGTTCCATCAGGTTTTCGTTCGTCGGTGCGCAGGTCGACTGCACCACGAACACGTCGCGTGCGCGGACGTTCTGGTTGATTTCGACGGTGACTTCGCCGTCGGAGAAGCGGCCGACGCGGGCAGCGCCCAGCGAGGTGCCGAGGTTGTGCGCGATTTCTGCGGCAAGGCCCGGATTGGCGTTGCCGGTGAAAACCATGAAATCAGGGTGATTAGCCTGCATGAGCGCGTCCCGGCAGTGCAAGTGGGCTTAGGAAGCCGCCAAAAGGTTCGTAGGCGTGGCGGCCGGTGAGCCGCCGATTATTGCAGCGGGTGGGCTGCAAATGAAGACTGCGGCCCTCGGGCCGCAGTCGTGAAGATTTGGCAGGGGAGAAAGGATTCGAACCTTTGCATGCTGGAATCAAAATCCAGTGCCTTAACCAGCTTGGCGACTCCCCTACACGGGTCGACGGCTTTCGCCATCAACCGATATATGTCGCATCGAACCGAATGAACGATCCGATCATCTTCAGGTTGCCCATCCGCAGAGTGGATGGGCTTCCAGGTTGCTGCATTGACGAACCTGCCAGCCTTCGGGGGCTTCGAGCAGTTCCGCTTCCTGCGGCGATTGCGGCAGCTTTGCGAACACCGAGCTTCCGGAGCCGGTCATCCGGGCCTTCAATCCTTGGGCGCCGAGCCATTCGATGGCGTCGGTGACCACGGGACAAAGTCGCTGGGCAACCGGCTGCAGGTCGTTGTGGCCGAAGTCGAAAACCCGGTTTCCCAAGTTTGTCGCTTCCGACGATTCGCTGTCTGCAGCAAAGCCTGAGATTATAGCAACAGGCGTGGCACGTTGAAGGTCTGAGTCCGAAAAAATTAATCGGGTATCGAGTCCCTCGGGTGGTTTGACCACCGCGAAGCGCGCCGACGGAAGTGTAACCGGTGTGATTTCCTCCCCGATGCCTTCCACCCACGCGTTGTGCCCGCCGAGGAAGAAGGGCACGTCGGCACCCAGCTTCAGGCCGATGTGGGCCAGCCGCGACAGCGGCAGGTTCAGCCCCCACAGGCGGTTGAGAGCGAGCAGGCAGGTGGCGGCATCCGACGAGCCTCCGCCCATGCCTGCCTGCGCCGGAACATGCTTGGCGACGCCGATGTGCGCACCCTGGCCGGGCGCCGCGAACGGCTGCAGGGCGCGCGCGGCGCGCAGGATCAGGTCGTCCGCGGGCAGCTCCGTCGTCAGGTCCTCGCGGCTGAGCTGGCCGTCGCGCCGCAGTTCGACGTGCAGCGTGTCGCACCAGTCGATCAGCATGAACACCGACTGCAGCAGGTGATAGCCGTCGTCGCGCCGGCCGGTGATGTGGAGAAAGAGATTGAGCTTGGCCGGCGCAGGGAGGTCGTAGATCGCCTTCATGACCGCTCGAACACGATGCGCAGGTCGGCGCGCGGGCTCGGCGACTCACGCACCGCCTGCAACCGCCCGCTGCCGAGTTGCGCGAGATCGGGCTTCCAGCCGGGCACGGGCTCGTTGCGGCCCGCGAGCCAGCCGAAGAGGGCGCCGACCGGAATGGCCGCGCCAGTAGCGGCCTCGATCAGCTCATCCACGGAGTCGAAGCGCCGAGTCTTGCTGCCGTCCTTCAGCAGCGCCTCGCCCGGTGCCCAGTGCAGTTGCGCGAGCGTGCTGCCGATGGGCGTCGTGAGCGTCAGGTCGCCCGCCTCGGCCGAGCCGCGCAACTCGAACAGCGCCGCGAAGGTCTGCACCGGCTCGCTTTCGATGCGCAGCGACATGCGGCCGCTCCAGTTGTCCGTGCTCTTCGGCGTAGAGGAGCCGCCGGACAATTGCGCGCAGCCGGTAACCAGTATGGCCGCTGCCCCGCCCGCCGCCAGAAAAGCGCGACGGCCGCCCTGCATCGGCGCGAATGCCCCTGCCTGCGCCATGTCAGGGCTTCACTCGCAGGCGCTTGAGCGTTTCCTGCAGCGTCTCGTTCTCGGCGTCGCTCAGCAGGGCTTCCTTCCAGATCGTGACCGCGCGGTCCTTCTGGCCGGAGGTCCACAGGACTTCGCCGAAGTGCGCTCCGATCTCGGGATCGGGCCGCGTCTTGTAGGCCGCCTCGAGGATGCGGATGGCTTCCGCGGTGTTGCCGAGCCGGAATTCGACCCAGCCCAGGCTGTCGGCGATGAACGGATCTTCCGGCGCCAACTGCACCGCCTTCTGGATCAGCGTGCGCGCCTCCTCGAGCCTGATCTTGCGATCGGCCAGCGAGTAGCCCAGCGCGTTGTATGCGTTCTGGTTCTCGGGCTTGAGTTCGATGAGCCGGCGCAGCAGGCGCTCCATGTCATCGAGGCGGTTGAGCTTTTCCGCGACCATGGCCTGGTCGTAGACCAGATCGCCGTCGTCCGGCGACGCAGCCGAAGCCTGGGCGAGCATGTCGTAGGCCGCCTGGTACTGCTTGGCGTCGCGCAGCAGCTGCACTTCGGCGAGGAATTTCTGCTTCTTGTCCTCGGCCGTGCGCTCGGGCAGGCTGCGAATGACTTCGCGTGCCTGCGGCAGCTTGCCCTGGCGGGCCAGCAGGCTCGCGCGGCGGGTCTGTGCGGCCACCAGTTCGTCGGCGCCGTCGACGCGCGAGAGCCAGCGCTCGGCCGCCGCATAGTCCTTGCGCCTCTCCGCCAGCTGCGACAGCGCGAAGTACGCCTGCGACACACCGCGTTTGCGGTCGGCGGCATCGTCGGCATCCTTGCTGTTGCCGCCGCCTTTCGGGCTACCCGACAGTTCGATGAAGCGCTTGATCGAAGTTTCGGCCGCGGCGTCCTGCCGGGCCTGCATCTGCAGGCTGCCCAGCAGCAGCCACGGCTCCGCGAGTCCGGGGCGCGTGGTGGTCAGCGTCTGCAGCTGGGCGGAGGCATCGCTGTAGCGACGGTTTTCGACCAGCACGCGCGCATAGGCGACGCGCAGGTCTGGCGAGGCCTTCGGGTTGTTGTTGAGAAAGCGCATGACGATCGGCTCGGCGAGCGGCTGGCCAGGGTCGATCATTTCGAGGGCCAGCGCGGCGGGGGCCTCGGAGGTCGGGTCGATCTCCTGGCCCTTGCGTGCGGCCTCCAGTGCACCGGAAGCATCGCCCGCGTTCAGGCGCAGCCGGCCGACGGTGGCCCAGGCCAGCCCGCCCGTTGCAGGGTTCTTGAGTTCGTCGGCCAGCGCTTGCTCGACCACCGAGGCAGCCAGCTTCTTGTCCGATGCGCGCGAGTAGTTGCGCACGATCACGGCCATGAGCAGCGGTCGCTCGATCTGCGAGGTGGCCGCAACTTCGGCGCGCAGCGGCTCGACGGTTTCGCTGATGCGGTTCAGCGCGATCAGGATCTGCAGTTCGATGCGGCGTGCGTCGCGCGAATTCGGCAAGGTTTCCTGCCAGGCGCGTGCCGCGGCGAGCGCCGCGTCGCCGGAGCGCGACTGCAGCGCGATCTCGACTGCGCGCTGGAACAGCTTGCCGTCGCGCAGCCGGCGCGCGGCGTCGAGCACGAGCGCATAGCCGGAGCCGGGGTCGCCGGAGCGGGCGGTCATCTCGCCCATCAGGATCTCGTAGAACAGGTCGGCCGTCAGCGCGGATTGCAGCGGCGCGGGTTCGGCGGCTTCCTTGGCCGCAGTCGGCCGGGGCCTGGCTGCGGGCTTCGATTGCGCCGGCCGTTCGATGGCGGGAGTGGGGCTGATGGGAGCTGCCGGATCGGAAGTTTGCGCGTGGGTGGCGCAGGCCAGCAAGGCGAGAGACGCGGCCGCCGCAAGGCGGTGTCGGCGGGGCGAAAAGTTCATGCAACCATAATAATCCAGCCTTTTGTACGAGCATCGCGTGGGGCTTCGCCGCCGCGGGCGTTTGCCGAAGATTTACTTTCCATGCCCGAGCTACCCGAAGTCGAAGTCACCCGCCGCGGATTCGCCGAGCGGATCGCGGGAGGCCGCATCGAGGCGGTGCGCATCGGCAAGCCGCTGCGATGGGCGCTGATGGTGCTGCCCGAGGCGCTGGTCGGCCGGCAGGTGCGCGAGGTGCGCAGGCGCGGCAAGTACCTGCTGATCGATCTCGATCGCGGCATCCTGCTGCTGCACCTGGGCATGTCGGGCAGCCTGCGCTTCGATGCCGCGCTGCCGCCGCCTGGCCCGCACGATCACTTCGATCTTGTTACCGACCGAGGCACGCTCAGGCTCAACGACCCGCGCCGTTTCGGCGCAGTTGTTTACGTGGAAGACGAATCCGCCCCATGGGCCATCAAGCTGCTGGGCGGCCTGGGCATGGAGCCGCTGGATGAAGGCTTCGACCTCGACGCCTTCCACGCCGGCCTGAAGAAGCGCAAGACGGCCGTCAAGCAGGTGCTGCTGGCGGGCGACGTGGTGGTGGGTGTGGGCAACATCTATGCGTCGGAGGCGCTGTTCCAGGCGGGCATCCGGCCGACGTTGTCGGCCGCGCGCATCAGCCGCCCGCGTGCGGCCAAACTGCACGCGGCGGTGCGCGAGATACTGGCGCGGGCGGTGGAGAAGGGCGGCAGCACGCTGCGCGACTTCTCCAACATCGACGGCCAGAACGGCTACTTCCAGCTCGAGGCGACCGTCTACGGCCGGGCGGGCGAGCCCTGTCGGGTTTGTGCAACGCCGATCCGGCTGCTGCGGCAAGGACAGCGTTCCACCTATTACTGCCCCCAATGCCAGAAGTAGGCGCGGGCTCGCCTGCCGGGGCGGGAAAATAGAAACAATCAGGAAACGTCAGCGGCACGCATGCCGATGTATATTTGTAAATTGTTTCTTACATATTCCCCTTGAGCCGCTCCTTCAACCAACAACTCGATCAGCACGGTGCGTGGCGGAGCAATTTCGCCCACCGGCTGCAGTGGCTGTCCCGCTGGCTGACCGAGAACGAGCTGCTCGACCAGGCGGTGGCGGAGCGCCTGCGCGGGCTCGAGACGCAGATCCGCACCAGCAAGGTCATGGTTGCCTTCGTGGCCGAGTTCTCGCGCGGCAAGTCGGAGCTGATCAACGCCATCTTCTTCGCCGGCTACGGGCGGCGCATCATGCCCGCGAGCGCCGGCCGCACCACGATGTGCCCGACCGAGCTGGGCTATGACGCCGCGATCGCGCCCAAGCTGCGGCTGCTGCCCATCGAGACCCGGCTGGAGCCCCATTCGCTGGCCCACTGGCGCGACAAGCCCACGCGCTGGACCGAGATCGCCATCGACGTCGGCAACGCCGAGCACCTGGCGCAGGCCATGGGCAAGGTGGCCGAGGTGCGCTGGGTCAGCAAGGACGAAGCCCGCACGCTGGGCTTCTGGAACGACGAAACGCCCGACGACAACCCGGTGCAGGACGCCGAAGGCCGCGTCGAGATTCCGCGCTGGCGCCATGCCGTGCTGAACATGCCCCATCCGCTGCTGGAGCAGGGACTGGTGATTCTCGACACTCCGGGCCTGAACGCCATCGGCGCCGAACCCGAACTCACGGTGAGCCTGATTCCGCAGGCGCACGCTGTGGTCTTCATCCTGGGCGCGGAGACCGGCGTAACGCGCTCCGATCTTTCCATCTGGCGCGAACACCTGATCACCGAGGACGAGGGCAACGACACGCGCTTCGTGGTGCTCAACAAGATCGACACCATGTGGGACACGCTCAGCACGCCCGCGCAGATCGAGCTGCAGATCGAGCGTCAGCGCGAAGGCGCGGCCCGTCTGCTCGAAGTGCCGCTGGCGCAGGTGCTGCCGGTGTCCGCGCAGAAGGGGCTGCAGGCCAAGATCCAGCACGACGGCCAACTGCTGCAGGCCAGCCGCCTGCCGGCGCTCGAATCGCTGCTGGCCGAAGGCGTGCTGGGCAAGCGCGAAACCATGCTGCGGCTCGCGGTCGATGCGGGCATGACCGCGCTGCGCGCCGAGGCCGAGCGCATCCTGAAGGTGCGCCAGCGCGACCTCGCCGAGCAGGCGCTCGAACTGCAGGGCCTGCGCGGCAAGAACGTCTCGGTGATCCGCCACATGCGCGCGCGCATCGATCAGGAGCATGCCGAGTTCGAAGGCAGCAACACGCGCATCCTGGCGCTGCGCTCGGTGCAGGGCAAGCTGCTGCGCGAGGTGTATGCCGTGCTCGGGCGCACCGCGCTGAAGGCCGACATGGTGAAGCTGTCGGCCGCGCTCAAGCGCCCCGGCGTCAAGTTCAACGTGCGCAAGGTGTACGCCGAGACTTTCGACTCGCTGCGCAACAACCTGCGCGAAGTGCAGGCGACCACGGCCGAGATCCAGTCGATGCTGCACGCCACCTTCCGCCAGCTCAACGCCGAGCAGGGCTTCACTCTGCAGGCGCCGGCCGAGCCCGACCTCACGGGCTTCGAGCAGGAGCTGGCGCAGATCGAGCGCAGCCACATCCACTACCTGGGCGTGGGCAACCTGCTCAAGCTCGCGCAGGCCGACTTCTGCGACAAGCTGGTGCGCGCGCTCGCCAGCCGGCTGCGGCTGGTGAACGAGGCCGCCATGACCGAGGTCGAGCGCTGGAGCAAGGGCGCAAGCGCGCAGATCGATGCGCAGCTCAAGGAGCGCCGCCGCAACTTCAGCAAGCGCATCGAGGCGATCGAGCGCATCCAGAGCGCGGCGGGCAACCTCGACGAGCGGCTGGTCGAACTGGCCGCGCAGGAGAGCAACCTCACCGAGCTCCATGTGCAGCTGCGCGAGTTCACTTCGCTGATCGCGCAGCACGGAAAGCCGCAGCCCGCGGCCACCATCGGCGAACTGCGTGCGGCCTGAAAAAACCGCCTCCACGGCGGCGACCGCGACCCAGCCATTGCCCCCGGATTTCGCAGCGCAGATCGTGAGCTGGCAGCGCAGCCACGGGCGCGGCCAGCTGCCGTGGCAGAACACGCGCGACCCGTATCGCGTGTGGCTGTCGGAGGTGATGCTGCAGCAGACGCAGGTGTCGACGGTGCTCGGCTATTTCGCGCGCTTTCTCGAACGCTTTCCCGACGTGAAGGCTCTCGCCGCCGGCACCGAGGACGAGGTGTTCGGCCTGTGGAGCGGGCTGGGCTACTACAGCCGGGCGCGCAACATGCATCGCTGCGCGCAGGAGGTCGTCGCGCGTTTCGGCGGCGAGTTTCCGCGCACTGCGACCGAGCTCGTCACGCTGCCGGGCATCGGCCGATCGACCTCGGCGGCCATCGCGGCCTTCTGCTTCGGCGAGCGCGTGGCGATCCTCGACGGCAATGTCAAGCGCGTGCTGACGCGCGTGCTCGGCTTCGCGGGCGACATGTCTTCGGCGGCGCAGGAGCGCGCGCTGTGGGATCTGGCGACGCACCTGCTCCCTCCTGCGAGCGACAAGGAAGCCATCGCGTCCTACACGCAGGGCGTGATGGACATGGGTGCCACGGTGTGCCTGCCGCGCAAGCCTAGCTGCATGATCTGCCCGGTTCAGAAGAGCTGCGCGGCCCTGCGCGAAGGCGCGCCGGAGCGCTACCCGGTCAAGACGCGCAAGCTCAAGCGCAGCGCGCAGTCGCTGTGGGTGCTGCTGGCGCGCGATGCCCAGGGCCGAGCGTGGCTAGAGAAGCGGCCGGCGAAGGGAATCTGGGGCGGTCTTTACTGCCTGCCGGTGTTCGAGAGCCGTGAAGAGCTTCTTGCTGCCCTGCCTTTAGCCGCGCGGCGCGGTGCTCACGACCTGCCGGCCTTCGTGCACGTGCTGACCCACAAGGACTTGCATCTGCATCCGGTGCAGATCGATGATGGCCAGCCGCAAGGCGAGGGCGCGCGCTGGTTCGCAGCAAAGGAGTGGAGCCGGCTGGGCCTGCCGGCCCCGATGCGCAAGCTGCTGGAGGGCGGCGAGGCCTAACCCCGCCAGCCGATCAGTTCGCGTCGAGCTCGCGGTGCCGCTTCAGGGCGCCCCAGCGAGCGCCGAACGAGCGCGCCAGTTGCTCGACCAGGAACACCGAGCGGTGCTGCCCGCCCGTGCATCCGATGGCCACCGTCACGTAGCTGCGGTGGTCGCGCGCCAGCGCGTCGAGCCAGTGCGTCAGGAACTGCTCGATGTCGTCGTACATGCGCGCCACGTCGTCGTGCTCGCGCAGCCATTCGATCACAGGCTCGTCGCGGCCCGTGAGCGGGCGCAGCGCGGGCACGTAGTGCGGGTTGGGCAGCATGCGCACGTCGAACACGTAGTCGGCATCCAGCGGCACGCCGCGCTTGAAGGCGAAGGATTCGAACACCAGCGTCAGCGCGCTCTGGGGTGCCGAGATCAGAGATTTGATATAGCTCTGCAGCTGCGCCGGGCGGATCAGGCTGGTGTCGATCACGTCGGCGCCGTCGCGCAGATCGGCCAGCAGCTCGCGCTCGAGTTCGATCGCCTGAGCCAGCACACGGTGCTGCTCGGGCACGTCGGTGCGGCTTTCCTGGCGTGAAAGCGGGTGGCGGCGGCGGGTTTCCGAATAGCGGCGCAGCAGCGCGTCGGTGGTCGCGTCGAGGAAGAGCGAGCGAAGCGAAATGCCGCCATCGCGGCGCAGCGCGTCGAGCTGCTGCGGAACGGTGGGCAGCGAGACGCCACTGCGCACGTCCATGGCAATCGCCACGCGCGTGGCCTGCTGCTCGTGCTGCAGCGCGATGAACGAGGTCAGCAGCTCGGGCGGCAGGTTGTCGACGCAGTAGTAGCCAGCGTCTTCCAGCGCATGCAGGGCCACCGACTTGCCGGAGCCCGACATGCCCGTGATGAGCACGAGGTCGAGCGTCATTGCGCCGTCGCCGAGGTCTTGTGGCCGAGCATCTCGCGCGCGTGGGCGAGCGAGGTCTGCGAGACTTTTTCGCCGCCCAGCATGCGGGCGATTTCCCTGGCGCGGTTGTCGTCGTCCAGGCGCGACACGCCGCTTTCGGTGCGCGGGCCGTCGCTGCCGGTTGCAGCCGTCTGGCGCTTGGCCACCACCAGGTGGTGGTCGGCGCAGGCCGCCACCTGCGGCAGGTGGGTCACGGCGAGCACCTGGCGGTCGCGGCCGAGCTGCTTCATCAGGCGGCCGACGGTCTCGGCGACCGCGCCGCCCACGCCGGAATCGACCTCGTCGAAGATCAGCGTCTGCGCCGCACCGAGCTCGCTGGTGGTGACCGCGATGGCCAGCGCGATGCGCGAGAGTTCGCCGCCCGAAGCCACCTTGCCGATGGCCCGCGGCGTGCTGCCGGTGTGGCCGGCCACGAGGAAGGCCACGTCTTCGAGGCCAGCGCGGCTGGGTTGAGCCAGCGGCTGAAGCTCGACCTCGAAGCGCCCGCCCTGCATGCCCAGGCCCTGCATTGCGTCGGTAACGGCCTGCGAGAGTCGGGGCGCCGCCTGCTTGCGGATCTTGCCGAGCGCCTTGGCTTCCTTCATGTAGGCCTGCTGCGCGGCTTGCTCGGCGCGCTCCAGGCCTTCGAGATCGCTTTGCGCGTCGAGCGCCTGCAGCTCGGCCTGCCAGCCGGCCAGCAGCGCCGGCAGCTCGGCCGGCGGGCGCTTGTAGCGGCGCGCCAGCGACATCCAAAGGCCCATGCGCTCGTCGAGCTCCGCAAGGCTTTGAGGGTCGGTTTCGGCATCGCGCAGGTAGCCATGCAACGTGTGGGCCGCGTCGGAGGCCTGGGCCACGCAGGAGGCGAGCACTTCGCCAAGCGAACGGAACTCGGGCTCGATGTGCTCGCAGTTCTGCAGCAGCGTGGCCGCGCGCTGGAGCGCGGAAAGGGCGCCGTTGTCATCGTCCTCCAGCGCCTGGCTGGCGCCCTGGGCCGCGTCGATCAGCGCCTGTGCATTGGAGATGCGCGAGTGGTTGGTCGACAGCTCTTCCCATTCGTCGGCGCCCGGCGCGAGCTTGGCGACTTCGGAAATTTGCCACTGCAGCCGTTCGCGTTCGCGCTGCAGCGAGTCTTGAGCGGAGCGGGCGTGTTCGAGTGTGGATAGCGCCTGCCGCCAGGTCTGCCAGGCGGCGTCGAGCGCATCGGTACGCGCGCCCGCGTAGGCGTCGAGCAGGCCGCGCACCGCTTCGGGCCGCGTCAGGCTCTGCCAGGCGTGCTGGCCGTGGATGTCGAGCAGTCGGTCGCCGAGCTCGCGCAGCTGGGTGGCGGTGGCGGGGCTGCCGTTGATCCAGCCGCGGCTGCGGCCCTGCAGATCGACGGTGCGGCGCAGCAGCAGCGCGTCGCCGGGTTCGAAGCCGCCTTCGTCCAGCCAACTGTCCAGCGCCGGGTCGGCATCGAATTCGGCGCTCACGTCGAGGCGCTCGGCGCCTTCGCGCACCGCGCCGGCATCGGACCTGTTGCCCAGCGCGAGTTGCAGCGCGTCGATCAGGATGGATTTGCCCGCGCCTGTTTCGCCGGTCAGCACCGTGAAGCCGCCGGACAGGTCGAGTTCTAGTGATCGCACGATCACGAAGTCGCGCAGTGCGATGCGTCGCAATGCCATCTCAGTTGTTCCTCCAGGGTCCGTGCAGGGGGCGTTGTGCGAAGTCGTAGGGTTCGAGGCGCGAAACACCGCGGAACCGGCTTTGCCGGGCTGCCGGTGTTGCCCCCTGCAAGGGGGTTGGCGAAGCGACACGAAGTGCGCGCAGCCTGGGGGCGAGCTTCATTCAGGAGCCCCCTTCGTTCCAGTGAAGTTTCTTGCGCAGCGTGTCGAAGTAGCTCCAGCCGCGCGGATGCAGGAAGCGCACGCGGAAGTCGGAGCGGCGCACCACCACGCGGTCGCCGATAGCCAGCGAGGCGAGCGACTGCATGTCGAAATTGGCGCTGGCATCGCGCCCGCCCACCAGCTCGATGACGATCTCGTCGGCATCGGGCAGCAGGACCGGGCGGTTCGACAGCGTGTGCGGCGCGATCGGCACCAGCACCCACCCCGGCACCGCCGGGTGCAGCAGCGGGCCGCCGGCCGACAGCGCGTAGGCGGTTGAGCCCGTGGGCGTTGCGATGATCAGTCCGTCGGCGCGCTGGTTGGCCACGAAATGCCGGCCCACCGAGACGCGAAGCTCGACCATGCCCGATGTGGCGCCGCGGTTGACGACCACGTCGTTCATGGCGAAGGCGTCGAACACCGAGGCACCGTCGCGCACGACCCTGGCCTGCATCAGGCTGCGGTGGTCTTCCTCGTACTCGCCGGCCAGCATCGGAATCAGCGTGGCCTGATAGTTGTCGAGCGGAATGTCGGTGATGAAGCCGAGCCGGCCGCGGTTGATGCCGATCAGCGGAATGCCATAGCTGGCGAGCTGACGGCCGATGCCGAGCATGGTGCCGTCGCCGCCGACCACCAGTCCGAGGTCGCAGCGCTGGCCGATTTCCTCGACGCTCAGGGCTTCGTAGCGTGGATGGGCGGGGAGGGTGTCATCGGTGTCATCGGCTTCTTCGCATGTCGGGCGCTCGACGTAGACCGTGCAGCCTTGCGATTCGAGAAAGGCACCGATGTCTTCCATGACGCTGTCGCGCGCATCCGCCTGCGCCCGGGCGCCGGAAGCCTGGTATTTGCCGATCAGGGCGACGTGACGAAAGCGTGAGGTCATATCTCACAAATTACAACACTAAAATCTTGCAATGCTGGACGACCGTGCCAAGTTGCTGCTCAAGACGCTCGTCGAGCGCTACATCGCCGATGGGCAACCCGTCGGATCGCGTACGCTGTCGCGTTCTTCGGGGCTCGATCTGTCGCCGGCAACCATCCGCAACGTCATGTCCGACCTCGAGGCGCTGGGGCTGATCGCCAGTCCGCACACTTCGGCCGGCCGCATTCCGACGCACCGCGGATACCGCCTCTTCGTCGACACCATGCTGACCGCGCAGCGCGAGCAGATGACCGCGCCGAGCCTCGCGCCCGACCAGCCGCAGAAGGTGATCGCCAATGCGGCGCACCTGCTGTCGAACATGTCGCAGTTCGTGGGCGTGGTGATGGCGCCGCGGCGCGCTTCGGTCTTCAAGCAGATCGAGTTCCTGCGGCTGTCGGAGCGGCGCCTGCTGGTGATCATCGTCTCGCCCGACGGCGACGTGCAGAACAGGGTGATTTTTCCGGAGGCCGACTACTCGCAGTCGCAACTGGTCGAGGCATCGAACTACATCAACGCGAACTATGCGGGGCTCACCATCGAGCAGGTGCGCGACAGGCTGCAGTCCGAGATCGAGAAGCTGCGCGGCGAGATCGCCACGTTGATGCAGGCGGCGGTGCAGGTCAGCTCGGAAGTGCTGACCGAGGCGCAGGAAGATGACGTCGTCATTTCCGGCGAGCGCAACCTGTTGGCGGTGAGCGATTTCTCCAGCGACATGGGGCAGTTGCGCCGTGCCTTCGAGCTCTTCGAGCAGAAGGCCCAGCTAATGCGTCTGCTCGACGTGTCGAGCAAGGCAGAGGGCGTGCGCATCTTCATCGGTGGCGAGAGCAAGGTTGTGCCGTTCGAGGAGCTTTCCATCGTCAGTGCCAACTACGAGGTCGACGGGGAAGTCGTGGGCACGCTTGGTGTGATCGGACCGACGCGCATGCCCTACGAGCGGATGATCCAGATCGTCGACATCACGTCGCGTCTCGTGAGCAATGCGCTGAGTCATCGCAAGTAGGCTCGTCGGCGCGCATAGAATCGTTCCACGTGGGCCGTTAGCTCAGTTGGTTAGAGCAGCGGACTCATAATCCGTTGGTCGATGGTTCAAGCCCATCACGGCCTACCAACAATAAGACTTCAGAGTCAATGAAGGGTTTGCTACTGAAAATGTAGCAAACCCTTTTCTATTGTGACTATTTTTCTTTGATGCAAGGGTCGATGTAAGAAGATTTCGGGGTCCGGCTTTCGTGATGAGTTGCAGGACGTGATGGCGCTGGTCCACGCCACGCCCGCATTCGTGCGCGACCACCCGGCGCGCGGTGCGGCCCGGCAGTTCCCCAAGGCGAAGTGCAACACTGCCGGCACCCGCCGTCGGGGCGCGGCGTGCGCACGCGCTGCTCAGACGACTACCTGTGGCTGCCGCTCGCAACCTGTCGCCGCGCCCTCGTCACTGGCGACAACGCCGTACTCGACGAGCCGGTGCGTTTTCTGCAGGGGTGGCCCCTGAAGGACGGCAAGGCCTCCTACTACGAACTACCGACCGAGTGCATCGAATCGGCCAGCTTGTACGAGCGCTGCGTGCGCGCCGTGGCGTATGTCCTGCGTTTCGGCGAGCATGGGCTTCCCTCGATGGGGACAGGTGGCTGGAACGACGGCATGGACCCCGTCGGTGCCGTGGGGCGGGGCGAGAGCGTCTGGCCGTCCTTCATCCTCGACACGGTGCTCACCCAATTCGGCCAGTTGGCTACTTGGCGAGGCGACGCATCGTTCGCGCGGCGCTTCGCCGTCGAATCGGTGCGGCTGCGCGCCGCGAGGGAGCAAAGCGACTCGCCGCGTGCCGTCGCGACCTACAAGACCGAGCCGTACGTCAGCGCATCGGATGTGTATGCGCCGGCGCCGCACGCAAGCCGTTGCGGCTGGGCCTGGTACACGGGGCCGGCTGGCTGGATGCCGCGTTTCATTCTCGAGTCGCTGTTGGGATTGACGGTGGAGTCGAACGGACTGCGGATCGCTTCCTGCGTTCCGAAAGACTGGGGCTCGTTTCAGTTGAACTATCGGTATCGCGAGACGCTCTACCGAATCGAGGTGTTGCCCACATCACGCGAAGGCGATGGTCCTGCGCCGATGCTGGACGGCACGGAGTCGTTCGGCTCGGCCATTCCCCTGATCGACGATCGCCGCGAACACGCGTTCGTTGTTCGCCTCAACCAGACGGGAGACTCGCGATGCAGATCGGCATGATCGGACTCGGACGCATGGGCGCCAGCATGGCAACCCGCCTGCTGCGCGGAGACCATGCATGCGTCGTCCACGACGCGCACCCCGAAGCGATGGCGCCTTTGGCGGCGCTGGGCGCGCGCAGCACGACTTCGCTGCAGGCCTTCGTCGCGGCGCTGGCGCCTCCACGCGCGGTGTGGGTGATGGTGCCGGCGGCAGTCGTCGACGATTTGCTCGCACAGTTGGTCCCGCTGCTGCAGCGAGGCGACATCGTCGTCGATGGCGGCAACTCCTACTACCACGACGACCTGCGCCGCGCCGCCGCGTTGCGCGAATCTGGTATCCAGCATGTCGACGTGGGCACCAGCGGCGGGGTTGCGGGGTTGGGGCGCGGGTATTGCCTGATGATCGGTGGCGAGGACACCGCTGTGCAGCGGCTCGCGCCGGTGTTCGCCACGCTGGCGCCGGGGCCTGGCACATCCGCGCCGACGCCGGGTCGGCGTGCCGACGCCGGCACCGCCGACCAGGGCTGGCTGCACTGCGGTCCACACGGCGCAGGCCACTTCGTCAAGATGGTCCATAACGGCATCGAATATGGCGTGATGGCGGCCTATGCCGAGGGCCTGAACATCCTGCGCGGCGCCAACGTCGGCAAGTCCGCGAGCGCCGCCGATGCAGAGACGACGCCGTTGCGCCATCGCGAGCTGTACCAGTACGACATGGACCTGCCCGAGATCGCAGAGGTCTGGCGTCGTGGCAGTGTGATCGGTTCATGGCTGCTCGACCTGACCGCAGCGGCACTGGCCGAGGACCCGGAGCTCTCGAAATTCGAGGGCCGTGTCTCCGACTCCGGAGAAGGCCGCTGGACCGTCCAGGCCGCGATCGACGAGGCGGTGCCGGTCCCGGTGCTGAGCGCGGCGCTCTACGCGCGCTTCAGCTCGCGTGGCGAAGCCGATTTCGCCAACCGCGTTCAGTCGGCCATGCGGCACGAGTTTGGCGGCCATCTCGAAAAGCCGGCTCCTGGCCCGGCGTCCAAGGGGGGCGCATGAACCATCAAACCCCAGCCGCGTCTTCCGAGGCGCGCATCCCCTCCGATGCGTTGGTGGTGTTCGGCATCACCGGCGATCTGGCACGCAAACAGATCTTTCCAGCGCTCTACGCGATGTGCAAACGCGGAACGCTGCGCGTGCCGGTGATCGGTGTCGCCTCGTCGGACTGGGGCATCGAGCATCTGCGGGCCCGTGCGATCGAGAGCATCGGGCACGACGATGACGGCGTCGACAAAGGCGCCCTTGACCGATTCCTCTCGCTTTTGCACTATGTGCGCGGCGACTACGCGGACCGGGCCACTTTCGATTCGCTCAAGCACACGCTCGGCGACGCGCAGCGGCCCGCGCACTACCTGGCCATTCCGCCGGCGCTGTTTCCGACCGTCATCGAAGGCCTGGGGGCGGCGGGCCCCGGGGCGAATGCCCGCGTGATCGTCGAGAAGCCTTTTGGGCGAGACCTCGCTTCAGCCCGCGAACTCAACCGCGTGGCCCTGGCGGTGTTTCCCGAAGACTCGATCTTTCGCATCGATCACTTCCTTGGCAAGGAGTCGATCATGAACATCCTGTACTTCCGCTTCGCCAATTCGTTCCTCGAGCCGATTTGGAACCGCAATCACGTGGCGAGTGTGCAGATCACGCTGGCTGAGCAGTTCGGGGTCGAAGGGCGGGGCGCTTTCTACGAGAGTGCCGGGTGCCTGCGCGACGTGGTACAGAACCACCTGTTCCAGATCGTCGCCTTGCTGGCGATGGAGCCACCGGCGAGCCGCGACTTCAAGGCTGTGCACCGCCACAAGGCCGACGTGTTCGCGGCCATGCGCCCGTTGCAGCCAGCCGACCTGGTGCGGGGCCAGTACCTCGGCTACCGCGACGAACCGCAGGTCGCCCACGACTCCGATGTCGAGACCTATTGCGCGTTGCGGCTCCACGTGGATTCTTGGCGCTGGGGCGGCGTGCCCTGGTACCTGCGTTCCGGCAAGTGCCTGCCGGTGACCGCTTGCGAGGTGGTCGTGCAGCTGAAAGCACCGCCGCAGAACCTGTTCGCCGACTCTGCGGTGCGCGAGGACGCGAACTATCTGCGCTTTCACCTCTCACCGCATTCGACGATTGCGCTCGCCGCGCGCGTCAAGCGCGCTGGCAAGGAATTCGTCGGGGATCAGCGCGAGTTCTCGCTGCTGGAAGAGGAGCCCGGCGAACAGACGCCCTATGAGCGGCTGCTGACCGACGCGATGGATGGCGACGGTGCGCTGTTCACACGCGAAGGGGCGATCGAGTCCGCGTGGGCGGTGGTGGAGCCGGTGCTGGCCAGGTATCCACCTGCCATTGGTTATGCGCCGGACACCTGGGGGCCGCCGGCCGCGAATCACCTGATCGCTGCCGATGGCGGCTGGCACAACCCCGAACCAGCGAGCTGAGGCCATGCCTCTGCCCATTGAAGACTACGCGCTGATCCGTGATGGCCACACCGGCGCGCTGGCGGGGCGCGACGGCCCGATCGATTGGCTGTGCCTGCCACGCTTCGACTCGAGCGCGTTCGGCTGCGGATGGAACTCGTCATCCGCTTCGACTGCGGCTCCATCGTGCCCTGGGTACGGCGCGCCAACGGCACCTTGTTCGCAACCGCCGGGCCCGACACGCTGGAGCTTCACACGCTGGTTCTCACATGCGGCGAGCACATGACTTCGACGGCCAGCTTCGAGGTTGGTGTCGGCGAGTGCGTTCCGTTCGTGCTCAACTACCGGCCGTCGCACGTGCCGGCACAAGAGCCCGTCGACGCGGGCAGCACATTGGCGCAGACGCACAGCCGTTGGCAGGACTGGTCGCAGCGGTGCAGCTACCAGGGAGGTTGACAGGAACCGGTGGTGCGCTCGCCGATCACGGCAAGGTAGAACGCGCCCTGCCCATGGACGGCAGCTGCGCCGAAGCCGTGATCGAGAAGTTCAGGCCTGAAAGTCTGGACGGCGGCGCGTGGGCGACCCGCTTGCAGCGCGTGGGCGTCGACGAGGCAGCCGGACTGTTGTCGCGTCACCATGGCCATCCAGCGTCGAGTGGCGGCAAAGCAAGGGTGCCGGGCGGATGTCGGCGAGCACGGTGATCGTGGGTAGCCTGAAGTTGTTGACAATGTCGCATATGCATCACGAGCCCAACTTCCTCGAAAATTTGCGCGCTGAACTTTCGGGCTGGCGGGTTTGGATAGATCGCTCGATCGTGCTGGGGTATGCGGTTGCGGCCGGTCTCTTCGTGGTGGGATTCACGATCGCCAGCGATTGGGCTTTCGGCCTTTTTCGCCAACTCTATGGCTCTCACGCCTGGGTCGTGCTTCTTTGGACGCCGGCTGCGGCCGCTGGCATCGTCTGGGCCACACGGCGCTGGTTTCCGGGTGCGGCTGGTTCGGGCATCCCTCAGATCAAGGCGGCACTTCACCCAGCATTGCCTCCCGAGCAGCGCGGCCTGTTCGCATCGTTGAGGCTGACACTGGCCAAGGTGGCTCTCGGAGTTGCGGGGTTCACCGCCGGGCTTTCGATTGGCCGTGAAGGGCCCTCGGTGCAGGTGGCCGCCGGTGTAATGCAGCACGCGCGCCGTTGGCTTTCGCCGAATTCGACCATCAACATTCACGCACTGCTGGTGGCCGGAGGCGCTGCTGGCATTGCCGCGGCCTTCAATGCACCTCTGGCCGGCATCGTGTTCGCGATCGAGGAGCTGTCGGGCCGTATCGAGGCGCGAACCAGCGGGGTCATCATCACGGCCATCGTGCTGGCCGGTTTGGTGGCGGTGTCGGCGTTCGGAAACCTGAGCTACTTCGGCGTGATCCGGGCCCCGCAACTGGGCTGGGGAGCACTGGGTCCCGGCCTTCTGGTGACCCTGGTCAGCGGCGCGGCGGGCGGCCTTTTCGCGCGGCTGCTGATTGCTTCGCTCACTGGGGCGCCGCAGCGCATGAATCGCTGGCGCGCGCGCTGGCCGGTGCGTTTTGCCGCTGCCGGCGGTCTGGTCGTGGCGGTGATCGGCCTGGTCACGGGGGGCGTTACCTTTGGTGCGGGCTCCGAGGCCGTCAAGCAGATGCTGGCCGGTCATGATGAACTTACACCTCTGTATACCCTCCTCAAATTCATTGCCACCTGGATCACGGCCTGGTGCGGCGTGCCGGGCGGCATCTTTGCTCCTGCGTTGTCCATCGGTGCGGGCATCGGCGACGGGATTGCCCGGCTGGCGGGCACCGACCTTGGGCCGGCGCTGATCGCCATGGGCATGGCAGGCTTTCTGGCAGCAGTGACCCAGGCGCCGCTGACTGCTTTCATCATCGTGATGGAGATGGTGGATGGCCACTCGATGGTGTTGAGCCTGATGGCGTGCGCCATGTTGGCAAGCCTGGTTTCGCGCATGATCAGTCGACCGCTCTACGACACCCTGGCCGAGCACATGGTGAACGGTGCCAATGCGTTGCGCGGGATAGAACCGGCGCCGCGGCCGTCGGCAGAGCCAACGACCAAGAGCGCCTGAGCCGCTTTCGGACAGATGCAGGCCACAGCGAAGTCATCTTGATTGCCTGAGCGAGGGGCATCCTGTGCGCGATGAGCGGCCGCGCGCCACAAGCACAGCGCGCAGTTCAAGGCCGTGGTTCTGACGGCATGTCGGAAATGGAATGCGTGACACCGTACAGACGTCGTGAGCTTTTGCCACGAATGTTCTCCCTTGAACCACAAGCTGCTGTGGCCCTGGATTGCAATTGAAGGAATCCGATGAATGTTCATGATGATCTTCTCGCTCTGGAAGAGCGTATCGGCAAGGCCTTGAAAGACTGCGAAACTTGGCGGGCAACAGGTTTTGGCGAAAAGTATCTCGAAGCCTACGATCTGGTCGAAGCCCTGCAGTTGCAGTTGCAGCTGCGGCAACGCCTTCGACTGCCCCCAGAGGCCAGGCCGAGTACGGATCTGCTGGCTCTGGGGACCCGTTGAGTTTTCTCATCGCAAAACCGCGGCATCGTTAAAATGCTCTGATGCACAAAGGCAGCCGCGTTTCCATGAAGCACCAGCCGGGCTATCCCGGTAGCCAGCTTCCGCGCGGCTACTTCTGCTCGGTAACCCCGCCCTAAGGCCATCCCTTCGCTTCGCTGCGCTCTTCAGCGCACGCATCTGTGCAAGCTCGTTCCGCTTGCGATCGTCTCCCTCTGAATACCTGAGGCCGCCGGCATGCCCGGCGCAGTCTCCATTTTTCCCATGCTCCTTTCATGCATCCGCAGGGACTGGCTCTCCAACGTGCGAGGCGACCTCCTGGCCGGCCTCGTCGTGGCACTCGCTCTCATCCCAGAGGCCATCGCCTTTTCCATCATCGCGGGCGTTGATCCCAAAGTGGGTCTGTACGCCTCTTTCAGCATGGCCGTGGTTATCGCCTTCGCAGGTGGACGCCCAGGCATGATCTCCGCCGCGACGGGGGCCATGGCGCTCGTCATGGTCCTCCTGGTCAAGGAGCACGGGCTTCAGTACCTTCTTGCCACGACCGTACTCACAGGTGTCCTCCAGATCGTGGCCGGGCTGCTCAAGCTGGGCTCGCTGATGCGCTTCGTCTCGCGCTCGGTGGTGACCGGCTTCGTCAACGCGCTGGCTATCCTGATATTTCTTGCGCAGTTGCCAGAGCTGACGAATGTCACCTGGGTGGTCTATGCGATGACCGCCGCAGGTCTGGCGATCATCTACGGCTTCCCGTACATCACGCGTGCGATTCCCTCACCGCTGGTGTGCATCGTGGTGCTGACCATCGTTGCCATCGTGCTGAAGCTGGACATTCGTGCCGTGGGCGACATGGGGAGGCTGCCGGACAGCCTGCCGATCTTCCTGCTGCCGGACGTGCCGCTCGACTTCGAAACCCTCAGGATCATCTTCCCGTATGCGCTGACGCTGACCGTGGTTGGTCTGCTCGAGTCGATGATGACCGCCGCCATTGTGGACGACCTGACAGACACGACCAGCAACAAGAACCGCGAATGCATGGGCCAGGGCGTGGCCAACATCGCCACCGGCTTCATCGGCGGCATGGCCGGCTGCGCCATGATCGGCCAGTCGGTGATCAACGTGAAATCGGGCGGCCGCGGCCGGCTCTCCACCTTCTGCGCGGGGCTGTTTCTCCTGATCCTGATCGTGTTCCTCGGCCCCTGGGTCAAGCTGATACCGATGGCGGCGCTGGTCGCCGTGATGATCATGGTCAGCATCGGTACGTTCAGCTGGGATTCGATCCGCAAGCTGCGTGAGTACCCTCCGAGCTCCTCGCTGGTGATGATCGCTACCGTGGCCGTCACTGTCTCCACGCACGACCTGGCCAAGGGCGTGTTCGTCGGCGTTCTGCTGTCGGGCATCTTCTTCGCCCACAAGGTCGGCCGCGTGCTGCGTATCGACCGCACTAGCGACGCCGAGGGCCGCCTGCGCAACTACTCCGTGGTCGGCCAGGTCTTTTTCGCCTCGTCCGAGACTTTTGTCGGCGCGTTCGACTTCAAGGAAGTGGTCGAGACGGTCCGGATCGACGTGAGCGGCGCCCATTTCTGGGACATCACGGCCGTCAGTGCGCTGGACAAGGTCCTCCTCAAATTCAAACGCGAAGGCACCGAGGTCGAGGTCATCGGCCTCAACGAGGCCAGCGCCACACTCGTGGACCGCTTTGCCATCCACGACAAGCCCGGCACTGTCGAAAAACTCACGCACTGAAGGATATGCGCCATGAACAAGGGTTGCGCCTGTATTGATGGGTTCGGCAATACCGCTGCCGTGATCGACTGGGCCGCCTGGTCGGCGCTGCGGCTTGATATCCCTGTGGAATTCCTGCATGTGCTGGAACGAGACCCGGGTCGGAGTGCGGTCGGCGACTGCAGTGGCGCCGTCGGGCTCGGCGCCCAGGAGTTCCTGCTGCAGGAGCTGAGCGAGTTGGACGGAAAACGCAGCAAAGTGGCCATGGAGAGCGGCCGCCGCTTGCTGGCTGCCGCCCGCCAACGGGCGCATGCCGCGGGGATTGCGCGTCAGGACGCGCCTGCGCCATGGCGAGTTGGTGGAAGGCGCGCCCGATGCCGAGCCTGACACATGACTGTTGGTGCTGGGCATGCACCACCGCGCAGAGACGCACGGCAGGATTCATCTCCACCACCGTGCGGAGCGCGTCATCAGCTCGATCAAGCGCCCGGTGCTTGTCATTACGGGCGATTCCCTTCGCGGCGCCCACCCGATTCGTCATCGCCTTCGACGGTAGCCCTGTCGCCCGCAAGACGGTCGAAACCGTTACGCGCAGCCCGATGAGGACGGGCCTTCCGGTGCTGCTGGCTATGGTCGGCTCCGGTGCGCCCGAGGCCCGACGTCAAGTGGAAGATGCCTGCCTTGTGCTCGAGACAGCCGGCTTCGTTGCGGAGACGGAACTGGCACCCGGTGAGCCCGAGGATGTCCTTCCTGCGCTGATATAAGTAGCTCACTTTGCTTGCAGGTAGCATGCCGGGGTCGACAGCGCACCGCACGATCAACTCTTTCCACTGATGTCCGCCGTCGTTCATCACGGCGGCGCAGGCGCTACGGCGGCAGGATTGCGGGCAGGCAAGCACACCGTGATCTGTCCTTTTTTTCGGAGACCAACCCTTCCGGGGGGCGTCGTGTCGCGGCGCCGGGCGCGGGACCGGGTTTTGACAGGCCCTCCGTGCGGGGCCAGTTACACTCGGAAAAAGGGTGCGGACTCGCGCGATGCGGTACGCAGGTTCATGCGCTGGTCGGGCCGCCACGCGGAATTGAAACGTCAGCACCTGATGCAAGAACCCGCCATCCAATACATCGCCGCAGCCCTTTTTGCTGTGGCGCTCCTCCATACCTTCACGGTCAAGCAGTTCGAGCGCCTGTCGCACCGTTTTCCGCGGCATGCCGGCATGTTTCACTTGCTGGGCGAGGTCGAGGTCGTCTTCGGGTTCTGGGCCATCGTGCTCGTTCTTTCGATGGCGCTGGTGGTCGGCGGCGATCAGGCGCTGACCTACGCCGAGTCGCGCAACTACACAGAACCGCTCTTCGTCTTCGTTGTCATGGTAGTGGCTGCGTCCCGGCCAGTGCTGATGACGGTCATGTCCAGCGTGAACACCATTGCGCGCGTATTGCCGTTGCCTACGCCGATTGCGGTGGCCTGGCTCGGGCTCGCGGCTGTTCCGCTGCTCGGATCCCTGATCACCGAACCGGCGGCCATGACCATTGCTGCGCTGATGCTCGCGCCGCAGATTTTCAGATCACAGGTGCCCGAGTCTCTGAAATACATGGCCTTGGGGGTGCTGTTCGTCAATGTGTCGATCGGAGGCACGCTAACTTCCTATGCCGCGCCGCCCGTTCTGATGGTCGCCTCAACCTGGCAGTGGGACAGCGCGTTCATGGTTGTCACCTTCGGCTGGAAGGCCGCGCTGGCTGTGCTTGTGAATGCCACCGTCGCCACGTATGTGTTGCGCAAGCACTTGCCCGTTGTCTCTGCAAGTGCGGCGTCTTCCGGTGCGCGGGTGCCGATTCCGGTAGTGTTGACACACCTGATCCTGCTCGCTGGCATCGTGATATTCGCGCACCATCCGGTGGCCTTTCTCGGGCTCTTCCTGATGTTCCTGGGGTTCACACAAGCCTACGAGCGGCATCAGAACCCTCTGATCATCAAGGAGGCGCTGCTTGTCGGCTTTTTCCTGGCTGGCTTGGTGGTGCTTGGCGGAATGCAGCAGTGGTGGTTGCAGCCGGTGGTGTCCGGCTTGGAGCCGGTGGCCCTGTTCTTCGGCGCCCTCGGGTTGACAGCCATCACGGACAACGCGGCGCTGACCTATCTGGGATCGCTCATCGCGGGAATCTCGGACGAGTCGAAATACATGCTCCTGGCCGGAGCGGTGGCTGGCGGTGGACTGACGGTGATCGCCAATGCGCCGAACCCGGCAGGCGTTGCGCTTCTCAAGAAGGGATTCTCCGACGAGACGATCGGCGCTGGCGGCCTGCTGCTCGGAGCGCTCGGGCCGACGATGGTCGCTGCCGCAGCGTTCATGCTCTTGTAGAAGGCTGAACCGGGGGACGGCGCATCGCGCGAGGCGGCTGTTCAAACCGCTCGGGCCGTCCATCCTTTTCTAGACTGCCGCGGCGCGATCTGGCGGAAGTTGCGGCAATCACGAGCGAGCGGAAAGCACGCGGCAACCCGAAGACGATGGCCCGTCGCCTCGATCGATGAACGTGTCCTTGAGTGGCGTGGTTGGGGTGCACCTCAAAACAACGAGGCGCTGCGCCATGGATGACCTCGCCGTTGCAGGCTTGCTGATCGTCAGCTCGTTCCTCATTCTTGGCAGCGGTGCCTGGATCGGCCTCACCCTCTCGGGGGTGGCGTGGATCGGCATGGGGTTCTTTTCGTCGCGCTGCGCCGGGATGCGATGGCCTGGGGATCTGCTTCCAGCTGGACATTGACCGCGATGCCACTCTTTGTATGGATGGACGAGATCCTGTTTCGCACCAGACTATCGCAAGACATGTCATGACGGGGCGCCCGCTGCCGCACATCGCGAAGGTGACACTGCCCATGTTCTTGTAGATGGTTCTGGCCGTGCTGCTCATCTACTTCGTGCCCGGAATCGTGACCTGGCTCCCGCAGCAAATGCCCCTGTAAGGCAGACAGCCAGCCAAGTTCCGCGGGCATGCGATCGCGACCTCCGCGAAGAGGCCATTGGCGTCGGAGGTCGCTTGCCGGTCTCGTTCGTGAGCATGCAGGCCGCGAGGGCGGCGCAGGAGCGGCCGCGCAGCGATGACAATGGCGTTCCAAGCAGCTAGGGAATCTGGAATGCTCGACATCGCCGCCACCTGTCTCGTTATCACGGCCCTTCTGGCATACCTGAATCATCGTTTCATCAGATTGCCGACGACCATTGGCGTCATGGTGATTGCCTTGGTTCTTTCGCTGGGCATCGTCATGCTCGATGCGCTGGGCTTGGATCACGGGTTGCGGCAGTACGAGGAATCCTTCGTCCGGTCGATCGATTTTTCGGACGTGCTGATGCAGGGAATGCTCTCGCTGCTGCTGTTCGCAGGTGCGCTTCACGTGGACATTAGCGAACTGAAGGCCTATCGATGGCAGGTCGGCGTCTTGGCACTCGTCGGCACCCTGGCTTCGACCTTGGTCGTCGGCTTCGGCATGTACTTCGTGCTGCCCTGGGTCGGCATCAAACTACCGTTGCTTCAATGCTTGCTTTTCGGCGCGCTGATCTCCCCTACCGATCCGATTGCCGTGATGGGTATCCTGAAATCGGCCGGCGCCCCCAAAAATCTGGAGTTGGTGGTCGCCGGTGAGTCGCTGTTCAACGACGGCATTGGCGTGGTGATTTTTGTCCTGATCCTCGGCATGGTGACGAGCGGCAGTGCACCAACGGCGGGCGTCGCATTCGAGCTGCTGGCGCGCGAAGCCGGCGGTGGAGTCGTCTTCGGCCTCGTGCTCGGCTACATCACTTATCGGATGCTCAAGAGCGTGGACCAATATCAGGTCGAAGTGCTCCTGACACTCGCCGCCGTGCTGGGCGGCTATGCGCTCGCAAGCCATCTTCACATCTCAGGACCCCTGGCCATGGTCGTCACGGGGCTGATGATCGGTAACCGCGGCCGGGCGCTGGCCATGTCGGACACCACGCGGCGCTACATCGACATGTTCTGGGAACTGCTCGACGAAATCCTCAATGCGGTGCTGTTCGTATTGATCGGGATGGAAGTGCTCTTGATTGCGTTCACTGCACCGCTCCTTGTCGGTGGCGTGGCAGCTGTTGCTGTGACGCTGCTGGCGCGGTGGCTGACGGTCGGTGTGCCTGTCGGCGCGCTTGGGAGTTTCTTTCGACTTCCGGCGGGGTCTTCGCGCGTGCTCACCTGGGGTGGACTGCGCGGCGGCATTTCCGTGGCGCTCGCTCTGTCGTTGCCCGCTGGGCAGGAACGTGACACGATCCTCGCGCTGACCTACTGCACGGTGGTGTTCTCGATCCTGGTGCAGGGATTGACCATTGGGCGAGTGATCAAGCAAACCATTGCAACGGGTTCCGCCGGCAAGTAAGGACCTCTTCCCGCCCAGGGGGAAGGCGGTCTGGCCAGAGTCGGCTGATCGCGGCGAAGGTCCCCGAAGCACGCCGCGTCGTGACTCAGTCCGGGGTTTGGCTGGCCAGCCGCACGACCTCCGCGAGCTCGGAGAGTTGGTCGGCGTGCTGCGCCGCCAGGCGCGCCAACTTCTTTCGACCAGCGGCAAGCAGATGCACCTCGACTTGCCGGCGATCGACAAGGCTCGGCTTCCGCTTGACGAGCCCCGCCTCTTCGCAGCGCGACACCAGCGCGACCACGCCATGCGGCTGAGCTTGCAGGCGCTCGGCGAGCTCTCCGATGGTGGCCCATTGGCGACCGGGAAAACCCTGGGTGTGAAGCATCAGTTGGTACTGCAGCACCGTGATGCCCTCGGCCCGTGCGGCGTCTTCGCTGAATCGCAGAAAGCTGCGCAGCCTGAAGCGGAACTCGGAGAGTGTTTCGAAGCGCTGCTTTTCGAGAGCGCCTTGATCGTTCGACATGTCGTTTCTTGAAAGTGGCCGCCGAATGTATCAGCCCGATCGCAGAACGCACAGGGTTATTACTCACGGCGTGATATAAATAATCTCATAACATGACATATCTGATCGGCAGCTGACCAAGCGCGGTCATGCAGCCTCATCTCGCCTGCAAGGCTCGCTGCGAGCTAGCGGGTGTTCGGCGTTGCCGAAGCCGTGCCTTTTCTTTGTCCGAACTTCCCCGCCATTCCATGAAGATCAAGAGTCAGAAGGACTTCCTGTCCGGTGTCATGTTCATTTGTGTCGGCCTCGCATTCGCGATCGGCGCCACGAATTACCCGATAGGCTCCGGCGCCCGAATGGGGCCGGGTTACTTTCCGTTGGTGCTTGGCATCCTGCTCGTGATCGGAGGAGCGATCGTCATCTTCGGCGCGCTCAAATTCAATACGCCCGACGGCGATCCGATGGGGCGGATCGCGTGGAAGCCCCTGGTGCTGATCATCGGCGCCAACCTTGTGTTCGGGCTGCTCCTGGGAGGGTTGCCGACGCTGGGCGTCCCCGCAATGGGCCTGTTGATCGCGATCTACGCGCTGGTCGTGATCGCCAGCATTGCCGGACCCAGGTTTTCGTTGAAGACGTCGTTGATTCTCGCGACGATTCTGGCGATCGGGAGTTACCTCACCTTCATCGTCGGCCTGAGTCTGCAGTTCCAGGTCTGGCCCACTTTCATCACAGGCTGAGGACGATCGCATGGAACTGATCAACAACTTGTCCATCGGCTTCGAAGCTGCATTCACGCTGCAGAACCTGGTCTATGCGTTCATCGGCTGCCTGCTTGGAACGCTGATCGGGGTGTTGCCTGGCATCGGCCCCGTCGCAACGATTGCCATGCTGCTACCGGCAACCTACGCGCTTCCACCTGTGGCAGCGCTGATCATGCTGGCTGGCATCTACTATGGCTCGCAGTACGGCGGTTCGACCACGGCGATCCTGGTCAACCTGCCCGGAGAATCCTCATCGGTGGTGACCGTGATCGATGGCCACCAGATGGCCAAGCAGGGGCGAGGAGGGCCCGCGCTCGCGGCAGCGGGCCTTGGCTCGTTCTTCGCTGGCTGCGTCGGCACGCTCGTTCTTGCAGCGTTCGCGCCACCGCTGACAGAGCTGGCCTTCAAGTTCGGTCCCGCCGAATATTTCTCGTTGATGGTGCTGGGCCTGATCGGTGCAGTGGTCCTGGCGTCCGGTTCGCTGATCAAGGCCATCTGCATGATCATGCTGGGTCTGCTGCTGGGGCTGGTTGGCACAGACGTGAATTCGGGCGTGGCTCGCTACAGCTTCGACATCCCGGAGCTCACCGACGGCATCAGCTTCATCGCGATCGCAATGGGTATCTTCGGCTACGGCGAGATCATCGCAAACCTCTCCCAGAGCGAAGACGAGCGTCAGGTCTTCACTGCCAAGCTCCAGGGCCTTATGCCGACGCGGGAAGACTTCAAGAACATGTTCCCTGCCGTGCTGCGCGGCACCGCGCTCGGCTGCACGCTCGGAATTCTTCCAGGGGGCGGCTCGCTCCTGTCGGCGTTCGCCTCCTACACGCTGGAAAAAAAGCTCAAGCTGAAGCCTGGCGAGATCCCTTTCGGCAAGGGCAACATCCGCGGGGTGGCGGGGCCGGAGTCGGCAAACAATGCGGGGGCGCAGACCTCGTTCATTCCGCTCCTTACCCTCGGCATTCCGGGCAACCCCGTGATGGCATTGATGGTCGGGGCCATGACCATCCACAACATCCAGCCGGGCCCGCAGGTCATGACGAGCAATCCGGAGCTTTTCTGGGGTCTGATCGCATCGATGTGGATCGGGAACCTGATGCTGATCGTGTTGAACCTTCCACTGATCGGCATCTGGATCAAGCTGTTGTCCATTCCCTATCGATGGCTGTTCCCCGCCATCGTCCTGTTCTGCGCCATTGGCGTGTATTCGACGAACAACAACACGTTCGATGTCTGGATGGTCGGCTTCTTCGGTGTTGTCGGCTACGCGTTCATCAAACTCGGCTGCGAGCCGGCCCCCTTGTTGCTGGGGCTGATCCTGGGGCCGATGATGGAGGAAAACCTTCGGCGTGCCTTGCTGCTTTCACGAGGCGATTGGAGCGTGCTCGTGACACGCCCGATCTCGGCGACCCTACTGGTCTGCGCGATGCTGCTGCTGATCATCGTCCTCTTGCCAGCTGTCAGATCCAAGCGCGAGGAAGCGTTTGTCGAGGAGGGCTGAATATGACGTTGACTCACTGGAGCGCGGGAAGGCTTTGCAGATTCGCAATCCTGTTGCTGTCTGCGGGGCTGACTGCCTGCGGAGTGCTCGGTCCTTCGCCGCGAGCCGATCCAGTGCCCGTCTTGTCCGCCCATGACGAAACGCCTGCTGCCGCGTCCGCGCCCCTGCCGGGTAGGGAGCCAGAATTTGCATGGCCCGCGAAGGGCGCGGTCGTCGGCCGCTTCGACGGTCAAGCGAATCGCGGGGTGGACATCGCCGGCAAGCCGGGCGACGCCGTTATGGCCGCGCGCGACGGCCGGGTGGTGCTTGTGAGCAATGCGCTTGCCACTTACGGGACGATGATCGTCCTCATGCATGACGAAGCCCTGCTGACGGCCTACGCTCACCTCGACAAGACGCACGTGAAAGAGGGCGAGACGGTGCGCAAAGGCCAGCGCATTGCCGACATGGGACACAGTGCGGCTGGCGACATGGAGCTGCACTTCGAGATTCGCGAGCGAGGCGTGCCGGTCGATCCATTGCCATATCTGCGCGCCCGCTCGCATTGACGTCGCGGCTTTCCCGCAGGCCTGGAGTGCCGTTAGGGGGTCATGTCCGAACTGGTGAAAAGCCGTGTGGCGCACCAAGCGATACGCGCAGGCTCAACTCTGAAGAAAGTCGATTTCAGCTTTGCAATATCTTGAAAACATCAATTGGGAGCGGTGGAGTGCTCCCGCGCTCGCAGGACTGCGGATCGTACTGATCGTGGCAGCTGCCTGGGTCTCCATCAGCCTGCTTCAGCGCATGGTTCGCATGGTGCGCCTGCGCGTCGAAGGACGGTTGGGCGGTACAGATGGTGCCCGTCGCGCGGAGACGCTGGGACGCGTCGTGCGATACCTCATCGCGCTGGTCATCAGTGCGGTTGCGGTCATGCTGGTGCTGGCGGAAGTCGGCGTCTCTCTCGCGCCCATTCTCGGCGCGGCAGGCGTCGTTGGCCTGGCCATCGGCTTTGGCGCACAAAGCTTGGTGAAGGACTACTTCACCGGGTTCTTTCTCCTGTTCGAAGACCAGATCCGCACTGGCGATGTCGTCAAGATCGCGGGCATCGGCGGCTCCGTCGAGGACATCACGTTGCGGCATGTGCGCCTGAGGGACTACGACGGCAACGTGCATTTCATTCCAAACGGGATGATCACGTCGGTCACCAACATGTCGCGCTCCTTCGCCCAGGCTGTGGTCGATGTCGGTGTGTCCTATCGCGAGAATGTCGACGAGGTGATGGCGCTGATGTGCAAGGTGGCCGGTCAACTGCGTGCGGACCCCGAGCATGCGGGCCGGATCCTCGCCGACCTGGAGATGGCCGGCGTCGAACGGCTCGACGACAGTGCCGTGGTCTTGCGTTGCCGCTTCAAGGTGGCGCCGCTGCAGCAATGGACCATCAGGCGTGAATTTCTCCGGCGGCTGAAGGCGGCATTCGACGATCAGGGCATCGAGATCCCGTTCCCCCATGTCACCGTGTACGCGGGCGCCGGCAAGGATGGATCGGCTCCGGCACTTCCATTGCGCGTCTCGGGCGACACCGGTGCCACGCTCCCGGCCACAGAGCCTTCGCTGCCATGACCTCTGCCGAGCGGCGGGTATTTCCCGATACGACTTTCTTTCCTTGCCGCCAGAGTCGTGGTCTTTGCCGCAGCGGCAAGTGATCCGGTTCGAATCGAGCCTTCAAGACTTCAATGGAGACCGCCATGCACCACCCCATCCACTTGTCTCGCCGCACACTGACGCTCGGCGCCGTGGGAGCGGCCGCCCTGGCGGCGCTGTCGCCGGCCAGGGCCCAGCAGAAATTCATCAACATCCTGACTGGCGGGCAGAGCGGCGTCTACTACCCGATGGGTGTGGCGCTGTCGCAGATCTACGGCAAGGCCATTCCTGGTGCGAAGGTGACGGTGCAGTCGACCAAAGCCTCTGCGGAGAATCTCAACCTGCTGCAGGCTGGCCGCGGGGAGATCGCGTTCACGCTCGCCGACGCGTTGTCCGACGCCTGGAAAGGCAACAAGGACGCGGGTTTTGCCACACCGCTCAAGAAGTTGCGTGCCGTCGCAGGGATCTACTCCAACTACATACAGATCGTGGCAAGCGCTGATTCGGGGATCAAGACCATGGCGGACCTGAAAGGGAAGCGCATTTCGGTCGGAGCCCCCAAGTCGGGCACCGAGCTGAACGCGCGTGCCATCCTGAAGGCTGCGGGACTGACCTACGCCGACTTCTCCAAGGTGGAATATCTCGCGTTCGGCGAATCGGTCGAACTCATGAAGAACCGGCAGCTCGATGTCACCTTGCAGTCCGCGGGCCTTGGCGTGGCCTCGATCCGCGACCTCGCGACGAGCGTGAAGATCGTGGTGGTGCCGATCCCTGCAGAGATGGTCGCCAAGGTCGGCGATGCCGCCTACCAGCCGGCCACGATCCCTGCCAACACCTATGACGGCCAGACCGTCGACATGCCGACCGCGGCGATCAAGAACTTCCTGGTCAGTCATGAAGGGGTTCCGGCCGACGAGGTCTACGCCATGACCAAGAGCATGTTCGAGAACCTCGATGCACTTGTGGCTGCGCACAATGCGGCAAAAGGCATCAAGCGCGAATCGGCAATTGCCGGCACCACGGTCACATTCCATCCTGGCGCCGAAAAGTACTACCGTGAGATAGGCCTTCTGAAATGAACGCACCGACCGCGCCAGCGCACGCGCCGGGCGTTGTCGACGCGGCCTCGCAGGAGACAGAGACTGCCGATCCTGCGGCATTTTCGGGCGCGTTGTTCTGGGTGGCCGTGGCCTTCTCGGTCTTCCAGATCGTCACCGCCGCGTTCAGTCCGCTGTCCAGTTCCGTGGTGCGGGCGGTCCACGTCGGATTTCTGTTGCTGCTGGCATTTGTCCTGTATCCGCCCCTGCGCCAACGTTGGCTGGGATGGTGCATTGGAGCCGCTGCATTCGCCACCGGCATCTATCACTGGGTGTTCGAGGCTGACCTGATCCAACGCGCGGGAGACCTTACGACATCCGACATGATCGCCGGCATCCTTGTCATCGTGCTGGTATTCGAAGGGGCACGCCGGATCATGGGGCTCGCGCTACCTTTGATCTGCGCGATGTTCCTTGCCTACGGCCTCTTCGGGCAGTACCTGCCCGGCGGGCTGGCCCATCGGGGCTACGGCCTGGACCAGATCGTGGGTCAACTGAGCTTTGGCACCGAAGGCATCTACGGCACGCCGACCTACGTGTCGTCCTCCTACATCTACCTCTTCATTCTGTTCGGCGCCTTCCTGGAGCAGGCAGGGATGATCACGCTGTTCACCGACTTCGCGCTCGGACTGTTCGGGCATACCAAGGGGGGGCCGGCCAAGGTCGCCGTCGTGTCTTCGGGGCTGATGGGTACGATCAGCGGCTCCGGCGTCGCCAACGTCGTGACGACAGGACAATTCACGATACCTCTCATGAAGCGCTTCGGCTACAACGCCGCATTTGCCGGCGGGGTCGAGGCGACGTCCAGCATGGGAGGCCAGATCATGCCGCCCGTGATGGGGGCGGTGGCCTTCATCATGGCCGAGACGATCGACGTGCCCTACGTGGAGATCTGCAAGGCGGCGGCCGTTCCCGCCCTGCTGTATTTCCTCACCGCCTTCATCATGGTTCATCTCGAGGCTGGACGCCGCGGGCTCGTTGGCATTCCCAGGGATCAATGCCCGGACCCGTGGGCCGCGATCAAGTTGCGCTGGTACCTGATCCTTCCGCTGGCAGTGCTCGTATGGCTGTTGTTCTCCGGCTATACGCCGCTGTTTTCGGGAATGGTGGGATTGGCATTGACCGTCGTGCTGATCTTTGGTGCTGCCATCACGGTGCGCTTCGGCGGCAACACGCTGCGCGCCATCTTCTGGGTCCTGATCGGTCTGGCCGCGTCGGCGTTCTTCAAGTACGGCATTGGCGCGATCATCGCGCTGGCCATGGCGATGGCGGGCGCCCTGTGGTTCCTCAAGGGTGGTCGGGCCGCCCTGCGTGCTGCACTGAACTCCCTGGCCGACGGTGCCAGACACGCATTGCCGGTGGGCATTGCGTGCGCCCTTGTCGGTGTGATCATCGGCGTGCTCACTCTGACCGGTGCCGCCACGCTGTTTGCCGGCTACATCATCCAAATTGGCCGGAACAGTCTGTTCCTGAGCCTCGTGCTCACGATGCTGGTCTGTCTGGTCCTGGGCATGGGCATTCCGACAATCCCCAACTACATCATCACCAGCTCGCTCGCGGCGCCTGCGTTGCTGCAGCTCGGCGTGCCATTGATTGTTTCCCACATGTTCGTGTTCTATTTCGGGATCATGGCCGACCTCACGCCGCCAGTGGCTCTGGCCGCGTTCGCGGCAGCGCCCATCGCACGCGAATCGGGTCTGAAGATCGGGATGCAGGCGCTGCGAATTGCGATTGCCGGCTTCGTCATTCCATTCATGGCGGTCTACGCACCGGCCCTGATGCTGCAGGGCGGGACGTGGCTGGATACGGGCTATGTCGTGGTCAAGGCCATTGCGGCCATCTTGCTCTGGGGCGGTGCAACGCTGGGTTACTGGGTAGGGCCGTTGCGCTGGTACGAGCGGATCTGGGCCTTCACGGCGGCGGGCTTTCTCGTCGCCGCACTGCCGGCTACGGATGAAATCGGCATTGGCATGACGGCCGCGCTGATGCTGTTGCACGGCCTGAAGCAGCGCCGCGCACGCGGCGCCGCGCCCTGAGCATGGCCGCTGTCGCCGCACTGTGCCTGGTGGCTGGCGCTCTGCATGTGGTCATTCCCGAAGACCACTTCACCCTGCGCTGGCAGCATTCGATCGAGAAGATCGAATGGGACGAAGACTATGCGGTCGTCGGCGGGTGGCTCATGCTGAATGAGGCTCGAATTCGAGGATCGGGGGCAGGCATGGAGCCGCCGCCCGGGGCATGGTTCCATGACGGCGTCTGGCACTACAAGCTGCGCGATCCTTGGCGTAAGGAAGTTGTCCTGGCCCGTTCTCCCTATGTGCGTGACTACGAAGTGTGCACGCAGCGCGGATGCGCATCGATGGGGCGGTGGATTCCCGTGTCTGCCGGTACCACGGTTCTGTCGGCGTGCGCGGTCGGGCGCTGACACAGACGCTGCCGGGTTTTGCGTGGAGGGAGACGAAATCCATCCCATGACCGCAAGTCCCGCATCTGCAAAACCCGGGGTGATTCACGCAAGCAAGACGCTGCCGTTGTTACCTGCCTGGCGATCCGCGCGGCGTAGGTGCCTGCTGTGCCGCGCAACGCATTTGCAGTTGTTGGAAATGTGACCGCCAAGCCACCGCCTCGAGCCATTCTCCAACCGAAAGGCTCAGTCGGGTCGTTGTTTTCCCGTTCGCGACGTCGACCAGCTTTACCAAAAAATGACCGCTGTCGGAGTCTGTACCCAGAATGACATTGGTAGAGCGCAAGGACAGCAGAAGGCCCGTCGGCCCGGGGGTGTCGAGTTTCGACAAAACCAGATGACAAGGGTCGCGGATCATCAGCTTGCGCTTCTCGCCTGCAAGTGCGTGGTTCAACAATTGCAGATGGGTGGAGACGCTCATGCTCCTGTCGCCTGGTCGATCGCCGCGGGGGTATCCGTCGCGGCATGCCACAAGCAAGGCAAGAATCGTCAATGCTAGGCAAAGTGCGGCGTTTCGTGCGACGACAGAATTCATCGAGATGGCTTTCCTGGGGTGGGGAGGCGCTACGTCATCGCCATTGCCCCGTGCACTTCGCCCAACTGCAATCGGCAACGAAGCGTTTAGACACGCCTCCACGGGTGCGTACAACCAGGTCGCGGTTCGAAGGTTTGCGATGGGGCGTGCCTGAGTTTCGCGGGACTGGCCTATGCCTAGACATAAACGATAAGCGATTTCAGGCGCAGCCCCTATCCTGAATGAAATGAAGAGTCTTTTCCAACTTGGAATGCGGCACCGCAGCGTGGCGAGCGGCGATAGATTTCAACATTGCGGCATGACCAAGTTTCCATTGCGGAAAGGCACAGTAGCCATGATGGCTGCGGGCCTTGGAGCCGCTCGAGAATGTTCCTCCGATGGAGTGGTTCAGTCATGAATGCCCGAATTCGCAAGCTTCTCAATCAACTCGGCGAGACCTTCTGGCTCGTACCTGGCGCCATGGTGCTCGCGGGGATCCTGCTCTCGATCGCCTTGCTGAACGTCGATCGCAGCGGCCGCTTGCCCGCATGGCTGACCGAAAGCAACTGGTTCTATAACGGGGGTGGCACCGGCGCACGGACCTTGTTGGGAGCGATTGCATCGTCGACGATCGGGGTCGCGGGCACGGTGTTCTCCATCACCATTGCCGCCTTGTCACTCGCCGCCGGGCAGATGGGGCCACGCTTGCTGCGCAATTTCACGCGTGACCGTGGCGTGCAGATGACGCTGGGTGCATTCCTCGGTACTTTTTCTTATGCCCTGATGGTGCTGCGCAGTGTCAGAACCCAGGAGGAGGGGTCTTTCACACCGCACCTTGCGTTGAGCCTCGGGATTTTGCTGGCCTTCGCCTGCGTTGCGACTCTTGTCTATTTCGTGGCACACATGGCCAATCGGATCAATGTCGACACGGTGGTCGAACTGGTAAGCGATGACATACGCAATGCGATCGAATCCACGGTGACCGACAAATTGCAGGCAGAGCCGCCACCTGCAACGTTCTGGTCCGCCTCGACTGTCATCGTCGATGCAAGGCGCGGCTACCTGCAGCAAGTCGATGAACAAGGCCTCGCAGACTGGGCGGCGAAGAACGGCACGGCCATCCGGCTGCTCGCCCGCAAAGGCGATTATGTCTTTCCGGGTGCGCCGATTGCAGTAATGTCCGTCCATGTGCCGGAAGCGGAGGAGGCGGTGCGCAATGCCACGGCCCTGGGGGTCGCACGGGGCAGCGCCGGTAATGCCGAACACGCCGTCCGGCAACTGGTTGAGGTGGCGGTGCGCGCGCTGTCTCCCGGCATCAACGATCCGCACACCGCCATGAGCGTGCTCGATCGGCTGGGTGCTACGCTCTGCGACCTTTCGGGCACCCATTTGCCGAGCGGTGTCACGTTACGCGAAGGAGCGGTTGCGCTCGTGGTACCGAGCGTGACTTATCGCAGTCTCGCGGATGTCATGTTTCACATGATTCGCCAGAATGCCGCAGGCAGCACTGCCATGATGATCAGGCTGTTGGACGTGCTCACGGCCGTGGCCGCCTGCGAGTCCGATCCTGCGCGCAGGGAGGTGCTGGCGCGCCACGCGGATCTGGTCTGGTCAGATGCACGGCGTGGCATCGGCAACGAGTGCGACCTGGCCGACGTCGGCCGCCGGTATGCCACGTTTCGGCTCATCCTTGCCCACGGTGTGATCGGCGCCATAGGCGCGCTGGCCCACTAGGTCTGCTCGCGATCGGAGCCTGTCATGAATTTTGTGTTCGAGGCATGGCCTGACAACCAGGAGCATGTATGCCGATGAGCAAGACAAAAGCGAAGAACGCGGTGATCGCCGCCCGGATGGCGGCACTGCCGTCGAATCCCAAGGAACTGATTGACCGGTACTTGGCTGGTCCGATGACCGGCGAGGCCGTCAATGAAGCGACTGCTGCGCTCAAGAAGGCGCTCATCGAGCGCGCGCAGGGCGCCGAGTCGTCGCGCCATCTGGGCTACCCCAGTGGTGCCGCCACTCCCTTAGGCGAATCGATCCTGCAACGTATGGTCATGCGTTCGGGAGTCGCCCAAAAAACACGCTATAATCGAAAGCTTAGCGGCTGTAGCTCAGCTGGATAGAGTACTTGGCTACGAACCAAGGGGTCGTGGGTTCGATTCCTGCCAGCCGCACCATCTTGAAAATGCCTGGAAGATTTGTCTTCCGGGCATTTTTCTTTTCCGGGAGTACGTTTAGATTCGCCCCTGAATAGTTCAGGGAAGGGCTCCAAAGCGGGCTATAATTGCAAGCTGTGCGGCTGTAGCTCAGCTGGATAGAGTACTTGGCTACGAACCAAGGGGTCGTGGGTTCGATTCCTGCCAGCCGCACCACTATAAAGAAAGCCCGCAACGCAAGTTGCGGGCTTTTTTCTTTTCGGAGGATCAGTGTGAACAAGGCATTCACCAAGGAAACGGATTCCGACGGAGACGACGATGACACCGATGGCGTTTCGCCTCCGCTGCCTGCGGGCGGCAAGAACTACATCACTCCCGAAGGCTACGCGCGTCTGCGCGACGAATTGCTGCAGCTGATGGATGAGGAGCGCCCGAAGATCGTCGAAACCGTCCATTGGGCTGCCAAGAACGGCGACCGCTCGGAGAACGGCGACTACCTCTACGGCAAGAAGCGCCTGCGCGAAATCGATCGCCGCATCCGCTTCCTCACCAAGCGCCTCGAAATCGCGGAAGTCACCGACCCATCGGTTCACCATGGCCGCGATCAGGTCTTCTTCGGCGCCACGGTCCTCTATGCCGATGAGGCCGGCGAGGAGCGCAGCGTCACCATCCTCGGCATCGACGAGGCGCAGAGCGCGAAGTCGCAGGTCAGCTGGATTTCGCCCATCGCGCGGGCGTTGCTGAAGTCGCGTGAAGGCGATGTCGTGAAACTGGTGACGCCCGGCGGGGCGCACGATGTCGAAATCCTGTCCGTGAGCTATCCGGCGCCGCGACCGGCCGGAGCGTAGCAGCCGGCGAACGGACGCAGCCTCAGGGCGCGGGGACAGTCCTGGAGGCGGTCAGTACCGATGCCGTGCGCCGCGCCGCGCGCAGCACCGCATCCAGATGCGCACGGTCGCGCACGGCGATCACGAAGCGCAGGTCGGTCGAGTCCTGCGGGGTTTCGTCAGCCATTTCCACGTGCGTGATGTCGGCTTCCGCATCGGCCAGCGTGGCTGCGACACGTGCCAGCACGCCCTTGTCGTTGCGCACGGTGATGACAACACCGGTTTCAAAAGCACGCGTGGGCTCATCCGCCCATTCGACGGCGAAGAAGCGCTCACTGTCCTTGTGGCGCAGCCGCTGGCCGACGCCGCATTCTTCGGTGTGCACCACCAGGCCTTCTCCATGGCCGAGATATCCGACGATCGAGTCGCCAGGAATCGGCCGGCAGCACAGCGCAAAACGCACCGACGAGTTCTCGCTGCCATCCAGCGTCACGGCGCCCTGCGACACCGTCTCGTGCGAGATGAAGCGCTCGCGACTCAACAGCAGCGCGTCGGGCCGTTCGCCGAGCTCGGTGAGCATCGCCACCAGCCGCTTCGCGACGATGCTCGCGATGCGCTTGCCCAGGCCGATGTCGGTCAGCAGCTCCGAGCGTGTGCGGTTGCCGGTGAAGCGCAGCAGCTTTTCCCACAGCGCCTGGTGCTCTTCGTCGTCCTCCGGCAGCTTGCTCAGGCCTTCGGCGCGCAGCGCCTGAGCGAGCAGCTTCTCGCCCAGGCCCTCGGACTCGGCGTGCGCCAGGGTCTTCAGGTAATGGCGGATCTTGGAGCGAGCCCGGCCGGTGCGCACGAAGCCGAGCCACGCTGGATTCGGCGTCGACACGGGCGCCGTGATCACCTCGACCACGTCGCCGTTCTTGAGTTCGGTGCGCAGCGGCACCTGGTCGCCGTTGATGCGTGCGGCCGAGGTGTGATCGCCGATGTTGCTGTGGATGGCGTAGGCGAAGTCGACCACCGTGGCTCCGCGCGGCAACGCCATGATCTGGCTCTTGGGCGTGAACACGTAGACCGCGTCGGGAAACAGGTCGACCTTGACGTGGTCCCAGAACTCGGCGGCGTCGCGGGTCTCGTCCTGAATGTCGAGCAGAGACTGCAGCCACTTGGTGCCCAGCCGGTCGTTGCTGGCAGCGCTCGGCTCGGCCGCCTTGTAGAGCCAGTGCGCGGCCACGCCCGATTCCGCCACCACATGCATGGCCTCGGTACGCAGCTGGAACTCCACGCTCACCCCGGCCGGACCCACGAGCGTGGTGTGCAGCGACTGATAGCCATTGAGCTTGGCGATCGCGATGTGGTCCTTGAACTTGCCCGGCAGGGGCTTGTACATCTGATGCAGGATGCCAAGCCCGGTGTAGCAGGCGATCACGTTCGGCACGATCAGGCGGAAGCCGTAGATGTCGGTCACCTGGGCGAAGCTCAGGTGCTTTTCTTCCATCTTGCGGTAGATGGAATAGAGCGTCTTCTCGCGGCCGGCGATCCGCAGCGTCATCCCGGCGGCGGAAAAGGCGGCCTCGACTTCCTTTTGTACCTTCTGGATCAGGTCGCGTCGTCGGCCGCGTGCCTTGGCGACGGCCTTCGACAGCGTGGCATAGCGCCACGGTTTCAGATGACGGAACGACAGCTCCTGCAGTTCGCGGTAGGTCTGGTTCAGCCCCAGCCGGTGGGCGATTGGCGCGTAGATGTCCAGCGTCTCGCGCGAGATCCGGCCCCATTTCTCGCGGGGTGTGTCGGCGAGCGTGCGCATGTTGTGCGTGCGGTCCGCCAGCTTGACCAGGATGACGCGAACGTCGCGCGCCATGGCCAGCAGCATCTTGCGGAACGACTCGGCCTGATTTTCCTCGCGAGTATTGAACTGCAGCTTGTCGAGCTTGGTGAGCCCGTCGACCAGGTCGGCGACCGGGGCGCCGAAGCGCTCGATGAGTTCGGGCTTGGTGACGCCGCAGTCCTCGATCGCGTCGTGCAGCAGGGCGGCCATCAGCGCCTGCGCGTCGAGCTTCCATTCGGCGCACTGCGCCGCAACGGCGATGGGGTGGGTGATGTACGGCTCGCCGCTGTTGCGCAGCTGCCCCAGGTGCGCCTCGTCCGCGAAGCGGTAGGCGCGGCGGACCAGCTCGGTGTCTTCGGGGCTCAAGTAGTCCAGCCGCGCGGTCAGTGCAGCAAAGCTCGCAGCGGCCGCATTCAGCGCCGCCGGGCTCGGCTTCGGCGTGCCTTTGGGGGCATGGGACTGAGATTTGGCGACCGCGCTCATGCCTATCACTTTAGCGTGACCGATGTGTGGGTGCCTCCGGCCATAAAAAAAGCACCGCTTTGCGGTGCCTTTTCGTTGCAGGGCTGCGTCAGATCAGCCCGGCACCTTCTTGAGCATTTCGAGGCCGATCTTGCCTTCGGCGATCTCGCGCAGGGCAGTCACGGCGGGCTTGTTCTTGCTCTCGATCTTGGGGGCGTGGCCCTGGCTCAGCATGCGCGCACGGTAGGTGGCGGCCAGGACGAGCTGGAAGCGGTTCGGAATGTTGACGAGACAATCTTCGACGGTGATGCGGGCCATGATGAGGATCTTTCGGTCGGTCTGGGAGCGGTGGGCTCGGAAATCAGGGGATGTTCAGTGCGGCGAAGGTGTCGGCACGCGCTCGGCGTTGCGCGGAATACCGCAGCCGCTGAGCGTGGACGATCGCCTTGAGATCGAAAAGTGCCCGCTCAAATAACTCGTTGATTATAACGAAGTCGAATTCCCCGGCTTGCGCCATCTCTTCCGCGGCGTTCTTCAGGCGCAATTCGATGACCGAGGCGCTGTCCTCGCCGCGCCGTTCGAGCCGGGAGCGCAGCTCTTCCCAACTGGGCGGCAGGATGAAGATCATGACTGCGTTGGCGAAGGTCTTGCGGATCTGCAGCGCGCCCTGGAAGTCGATTTCAAGGATGACGTCGGCCCCCTGGGCGATGCGGTCTTCGACGGCCTTCTTGGAGGTGCCGTAGCGGTGGCCGTGCACATGGGCCCATTCCACGAAGCCGTCGGCCGCGATCATCGCGTCGAACTCGCTCGGCGAGGCAAAGAAGTACTCGCGGCCGTGCTTTTCCTGCCCGCGCGGCGACCGCGTCGTGTGCGACACCGAAGGCTGCACCGCCGAATCGAGCTCCATCAGCGCCTTGACCAGGCTCGACTTGCCCGCGCCGCTGGGCGCCGCCACAACGAAGATATTGCCGGGGTAATCCATTCTTTCGCTCGTCTTCGTCGTCGTCATTCGATGTTCTGGACCTGCTCGCGCATCTGCTCGATCAGGACCTTCATGTCCACGCCGATGCGCGTGAGCTCCAGCGCCGCCGACTTCGACCCCAGGGTGTTGGCCTCGCGGTGCAGCTCCTGGATCAGGAAGTCGAGGCGCTTGCCGATCTCGCCACCCTTCTTGAGAAGGCGCTCGATCTCATCGAGGTGCGAGTTCAGCCGGGTGAGTTCCTCGGCCACGTCGATGCGGATCGCGAAGGCGGTGGCCTCGGTCAATGCGCGGTCCTGCGCGGCCTCGGGTAGCGTGCCACCGGCTCCGGCGGTCAGGCCCATGGCCTCCTGCCAGCGCTCCAGGAAGCGCGTGCGCTGCTGCTCGACCAGCTGCGGCACCAGCGGTCCTGCCTGCCGCACCAGGGTGCGCAGTTGCTCAAGATGGGCTTCGAGCATCTTCGCCAGGCGGGCGCCTTCGCGCTGGCGGGCGGAGACCAGGCCTTCGAGCGCCTTGCCGGTAACGTCGAGGAGGTCGGGGCCCCAGTCGCCGCGCGCGGCGCTGTCGCCGCCGGCCAGGCTCAATACGTCGGCCACGCTGAGCTCGCGCGCGCCGGGCAGCCATGCCTTGATGCTGTCCTGCACGCCGTTGAGCCGCTGCAGCAGCTTGACGGAGGGCTCGACCACGCCCGATGAGGAAGTGCTTTCGATGGCCGCGCGGACCTCGACCTTGCCGCGCTTGAGCTTTGCGGCGAGCAGTTCGCGCAGGGCGGTTTCATGCTGGCGGAGTTCTTCCGGCAGCTTGAAGGTCAGATCGAGGAAGCGGCTGTTGACCGAGCGGATTTCAACCCCGAGCCGGCCCGCGGCGGAAGGCCGTGCCTCGGCTTCGGAGTGGCTGCCCGCGGACCCGTTCTGGCCGCTGGCGTAGCCGGTCATGCTGTAAACTGGCATTGCGCCTCACTGTGGTTTTGCTTGCATGCACCGAGGCGTCGGCACGGCGTTCGCTTGCCGCACCATCGCCTTCGGGCGAAACTCCCGGATTATGTCAAAGGTCAAGCCTACGCCCCTGCCGCCGGATACGGTCATTGGAGGTTACCGCGTTGTACGCCGGCTTTCCGCAGGCGGATTCGGCGTCGTCTACCTCGCCATCGATTCGAGCGGCCAGCAGGTTGCCATCAAGGAATACCTGCCGTCGTCGCTTGCCACGCGCGGCCCCGGCGAACTGGCGCCGCAGGTGCCGCCGGAGAAGCTGTCGCTGTACCGCCTGGGCCTGAAGAGCTTTTTCGAGGAAGGGCGCTCGCTGGCGCAGATCTCGCACGCATCGGTGGTCAGCGTGCTCAACTTCTTCCGCGAGAACGAAACCGTCTACATGGTCATGAACTACCTGGAGGGCGCGACCCTTCAGGACTTCGTGGTCACTGCGCGCGACCTGAAAAAGCAGAAGGTTTTCCGCGAGTCGACCATCCGCTCGCTCTTCGACGAGATCCTGCGCGGCCTGCGCATCGTCCACCAGTACAAGATGCTGCACCTGGACATCAAGCCGGCCAACATCTTCGTCACCGACGACGACCGCGCCGTGCTGATCGACTTCGGCGCCGCGCGCGAAGTGCTCAGCAAGGAAGGCATCTTCATCCGCCCGATGTACACCCCCGGCTTCGCCGCCCCCGAGATGTACCGGCGCGATTCGTCCATGGGCCCCTGGACCGACATCTACGCCATCGGCGCCTGCATCTATGCCTGCATGCAGGGCTACCCGCCCAACGACGCGCCCCGGCGCATCGAGAAGGACCGCCTCAGCCTGTCGCTCTCGCGCCTGCGCGGCGTGTATTCCGACAACCTGATCGAGGTGGTCGAGTGGTGCATGTCGCTGGACCCGCTGTCGCGCCCGCAGTCGGTCTTCGCGCTGCAGAAGGAGCTCAGCCGAGAGGGCGAGCGCCGCTACACCAAGCTGACCGTGGGCGAGAAAGTGCGCCTGTCGATCGACAACATCCGTTCCTTCGACAAGAAGGCCCTGCCCAAGGCTGCCGCGCCCACCACGCGCCCTGCATGACATCATGAAATTCTCCGTCTTCCAGGTCAGCCGCAAGGGCGGGCGTCTCAAGAACGAAGACCGCATGGGCTATTGCTACACGCGGGAATCGGGGTTGTTCGTGCTGGCTGACGGCATGGGCGGCCATCCGGAAGGCGAAGTGGCGGCGCAGCTCGCGCTGCAGACCATCGCCGCGCTCTACCAGCGCGAGGCGCGCCCGACTGTGAAGGACGTGAAGTCCTTCCTCGCCGAATCGGCCATGGCCGCGCACCAGCAGATCATGCGCTACGCGAGCCACAAGGCCATGCTCGACACCCCGCGCACCACCGTCGTCGCGGCCGTGTTGCAGGGCACCACCGCCACCTGGATGCACTGCGGCGATTCGCGCCTTTACGTCGTGCGCGACGGCCGCCTGCTGGTGCGCACGCGCGACCACTCGCACGCCGAGCGCCCGAAGCCGCACGGCTCCGACGCGCCCGTCAACCGCAACCTGCTGCTGACCTGCCTGGGCTCGCCGACCACGCCGCTCTTCGACGTCTCGGCACCGCTGCAGTTGCAGCGCGGCGACCGCATCATGCTGTGCTCCGATGGCGTCTGGGGCGTGCTCGACGACGAACTCATCGTGCACACGCTGTCTTCCGGCAAGCCCGTGTCCGACGCCGCCCCCGACCTCGCCGAGATGGCCCTGCGCAAGGGCGGCTCCCACAGCGACAACGTCACGCTCATCGCGCTCGAATGGGAAATGCCCGACAGCGCCGACGACCGCAGCGGCGTGTCGACCGAGACCATCGAGGACGGCGTCTTCGCCTCCACCATCCAGGCCGGCATGCCCTCGGACAACGAGATCGACGACCTCGACGAAGACGCGATCGAGCGCTCCATCGCCGAGATCAACGAAGCCATCCGCAGATCGGCGGCGCGCAAGACCTGAGCGCCGCTTTCCTTCCTTTTTCCTTTTCCGGTTCTCGAACAATGACTGCTTTCACACGAAGCGGCGGCCGCGCCGCAGACCAGCTGCGCCCGGTGCGCATCACCCGCGGCTTCACCATCCATGCCGAAGGCTCGGTGCTCATCGAGTTCGGCCAGACCCGCGTGCTGTGCACCGCCTCCGTCGAAGAGAAGGTGCCGCCGCACAAGAAGGGCAGCGGCGAAGGCTGGGTCACCGCCGAATACGGCATGCTGCCGCGCGCCACCCACACCCGCAGCAGCCGCGAGGCGGCCAAGGGCAAGCAGACCGGCCGCACGCAGGAAATCCAGCGCCTCATCGGCCGCTCGATGCGCGCCGTGTTCGACCTCGCCGCGCTCGGCGAACGCACCATCCACCTCGACTGCGACGTGCTGCAGGCCGACGGCGGCACGCGCACCGCGGCCATCACCGGCGCCTTCGTCGCCGCGCAGGACGCCGTCAACAGGCTGATCGCCTCCGGCGCCATCACCGCCTCGCCCATCAAGGGCCACGTGGCCGCCATCTCGGTCGGCATCGTCGAAGGCACGCCGCTGCTCGACCTCGAATACACCGAAGACTCGGCCTGCGACACCGACATGAACGTCGTCATGACCGGCGCCGGCCACTTCGTCGAAGTGCAGGGCACGGCCGAAGGCGTGGCCTTCACGCGCGACGAAATGGACATCCTGCTCGGCCTTGCCGAAAAGGGCATCGGCGAACTCGTGACCCTGCAGAAGCAGGCACTGCTCTCGAACTGACGATCACTGACAACTGCATGAAACTGGTTCTGGCTTCCAACAACGCGGGCAAGCTCGCCGAACTCCAGCAGCTGTTCGCGGAGCTCGCCGTCACCCTCGTGCCGCAATCGGCGCTGGGGGTGAGCGAGGCTGAAGAACCCTTCCGTACCTTCGTCGAGAACGCGCTGACCAAGGCGCGCCATGCCAGCGCCGCCACCGGCCTGCCGGCCATCGCCGACGACGCAGGCCTGTGCGTCGACGCCTTCGGCGGCCTGCCGGGCGTGGACACCGCCTACTACGCCACCCAGTTCGGCTACGCCAAGGGCGACGCGAACAACGTGAAGGCGCTGCTCGAGCAGCTCGACGGCGTCGCCAACCGCCGTGCCGCGCTCGTCAGCACGCTGGTCGCGCTGCGCAGCCACGATGACCCCGAGCCGCTCATCGCCGTGGGCCGAGTTGTCGGCGAGATCGCGCCCGCGCCCATCGGCGACAACGGCTTCGGCTTCGACCCCGTCATGTACCTGCCGGCCTTCGGCAAGACCTTCGCGCAGCTGCCGCCCGAAGTGAAGAACGCCAACAGCCATCGCGGCCGCGCGGCGCAGGCCATGCTGGCGCTGATGCGCGAACGCTGGTTCTGATGGGCGATTGATGGCCACCACGTTCCCGATCCAGCCAGCGCCGCCCACGGGCGCGCCGCAAGCCAACGACGTCCTGCACTGGATGCGCCCCGGCCCGCTGCAGCTCAGCGCGCTGCCGCCGCTGTCGCTGTACATCCACCTGCCGTGGTGCCTGCGCAAGTGCCCGTACTGCGACTTCAATTCGCACGAATGGCGCGCCGCCAGCGAGGCCGACATCGACGGCATTCCCGAGGCCGCCTACATCGACGCGCTGGTCGCTGACCTCGATGCAGCGCTGCCGCTCATCTGGGGCCGCACCGTCCACACCATCTTCATCGGCGGCGGCACGCCCAGCCTGTTCTCCCCGCAGGCCATCGACCGCCTGCTGGGCGACATGCGCGCACGCCTCAAGCTCGCGCCCGACTGCGAGATCACGCTAGAAGCCAACCCCGGCACCTTCGAGCGCAACCGCTTCCGCGCGTACCGCTCGGCCGGCGTCACGCGCCTGTCGGTGGGCGTGCAGAGCTTCAACGACGAGCACCTGAAGGCGCTGGGCCGCGTGCACGACCGCGCGCAGGCCATTGCCGCCCTCGAAGAAGCCGCGAGCACCTTCGACACCTTCAACCTCGACCTGATGTACGCGCTGCCCGGCCAGACCCTGGAGGGCCTCGACGCGGACCTTTCGCAGGCGCTGGCGCTCGCGCCGCCGCACATCTCGGTCTACCACCTGACCATCGAGCCCAACACCTGGTTTGCCAAGTTCCCGCCGGCCCTGCCCGAGGACGACATCGCCTACGCCATGCTCGACCGCATCACCGAGCGCACCGGCGCCAGCGGCATGTCGCGCTACGAGGTGTCGGCCTATGCGCGCGAAGGGCACCGCTGCGCGCACAACCTCAACTACTGGCAGTTCGGCGACTACCTCGGCATCGGCGCCGGCGCGCACAGCAAGCTGAGCTTCGCGCACCGCATCGTGCGGCAGGTGCGCTTTCGCGAGCCGCGCCTGTACATGGAGAACGCGCGCGCCGGCGCGGCCGTGTCGCAGAGCGACGAAGTGGCGCTGGCCGACCTGCCGTTCGAATTCATGCTCAATGCATTGAGGCTGAAGCAGGGCTTCACGCTGCCGCAGTTCAGCGAGCGCACGGGGCTGGCGATGACGTCGATCCAGCGCGGTTTGGAAGAGGCCGAACGCAAGGGCCTCGTCGCCCGCGACCTGTTCCGCGTATGGCCGACCGAGCGCGGCCTCGACTTCCTGAGCGACCTGCAGTCGATGTTCCTGCCCGACGAGGAGTAGGGCGCCGCCGTCGGCATAAAATCGCCGGTTCCGGAGAGTTGGGTGAGTGGTTTAAACCAGCAGTCTTGAAAACTGCCGACGTGAAAGCGTCCGTGAGTTCGAATCTCACACTCTCCGCACCCCAAACACTCGCCGGTTGCGCGGGTGCGTGTTTTGACGCTCATGCTGCAAAGCACTGAGCTCGAACAAGCCGATCTCAGTGCTGAAAGATGCCGGCGCAGTGCCGCATTGCTGGAACTCAGCGCCTGGGGATAGGCCAGGCCGACGTCCGCGGCCTCCAGGATTTCTCCGCGTCGGCGCATCGCAATCCTGAAGACTTTCAACGCTCCTCACCGCCGCTGGTCCGCATGAAGCTGTGCGCGACACGTCCGGACGCATGTGACGTGCTTCGAGCCATCGATTCGGGAATCCCGTAGCCAAAGCCAATCCCGTTCCCACCGATTCCCGTAGGCCACAGTCGGGTTTTGTAATCTAGTGTTTTTATTTGAAACGGATGTTATATTTTCCCAGAAACATTTTGATAACACTTATGCATTCAGTCCAGGCCAGACGCCACGTCTCCCTGTGAATGTTCACCTTGGGGAGTCCTGGAATTGCAGTTCAAGCCGCAAGAAAACCCCAATTTGGTGCAACTGGCCCTGGTCATCGCTTGGCAGTTCGGGTGCCATCCATGAGCACGCCAACCGCCGCACCTCGTGCCCGCCGGCCGCTGCTGAGCTTCAGCGTCGAGGGGCTGCCGGCCCGCGACGAACTGCTCTTCAAGTCCCTTGTCCGGTTGCTCGACCACCGCACCCACCAGCACTGGGCCTGGCAGGTCGAGGGCGCCGACCTTCGCGTGGTGGGCGACAGGCTCCCCGCGCCGCCTGAAGAAGAACCGGCCGACAGCCCGGTGCCGCTGTTGACGATCGGCGAGACGCCGCCGCCGCGCGGGCCGTTCCTGCGTTTGCCGTTGCATGCCGATGCGCTCGAGGCCATGCTCAACCGCCTCGGCGCGCTGGTGGTCCATGCCCGCGAGCTCGGGCTGGCTGCGGCTTCCCGCCGCCGCAACGAGCAGGCAGCGCATGGCGAGGAATACCGCTTGCTGCGCTGGCCCTCGGCCACGCTGCTCGACTCCACCCTGCGCATGAAGCTCGCCACGCTGCTCGCGAGCCGTCCGGCTTCGCTGCAGGCGCTGCAGCAGCGCTCGAACGCCAGCGCGCAGGAGTGCGCGGATTTCATCTCCGTGCTCGAGCGCGCGGGCTTCATCGCGAGCAGTGGCGGAGGCGCCACCGGCTTCGCCAACAGCCGCGCGCCCGAGTCGATCTGGCCCGATTCGCACATCTCCACCGGCAACGACGCGCCTCATGCCGCGCCCCCCGCGCCGCGCGCCAACGTGGAACCAGGCCTGTTGGCGCGCATCCGCAGCCGCCTCGGGCTGCTGTCATCCGGACCGAGGGCCTGAAGAGCGTGGAGCACAAGATTCTTTTCACCGGCACCATGGGTGCGGGCAAGACCACTGCCATCGCCGCGGTGAGCGAGATTCCACCGGTGCGCACCGAGGTGCGCAACAGCGACACCTCCGTCGCCAAGGCCACCACCACCGTGGGCCTGGACTACGGCGAGCTCACGCTCGACAACGGCGAGAAGCTGCGCCTGTACGGCACGCCGGGGCAGATGCGCTTCGACTTCATGTGGCGCATCCTCGCGCGCGGCGCGCTGGGCCTCGTGGTCCTGGTCGACAACAGCCGCCCCGATCCGCTGGCCGACCTGGAGGTGTACCTCGACGGCTTCGCCGAGTTGATCGAGAGCACCGCCTGCGTGGTTGCTGTGGGCCGCATGGAGGCGCACCCCGAGCCCGGCCTCGACGCCTATGCCCGGCGCATGCAGGACAAGGGCGTGCTGTGCCCCGTGCTGCCGGCCAACGTGACCGATCCGCAGCAGGTGGTGCAGCTGCTGGAGCTGCTGCTGATCCAGCTCGAAGCCTGATCGCGGCGGACGGCTTTCCCCCTTTCTTTTTCACCGCAACGCCGGACCCCAACCACATGAACATCGCACCCCGCATCAAGGACGCCGCCGAGACCGTCGTCGACACGCTCATGCGCGAGGTCAAGGGCGTGAAGGCCGTGGTGATCGCGACCGAGGACGGCATGGAGCTCGCCGCGCGCGCGGAGAACACCGCCCAGGTCGCGCGCATGTCTGCCATCGCGAGTTCGCTCGCGGCGCTTGGCGCGGTGGCTGGCGAGGAAAGCGGCCTCGGCCAGTGCGAGAACGTCGTCATCGAAACCGCGCTGGGCCACATCCTGATGCTGCAGGCCCGGCACGAGGAAGCCGGGCTGATCGTGAGCGTGGTGACGGGCAAGGACGCCGTCATCGGCCAGGCCCTGTACTTCTCCAAGCAGGCCACGCTCGCGCTGCAGCGGGCCTGAACGCTTTCACCACCGGCTGCCGCTCATCATTCGCCCGGGCGGCGGCCGATCATCAGGGCGATGGAATACCTACGAAAGACTCCGATGGCAAACATCAAGCAATCCATGGACGAACTCATGACGATCGACGGCGCGCTCTGCGCGGCACTGGTCGATTCGGGCAGCGGCATGATCCTTGGACAGATCGGTTCGGGCGTCGACCTGGAAGTGGCCGCCGCCGGCAATACCGAAGTGGTGCGCGCCAAGCACAAGACGATGCGCGCGCTGGGCCTGAACGAYGTGATCGAGGACATCCTGATCACGCTCGGACGCCAGTACCACATCATCCGCCCGCTGCAGAAGCACGAAGGCCTGTTCATCTACCTGGTGCTCGACAAGTCGAAGTCGAACCTCGCGCTCGCGCGCCGCAAGACGCAGGACGTGGAGCAGACGCTGACGGTCTGAGCTGGCTGGCGAACCGGCGGGCCAAGGGAGAGACGCCGGGGCTCGCCAATCCGGATCGCTCAGAAGCCGCGCAGCGCCCGCGTCTCCGAAGGCCGCTCCCCGAAGCGCGCGCGGTATTGCGCCGCGAAGTGCCCGAGGTGGAGGAAACCGTACTTCTGCGCCACATCGCGCACGCCGGCTCCGGTGGCGCCGGCCGACGTCTGCTGCAGCTCGGTGCGCACCCTGTCGAGCCTCGTCTCGCGCAGGAACTCCATGGGCCCCTGTCCCGCATGCTGGCGAAACGCCAGCTGCAGGGCGCGTGCGCTGCAGCCGACCTCGCGGCAGACATCGGCCAGCGACAGGGGCTGGTCCGCATGCGCCGACATGTATTCCTGCGCCTTGCGGACCACGCGCGGCAGCAGGCGCCGCTGGTTGTCGCCGGCAAGGGCTTTCGAGTGGTTATGGCCCGCCGACATCAGCAGGCTGGAGATCAGGTAGGCCTCGGCGTGCTCGGCCAGCGGGCCGCCACTCTGAAGCCCGGTGCCGGCATCGAGCGTGAGCCGCAGGTAGTCGATGAAATGCACCAGCGGCGCGAGCGTGGGGCTGTCCAGCGGCACGCCGAGGTCGAACACCAGCGGCTTTCCGACAGGTGCCTGCAGCAGCGATTCGAGCCGTGAAAGCAGCGCTGAACGTGCCAGCTGCACGATCAGGTGCGGGCTTCCGTCGGCCCAGCGCATCGACAGCGGCTCGGTGGGCGAGGGCAGCGACGCCAGGCGGGGCGTGGCCTCCACCTGCTGCGCGCCGCAGCGGATTTCGGCGCCGCCGCGCAACGGAATCTGCAACAGGAAGAAATCCTGCAGGTAGCCCGGGTCGATCTGCACGCCGGGGCCGTACTGCACGTAGTTGAGGCTCACGTCCCGGTGCAGCCGCGCGCTGTGGTGGCAGGCGTCGAGCTTGCTGCGCGGCCTGAGCATGACGAGGCCGTGCGGGCAGAACACGCGGGCCACGCTTTCACGCGCCTCGTCCACGTCGTGGCTTTCGAAAAGCCGGTAGCGCTGCAGCGGCAACGGTGGGGTCGTGAGGGTTTCCATGGGGCGAGAACGGGGCGTGGGCACCGTAGCAAAAACCATCCCCGCCCACAATTCGGACCTCCCCTCGGGGCACTTCTTGAAGTCCGCGTGGACGTCGCCCCAAGAAAACTGCGCGCCAGGGACAGCGCCTGCGTTTGCGGGACTCGTCCCGGGGCCCCTTGACCATAACGTTCGCTCCACAGGCACCAGCCGGGCCTGCCTGATCAACCGAGGAGAGCAAGCGTCATGTTCAAGGGACTCGAAGGCAAGAGCGCCATCGTCACCGGTGGCTCCACACTGATAGGCGCGGGCGTGGTGCGCGCCCTGCATGCGGCGGGCGTGAAGGTCGTCATCGCCGACATCGACGCCGCCAACGGCCAGGCACTGGCGGATTCGCTGGGCGCCGGCGTGCGCTTCGTGCGCACCGACATCACCGACGACGCGCAGGTGAAGGCCTGCGTGGCGGAAGCGGTCGGGCGGCACGGCGGCGTGCACTTTCTGGTCAACCTGGCGTGCTCCTACGTGGACGACGGCTTCAAGTCGCCCCGCGCCGACTGGCTCGCCTCGTTCAACGTGAACGTGGCCAGCGCGGTGGCGATGCTGCAGGCCGTGCATCCGCACATGGTGGCGGCCGGCGGCGGGGCGGTGGTCAACTTCACGAGCATCTCTTCGAGCGTGGCGCAGACGGGCCGCTGGCTCTATCCGGTGAGCAAGGCGGCGATGGCGCAGCTCACGCGCAACATGGCGATGGACCTTGCGCCCGACCGCATCCGGGTGAACAGCGTGTCGCCAGGCTGGACCTGGTCGGCCGTGATGAACCAGCTCACCAACGGCGACCGCGCCAAGACCGACCGCGTGGCCGCGCCCTTCCACCTGCTGGGCCGCGTCGGCGACCCGGACGAGGTGGCGCAGGTGGTGCTGTTCCTGTGCTCCGACCACGCAAGCTTCGTGACCGGCGCCGACTACGCGGTGGACGGCGGCTACTCCGCCATGGGCCCCGAGCAGGCCGTTCCCGCCATTCCCAAGTTGATGGACTGACCCGCTCCACGCGGAGCATCGAAGGAGCATGAAATGAAGCGAATCGCCATCGTCGGAGCGGGCCAGTCGGGCCTGCAACTGGGGCTCGGCCTGCTTTCCGCGGGCTACGAGGTCACGATGTTCAGCAACCGCACGGGAGAAGACATCCGGCACGGCAAGGTCATGTCGAGCCAGTGCATGTTCCACACCTCGCTGCAGATCGAGCGCGACCTGGGGCTGGACCACTGGGGCAGCGTATGCCCCACGGTGGACGGCATCGGCCTGGCCGTGCCGCACCCCGAGCAGAAAGGCGCCAAGGCCATCGACTGGGTCGCACGGCTGAATTCGAGCGCGCAGTCGGTCGACCAGCGCGTGAAGATCCCGGCGTGGATGGACGAGTTCCGGAAGAAGGGCGGCGAGCTCGTCTTCAAGGACGCGGGCATCGACGAGCTGGAGACCTGCACGCAGACCCACGACCTCACGCTGGTGGCCAGCGGCAAGGGCGAGATCTCCAGGCTCTTCGAGCGCGACGCCCACAAGTCCACCTACGACAAGCCGCAGCGCGCGCTGGCGCTGACCTACGTGAAGGGCATGAAGCCGCGCGAGCCGCACCCGGCGGTGTGCTTCAACCTCATTCCCGGCGTGGGCGAGTACTTCGTGTTCCCCGCGCTGACCACCACGGGGCCCTGCGAGATCATGGTGTTCGAAGGCGTGCCCGGCGGCCCGATGGATTGCTGGGCCGACGTGAAGACGCCCGGGGAACATCTGGCGCGCAGCAAGTGGATCGTCGACACCTTCACGCCATGGGAGGCCGAGCGCTGCCACGACATCGAGCTGACCGACGACAACGGCATCCTCGCCGGCCGCTTCGCGCCCACGGTGCGCAAGCCGGTGGCGACGCTGCCTTCGGGGCGCAAGGTGCTGGGCCTGGCCGACGTGGTGGTGCTCAACGACCCGATCACGGGGCAGGGCTCGAACAACGCGGCCAAGTGCGCCGACACCTACCTCAAGAGCATCCTCGCGCGCGGCGACGGCCCGGCCGACGCGGCCTGGATGCAGCAGACCTTCGACCGCTACTGGTTCGGCTACGCGCAATGGGTCTCGCAGTGGACCAACATGCTGCTGGCGCCTCCGCCGCCGCACGTGCTCAACCTGCTCGGCGCGGCCGGCGCGATGCCGCCGCTGGCCAGCGCGTTCGCCAACGGTTTCGACGATCCGCGTACCTACTTCCCGTGGTTCGCGGACCCGACCGAGGCGCAGCGCTTCATCGACACCTGCGCCGCCGTCGCATAGCTGGAGCCGCACCATGAAGCGACGCGTGGCCATCGTCGGCGCCGGCCAGTCCGGCATGCAACTCGCGCTCGGCCTGCAGAGTGCGGGGCACGAGGTGACGGTGTTCTCCAACCGCAGCGCGCGGGAGATCGGCGAAGGGCCGGTGATGTCCAGCCAGTGCATGTTCGAGACCGCGCTGCAGACCGAGCGCGAGCTCGGGCTCGACTGGTGGGCCGATGAATGCCCGGCGGTGGAAGGCATCGCCATGACGGTGCGCAACCCCGAAGGCGGCAAGGCCGTCGAATGGAGCGCGAAGCTCGACGGCCCCGCGCTGTCGGTCGACCAGCGGCTCAAGATACCCGCGTGGATGGCCGAGTTCGAGAAGCGTGGCGGACGGCTGGTGCTGCGCGACGTGGACATCGACGACCTGGAGACCTGCGCGCAGATGAACGACCTCGTGGTCGTGGCGAGTGGCAAGGGCGAGATCTCCAGGCTCTTCGAGCGCGACGACGAGCGCTCGCCTTTCACGCAGCCGCAGCGCGCGCTGGCGCTGACCTACGTGAAGGGCATGAAGCCGCGCGAGCCGCACCCGGCGGTGTGCTTCAACCTGATTCCCGGCGTGGGCGAATATTTCGTGTTCCCGGCGCAGACGACTACCGGACCCTGCGAGATCATGGTGTTCGAAGGCGTGCCCGGCGGCCCGATGGACTGTTGGGCCGACGTGAAGACGCCGCAGGAGCATCTGGCGCGCAGCAAGTGGATTCTCGAAACCTTCCTGCCGTGGGAAGCGGAGCGCTGCAGAAACATCGAGCTGACCGACGACAACGGCATCCTCTCTGGCCGCTTCACCCCGACGGTGCGCAAGCCGGTGGCGACGCTGCCTTCGGGCCGCAAGGTGCTGGGCCTCGCCGACGCCGTGGTGCTCAACGACCCGATCACCGGCCAGGGCTCGAACAACGCGGCCAAGTGCGCCGACATCTACCTCAAGCGCATCCTCGAGCAAGGCGACGAACCCTTCGACGCCGAGTGGATGCAGAAGACCTTCGACCGCTACTGGGAAGGCTACGCGCGCTGGGCCACCGACTGGACCAACAGCCTGCTCGCGCCGCCCAAACCTCATCTGCAGAAGCTGCTGCAGAGCGCCAGCAGCATGCCAGCGGTCGCGAGCATCGTGGTCAACGGCTTCGACGATCCGCGCGCCTTCGCGCCCTGGTGGTTCGATGCCGCCGAGGCGGATCGCTTTCTCGAAGACCGCGCGCGCGAGGCCGTGGTCGACCGCTTCGACCGGCGCGACTTCCGCAGGGCGCTTGGCCAGTTCAGCACCGGCGTGACCGTCATCACCACCCGCGCGATGGACGGCCGCCGCGTGGGCATGACTGCCAACTCGTTCTCGTCGGTCTCGCTCGATCCGCCGCTGGTGCTGTGGAGCCTTGCGCGGCAGGCGCCGAGCCTGGGCGACTTCACCGGCGCCAGCCATTTCGCGATCAACGTGCTGGCGGCGAACCAGCATCACCTGTCGCGGCAGTTCTCGACGCCGCAGGCGGACAAGTTCGGCGGCGTGGACTGCTGCGAAGGCACCTCCGGCGTGCCGCTGCTCAACGGCGTCATCGCGCGCTTCGTGTGCCGCAACGTCAGGCAGTACGATGGCGGCGACCACCTCATCTTCATCGGCGAGGTCGAGCGCTACGACCGCTTCGACGGCGAGCCGCTGGTCTTTCATTCGGGCTACTACCAGGTGACGACGCGACATCCGGAATGCATGCAATGAGCAATGAGCGCGCGGCCCGCACCATCCACCCCATGAACGGAGCAAGACACATGCAGCAGAAAGCACCCCACGCAGCAGCACCACAGCGCATCCGCATCGAGGCCACCGACGCGAGCGGCAGTTTCAGCGGCTACCTCGCGTTGCCCGCCTCGGGCACCGGGCCCGGCCTGGTCATCGCGCAGGAGATCTTCGGCGTGAACGCCACCATGCGCGAGGTGGCCGACTACTACGCCGAGGAAGGCTACGTCGTGCTCGTGCCCGACCTGTTCTGGCGCCAGCAGCCCGACGTGGAGCTGGGCTATTCGCCCGAAGACTGGCAGCGCGCCTTCGGCTTCTACCAGGGCTTCGACGAGGCCAAGGGCATGGAGGACATGCAGGCTTCGATCACCGCCTTGCGCCAGCGCCCCGAGGTGCAGGACGCCAAGGTCGGCGTGCTCGGCTTCTGCCTCGGCGGCAAGCTGGCCTACCTCGCGGCCTGCCGCACCGACGCGGACGTGGCCGTGGGCTACTACGGCGTGGGCATCGATGCCGCGCTGGACGAGGCCGACAAGATCAAGCGGCCGCTCACGCTGCACATCGCCGAGCTCGACAAGTTCTGCCCGCCCGAGGCGCGAGACCGCATCGTCGCGGCGCTCAAGGACCGCCCCGGCGTCTCGCTGCACGTGTATCCGGGCATGGACCACGCCTTCGCGCGGCTGGGCGGCGAGCACTTCCACAAGCCCTCCGCGCTGATGGCGCACGAGCGCAGCATCGCCACGCTGAAGGGTGCCATCGGCCCGCACTACGACCTCTCGGCGCTTTGGGACAAGCACTGCGAGTACGAGTTCGGCACGCGCAACGTCGACGACACCATGTCGACCATGGTGGCCGAGCCCTACGTCAACCACATCCCGACCATGACCGGCGGCGTGGGCTACAAGAACCTGCACGCCTTCTATTCGAACCACTTCGTCAACAGCAACCCGCCCGACACCTCGCTGGTGCCGATCTCGCGCACCATCGGCGCGACGCAGGTGGTCGACGAGATGCTGTTCTGCTTCACCCACACCACCGAGATCCCGTGGATGCTGCCGGGCGTGGCGCCCACCGGCAAGCGCGTGGAGATCCCGCTGCTCGCGGTCATCAAGTTCCGCGGCGACAAGCTCTATCACGAGCACATCTACTGGGACCAGGCCAGCGTGCTGGTGCAGGTAGGGCTGCTCGACGCGAAGCTGCTGCCGGTGGCCGGCGTCGAGACGGCGCGCAAGCTGCTCGACGAGACGCTGCCGTCGAACACGCTGATGCAGCGCTGAGGGCTCAGTCCGAGGCCTTCACCGCATCCACCAGGAAGCGCACGAAGGCCTTCGCCGCATCGGGCAGCGAGCGGCCCGCCATGGTTTCGATGGCGAGGTGTCGCTCGTGCATCTCGCGGTCCTTCAGCGCAATGGCGACCAGCGCCTTGCTCTGCAGCAGTGTTCGGATCGACAGCGGACCGTAGAAGGCGATGCTGCCGCCGCCCGCGGCCGCGAAGCTCAGCAGCGAATTCGCATGGTTGCTGGACATGGCCAGCTCGTAGCGCAGCTCCTGCCGCGAGCAGCTGGCATCGAGCAGGCGGCGGATGGAGCTGTCTTCCTGCGGCAGCCCCAGCGGATACGCCACCACCTGGCGAAGCGAGAGCTGCCGCTGCTGCGCCAGCGGATGGTCCATGGCCATCACCGCGAGGATGGGGCTCGGGTGCCTCAGCTCCACCTCGATGCCCGGCTCGGGCAGCGCACTGAGCGTGATGCCCACGTCGGCTTCGCCGTCGCGCACCAGCCGCGAGATGTCGGCGGGCGCGCAGACCTCCAGGTGAAAGCGGATGCCCGCGTGCTTGAGGCGGAACTGCGCGATCAGCCTGGGAATGAAGTCGAAGGCGAAGCCCTCTGTGCTCGCCACGCGCACATGGCCGCTGCGCAGCCCGCGCAGGCCGGCGATCTCGTTGGCGACGCGCTCGATGTCCTGCTGCGCCCGCTTGGCGTGCGCCGCCAGCAGCTCGCCCGCGGCATTGGGCACCATGCCGCGCGCATGGCGTTCGAAGAGCAGGGTGTCGAGCTCCCGTTCGAGCCGCGCGACCTGGCGGCTCACGGCCGAGGGTGCGACGTTGAGCTTGAGTGCGGCTTCCTTCACCGAGCCGGTCTTCACCACCTCGAGAAAGTAGCGCACCGCTGTTTCCTGCAAGGCACGAGGCGCCATGGATCGCTCCTGCACGTGGGTCCGGATGGTTGCTGAAGATTGCCGATTCGGCAACGAAGAATTCTAAACATTGCGCTTGTGACACCGGCATGACGATCCTAGGATGAACTCGTTCGCACCCTCGAACCCCTGTCATCCAGTCGAAATTCCAGGAGTCCCGATGAACCGTCTCCCACTCGTGGCGCGCATGGCCTTGCTGTGCTGCAGCCTTGGATTTGGCGCCATGCCACTGGCTTCGCTTGCCGCCGAGCCGGGGTTTCCCGCGCGGCCGGTCACGCTGGTGATTCCCTTTCCGCCCGGCGGCGCCACCGACGTCAACGGCCGCGTGATCGCCCAGAAGCTCGGCAAGGAACTGGGCCAGCCGGTGGTGATCGAGAACCGCGGCGGCGCCGGCACCGTGGTCGGCGCGAGCTACGTGGCGAAGTCCGCGCCCGACGGCTACACGCTGCTGCTGAGTTCGGGCTCCACCTTCACTGTCAATCCCGCGATCCGCAGCAACCTGCCCTACGACCCGGTGAAGAGCTTCGAGCCCATCGGCATCGCCGGGCGCGTTGCGCTGATCCTTCTGGCGAACAGCGAAGTGCCGGTACAGACGGTCAAGCAGTTCGTCGACTACGTGAAGGCCGCGCCAGGCAAGTACTCGTACGGCTCCTTCGGCACCGGCACCACCGCGCAGTTCGCGGGCGAAACCGTGCTGCACGCCACCGGCCTGAAGATGACGCACATACCCTACAAAGGCAGCGCCCCGGCCATGACCGACCTGATGGGCGGGCAGATCCCGTTCAGCATCGACACCGTGAGCGCGGCCGTTCCGCAGCTCAAGAACGGAAAGATCAAGGCGATCGCGCTGACCACCGCGAAGCGCTCGGCGCTGCTGCCCGACGTGCCCACCTTCGCCGAGAGCGGCTATCCCGATGTCGAGATGGATTCCTGGCTCATGCTCGCGGCCCCCAAGGGTGTGCCCGCCGATGTGAAGGCGAAGCTGGAGAAGGCGCTGGCCGCGACCATTGCCGATCCGGAAACCAGGAGCAAGCTGCTGGCCGCGGGGCTGGAGCCGAGCTACAGCAGCGCGGCGGCAAGCGTCGAGTTGATCAACCGCGAACTGCCGATCATGCGGGCCGTTGCCGCGCGAGCCAACATCACTGCCGATTGAATTGGCTCTCCCCAGGCTTCGCGCACTTCGTGTCGCTGCGCCAACCCCCTCGCCGGGGGCGACACCGACGGCCCGGCAAAGCCGGTTCCGTGGTGTCCCGCGAATGCGCGGCGCCATGCCCAGAACAAGAGACATCGATGACCTCCGCCAAAACAACCCACGAATCCGCCACCGAACTCGTCGAAAAATCCGCTGTCGAACTGCGCCGCCTCATCGGCAGCAAGCAGGTCTCGCCCGTCGAGCTGCTGGAGGCATGCATCTCGCGCATCGACCGCCTGAACCCCTTCGTCAACGCGGTCACCGCCACCTGCTTCGACCGCGCGCGCGCTGAAGCGAAGGCGGCCGAAGGCGCCGTCATGCGCGGCGACGCGCTGGGCCTGCTGCACGGCCTGCCGATGGGCGTGAAGGACCTGGAGCCCACCGAGGGCCTGCTCACCACCTGGGGCTCGCCGATCTACCGCGACCACGTGCCGACGGAAGACATCGAGCTCGTGGCGCGCCTGCGCCGCGCGGGCGCCGTCGTCGCGGGCAAGACCAACGTGCCGGAGATGGGCGCGGGTGCCAACTCGCGCAACGACGTGTGGGGCGCCACCGGCAATCCCTTCAATCCGAACCTCAACGCGGGCGGTTCATCGGGCGGCTCGGCGGCTGCGCTGGCGTGCGACATGCTGCCGGTGTGCACCGGCTCCGACACCGGCGGCTCGCTGCGCATTCCGGCCGCGAAGTGCGGCGTGGTGGGCTTCAGGCCATCGCCTGGCGTGGTGCCCAGCGTGCGCAAGCCGCTTGGCTGGACGCCCATTTCGGTCGTCGGCCCCATGGGCCGCACCGTGGAGGAGGCCTGCCTGCAGCTCGCCGCCTCCGCCGGCATGTGCGCGGGCGATCCGCTGAGCTATCCGCTCGACCCGATGTCATTCCTCGTGCCGCCTTCGGTTGACCTGGGCCGGCTGCGCGTGGCGTGGACCGAAGACTTCGGCATCTGCGCGGTGGACGACGGCATCCGCGCCACCTTCCGCCGCAAGATCGAAGCGATGCGGCACCTGTTCGGCCGCTGCGACAAGGTCGAGTTCGACATGGGCGAGGCGCACCGCTGCTTCGACGTGCTGCGCGCCGAGGCCTTCGTGGCCGGCATGCAGGCGGCCTACGAGCGCGATCCGGACAGCCTCGGCCCCAACCCGCGCGCCAACTACGAGATGGGCGCGAAGATGAGCCTGCTCGACAGCGCCTGGGCACAGGCCGAGCAGACCCGGCTGCTGAAGCGCTTCCAGGCCACCTTCGCCGACTACGACCTCGTGCTGTCGCCGACCACGCCCGTCTCGCCCTTCCCCTGGACGCAGCTCTACGCCGCCACCATCAACGGCGAGCCGCAGGCCAACTACTACCGCTGGCTGGCGCTGACCTACGTGGTCACGCTGACCACGCATCCGGCGATAACGCTGCCCTGCGGCCTCGACCACGCGGGTATGCCCTTCGGGCTGCAGGTGGTGGGCGGGTTCAGGGCCGACCACCAGGTGCTGGGCGCTGCCCATGCGATGGAGGCGGCGTTCTCGTCGAACCCCGAGCTGCGCCGTCCGCGCCCCGACCTGGCTGCGCTGCGCGTGGTCGAGCCGGCGCTGACTTCGATCGTCAAGGCGCCGCCGGTCTTCGGTGACGGCCGTGCTGTCGCATCGGCCGCGGTGTCGGCCGTCTAGCCATTCGCCACCGCGTAGGGCGTGAACCGGCTTTCGTTCTCGTTCACGTCCAGCGCCCGCCCGATGAACGGGAACGCCCGCTGCGGGCAGGCCGTGCGCTCGCACACCTTGCAGCCCATGCCGATGGGCGTGGGCGCTTCCTGGTCCGCGAGGTCGAGGCCCTTGGAATAGATAAGCCTCGGCGCATGCCGGATGTCGCAGCCCAGGCCGATGGCGAAGGTCTTGCTCGGTGAGCCGAAGCCGCGCTGTCCGTGCGACACCGTGCGCGCCACCCACAGGTAGGTGCGCCCGTCGGGCATGCGCGCGACCTGCCGCAGCACCCGCCCGGGCTGCGCGAAGGCCTCGTACACGTTCCACAGCGGGCAGGTGCCGCCGGTCTTCGAGAAGTGGAAGTGCGTGGCCGACTGCCGCTTGGAGATGTTGCCGGCACGGTCGACGCGGATGAAGAAGAAGGGCACACCCGGCGCGCCGGGACGCTGCATCGAGCTCAGGCGGTGGCAGATGGTTTCGAAGCCCACGCCGAAGCGGCGCGCCAGCAGGTCGATGTCGTAGCGCAGGGCTTCCGCCGTCTTCAGGAACAGGCCGTAGGGCAGCAGCATTGCGCTGGCGAAGTAGTTCGCCAGTCCGATGCGGGCCAGCGCATGCGTGGGCGCGTCGTCGTTGAAGTTGGCGCCCTGCAGCAGCGACTCGATCAGCCGCGCCTGCTCCAGCAGCGCCAGCTGGGTCGCGAGCTGGAAGGCCTGCTGCCCGGGCTCCAGGCCGGCCGACAGGTGCAGCACGCGGTTGACGGGGTCGTAGCGGCGCTGGCTGTCGATGGCGTCGTCGTCGGTGGGCACCACGTGCACGCCGTGCTGCCTGGAAAGGCGCAGCTGCAGCCACTCCGACAGCGGACCGCCGCGACCGCGCGCTTCGTCCGCGAGCTTTTCCGCTTGCAGGTCCAGCTCCCCGAAATGGTTCTGGTGGGCGAAGAAGAAGTCGCGCACCGCCTCGAAAGGCATGGGCCGGGCGTTCGTGAGTTCGCCGCGCCCGTCGCCGAGTTCGGTGGCCATGATCTCCAGCCGCTCCATCGCTTCCTGGTGGCGGCGGTGCAGCGCCAGCAGCGCACGTGCCACGGCCGGCATCTGCGAGGCCACCTCGCGCAGCTCGGGCAGGGCGACGGCTTCACCGCCGGGGTTGTCGGCCAGCGCATCGCGCATGCCCGAGACCAGGCGGGCTTCCTCGTCTTCGGAGAACTGCTGCACGTCGACGCCGAGCGTGCGGCTGATCCTGAGCAGCACGGCCACGGTGAGCGGCCGCTGGTTCTGCTCCAGCTGGTTCAGGTAGCTGGGCGACAGGCCCAGCGCCTGCGCCAGCGCCACCTGCGTCATGCCGCGCTCGGCGCGCAGCTTGCGCAGGCGCACGCCCATGAAGGTCTTGCTCATCGTGCGGTTCCTTGCTGCCCCTGTGATGTTCGCAATATTCGCAAATCAGGTGCTTTCCATTCGCAATGGTTGGCCAATTCAGTCCTTCATTATGGGCGCGCATTTGCGTAAATTGCGAATCATGACAAACCGGAACACGGCACTCGAGCTCACGGAAATCGTGTTCCCGGAGCATGCGAACCACTACGGCACGCTGTTCGGCGGCAATGCGCTGATGCTGATGTCCAAGGCGGCCTTCCTGGCGGCGCGCGACTTCGCGCAGGCCGACGTGGTCATGGCCGGCTGCGGTGACGCGCAGTTCCTCGCGCCCGTGCCGGTCGGCAGCGTGCTGCGGCTGCGCGCCTGGGTCAGCCGGCAGGGCCGCAGCTCGCTCACCGTCAGCGTCACCGGCAGCTTCGAGCAACTGGGGCAGGCGCCGCGCGAGGCGCTGCGCTCCTTCTTCGAGATGGTCGCCGTGGACAAGAGCGGACGGCCCAGGCGCATCCCCAACGCACAACCGAATCCAGAAAAGGAAGCAGCATGAACGACATCGCCACCCCCGCCGAGGCCTCCACCGAAGCCGCAGCCGGCTTCAAGCCGAAGAAGTCCGTGGCCCTGTCCGGCGTGACCGCCGGCAACACCGCGCTGTGCACCGTCGGGCGCACCGGCAACGACCTGCACTACCGCGGCTACGACATCCTCGACATCGCCGAGGTCTGCGAGTTCGAGGAAATCGCGCACCTGCTGGTGCACGGCAAGCTGCCCACCGCCGCGGAGCTGCGCGCCTACAAGGCGAAGCTCAAGTCGATGCGCGGCCTGCCCGCGAGCCTGAAGGAAGCGCTGGAGCAACTGCCCGCCGGCGCGCACCCGATGGACGTGATGCGCACCGGCGTCTCGTCGCTGGGCTGCATGCTGCCCGAGAAGGAAGACCACAACCTGCCGGGCGCGCGCGACATCGCCGACCGGCTGATGGCTTCGCTCGGCTCGATGCTTCTGTACTGGTATCACTGGTCCACGCAGGGCAAGCGCATCGACGTGGAGACCGACGACGACTCCATCGGCGGCCACTTCCTCCACCTGCTGCATGGCCGGAAACCTTCGCAAGCCTGGGTGCGCGCGATGCACACCTCGCTCAATCTCTACGCCGAGCACGAGTTCAACGCGTCGACCTTCACCGCGCGCGTGGTGGCCGGCACCGGCTCCGACATGTACTCGGCCATCACCGGCGCCATCGGCGCGTTGCGCGGGCCCAGGCACGGCGGCGCCAACGAGGTGGCCTTCGAGATCCAGAAGCGCTACGACTCGCCCGGCGAAGCCGAGGCCGACATCCGCCGCCGCGTCGAGGCCAGGGAAGTGGTGATCGGCTTCGGCCACCCGGTCTACACCGTGAGCGATCCGCGCAACGTGGTCATCAAGGGCGTGGCGAGGTCGCTGTCGCAGGAGGCCGGTTCGACCAAGATGTTCGACATCGCCGAGCGGCTCGAAGGCGTGATGTGGGAGGTCAAGAAGATGTTTCCCAACCTCGACTGGTTCAGCGCCGTGAGCTATCACATGATGGGCGTGCCCACGGCCATGTTCACGCCGCTCTTCGTCATCGCGCGCACCTCGGGCTGGGCGGCGCACATCATCGAGCAGCGCATCGACAACAAGATCATCCGGCCCAGCGCCAACTACACCGGGCCGGAAGACCTGAAGTTCGCGCCGATCGAGGATCGGAAGTAAAAAGAGAAGAAGACGAGACAAGACAAGACACCGCAGAAGAGGCCCGAGCGCCGCCCCATGAATACCCAGTACCGCAAGAACCTTCCCGGCACCACGCTGGACCATTTCGACGCGCGCGAAGCCGTCGAGGCCCTGCGTCCCGGCGCCTGGGCCACGCTGCCCTACACCTCGCGCGTGCACGCCGAGAACCTCGTGCGCCGCTGCGATCCGGCCATCCTCGAGCAGAGCCTGCGGCAGATCGTCGAGGGCCGGCGCGAGCACGACTTTCCGTGGTTTCCGGCGCGCGTGGTGTGCCACGACATCCTGGGCCAGACCGCGCTGGTCGACCTGGCCGGCCTGCGCGATGCCATCGCCGAACAGGGCGGCGACCCGGCGAAGGTGAACCCGGTGGTGCCGGTGCAGCTCATCGTGGACCATTCGCTGGCGGTGGAGTGCGGCGGCTTCGACCCCGACGCCTTCGAGAAGAACCGCGCCATAGAAGACCGGCGCAACGAGGACCGCTTCCACTTCATCGACTGGACGAAGCGGGCCTTCAGGAACGTGGAGGTGATACCGCCGGGCAACGGGATCATGCATCAGATCAACCTGGAGCGGATGTCGCCCGTGGTGCACGCGCAGGACGGCGTGGCCTACCCCGACACCCTGGTCGGCACCGACAGCCACACGCCGCACGTCGATGCGCTGGGCGTCATCGCCATCGGCGTGGGCGGGCTGGAGGCCGAGAACGTGATGCTGGGCCGGGCCTCGTGGATGCGCCTGCCCGTCATCGTCGGCGTGAAGCTCTCGGGCCGGCCGCAGCCGGGCATCACCGCCACCGACGTGGTGCTGGCGCTGACCGAGTTCCTGCGCCAGTCGAGGGTGGTGGGCGCGTACCTGGAGTTCCACGGCGAGGGCGCGGCCAGCCTCACGCTGGGCGACCGCGCGACCATCTCCAACATGGCGCCCGAGTACGGCGCCACGGCCGCGATGTTCGCCATCGACCAGCAGACCATCGACTACCTGCGTCTCACCGGCCGAAGCGACGAGCAGGTGCGGCTGGTGGAAACCTATGCGAAGCACACCGGCCTGTGGGCCGATGCGCTGAAGGACGCGGTGTACGAGCGCGTGCTGCATTTCGACCTCTCGACGGTGGTGCGCAACATGGCGGGCCCGTCGAATCCGCATGCGCGCGTGGCCACAACCGAGCTCGCGGCGCGCGGCATCGCGGCGCCCTGGCGCGACGAGCCGGGCCGCATGCCCGACGGCGCGGTGATCATCGCGGCCATCACCAGCTGCACCAATACCAGCAACCCGCGCAACGTGATCGCCGCCGGCCTGCTGGCGCGCAATGCCAACCGGCTTGGGCTCGTACGCAAGCCGTGGGTCAAGTCATCGCTGGCGCCGGGCTCCAAGGCGGTGACGCTGTACCTGCAAGAGGCCGGCCTGATGGGCGAGCTGGAGCAGCTCGGCTTCGGCGTGGTGGCCTACGCCTGCACCTCGTGCAACGGCATGTCGGGCGCGCTCGATCCCGCGATACAGCAGGAGATCGTCGAGCGCGACCTGTACGCGACCGCCGTGCTCTCGGGCAACCGCAACTTCGACGGCCGCATCCACCCGTATGCGCGGCAGGCCTTCCTTGCCTCGCCGCCGCTGGTGGTGGCTTACGCGATCGCCGGCACCGTGCGCTTCGACATCGAGCGCGACGTACTCGCCGTGGTCGACGGCAGGGAGGTGCGGCTGAAGGACATCTGGCCCGACGATGCGGAGATCGACGCCATCGTGAAGTCCAGCGTCAAGCCCGCGCACTTCCGCGAGGTGTACGAGCCGATGTTCGCGATCCGGCCCGACACGGGCGACAAGGTGGCGCCGCTGTACGACTGGCGCGCCGCCTCCACCTACATCCGCCGTCCGCCCTACTGGGAAGGTGCGCTGGCCGGCGAGCGCACGCTCAGGGGCATGCGGCCGCTGGCGATCCTGCCGGACAACATCACCACCGACCACCTCTCGCCCTCCAACGCGATCCTCATGGACAGCGCGGCCGGCGAGTACCTCCACAAGATGGGCCTGCCCGAGGAGGACTTCAATTCCTACGCCACCCATCGCGGCGACCACCTCACGGCGCAGCGCGCCACCTTCGCCAACCCCACGCTCAAAAACGAGATGGTGCGCAAGGAAGACGGCAGCGTGCGCGCCGGCTCGCTGGCGCGCGTGGAGCCCGAGGGGCAGGTCATGCGCATGTGGGAGGCCATCGAGACCTACATGCTGCGCAGGCAGCCGCTGATCATCGTGGCGGGTGCCGACTACGGCCAGGGCTCCTCGCGCGACTGGGCGGCCAAGGGCGTGCGCCTCGCGGGCGTGGAGGCCATCGCGGCCGAGGGCTTCGAGCGCATCCACCGCACCAACCTGATCGGCATGGGCGTGCTCCCGCTCGAATTCAAGCCCGGCACCAGTCGCCTGACGCTGGGCCTGGACGGCACCGAGACCTACGACGTGACCGGCGCCCGCGAGCCGCGCGCCGACCTCACGCTGGTGGTCCGCCGCCGCAACGGCGAGCGGCTCGAAGTGCCGATGACCTGCCGCCTCGACACCGCAGAGGAAGTGTCCATCTACGAAGCGGGCGGTGTGCTGCAGCGCTTCGCGCAGGATTTCCTCGCCCGCGCCACACCCGTGGCCGCATGAACCGAGAATCGCAGCCCATGGCTTCCTTCGGACCACAGATCAGGATTCCCGCGACCTACATGCGCGGCGGCACCAGCAAGGGCGTGTTCTTCCGCCTGCAGGACCTGCCCAAGGCCGCGCAGGTGCCCGGCAAGGCGCGCGACGCGCTGCTGCTGCGCGTCGTCGGCAGCCCCGACCCCTACGGCAAGCAGATCGACGGCATGGGCGCCGCCACCTCCAGCACCAGCAAGGCGGTGATTCTTTCGAAGAGCGACAGGCCCGGCCACGACGTGGACTATCTCTTCGGCCAGGTGTCGATCGACCAGCCTTTCGTCGACTGGAGCGGCAACTGCGGCAACCTCTCGGCGGCCGTCGGCCCCTTTGCCATCGCCAACGGCCTGGTCGACGGCGGCTGCATGCCGCGCGACGGCGTGGCGGTGGTGCGCATCTGGCAGGCCAACATCGGAAAGACCATCGTTGCGCACGTGCCCATCGGCGATGGCGCGGTGCAGGAAACCGGCGACTTCGGGCTCGACGGCGTGACCTTCCCGGCCGCCGAGGTGCAGCTCGAATTCATGGACCCGGCTGCCGAAGAAGAGGGCGCGGGCGGCGCGATGTTCCCGACCGGCAATCTGGTCGACGAGCTCGAGGTGCCCGGCGTCGGCACGCTGCGCGCGACGATGATCAACGCCGGCATCCCGACCATCTTCGTGCAGGCCGAAGCCGTCGGCTACACGGGCACCGAGCTGCAGGACGCGGTCAACGGCGACGCCGCCGCGCTCGCGAAGTTCGAAGCGATCCGCGCGCACGGCGCGGTGCGCATGGGACTCATCGGGCACGTCGGCGAAGCGGCAGGGCGGCAGCACACGCCCAAGGTCGCGTTCGTCGCCAGGCCCGCGAGCTACACGGCTTCCAGCGGCAAGCCGGTCGCGGCGGGCGATGTCGACCTGCTGGTGCGCGCGCTGTCGATGGGCAAGCTGCACCACGCCATGATGGGCACGGCGGCCGTGGCCATCGGCACGGCGGCCGCCATTCCGGGCACGCTGGTCAATCTCGCGGCCGGCGGCGGCGAGCGCTCGGCGGTGCGCTTCGGCCATCCCTCGGGCACGCTGCGCGTTGGCGCGCAGGCCAGCCAGGCCGATGGCGAGTGGCGCGTGACCAAGGCCGTGATGAGCCGCAGCGCCCGCGTGCTGATGGAAGGCTGGGTGCGCGTGCCCGGCGACAGTTTCTGATTGGAGTGTTTTCCGAATGTCCACCCGCAAGCAACTCAAGTCCCTCGCGCAGGCCCGGCGCGGCCTGATCGTTCCCGGCGCCTTCAACGCGTTGTCCGCCAGGGTCGTCGAAGACCTGGGCTTCGAGGCGATCTACATCACCGGCGCGGGCGTCACCAACATGTGGTTCGGCATGCCCGACCAGGGCTTCATGGGCCTCGCGGAGATCGCCGACCACACCGCCCGCATCCGCGACGCGGTCTCGGTGCCGCTGCTCGTCGATGCCGACACCGGCTTCGGCAATGCGCTGAACGTGCGCCACACGGTGCGCACGCTGGAGCGTGCCGGCGCCGACTGCATCCAGTTCGAGGACCAGGTCGCGCCCAAGCGCTGCGGCCATTTCTCGGGCAAGGAAGTGATCTCCACCGAGGAGGCCGTGAGCAAGATCAAGGCGGCCGTCGACGCCCGCCAGGACCAGGACCTGCTGATCATGGCTCGCACCGACGCGGCCGCCGTCCACGGCTTCGAGGCCGCGGTCGAGCGTGCGCAGAAGTTCGCCGAGGCCGGCGCCGACATCCTTTTCGTGGAGGCCGTGACGAAGGAGGAGGAGGTGCGGGCGCTGCCCAGGCGCCTGGACAGGCCGCAGCTCATGAACATGGTGATCGGCGGCAGGACGCCGATCTTCAACGCCACCGAACTCGGCAAGCTGGGCTACGGCATCGTCCTGTATGCCAACGCCGCGCTGCAAGGCGCCGTGGCGGGAATGCAGAAGGCGCTGACCGTGTTGCGCGACGAGAAGGAGGTGCAGGAGTCCAGCGGGCTGGTCACGCCGTTCGCGGAGCGCCAGCGGCTGGTGGGCAAGCCCGAGTGGGATGCGCTGGAGAAGCGGTACACCTGACGGGGCAGGGGTGCGCGGGCCCGTTTTCCCGACGGCCTTCACGACGAACGGCACGAGTAGACTCCGCGGCTTTTCCTTTCCGCAGAGGAGCGACCCGCGATGGCAATCCTGGACGCCGGACCCTTCTTCCACGGCACGCGCGCGGATCTTCAGGTGGGAGATCTGCTCACGGCCGGCTTCAGGTCGAACTACGACGGCCGCGTCGTCATGAACCACATCTACTTCACCGCCTGGCCCAAGGGCGCCGGGCTGGCCGCCGAAATGGCGAAGGGCGAGGGCCGTTGCCGCGTCTACATCGTCGAGCCCACCGGCGCCTACGAGGACGACCCCAACGTCACCGACAAGAAGTTCCCCGGCAATCCCACGCGCTCGTACCGAAGCCGGGAGCCGCTGCGGATCGTCGGCGAGCTGGAGACCTGGGAGCCCTTCGACGCGGAGTACATCCGCCAGCTCAGGGAGCGCGTGCGCGTCGGTATGGGAGAGATCGTCAACTGACTCCCGCCTGCGTTGGCCGGCGTGGCCGCGGCCGCCCGTCAGCGCAGTACCAGCACCGGAATGTGCGAGTGCGTCAGCACGTGCAGCGTCTCGCTGCCCATCAGCAGGCGCGCCAGGCTGCGCCGGCCGTGCGAGGCCATCACGATCAGGTCGCACTGCTGGTTCTTCGCGGCCGCGATGATGGCCTCGGCCACCTGGTTCGACTTCATGACCACGGCCCTCGGATTGCGCACGCCCCTGGCGGTCGCGGTGGCGACCGACCTGTCGACCAGCCGGCGCGCGGCCTGGTCCGACTGCTCCTGCGCGGCCTCGATGTCGCGCAGGCTCAGCATCATCGAACCTTCGAAGTAGCCGGTGGGCTCGATGTGCGCGACGGTGACGCTCACCAGTTCGGCATTGCAGAGCAGGGCCAGCTCGATGGCGGCATTGACCGCTTGCTCCGACAGCGCCGAGCCGTCGGTAGCCACGAGAACACGCTTGTACATGGCAGGCTCCTTGGCCCCCGGCACCGCGGGTGCCCTCGCATTTCAGTCTAGTTCGCGATCCCGGCCGTGCAAGAGATCGCGGGGCGATCAGGGGCGGCCCTCTATTTTTCGCGCCGGCTGCCGATATAGATCCTTTCCATGCAGGACAACCGAAGGAGGATCGGGATGCTGAATGCCATCGGCGCGAGCGGCAGCGCAACAAGGAGCGGGGGCAACGCCAACGCGGAGATCGCGAAGATCCAGCGGCAGATCACCGCCACGCAGAAACAGATCGGCGAGACGCAGGCCCAGCTGCTCGCCGCGCCCGAGGATGCCCGCGATGCGATCCGGATGCAGCTTGAGGCGCTCGCGGCCAAGCTCGCGATGCTGCAGCAGCAGATGAACGCGCTGCGCAACGCCGGCGTCCAGCAAAGCGCGATGGCCTCGCTGGAAGAAAGCGCCGCCAGCACGCAGCGCGCCAGCCACGGCGCCTCGGGAAAGCTGGGGAGCGTGGTGGACGTGCAGGCCTGATCGCCCGCAGGGTCAGCCGCCGGGTCAGCCGCCGGGTCAGCCGCCGCGCTCGGGCCAGCGGTGCCGCGTGCCGCCCGAGCGGCGGTCGGCCTTCTCCGCCACCACGCCCTGCGCGAGCAGCGCTTCCCCGCGCTGCTCCAGATGCTGCAGGCAGCGCAGGAAGGCGTCCAGGTCCGCGGGCGCCACGCCTTCCAGCAGCTCGGTGTTCAGCCCCGCGATGCGCGGGAAGAGCCGGCCGAAGAGCTGCTGGCCCGAGGCGCTCAGCCGCACGTGCACCTCGCGCCGGTCTTCCGCGTTCTGGCGGCGGTGCACCAGCTTCTTGTCGACCAGGCTGCGCAGTCCGCGCGAGGTGCGTACGCGGTCCAGATGCAGCAGCGTGGCCAATGCCGACGCTGTCATCTCGCCCTCCTGCGCGAGCGTGGCGATCATTCCCCACTCGCGGCGCGTGATGCCGAAGCCACCCTCGACCAGCCGCGTCGCCATGCCGTTGCCGGCCCGCACGGCGCGCACCATGCGGTAGAGCACCAGGTCGTCCAGTGAACGGGGCGTGCGCAGCGCGTCGGCGTCGGGGAAAGCTTGTCGCATACGGGGGTGAGGGTGACGTGATTGCGGAAACGCCGGGAGTGTGGTTCGCCCGCCTCGGCAGGCAGTTGGTTGATTAGATCAACTGTTTCCCCATACGTATAAACCAGTAACAAATTTGAACGAGCGGAAACAGTCTTGACTCGCGATTTTCGCCGCGAAAACGCGCCTGTCCCCCCGCTCGCACCCACCGTCCGCAGGAGACCCGATCCGATGCCCGCATTCCTTTCCCGGCGCAAGCTCATCATGGCAGGAGGCTTCGCCCTGGCCGCCTGCGCTCCCCTGGCCCAGGCCCAGGCGCCCGCCGCGCTGGACGGCGGCCCGCTCACCCTCGTGGTCGGCTATGCCGCGGGCGGCAGCACCGACCGGATCGCGCGGCTGATCGCCGAGCGGCTCACGCCGAAGCTCGGGGTGCAGGTGAGCGTGGAAAACCGTCCGGGCGAAGGCGGCCGTCTCGCGGCCAAGGAGGTGAAGCGCGCGCCGGCCACGCAGAACGTGCTGATGCTGGGCAACCCCGCCGTGATGGTGGTCGCGCCGCTGGTCATCAAGGACGCGGGCTACGACCCCGACAAGGACTTCGTGCCCGTCTCGCAGGTCAGCAGCTACGACTTCGCATTGGCCGTCGGCAGCAAGCTCCAGCTCGACCGCGCGATGTTCCTGGTGGGCCGGCTCTGGGCGCACCCCGAGGAGGCCATCTTCGGCGTGCCCGCCACCGGCAGCCTGCCGCACTTCTTCGGCCTGATGGTGGGCGACGCGCTGAGCGTGCAGCCGCAGATCAAGGGCTATGGCGGCTCGGCGCCGCTGGCGGCCGACCTGGTCAACGGCAGCCTGCCCATCGCCATCGACACGCTCGACTCGCTCTACCCGCAGCACGTGGCCGGCAAGATCCGCATCCTCGCCACCTCGGGCAAGAAGCGCGCGAGCTTCGCGTCCAACATTCCGACTTTCCGCGAGGCCGGCATGAAGATCGATGCCGACGGCTGGAACACCTTCTTTGCGCCGGCTTCCATGCCGCCCGCCAAGGTGCAGCTGCTGGCCAACGCGATCCGCGACGTGATGAAGGACCCTGGCCTGCAGAAGGCGGCCGAGTCGCTCTTCATCACGCCGGTGGTGAGCAATACGGCGGAGACGGCGCAGATGCTCAAGGCGTACCGGGCGCAGTGGGAGCCCGTGGTGCGCCGCTCGGGCTTTCATCCCTGAACTTGATACTCCCCCAGGCTTCGCGCACTTGGTGTCGCGCGCGCCTTTCCCCTCGCCGGGGGCGGCATCTGCGGCCCGGCAGAGCCGGTTCCGCGGTGTCGCGCGAACATGCAGTGGAAGCTCAGGAGGCGAGGGCGCCCATCTCGGCGATGAGATCGGCCTTGCCCTCGAGGCCGATGCAGGGCATGGGCGGGCCCTCCCTCAGACGATCCGTACCGCCAGCTCCGGCAGCCGGTCGATGTGGATCTGGATCAGGTCGCCCCGCACCACCGGCCCCACGTTCTCCGGCGTGCCCGAATAGATGATGTCGCCCGGCTTCAGCTCGAAAGCCTGCGACAGGCGGCTGATCTGCTCGGCCACCGACCAGATCATGTGCCTGAGCGTGGCGTTCTGTTTGGTCTGCCCGTTCACCTTGAGCCAGATCGCGCCGTCGCTGAAGTGCCCGACCTTCGCCACGGGGTGGATCGGCCCGACGGGCGCCGAGTGGTCGAAGCTCTTGCCGATCTCCCAGGGCTTCTTCTGATCGCCCATCTCGCGCTGCAGGTCGCGGCGCGTCATGTCCAGGCCCAGCGAGTAGCCGTACACATGGTCGAGCGCGGCGCTCGTCGCGATGTCGCGCCCGCCCTTGCCCAGCGCCACCACCAGTTCGACCTCGTAGTGGTAGTTCTTCGTGAGCGTGGGATAAGGATGGTCGGCCACCACGCCGGGCGTCACGACCTGGATCGCATCGGCCGGCTTCTGGAAGAAGAAGGGCGGCTCGCGGCTCGGGTCCGAGCCCATCTCGCGCGCATGCGCCTCGTAGTTGCGGCCGATGCAGTAGATGCGGCGCACCGGAAAGACCTGGTTGCTGCCGACGATCGGAATGGTCGACGATGCGACGTCGAACGGCGTGGCGGCCGAGCGGCCTGCCCCTGCGGGCAGTGCACAGCCGGCGATCGCACCGGTGGCCATGGCGGCGGAACCGGCCAGCAGGCCGCGGCGGGAAGTGATCATGGCGTCTGTCTCCTTGGTCTTGTGGAATGCGTCGTCGCCGTGCCTCTCACGGCTGGTCGATTCTGGGACGGCAGGCCGGCGAGCAAGTGGACGCATCTATGCAAAAACAGGACATAGCTCATCGAGCAGCGGGGGGCGCGGTGGCGAGCCGGCGGGCATGAGCCTCGATCCAAACCTGCCGGGCTCTCAGAAGCTGCGGACGAAAAAAGGCCCATGCGGCGAGGGCCCGCCTCCACGTCGGTGCGTGGCGGCGGGCCCTGCCGCATGGGCCGGGCTGGCTGGCTCGGGGCTAGCTGGCGCTTTGCTGGTGTCGCCGTCCCAGCGCGAACACCGAATTCGGCGCGTCGACGACGAAGGGCTTGCGCGTGGCGGGCTGGCCGCTGGGCGAACGCCGCACCTCGTTGCGCACCGCGGCCTGCACGCCCTTGGCCTTTTGTTCGTCGACCAGGCTCTGCAGCGAGATCGACTTCAGGAACTCGACCGCCCGCAGGTTCACGGTGGCCCAGAGTTCGTCGATCTCGCAGCGGCCGGCTTCACCCGGCGCATCGGCGTCGCGCCTGTGGGTGGTTTCGGCATCGTGTTCCTCGATCGAAAGGACGATGTCGGCCACGGAAATCTCCGTCGCCTTGCGGCTCAACGAATAGCCGCCGCCAGGGCCCCGGGTCGATTCGACCAGGCTGGCGCGGCGCAGCTTGCCGAACAGCAGTTCGAGGTACGAGAGCGAAACGCGCTGGCGCAGGCTGATCGAGGCCAGCGTGACGGGGCCCGACCGCCCATGAAGGGCGATGTCGATCATCGCGGTGACCGCGAAGCGGCCTTTGGTGGTGAGACGCATGGGATGTTCCTTCCTTTTCTTCCTTCGTGGGGAATCACTCGTCCCGGCCGCCGGCGATGCCCAGCAGGGCCAGCAGCGACTGGAAGACGTTGTAGATGCTGAGATACACACCCAGCGTGGCGGAGATGTAGTTGGTCTCCAGGCCATCCTTCACGCGCTTGAGGTCGTGCAGGATGAAGGCCGAGAAGATGCCGATGGCCAGCACCGACAGCGTCATCATCAGCGCGCTCGACTTGATGAAGAAGTTGGCGATGCCCGCCACCAGCAGCAGGATGGCGCCGATGAAGAGCCACTTGCCCATGGAGGACAGGTCGCGCTTGATGACCGACGACAGCGTGGCCATGCCGAAGAAGATCGCGCCGGTGCCGGCGAAGGCCGTCATCACCAGGCTGGCGCCGTTGGCCAGGCCGAGCACGGTGCCGACCAGGCGCGACAGCATCAGGCCCATGAAGAAGGTGAAGGCCAGCAGCACCGGCACGCCGGCGGCCGATTCCTTGGTCTTCTCGATCGCGTACATGAAGCCGAAGGCGCCGCCGAGGAACACCATCAGGCCGATGCCCGGCGACATCGCGCGCGAGAAGCCCGTGGAGACGCCGATCCAGGCGCCGAGCACGGTGGGCACCATCGACAGCGCGAGCAGCCAGTAGGTGTTGCGCAGGACGCGGTTGCGCTCCTGCGGCGAGGCGATCGGCAGCTCGATGCTGTCGTGGTAGGCGGTAGGGCTGTTGTTCATTGTGTTGATTCCTTGAAGCTGGACCGGCACCGCGTGCGCGCAATGGATGTCGCGCGCAACGAGGGCACAGGGCCGTGAATGGGAGAGAGAGCAGGTAGCGGCTGTTGCGAAGCGGGCGGCGCCGGATGACGGCCGGCCAGGGTCACAACAAGGGGGCGGGAGCCATGGCGGCTCCCGGTCGCGAAGGCTGTTCGAGCCTAGGCGACGAAGGCAGCGGCGCGGGGTGGCCGCTTGGGTCGCGCCAGGAACGGCGAGACGATGGTGGTCAGGCCGAGTTTCGGCGGCTGTTCCGTGAAGCGCAGCAGCGCGGGCGCGCCATTGCGTGCGTCGACGAGTTCGGCGTGTTCGGAGCCGGCTTCGTCCAGGGAAAGGGAGTCTTCCGACGCCTGGTCGGCATCGCCTGCCGGCTTTTGGGCGTCGGAGAGATCGGAGATGTCGGAAAGATCCGGGAAGGCGACGCTGACGATCAGCGTCTGGGTTGCCTGGGCCGTCTGCGGTTCAGCGTGCGCATGGCCGGCACCGGGCATGTTGTGCGCAAGCACGGCGAAGCCGTAGCAGGACAACATGATGGCAAGAACGGTAGCGGCAAACMAGCGGGACATGTAGGGGTATTTTACCTGCCGCGCGGGAGGGTACCCGCGGCGGCGCTTTCAACCGACCTGATCGCACGGATGTTCACTGTCCCTCAGGCCGGCGCGGTCGTGTTTTCGCTGCCTTCGGGCTGCAGCCATTCGCTCGCGTGGGCGCGCAGGGCGTCTATCTGCAGCCAGATCAGACCGAGTTCGGTATGGAAAGTTCGCGCGTGCGGATCACCGCGTTCGCCGCTATCGGCCGCCGCCTGCGCCAGCGCGGCGCGCGCGGCAGCTTCAGATTCGATGCTGCCTGTTACATCCACCGTGCCCTTTTCCAGTCCGTCCGCCAGCGCCTCCAGCGCCGCGATCGCCCCCTCGGCCGACGCATGCAGCACCGCCATCTGCGCCGAATCGGGCAGCACCGCGCGATGCGCGCCGAGCGCCGACAGATAGCTCAACAGCGTGTGCGAGCGGATGAGGAAGCGCAGAGCCACCCCCGCGCGCGGCCGCACGTAGCCCGGCTCGCGGAACATGTCCGACACCGCGGTGGACAGCGCCGCGTCCGCGTTGTGGTCGTTGCGCCGTGCCAGCCGGTAGTCGAGGTGGTCGCGCGCGCCGGTGCGGTACTGCCCCACGATCTGCCTCAGATAGCCCGCATGGCCGCGCATCGCGGCGGCCGCCAGTTCGTTGATGCGCCGCGCCTGCCAGTGCGGCAGCACCAGCAGCACCGCCAGCCCCGCGATGGCGCTGCCGATGGCGGTGTCGACCAGCCGCGGCACCAGCAGCACACCGCTGTCGCCGACCTGGTTGAAGCACATCAGCACCAGCAGCGTCATCGAGGCCGTGGCCAGCAGGTAGCGCGTGGTGCGGGTCGCGAAGAACAGCACGCCGGCGATCACCGCGAGCACCGATTGCACCAGCGGCTGCGGAAAGAGCTGCAGCAGCGCCCAGCCCGCCACCACGCCGAGGGCAGTGCCGGCAATGCGCTGTCCCATGCGCGCGATGGTGTCGCCATACGTCTGCTGGCAGACGAACAGCGTGGTCAGCAGGATCCAGTAGCCCTGCGCCGGGTGGATGAAATGCATCACCCCGTAGCCCGCCACCAGCGCGATCGACAGCCGAAGTGCATGCCGAAAGAGCGGCGAGCGCACCGTGAGCTGCCGCCGCACCCGCTCCACCGCGTCGCGCCAGGAGCGCGGCGAGCGATCGAACAAACCCATCTCCGTACGGCCCGCGCGCGCCGAAGGCTGGCTGGCCCCCGCGAGCTGGCCGTCGAGCAGCGCGAGATTGCGCGCCAGCGCCTCCACCGAGGCCAGCAGCGCCAGCCGGGCGGGCGTGTCTGCCCGTGCGCGTTCGTGCTCGATGGCGCTGCGCAGATCGGCCAGCGCCTGCACGGTCTCGGTTCCCACCTCGAAGGGCTCGCGCCGCTCCACCGAATCGGCCAGCCGTTGGCAGGCCAGCCCTTGCAGGCCCAGCACGCGCTGGCAGCGGTAGAGCAGGTCGCTGTGGAAGAAGGCATCGGCCAGTGCGTTGTAGTCGTCGTGCGAGGAACTGGCGCGCTCGTGCACGTCCTGCGCGATCAGGTAGAGGCCCCGGTAGCGCGAGATGCGCCCGGTCGGCGCCCGCGCGCCGATGCGGCGGAAGATGCTCTCCTTGGCCGCATTGAGCTCCGTCACCACCTCGGCGTTGAGCTGCGCGAGCGCAAGCCGCTTGCGCTCGATGTCGATGCCGCGCAGCGGCTCGAAGAGCGACGCCTTGAAGCGCACGTAGTTGCCCAGCACCGTGAACAGAGCCACCAGCCGCGCCTGCACCGGCTGCGCCGGAAAGGCCGCGCACCACAGCACGGAGAACACGCCGTACCAGGCCGCGCCGGCCACCAGCAGCAGGGGTTCGCGCCCGCGCTGCGCCACGCCGTGCACGCCCATGTTCTCGATGCCCAGCGTGGCGTACATCGCGAGGATCAGCGTCGCATACGCGATCGCCCTGTAGCGCGCCTCCACGGCGCCGAGCATCGTCAGCCAGAAGGCCGCGAGCGCGAGCCCGGCGATGAACAGCAGCGGCATGCCGAAGGCCGCCTCCACCGCGAACGCGATGGCCGCGAAGCAGCCCAGCGTGACCACCTGTGCGCGCAGCCGTCCGCGCCAGCTGTCGTCGGTCTCGGCGAGCGCGCTGGCGATGGCGCCGAGGAAAAGGGGGATCACCGCATCGGTGTGGCCGGTCCAGGCGCAGCCCGCCATGAGGCTGCCGAGTGTGAGAAGAATGCGCACGGGCTGCGCGCGAGAGGCGAAAGACCGCAGCCGCTGGCGCAGCGCGTCGGGAGACAGGGGAAGCATGATGGGCCGATCTTGCACGATGCATGCCACGGCCGTGTGGCGCTGAGAGTCGATCAGCGCCGGCTGTGCAGGAATCCGTGGCGCGGCGCGATCCACCGGACCTGTTCTTCGTCGGCCGTGGGCGCATCGGAAGTGCCCGCGAACAGCATTCCTTCTTCGACCAGCAGGAACCGGCTCGCCCGCGAACTCCCATCGCCCGGCAGCACGCGCAGCGTGGCATCTCCGATACGGATCTGCTCGCCCGGTGCCGGCACCATGGTGGCTGCATCGGAAGCCGCCTGCGTCGACAGACGCCATCGCACACGCCCCGGCGTGGCGGCGGCAAGCGCCTCGGCATGCGCGGAGCTCGCGGGCGATGCGTCGATCAGCGCGCAATCGCCGCCCGCCGCTCCTACAAAGTAGCTGTGCACCAGCGTGCCGAACCCGTCGCCGGCTTCTCCGGTCACCCGCAGCACCCGCGCCGACAGCCGCATGACCAGCCCGGCCTCATGCGCATAGCGCCCGCCGCCTTCGCCATCCGGATCGACAAAGCCGACCTCCTCGTACGCAGGCTCTTCCATGTTCACCGGCCGCCTCCCTGCCGGACCATCCGCCAGCCGCGGCATCACGCGCGGAATGTGCTTCAGCCCGCGCGCATGCGCCATGAGCCCGTCCACGCTTTCGAATTGCGCGAGTTCCAGCAGGATGCGGCGCGTCACGTTCATCAGCTTCAGTCCGCGCGCCGGGTCCGCTGCATCGGCGGGCCGCAGCCACATGTGTTCGACCGTCTCCCGGCCATCGGGCCGCACGCTCTGCGCCTCGGGCATGGCCGCGAGAAAGAAGCGTGTGTCGAAGCGGCGCGGCATTCCCGGCGGCGTGAGCCAGTGCGAGAAATACGCGAGCCGGTCGGCCGCGAGCCGCCAGCCGTGCTGCGCGCACAGCGACAGCAGCGCGTCGGTGCCTTGTTCCGCCGCATGGCGCATCCCGGCGAGCTGGCCGAAGGGCAGGCCGTCCAGCGTCACAGGCCGTCCGGCGTCGTCGGTCGCGAACAGCAGGCCGGCTTCCTCGAAGCATTCGCGGATCGCCGCCGCGTAGTAGTCCAGGCCGCCCTCGGGCACTTCGAGCCGTACGCTCGCGGCCCCGTCGTCGAGGCCGCTGCAGCAGCCGTGCAGGCCACGGTCGTGCGCGTCGATCACGCCACCCGGGAACACACTCGCGCCGCTGTTCTGGTCGTTGGCCTTCTCTGCCCGCCGCAGCATCAGCACCTCGAGGCCGCTGCTTCCGTCGCGCAGCACGATGAGTGTGGCCGCCATGCGCACGGGGCGTGGCGGTGCGGGGCGGGTCGGGGCATCCGTGGGGCTGGCGGTCATGCACGCATTGTCGCGCCGGCCGCTGCTGCCAAGGTGACAGCACCGGAGCGCCGCTGTCGCGCGGAAGACCGTTCGAAAGGCCGCGCGCAACGTACCTTCAAGGCACACCACATACATCGACTCTTGCTGAAGGACGCACCATGCATTTCGAATTCACGCCCCGGGTGATCGCGCTGCGCGAGGAACTGCTCCGGTTCATGGACGAGTACGTCTATCCCAACGAGAAGCGCCACGAAGAGGAGCTTGCCGCCAACGCCCGCGCCGGCCGCCCGTACGCCGAGCTGCCGATGATGGCCGGCCTCAAGGCCAAGGCGCGCGAGCGCGGACTGTGGAACCTGTTCCTGCCCGAGTCGGAGCACGGCCCAGGCCTGAGCAACGTCGAGTACGCACCGCTGTGCGAGATCATGGGCCGGCGCTACTGGTGCTCGGAGATCTTCAACTGCTCCGCGCCCGACACCGGCAACATGGAAGTGCTCGCGCGCTACGGCACCAGGGCGCAGCAGGAGCGCTGGCTCAAGCCGCTGCTGGCCGGCGAGATCCGCTCCTCCTTCGCGATGACCGAGCCCGAGGTGGCCTCCAGCGACGCCACCAACATCCGCTGCAGTATCCGCCGCGAGGGCGACGAGTACGTCATCAACGGCCGCAAGTGGTACATCACCGGCGCGATGAACGAGCGCTGCGAGATCTTCGTGCTCATGGGCAAGACCGACCCCGACAACGCCGACCGCCACAAGCAGCAGTCGATGATCCTCGTGCCGAAGAACACGCCCGGCGTGACCATCGTGCGCGACATGGCGCTGCTGGGCGTGTACGACCCGCCCTTCGGCCATCCGGAGATCGTGTTCGAGAACGTGCGCGTGCCGGTCGAGAACATCCTGCTCGGCGAAGGCCGCGGCTTCGAGATCGCGCAGGGCCGCCTCGGGCCGGGCCGCATCCACCACTGCATGCGCGCTATCGGCATGGCCGAGGCGGCGCTGGAGATGATGTGCCAGCGCCTGGTGTCGCGCACCGCCTTCCACAAGCCGCTGTCGGAGCAGGGCGTCTGGCGCGAGCGCATCGCCGAGTCGCGCATGCTCATCGAACAGTCGCGCTGGATGGTGCTCAACGCCGCCTATCGCATGGACACCGTGGGCAACAAGGTCGCCGCGAAGGAGATCGCGATGATCAAGGTGCTAACGCCCAACAACTGCGTGAAGGTGATCGATTGGGCCATGCAGGCCTACGGCGCCATGGGCCTGAGCCAGGACACGCTGCTCACCAACTTCTACGCCTACGAGCGTCACCTGCGCGTGGCCGATGGCCCCGACGAGGTGCACCGCAACGCGATCGCCAAGCAGGAGCTGGCGGCGTACCAGTAACGGCAAGCCTGGGCCCATTGCCAGGGCCTGTCAGACCATTTTCTCGCCGGTTGACATTCCGGCGGTGTCTTCCCTTTTTTTCGCAAGCTCTCGGCTGCTTTGAGTTGACAAATGTTGACTTGCAGTCCGCATTGCTCGTCTATCTGGAAGGCGAAATTCCCGCACGTTCCCTCGAAATTCCGTGACATTTTTCTCGGGTGCCAAGTTCCGCCACGCCGCGAGTGGCTACTCGCAATCCTTCCGAAATAACATTGAAATAAAACAAAAAAGCATTGCTTAACTGGTAGTGCAGAAAAATCAATTGTTAATGTTTTCAAATAAAGGAGGGAGTAATGAAAACAGAAAATGTCCGCGCCTTGCCGTATGTACGGCTGTTTGCCACGGCCGCCGCGGCCGCGGCAATTTCCGCATGTGGAGGTGGCAGCGGTGGCGGCGGTCTTTCCATGCTGCCGATGGCACCCGCTCCGGCGCCGGCACCCGCGCCTGCCCCAGCGCCCGCGCAACCGGCTGCCGTAGTGGAGAGCTCGGCTGCGTGCTTCAACGAGGCGGATTTTCGCGAGGGAACCACCCTGGAATTCGAGGCGGTATACCCGGGAGCCAGTTCAACGGCCAAGCCTTTCCGCAGAAAGAGCGTGACTGAAGGACGTGAGTCGTTTGCCGGAGCCAATCCGATTGCTTTCAATGTCGGCTCGGAAATGATCGACGTGCCGCAGTTCCAGCAAAGCACCGTCAAGAAGGAGTACAAGGATTTCGCGGGCGGCAACGTCATGCTCTATGGCAAGGCGACGGTGACCAGGACCAAGATCACGCCGCCACAGTCCACGACACCGTCGTCGGACACGGCCTTTGCCTCTTCTGAAACTTATTCGCCCCCGCTTTCGTTTCCGATCGACATGAAGGCTGGGCAGGTCGTTCAGCAGAAGATTTCCTTCACAAAGACGCAAACCGCCAACGGCCGCATCACTTCGACAAACTCCGTTCCGGCGACGGGCGAGCTCGTCTACGTCGGTCGCGAGAAGCTGGACTCTCCGCTGGGGACGTTCAACACTTGCAAGTTTTCCTTGACGGTCACGGTGGGTACCTCATCGCTGGCCAAGGTCACGGTCAACGAGATCTGGCAAGCGGCCGAAGGTCCCTACCGAGGTCAGGTGCTGAAGGGAATCGATCCGAAGTCCCCGATGCTCGTGACGAAGATGACATATTCCCCCAAGTAGCGTTGCACCGGCTGGCCTGCCGGCGCGGCATTGATGCGATCAGATCGCGTCTTCGCTTGCCGGCTTGCAGCAGCTACTGCGAGGGCGGCCCTTCGCCCGCAGAGCCATCCGCTCTGACCGCGGCCCGGAACATGGACAAACGGTAATGAAGCCGCCGCCCCTTCTCTGATCCAATGCCGACTAGGACGGCCCCGGCGGCACCCGCGTGAACGTAACGGCGGCGCGCCGGCCGACTCCATCGCCATGAGCATCAGAACGCAGCCTCCTCACCGTCCTCATTTCTCACCGCCGGCTTTCCATGCCGCTCCGTACCGGGGCGCCGCACCGGCGTGTTAGGCCCCACTGCCATGTGGCGCTGCCTCATCGTCGAGGACGACGCCGACAACGCGCGCTACATCGCCGACGGTTTCCGCTCGCTCGGCCACGTGGCTGTGATCAGCCGCGACGGCGCTGACGCGCTCGCGCGCGCCACCGGAGAGCAGTGGGACATCGTCATCCTCGATCGCATGCTGCCCAACGAGGTGGACGGCCTTTCGATCCTCTCGACCATGCGCGCGCTCGGCAAGAAGACGCCGGTGCTGGTGCTCAGCGCGCTGAACGCGCTGGACGAGCGCGTGCGCGGACTCAAGGCCGGCGGCGACGACTACCTGGCCAAGCCCTTCGCTTTCTCGGAGCTCGCGGCGCGCGCGGAGGCGCTGGTGCGGCGTTCGCGCACAGGGCCCGAGATACGCATGCTGCGGATCGCCGATCTCACGCTCGACCTCGCGCGCCGGCACGTCGAGCGCGGCCGCCGGGCCATCTCGCTGCAGCCGCGCGAGTTCCGCCTGCTGGCCTATCTCATGATGCATCCGGGCCAGGTGGTCACGCGCACCATGCTGCTGGAGGCGGTGTGGGACTACCAGTTCGACCCGCAGACCAACGTGATCGACGTGCAGGTCAGCCGGCTGCGCGGCAAGCTCGACGCGGGCGGCGCCCCCACGCTGATCCACACCGTGCGCGGCGTGGGCTACACGCTGTCGGCGCCGCAATGACCGCAGCCCTGCGCCGGCTGTGGCGCTCGGTCGGCTTCCGGCTCGCCTTCTACTATGGGCTGCTGGTGGCGATCACCATGCTGGCGGCGCTGGCCATCGTCTACATGCAGACGGTGGGCGTGCTGCAGCAGCGCATGGTGCGGCAGGTGGCCGCGAGCATGCAGCAGCTGATGGTGCGCTACGACGCACGCGGCGCCGACGGCGTGGCCGGCGAGATCGCGAATGCGCTGTCCGACGGGCGCAACTCCGACAACGAGATCTACCTCCTGACCGACCGCGAGGGCCGCAAGCTCGCCGGCAATCTCGACCAGATGCCCTCGCAGGCCCCCGATGCCGGCGACGGCGTGCACCGCCGCGTGGTGCGCTCTGGGCAGACCGTCATCGCGTACCTGGTGATGCGCCCGCTGCCCGACGGCGGCCTGCTTGTGGTGGGGCACGACCTGCGCGACCAGGAGTCCATCGAATCGCTGGTGGCAAGCGCCAGCGCGGCGGCGGGCATCGTTGCGGTGCTCCTGCTGATCGGCGGCACCTTCGTCTTCCGCCAGGAGCTGGAGCGCAGCGTGGGCGCGGTGCGTCGCACGGCCGCACGCATCGCCGAGGGCGAGTTGCAGGAGCGCGTGGAGCCTTCGGGCGAGGAAGACGAGTTCGCGCTGCTGGAGCACGACATCAACGCCATGCTCGACCGCATCCAGTCGCTGATGGATGGCGTGCGCCACGTTTCCAACACCATCGCGCACAACCTGCGAACGCCGCTCACGCGCGTGCTGGTGCGGCTGCGCGCGGTGGAGGCCGGGCTCGGCGCGGGCGACCCGCAGCGCGAGGCGGTGAGCACCGCCATCCGCGAGCTGGAAGAGCTGGCCGTGGTGTTCGAGAAGCTGCTGCAGATCGCCGAGGTGGAAGCCGGCGCGCGGCGGCAGCAGTTCGCGCCGGTGGCGTTGCACGTCATTGCCGACGACGTGGCGGAACTCTATGAGGCGGTGGCCGAGCTGCGCGGCATCGTGCTGCTGCGCGAGCCCGCCGACATGGCGGTGGCATTGGGCGACCGCGACCTGCTGGCGGGCGCGGCCGCCAACCTGCTCGACAACGCGCTGAAGTACGCCGGCACCGGCGCGACGGTGCGCATGGGCACCCGCACGGTGGACGGCAGGGCGCAGCTTTTCGTGCAGGACGACGGGCCGGGTATTCCGCAGGCCGAGCACGAACGCATCGGCGTGCGCTTCCACCGGCTCGACCGCAGCGTGCCGGGCCACGGGCTGGGCCTTGCGAGCGTGCTCGCGGTGGTGGCGCTGCATGGCGGCCGGCTCGATTTCGCGGATGCGAAACCGGGCCTGCGCGCATGCATCGACCTGCCGATGGCGGACGGTTGAGCGGGCGCCTGCGTTCCCGACATTGCCGAATCGCAATGTTCTGTTCATGCACAGCCAGGCCGTGAATTCCTAGGATCGACCGGGCGCACATACCGTGCGATCAACGCAGTTCCTTCCAGGAGACATCAACGGTGAGAATCAAGAGTCAGAGAGACTTCTGCTCGGGCGTGCTCTTCAGCGCCTTCGGCGTGGCCTTCGCATGGGGCGCCACCACATACAACGTCGGCACCGGCGCCCGCATGGGGCCGGGCTACTTTCCCCTGATCGTGGGCATCCTCATCGCGCTCATGGGCGTGCTCATCACGCTCAAGGCGCTGGCCGTGGAGACGGAGGACGGCGAGCCCGTCGGGCGCATCGCGTGGAAGCCGCTGGTTTTCATCATCGGCGCGAACCTGATGTTCGGCGTGCTGCTGGGCGGCCTGCCGAGCATCGGGTTGCCATCGATGGGGCTCATCGTCGCCATCTACGCGCTCACCTTCATTGCCAGCCTTGCGGGCGACAACTTCGGCTGGAAGGGCGTGACCATCCTCGCCACCATCCTCGCGCTGGGCAGCTATCTGGCCTTCGTGGTCGCGCTGAAGCTGCAGTTCCAGGTGTGGCCGACCTTCATCTCGGGCTGATCCGCGGCAAAGAAGACACAAGAACAAGACAAGAAAAATGGACCTGATTACCAATCTCTCGATCGGCTTCGGCGTCGCCTTCACGGCGCAGAACCTCGTCTATGCCTTCGTGGGCTGCCTGCTGGGCACGCTGATCGGCGTGCTGCCGGGCATCGGCCCCGTGGCGACCATCGCGATGCTGCTGCCCGCCACGTATGCGCTGCCGCCGGTGTCGGCGCTGATCATGCTGGCCGGCATCTACTACGGCGCGCAGTACGGCGGCTCCACCACCGCGATTCTGGTGAACCTGCCGGGCGAGTCATCGTCGGTGGTGACCGTGATCGACGGCTACCAGATGGCGCGAAAGGGCAGGGCCGGGCCGGCACTTGCCGCAGCGGGCCTCGGCTCGTTCTTCGCGGGTTGCGTCGGCACGCTGATCCTGGCCGCCTTCGCGCCCCCGCTCACCGAGCTGGCCTTCAAGTTCGGCCCCGCCGAATACTTCTCGCTGATGATCCTGGGCCTGATCGGCGCCGTGGTGCTGGCTTCGGGCTCGCTGCTGAAGGCCATCACGATGATCCTGCTGGGCCTCGCGCTCGGCCTCGTGGGCACAGACGTGAATTCGGGCGTGGCGCGCTACAGCTTCGACATTCCGGAACTCACCGACGGTATCGGCTTCATCGCCATCGCGATGGGCGTGTTCGGCTACGGCGAAATCATCGCCAACCTCGCGGTGCCCGAGCACGAGCGCGAAGTGTTCACCGCCAAGGTGAAGGGCCTGTGGCCCACCAAGCAGGACTTCAAGGACATGACGCCCGCCGTGCTGCGCGGCACGGCGCTGGGTTCCGCGCTGGGCATCCTGCCGGGCGGCGGCGCGCTGCTGTCCGCCTTCGCGGCCTACACCATCGAGAAGAAGATCAAGCTCAAGCAGGGCGAGATGGCCTTCGGCAAGGGCAACATCCGCGGCGTGGCGGGCCCCGAGTCGGCCAACAACGCCGGCGCGCAGACCTCCTTCATTCCGCTGCTGACGCTGGGCATTCCGCCCAATGCGGTGATGGCGCTGATGGTGGGTGCCATGACGATCCACAACATCCAGCCCGGTCCGCAGGTGATGACCAGCAACCCCGAGCTGTTCTGGGGCCTGATCGCCTCGATGTGGATCGGCAACCTGATGCTGATCGTGCTGAACCTGCCGATGATCGGCATCTGGATCAAGCTGCTGACCATTCCCTACAAGTGGCTCTTCCCGTCGATCGTGCTGTTCTGCGCGGTGGGCGTGTACTCGGAGAACAACAACACCTTCGACGTGTGGATGGTGGCGATCTTCGGCATCGTGGGCTACCTGTTCCTCAAGCTGAAGTGCGAGCCCGCGCCGCTGCTGCTGGGCTTCATCCTTGGGCCGATGATGGAGGAGAACCTGCGCCGCGCGCTGCTGCTGTCGCGCGGCGACTGGAGCGTGTTCGTGTCGCGGCCGCTGTCGGCGGGCCTGCTGGCCGCCGCCGCGCTGCTGCTGGTCGTGGTGCTGCTGCCTTCGGTGAAGGCCAAGCGCGAAGAGGCCTTCGTCGAGGACTGACGGGCGGGGGAGTGCGCCGGAGAAGGAACTCCGCGCGATACTTGCGGTCCGACGCTGCCGCCGCCTTCCCTTCCCCTGATGACCGACGTGCGACTTCTTTCCGCTCCCCTGATCCTTCTTCGTGCGCTCGCCGCGAGCGCGATCCTGCTGGCCTCCGGTGCCCTGCACGCGCAGGCCTTGCCGCCCGGTGTTCGCCTGGGCATGTCGGCCGAGGAGTTGCAGGCCGCGTTGCCCGCCGCCGAACGCGTGCACAGGCCGCAGCGGCTCGGCGGCGGTCTCGTCGGCTCGTGGCGCGCGGCGCCGGTCGAGATGGCGGGGTTGCTGTTCGAGCCGACCTTCTTCTTCGCGGCCTCGGAGCTGCGGCGCGTCGAGTACGCGGCCTCGGCCCAATCCGCGCCCGATGCCGGCGCGGCAGCCTTCGCCTCCCTCGTGCAATGGGGCCGAGGCGTGTTCGGCAACGAGCTGGCCTCCCGCGACCCCGGCAGTGCATATGCCGCATGGGTCAGCGGCGACACCGACGTCTACGTGCAGCAGCTCAGCGACCCGCGCCGCGCCAGCGTGCGGCTGGTCTACAAGGCGCGGCAGTTGCGCGACGGCAGCGAACTCTGAGAAGAAGGGCCGTCATGGCCCTTTCCCTGCGCGGTGCCTCAGGCCGCGCCGCGCTGATCGAGCTTTTGCAGCGCCATCGCCAGCTCCTCGACTTCGACCGGCTTCAGCAGGTGATGATCGAAGCCGGCCCGCGCAATGCGCAGGCGGTCGTCGGGCTGGCCCCAGCCAGTGAGAGCGATCAGCCCGATCGCATGCAGCTGTGGATGCATCCGCAGGCGGCGCGCGAGTTCACAGCCGTCCATGCCGGGCATGCCGATGTCCAGTATGGCGACCGACGGTTGGAAGTGCTCGGCCTTGCCCAGCGCATCCGGGCCGCTGAAAGCCACGGTGGCCTGCGCGCCAAGCAGGCCCAGCAGCGCGGCGAGCGACTCGGCCGCGTCGCGGTTGTCGTACACCACCAGGATGCGGTGCTGCACCGCCATCGCGGCCTCCGGGGCCCCGGCCTTTGAGTCGGCCCGCGCCTTGTGGTCGAGCAGCGGCAGGGACACGGTGAACTCGCTGCCCCGGTTCGTGCCCTCGCTGCTTGCGCCGACCGTGCCGCCGTGCAGCTCCACCATGCTCTTCACCAGCGTGAGGCCTATGCCCAGGCCACCCTGCGCGGCGCGCGCGGTGCCGCTGACCTGCACGAACATGTCGAAGATCGCGTCCAGCATGGCGGCCGGAATGCCCGCACCGGTGTCCTTCACGCGCACCACCGCATGGCCTCGGCCGTCGTTTTCGACGAACACGTCGATGCGTCCGCCCTCGGGCGTGTACTTGGCGGCGTTGTTCAGCAGGTTCGCGAACACCTGCGTGAGGCGCACGCTGTCGCCCCGCACCGACAGCGAGGCATCGGCGACATGAACCTCGAGCGTGTGGCGGCCGGCGTCCATCAGCGGGCGGCTGAGTTCCACCGCGCCGCGGATCACCTGCTCGAGCGCGAGATCGTCCAGTTGCAGTTCGATCTTGCCGCGCGTGATGCGAGAGACCTCCATCAGGTCGCTCACCAGACGCACCATGTGGTCGAGCTGGCGGCCCATGATGTCGTAGTAGGAGCGGGCTGCTTCCGACGTGAGCGGCTTGCGCTTGAGAATGGCCAGCGCGGTGCTCAGCGGTGCCATCGGGTTGCGCAGTTCGTGCGCCAGCGTGGCCAGGAATTCGGTCTTGCGCCGGTCTGCCTCGTTGAGGTCTTCCAGGATGCGGCGCAGTTCGTACTGCCGGCGCCGCGCGCGCAGCGCGCTGCGCAGTGCGCTCACCAGCGAAGCCACGCGGATCGGTCGTTCCAGCACGGTGACGTTGGCCATGCCTTCCATGGCGGTGGTGACGGCACGCGAGTCCGCGCCTTGCCGCGCGAGTATCAGCACCGGCAGGTCGGACCAGGGGGGCTGGGCCGCCACGGCTGCGGCGAGTTCGGCGGCACCGTTGCCCGCCAGCATTTCCTCGGAGACCAGCAGCGCGCCGGCACCGTTCCCGATTTCGCGCAGCAGTTCGGGAAGATCGGCACACACCTGTGCCTCGATGCCGGCGTGCAGGAGTACGGCGGCGGCCATCACGGCGTCCTTCGCGGTGGCCGTTCTCATCAGTACGCGCAGCTGCGGATCTCGCGGCTGCGGCGGCTGGATCGTCGGGCCGTCTGTCACTGCGAGGGCGTGGAAATGCCGTCGATCGGCACCGGCACGCCAGTCAGGATGCCTCTGAAACGGCGCAGCGGCTCTCCCACGTTCAGTCCCCGCTGGTCCATCGAAAACGCGCGTATGGAGCGCTCGTGCATGCCGCCGCGCTTCTTGAGCACCGATATGGCCTGGCGCACTTCGCCTTCGGCCTCGTAGTAGCGCAGCAGCACCACGGCGTCGGCAAGGTAGCTGGCGTCCACGGGTGTCTGCATCTGCGCGCCGATGAGCCCGTGCTGCGCGCCGATCAGCAGCGTGGCCACACCGGCCTGCCCGAGGTAAGTGAGCAGCTCGTGCAGCTGCACGATGAGAAAGCGCTCGTCGGGCATCGCGTTGAGGTAGCCGTTCAGGCTGTCGATCACGATCACCTTCGCGCCGTGCCGGGTCACGGCCTGGCGGATTTCGTGCACCAGTTCGCCGGGGGAGAGTTCGGCCGGATCGACCTGCTTGATGCGGATGCGGCCCGTCTGAAGGTAGGGCTCAAGCTTCATGCCCAGGCCGGCGCTGCGGGTGCGCAGCGTGTTCACGCTCTCGTCGAAGACGAAGAGCGCGGCAGCCTCGCCGCGCTCGGCCGCCGCAATGGCGAACTGCACCGCCACCGACGATTTGCCTGTGCCCGGCGCTCCCACGAACAGGGTGCTGGTGCCCTTTTCGAGGCCACCGCCCAGCAGCGCGTCGAGCGCCTCGATGCCGCTGGTGAGCTTGGTCAGCGTGGTGTCGGTGACGTGTTCGGCCGCCACCAGGCGCGGAAACACCTGCAGGCCGCCGCGGTGGATCTTGTAGTCGTGGAAACCGCCGCGAAACGACTGGCCGCGGTACTTCACGACCAGCAGGCGGCGGCGCGCGGCGCCGTAGTCGGAGTTCGACTGCTCCAGCCTCACCACCGCGTGCGCGATGCTCTGCACCTGCAGGTCGTGCTCGGTGGCGGTCATGTCGTCGAGCAGCAGCACCGTGCACTGGCGCCCCGCGAAGAACTGCTTGAGTGCCAGGATCTGCCGGCGATAGCGCAGCGAGGTGCCCGACAGCAGCCGCAGCTCGGAGAGCGAATCGAAAACGATGCGTGAAGGCTTGTTGGCCTCCACGTCGCTCAGGATGCGCAGCGTGGTTTCGCTCAGCTCCACCTCGGACGGGTGGAACATGGTGTATTGCTCGTCAGGCTGCAGGCTGTCCTGCGTGGGCAGCATCTCGCGCACGTGGATGGTGGAAATGTCCCACCCGTGCGAGGCGGCCACGCCGCGCAGTTCCTGCTCGGTTTCGGACAGCGTCACATACAGCACCGATTCGCCGCGCGCCGCGCCTTCGAGCAGGAACTGCATTGCAATGGTCGTCTTGCCGGCGCCCGGCGTGCCTTCGAACAGGTAGAGCCGGTTGGGCTCGAGTCCGCCGCCGAGCACATCGTTCAGGCCCGGCACGCCCATGCCCAGCAGCCGCTGGTGGTGAGGCTCCATGGTGGCTTCTCCGCGAATGAATAAGGTGACCGGCAGATTCAAGCATCGCGGTCGCGCGACGCATGCAGGACGGCACCGCGTGGCGGGCGGCGGCGCGCGACTATGGAAGTTGTCCTGCAATGGGGAGCGGATTCGTCCGGCCGGCCCGGCGGTGGGGCCGGAGAGACTGCGTCACCGGGCCCTGCCGCCCTTGCCCTTCAAACCGAAAGTTTCCGGCTCTTCAGGAGAAGACGATGCGCGAAGACACAGAGATCCGCATTCCACGCGACGACGAACGGATCGACGTCACTGACCTCAAGGAGGTCGACTACTGGACCCAGTGGTTCGGCGTGAGCGAACAGCGGTTGCGCACTGCGGTGGCCTTTGCCGGCACGGTAAGAGACGACCTGCGGGTCTACCTCGGCCTGCCCTGAGATCCTTCGTGGCGGGCCTCAGCCCGCGGCGAGCATGCCCCGCTCCTCGATGAACGACACCACGTCGGCCACGCCCGAAAGCGTCTTGAGGTTGGTCATCACGTACGGCCGCTGGCGGCGCATGCGCTGCGTGTCCTGCTCCATCACATCGAGATTCGCGCCCACGTAGGGCGCGAGGTCGGTCTTGTTGATCACGAAGAGGTCGCTCTTGGTGATGCCGGGGCCGCCCTTGCGCGGGATCTTCTCGCCGGCCGCCACGTCGATCACGTAGATCGTGAGGTCCGACAGTTCGGGGCTGAAGGTGGCCGCGAGGTTGTCGCCGCCCGATTCGACGAACACCACGTCGGCGTCCGGAAAGTCTTCCAGCATGCGGTCGATGGCTTCCAGGTTGATCGAGGCGTCTTCGCGGATCGCCGTGTGCGGGCAGCCGCCCGTTTCCACGCCCATGATGCGCTCGGCGGGCAGCGCGCCGGCCACGGTGAGGAGGCGCTGGTCTTCCTTGGTGTAGATGTCGTTGGTGATCGCGATCAGGTCGTACTTGTCGCGCATCGCCTTGCAGAGCATCTCCAGCAGCGTGGTCTTGCCCGAGCCGACCGGGCCGCCGATGCCCACGCGCAGCGGCGGAAGTCTCTTGGTGCGGTTGGGAATGTGGTGCAGGGCGGAGGTCATGAGGGTGGTGTCCGGTTCAGCTTCTGAAAAGGCGGGAATATTGTGTTTCATGGCGGGCCGACAGCACCGCCAGCAGGGGCGCGAAGGCCTGGCGCTCGTCGTCGCCGAGGGCCATGGCGCGGGTCACGGCATCGGGCATTTCCCGCGCCAGCCGTCCGAGGATGCGCTGGYSCGCGCTCTGGCCCAGCGGCACGGCCTTGACGGCGGCGGCCACCATGTTCTCGGCCCAGCCGAAGGCGAAGGCCAGGCTGCCGTCGTGCACCGTGGCGCCCGCGCGGCTGGCCGCGAAGGCGAACGCGACGGGGTAGCTCGCGCCCAGGTCGGCGAAGACTTCCGCCGTGTCGGTGTGGTGCAGCTTGAGCCACTCGACGAAGGAGCGGCCCATCTGCTCGGTCTGCAAAAGGAATTCGGCCGACTCGCGGGTGGCCATCACCCAGCTGTTGAGCTGGCGGATGCGCGGCATGTCATTGGCGCGCCAGGCTGCGATGGCCTGCCCGCAGACGGCGAGATCGCCGCGGGCGAAGCTCAGGTGCAGCTGGTCGGAGAGCCACTCGGCCGCGCGCGGCTCGGAGTCGATGCCGGCCCATTCGACGGCGGCTTCCACACCCTCGGAGTACGAGAAGCCGCCGACCGGCAGCGCGGGCGAGGCGAGCCAGATCAGCTGAAGGAGGCTCTGGGCGGACACGTCAGTGGGGGCGTCAGTGGGAATGGCCGTGGTGCCCGTGGCCGTGATCATGGCCGTCGTGGTCGTCCAGCAACTCCGGCGCGAGCACCAGCGGCTTCGGGCCGCTGCCATGGTCATGCGAGCGGCCGTGATCGTGCGAATGCCCGTGGTCATGGCTGTGGCCATGCGAATGCTCGTGCGATCCATACGCACCGCCCTCGGGCTCGAAAGCCTCTTCCACCGCCACGACGATCAGGTGCATCGAGCGCAGCATGTCGGCCAGCACATGGTCGGGCTCGATCTTCAGGTGGTCGGGCTTCAGCTCGATCGGCACGTGCCGGTTGCCCAGGTGGTAGGCCGCGCGCGTCAGGTCGAAGGGCGTGCCGTGGGCGGTGCAGTGCGTGATGCGAAGCACCGGCTGCGGCGCGGCGATCACGCGCACCAGCGAACCGTCTTCCGCCACCAGCACATCGCCGCCGCGCACCAGCGTGCCGCGCGGCAGGAACACGCCGATCTGGCGGCCCTGCGAATCGGTGGCGTCGAAGCGGCTCTTCTGGCGGATGTCCCAGTCGAGTTCGATGGTGGCGGCACGCTTGAGCAGCACGGGCGCGAGGCCGCGGCCCTGGGGCATGAGTTTGTTGGCGGTGAGCATGGTGGCTTGCGGCTACGGATGAAGCGAAATAATATAACGATTGTTATAACTTTGGCTCGATGGAGCGTCCAATGTCCGCCCTCAAACTGACCCAGATCGGCAATTCCGTCGGTGTCATCCTGCCCAAGGAGGTTCTTGCGAGCATGAATGTGGGAAAAGGCGACACGGTCTACCTCACGCAAGCGGCCAACGGGGGCTTCACCATCACGCCATACGACGACGAGTTCGAACGCCAGATGCAAGCAGCCCGCCGCGTCATGAAGAAGCGGCGCAACGTTCTGCGCGAGCTCGCGAAGTGAGCGCGGCGAACCAGCACTGGATCTGGCTCAGCGCGAGCGTGATCCAGCTGGTGCATGAAGAGCAACTGGCCGAGCATGGCGGTCCGGCCGGAGTGCGTGACGAGGGAATGCTCGCCTCCGCAATGGCGCCGCCGCAGAACCGTGCGGCCTACGAATCCGTCGACGTCGCGGCCTTGGCCGCGAGCTACGCCTTCGGCATCGCCCGCAACCATCCGTTCGTCGACGGAAACAAGAGAACCGCCTTCGTCGCGATGGAAACCTTTCTCGACCTCAACGACTTCGAGCTTCTCGCGTCCGACGAAGGCTGCGTCCTGAAGACACTCGGCCTCGCCGCGGGTGAGATCGACGAAGCTTCTTTCGCCCAGTGGATTCGAGACCACCTCGCACCGCGCAGCGCCTGACATTCAGAACAGGAAATACCGCTGCGCCATCGGCAGCAGCTTTGCCGGCTCGCAGGTCAGCAGGTTGCCGTCGGCGCGCACCGCGTAGGTCTGGGCGTCGATCTCCATCTTCGGCGCGTAGCCGTTGTGGATCAGGTCCTTCTTGCGCACGTTGCGCACGTTCTTCACCGCGCTGATCTGCTTCTTCAGGCCGTAGCGCTCGCCGACGCCCGCGGCCAGGCCGGCCTGCGAGACGAAGGTCAGCGAGCTCTTCGCGAGCGAGCCGCCGTAGGCGCCGAACATCTGGCGGTAGTGCACCGGCTGCGGCGTGGGGATCGACGCGTTGGGGTCGCCCATGGCGGCCAGCGCGATGCTGCCGCCCTTGATGATGGTGAAGGGCTTCACGCCGAAGAAGGCCGGCTTCCAGATCACGATGTCGGCCCACTTGCCGACCTCGAGCGAGCCCACCTCGTGCGCGATGCCGTGCGCGAGGGCCGGGTTGATCGTGTATTTGGCGACGTAGCGCCTGGCGCGGAAGTTGTCGTTGCGGCTGCTGTCCTCGGGCAGCGTGCCGCGCTGCAGCTTCATCTTGTGCGCGGTCTGCCAGGTGCGGATGACCACCTCGCCGACGCGGCCCATGGCCTGGCTGTCGGAGCTGAACATGCTGATCGCGCCCAGGTCGTGCAGCACGTCCTCGGCAGCGATGGTCTCCTTGCGGATGCGCGACTCGGCGAAGGCCAGGTCTTCGGCGATGCCGGCGTCGAGGTGGTGGCACACCATGAGCATGTCGACGTGCTCGTCGAGCGTGTTCACGGTGTAGGGCATCGTCGGGTTGGTCGACGACGGCAGGAAGTTGCTCTCGCCCACCACGCGCAGGATGTCGGGCGCGTGGCCGCCGCCCGCGCCCTCGGTGTGGAAGGCGCAGATGCCGCGACCGCCCACGGCGGCAATCGTGTTCTCGACGAAGCCCGATTCGTTGAGCGTGTCGCTGTGAATGGCCACCTGCGTGTCGGTGGCATCGGCCACGTCCATGCAGTTGCTGATGGCCGCGGGCGTGGTGCCCCAGTCTTCATGCAGCTTCAGGCCGATGACGCCGGCCTCGATCTGCTCGTGCAGCGCCTGCGGCAGGCTGGCGTTGCCCTTGCCGAGGAAGCCGAGGTTCATCGGGAAGGCGTCGGCCGCCTGCAGCATGCGCTCGATGTGCCAGGGGCCCGGCGTGGAGGTGGTGGCGAAGGTGCCGGTGGCGGGGCCAGTGCCGCCGCCGAGCATGGTGGTCACGCCGGAGGAGAGCGCCTCCTCGATCTGCTGCGGGCAGATGAAGTGGATGTGGCTGTCGATGCCGCCCGCGGTGACGATGTTGCCCTCGCAGCTGATGATCTCGGTGCCCGGGCCGATGACGATGTCCACGCCCGGCTGCACGTCGGGGTTGCCGGCCTTGCCGATGGCGGCGATGCGGCCGTCCTTCAAGCCGATGTCGGCTTTCACGATGCCCCAGTGGTCGAGGATGAGCGCGTTGGTCAGCACCGTGTCGACCGCGCCTTGCGCCCGGGTGCGCTGCGACTGCGCCATGCCGTCGCGGATTGTCTTGCCGCCGCCGAACTTCACCTCTTCGCCGTAGCCGCCGGCGCGCAGGGTGTAGTCGGCCTCGACCTCGATGACCAGCTCGGTGTCCGCGAGACGGACGCGGTCGCCCACCGTGGGGCCGAAGATTTCGGCGTAGGCACGCCTTGAAATGGTCGCCATCAGAGCTTCCCTTGAACCAGGCCGCGAAAGCCGTAGACGATGCGATCGCCCGAAAAGTCGACCAGCTCGACCGTGCGCTGCTGGCCCGGCTCGAAGCGCACCGCGGCGCCCGAGGCGATGTTCAGCCGCATGCCGCGGGCGGCCTCGCGGTCGAAGCCGAGCGCACCGTTGGTCTCGGCGAAGTGATAGTGCGAGCCGACCTGGATCGGCCGGTCGGCGGTGTTCTGCACCACCAACGTGAGGGTGCGGCGGCCGGGGTTGAGCGCGTGCTCGCCGTCGTCGGTGAAGAGTTCGCCGGGAATCATGCTGGCCCCTCAGATGGCTTGCGCCAGCAGTGTCGCGCCCAGGCCGACGACCGCCGCGCCGGCCACGCGCGGCAGCCATGCGTTGGCATTGCGCAGCGCCCAGCCGATCGCGATGCCCGCGGCGTGCAGCAGCACGGTCGCGCAGACCATGCCGGCCAGCGTGAGGGCGGCGCCTTGTTCGCTCGCCAGCTCGTAGCCGTGCGCCACGCCGTGGAAGACCGCGAACACGCCCACCAAAGCCATCGCCGCCACCGCCGGCAGGCGCACGCGCGTGACCACCAGCAGGCCCAGCACCAGCAGCGAGGCCGCGATCATCGGCTCGACCGCCGGCAGCTGCACGCCTGCCAGCCCCGCCAGCGCGCCCGCCAGCAGCATGCCGGCGAAGGCCAGCGGTGCCCAGAGCAGGTCGGGCCAGGCGCGGCGCGCGGCCAGCGCGCTCCACAGGCCGACCGCGACCATGGCCGCCAAGTGGTCGGCTCCGGTCAGCGGATGCATGAAGCCGGTGACGAAGCCGTGGTGCATGCCGCCGTCCACTCCGGTGTGGGCGCTGGCCGCGAGGGGCAGGGCCGCGACTGCGGCGAGCAAGACGGTGGGGATGGATCGATGAATGCGCATCAGCAGGTCTCCAATGGGATGAGTCACTTCGAGGGAACACCACGGAACGGGCTCTGCCCGGCCGTAGGTGTTGCCCTCGGCGAGGGGGTGGGCGAAGCGACACGAAGTGCGCGTAGCCTGGGGAAGGTCATAGGATCGGCTGGTGGACGGTCACGAGCTTGGTGCCGTCCGGGAAGGTGGCCTCGACCTGGATGTCGGGAATCATCTCGGCGATGCCGTCCATCACGTCGGCGCGGGTGAGCACGCTGCGCCCCTCGCTCATGAGTTCGGCGACGCTCTTGCCGTCGCGCGCGCCTTCCATGACGGCGGCGGAGATCAGGGCGACGGCCTCGGGGTAGTTGAGCTTGAGGCCGCGGGCCTTGCGGCGTTCGGCCAGGAGCGCCGCGGTGAAGATCAGCAGCTTGTCTTTTTCGCGCGGGGTCAGTTCCATGGGATCGGCATCGGGTGGCGGGAGAAGGCGGCCATTATGGGCAAGCCGGCTTCTTTGCAACAGTCGTGCCTTGTGCGCCAAAAGCCGTATGGATGGCACGGAAGATGCACCGAAACGGTGTGAACACCGAAGCCGCCCCTACCACCCCCGACGACGCCCCGCAGCGCATCGTCAAGGTGCGGCGCGACTACAACAGCTGGGTGGCCAGCGAGACGCTGGAGGACTACGCGCTGCGCTATACGCCGCAGCGCTTCCGGAAGTGGTCGGAATGGCGGGTGGCGAACACTGCCTTCGGGGCTGCGTCGTTCCTGATCCTGGAGGCGGTGGGCGCCACGCTGCTGGTGCAGTACGGCTTCGCCAACGCCTTCTGGGCGATCCTGGCGACCGGGCTCATCATCTTCCTGGCGGGCGTGCCGATCAGCGTCTACGCGGCGCGCTACGGCGTGGACATGGACCTGCTCACGCGCGGCGCGGGCTTCGGCTACATCGGCTCCACGCTCACCTCGCTGATCTACGCGAGCTTCACTTTCATCTTCTTCGCGCTGGAGGCTGCCGTGATGGCCTATGCGCTGGAACTGGCGCTCGGCATTCCCCCGGTCTGGGGCTACCTGGTGTGCGCGCTGGTGGTGATTCCGCTGGTCACGCACGGGGTGTCGGCCATCAGCCGGCTGCAGCTGTGGACCCAGCCGCTGTGGCTCTTGATGCTGGTGGTGCCTTTCGCCTACGTGCTCGTGCGCGATCCTGGTGCGTTCGCGGGCATCGTGCACTACAACGGCGTGCGCTCGGGCACCAAAGGCTTCGATCTGCACCTGTTTGGCGCGGCGCTCACCGTCGGCATCGCGCTCATCACCCAGATGGGCGAGCAGGCCGACTACCTGCGCTTCATGCCGGCGCGCACCGCGGCCACGGCGCGCCGCTGGTGGGCCGGGGTGCTGGCTGGCGGGCCGGGCTGGGTGGTGCTGGGCGTGTTCAAGATGCTGGGCGGGGCGCTGCTGGCCTACCTGGCGATCACGCACATGGTGCCGGCCGACCGGGCGGTCGATCCGAACCAGATGTACCTCGCGGCCTACGAGTACGTGTTTCCGCACTACGGCTGGGCGGTGGCGGCCACGGCGCTGTTCGTGGTGATCTCGCAGCTCAAGATCAACGTGACCAACGCCTACGCGGGCTCGCTGGCCTGGAGCAACTTCTTCTCGCGCGTGGCGCACAGCCACCCGGGGCGGGTGGTGTGGGTGGTGTTCAACGCGCTCATCGCCTTCATGCTGATGGAGATGAACGTGTTCGAGGCGCTGGGCGACGTGCTGGGCCTGTTCGCCAACATCGCCATCGCCTGGATGATGGCGGTGGTGGCCGACCTGGTCATCAACAAGCCGCTGGGCCTGTCGCCGCCGGGCATCGAGTTCAAGCGCGCGCATCTGTGGGACATCAACCCGGTGGGCGTGGGCGCGATGGCGCTGGCCTCGGGGCTGTCGATCACGGCACACCTGGGCGTGTTCGGGCCGCTGGCGCAGGCTTTTTCGGCGCTGATCGCGCTGGGCACGGCGCTGGTGGCATCGCCGCTGCTGGCCTGGGCGACCGGCGGCAAGTACTACCTGGCGCGTGGTGTGCCTTCATCCGGGGCCGGCGCGGTGCGATGGGCCAGGGTCGAGCACGAGGGCAGCTACCAGCGCCTGAAGGTGCAGCACTGCGTGATCTGCGAGCGCGAGTACGAGGGGCCGGACATGGCCCACTGCCCGGCCTACCAGGGCGCGATCTGCTCGCTGTGCTGCACGCTGGATGCGCGCTGCGGCGACCTGTGCAAGCCGCATGCGAGCCTGTCTTCGCAGTGGTCGGCGGTGCTGCGCTGGCTGCTGCCGCGGCGCAGCTGGCGTTACCTCGACACGGGGCTGGGGCACTTCCTGCTGCTGATGCTCATCATCGTGCCGCTGCTGGCGGTGGTGTTCGGCGTGCTCTACCAGCAGGAACTGCGCGCCTTCGGCGAGGGCGCGCTGGAGCTGGCCTCCGAGTCGGAGGTGGCGGCCGCGCTGGCCAGCCTGCAGAAGCTGTCGCTGCGCTCGGGCTTCCTGAAGGCGTACATGGCGCTGCTGGTCATCGCGGGCATCGTCGCGTGGTGGCTGGTGCTGGCGCACCAGAGCCGCAAGGTCGCGCAGGAAGAGTCGAACCGCCAGACCCACCTGCTGGTGCGAGAGATCGAGCTGCACCGCGAGACCGACCGCGCGCTGCAGGCCGCCAAGCAGTCGGCCGACGAGGCGCGCGAGATCGCGGAGCAGGCCAAGCTCGCGGCCGAGCTGGCCAAGCAGGCCGCCGACCAGGCCAACCAGGCCAAGAGCCGCTACATCAGCGCCATCAGCCACGAGCTGCGCACGCCGCTCAACAGCATCCTGGGCTACGCGCAGCTGATGGGCGAAGACCATTCGGTGCCGCCGCACCGGCAGCAGGCGGTGGCCGTCATCAAGCGCGGGGGGGAGCACCTGCTCTCGCTCATCGAGGGCACGCTGGCCATCGCGCACATCGAGGCCGGCAAGCTCACGCTGCATGCGCGGCCGATGCGCTTTGCAGACACCCTGCGCGAGCTGGCCGACATGTTCGAGCTGCAGGCTGCGGAGAAGGGGCTGCAGTTTCGCTTCGAGGCGGCGGGCCCGCTGCCCGAGGTGGTGCGCGCCGACGAAAAGCGCGTGCTCCAGATCCTCATCAACCTGCTGGGCAATGCGATCAAGTTCACGGCGGCGGGGCAGGTCACGCTGCGGCTGGCCTATGCGCGCGAGTTTGCGTCCATCGAGATCGAGGACACGGGCCCGGGCATGCCGGCCGGGGACATCGAGCGCATCTTCGAGCCCTTTGCGCGCGGCAACGCCACGGGCACGGCAGCGGCGCCGGGCGCGGGGCTGGGGCTCACCATCGCCAAGATGCTCACCGACCTGATGGGCGGCGAGATGAAAGTGAGCAGCACGCCGGGCGTGGGCTCGCTCTTCTGCGTGCGCCTGTTCCTGCCGCGCGTGCACGACACCGTGGCCGGCGCCGGGCGCGCGCTGCCCGTCGCGCGCGCGCGGCGCGGCTACGAGGGCCCGCGCCGCCGCCTGCTGGTGGTGGACAACGAAGAAGCCGACCGCGATCTGCTGGGCCACCTGCTCGCGCCGCTGGGCTTCGAGCTGCGCAGCGCGGCCAGCGGGCATGATGCGCTCGACCTGGTCGCGGCCGGCTACCGGCCCGACGCGATGTTCGTCGACCTCGCMATGCCCGGCATCGACGGCTGGGAGACCATCCGCCGCGCGCGCAAGCTGGGGCTGACCGAGGCGGCCGTGGCCATCGTCTCGGCCAACGCCTTCGACAAGGGGCTGGACAACGACGTGGGCATTGCGCCGGAGGATTTCTTCGTCAAGCCCGTGCGCCACACCGAGCTGCTCGACTGGCTCGAACGCCGGCTCGGGCTGCGTTGGACCGAGACCGCCGCGAAGCCCGCCGCCATCGCCGAGTCGCGCGCGATGTTGGCGCCTTCGCTGGAGCGCCTGCGTGCGCTGGAGGAGGCCGTGGGCCTGGGCTACTTCCGGGGCATCATGACCCAGCTCGACGACATCGACGCCGCGCAGCCCGAGTGCGCGGCATGGACCGACGCCCAGCGCGTGCTGGCCCGCCAGTTCCAGTTCGAGGCCATGAGCCGCGCGCTGGCCGAGGCCGTGGAGAGCGCAGCGTGACCACGACGCCAATTCCCGCCATGGAAACCTCCTCGCTCGCCAAGGCCCTGCGCGAACAACAGGGCGCCAACAGCGACCTCGTGCTGATCGTCGACGACGTGCCCGACAACCTCGCGGTGCTGCACGACGCGCTGGACGAGTCGGGCTACACCGTGCTCATCGCCACCAACGGCGAGCAGGCGCTGCAGCGCGCAGTGCAGGCCAAGCCCGACATCGTGCTGCTCGACGCGATGATGCCGGGCATCGACGGCTTCGAGGTCGCACGCCGGCTCAAGGCCGATGCCGCGACGGCGCACATTCCCATCGTGTTCATGACGGGTCTCACGGAGACCGAGCACCTGGTGGCCGCGCTGGAGGCGGGGGGCGTCGACTACGTCACCAAGCCCATCAAGCCGAAGGAAGTGCTGGCGCGCATGAACGTGCACCTGCAGGGCGCGCGCCGCGCAAGGCAGGACGCGCGGCAGGCCGGCCAGGCGCGCAACGCGCTCGACGCTTTCGGCTACGCAAGCATCACGGTGCGGCTGCCCGAAGGCAAGCTGATCTGGCAGACGGCGCTCGCGCGCGACCTGCTGCTGCGCTACTGCGACACGCGCGCGCCCGAGACGCCGCCGGCGGTGCTCGAATGGCTGCGCAGCCACACGCCCGATGCGCGCGAGCGCGGCATCGAGCCGCCGGCGCTGTCCATCGTGCAGGGCGCCAGCAGCCTCACGCTGCGCCTGCACCAGCAGACCGGCGGGGACGACGACGGCGACGAGTGGATGATCATCATGCGCGAGGTGTCCGACACCGCCGTCATCGAGGCCATGAGCCTGAGCCTGAAGCTCACCGCGCGCGAGGCCGAGGTGCTGTACTGGGTGGTCAAGGGCAAGACCAACAAGGACATCGGCGAGATCCTCGGCAGCAGCCCGGCCACGGCCAAGAAGCACCTGGAGCGGGTGTACGTAAAGCTGGGCGTGGAGACGCGCACGGCGGCGGCGGGCGTGGCGATCAAGCGCATCCGCGAGCTGCAGCCGCAGTTCGAGATCTGAGGGTACCCACCGCGCTGCGCCGCGTCATGGCGCCTACTTTGCGCGTCCCTAGAATGGTTCGAGGCCCCGGGGATGCGAGCGATGAAGAACACCAGGCACAGCAGGACAACGAACCGACAGCCATCGCGCGGCTGGGTGCTGGCGGCTTCCTGCTTCAAGGCGGGATTGCTCGCAGGACTGCTCGCGGCGCCGGCCGTCCACGCGGCAGGGCATTTCGACGTGGACGACGCCAGCACACTCGACCCCGGCCAGTGCCAGTACGAGACCTGGTGGGGCCGCACGGGCGTCGAGCCCGTCACCGGCTTTCACTTCGGGCCGGCCTGCCGCGTCGGGCCGTTCGAGCTGGGCCTGAACCTCGATCGCACCTCGGTGGGCGGCGTTCATTCGGTCACCGGCGGGCCGCAGCTCAAGTGGAACTTCTACGGGCCGGCGGCCGATGCGCCTTTCAGCGCGGCCGTGTCGATGGGCGCGGTGTTCGACTTCAGGCGCGGCGGCCGCGCGGGCGGGCAGTTCGTCATTCCCGTCACCTGGCGGCCACTGGACAGCCTGCAGATACACGCGAACGTCGGCGCCGACTGGGCGACCGGAACCGGGGTGCGCACGCCGCGCGGCGGCGTCGGCGTCGAATGGGCGCTGAACGACACGGTGTCGATCATTGCGGAGCGCAACCGTGCGTCGAACGTCTGGACCTCACGCCTGGGCGGGCGCTTCAGCATCACGCCGCTGATCAGCGTGGACGTGAGCGCGTCGCGCACCGGGCCGCAGGGCGTGCGCGGCTTCGTGATCGGGCTGAACCACGAGTTCAGCTGGAGGTGAATCGGCGCCTAGCGCAGGTGGCGCTGGATGCGCTTCTCGTCCTCGGCCAGTTGCTGGCGCATGAGCGAGATGAAGTCGCGCGCGGTGGCCGAAAGCACCTTGCCCGCCGGCAGCGCCAGCAGGCAGGTGAAGTACACATCGACCGAGAACTTGCGCACCACCAGCCCGCGCTCCGCGTAGTCGAGCGCCGTGATCGGGTTGACCAGCCCCACGCCCAGGCCGCGCAGCGCCATCTCGCACACGCTGGCCGCGTAGGGCGTCTGCACAAGCACGCGCAGCGCCACGCCGTGCGGAGCCAGCGCCGCCTCCAGCCGCTGGTGCGAAGGGTCTTCGGGGTTGAGCGAGATGAAGGGCGCCTCGGCGAGCTGCTCGGGCTTGATGGTCTTGAAGCGGGCCAGCGCGTGGTCGGGCGGCATCACCACCACGCCGGGAAAGCGCGAGAAGGTCGAATGGTCGATGCCTTCGAGCGAGAGTTCGTCGGCCATCAGCCCGAAGTCGGAGATGCCCATGGCCACGCGGTCGCGCACGTCCTTCGAACTCAGCACCTGCAGCGACACCTGCGGCCAGGGGCTCGCGCCGCGGTGCGCCTTCAGCCTCGCCAGCGCGCGCGGCATGAAGCCCAGGCCGTAGGCCGGAAAGCTGCTGAGCTCGAGCTGGCTGACGCCGAAGTCGCGCAGGCTGCGCACCCGGTGCTCGATGGCGTCCATGCCGATGAAGACCCGTTCCACCTCCACCCACAGCGCGCGCGCCTCGGGCGTGGGCACCAGCCGCCCGCCGGTGCGCTGGAACAGCAGCATGCCGGCCTGGGCCTCCAGGCGCTTGAGCGACTGGCTGATGGCAGGCTGCGTCACGTGCAGCAAGGCAGCGGCCTTGCGCGTGGAGCTGCTGCGCATGAGTGCCCGGAAAGTTTCGATTTCGCCGAATCGCATCGATAAGTTTTGTTATCGGTTGAGTATCTGAGGCTGCGTAATTTTATTTCCGATTGCATAAGATTTAGTCACAACTTCATCAAGCGCAGACCCCCGTGACGACATCGCCCGTTCTGGACTTCAAGTTCGCCGCTCCCCCGCTGGACCCGCTGAGCCATGCCCCGTCCCCGGGCCATTCCCTGGGGCTGGTTCGCGACCGCACGCCGAAACCCGCGCGCAACCCGAACCTGCGCGGGCTGCAGTGCCTGCGATGCGATGCGCTCTACCCGGTCACGCTGACGAACGACGGCTGCCCGGCATGCAGGCGCGAGGGCATTCACGTGGCGTTGCGCGCCAGCTACCTGCCCGACAGCACGGAGCTGATGCCCATGCCCTACACCTCCAGCTTCGCGCTGGGCGAAGGGCAGACGCCGCTGCAGGACATGCCCGGGCTGGCGCGGCAGTTCGGCGTGTCACGCCTGTCGATCAAGGACGAGTCGTGCAACCCCACCGGTTCGCACAAGGACCGCATGACCGCGGTGGGCGTGGCGCAGGCGCTCGACTTCGACGCCCACACGCTGGTGCTGGCCTCCTCGGGCAACGCGGCCGTTTCGGCGGCGCACTACGCATGGGCCGCGGGCCTGGGCTGCGAGGTCGCGACCTACGAAGGCATGCCGGCCACCTACGCACGGCAGCTCGACGCGCTGGGCGCGCGCCGCTACGTGTTCTCCGACAACGCCGGCCGCTGGGCCTTCGTGCGCGAGCGCTCGCAGCACCCCGGCTACTTCGCGCTCACCAACTACCGCCTGCCCGCGCTGGGCAGCGCGCCGCTGGCGATCGAGGGCTACAAGCCGATCGCGCTCGAGTGCCTGAACGATGGCGGCCTGCCCGACCACGTCGTGATCCCGACTGCGCGCGGCGACCTGGCATGGGGTATCTACGCGGGCTTCCGCGACCTGCTGGCGGCGGGGCGCATCGCGCGGCTGCCGAAGCTCTGGCTGGTGGAGCCGTTCCCGCGCCTGGCGCGCGTGTTCGCGGGCGGTGCCATCAATGGCAGCTACCCGGGGCACACGGCGCAGTTCTCCACGGCGGGTGCCACGGTCACCTACCTGCAATGGCAGGCCGCGACGGCCACGGGCGGTGGCGCGGTGGTCGTGGACGATGGAGAAGCACGTGCCGCGCGGCGCGTGCTCACGGCCGCCGGCGTGAGCGCCGAGCTGTGCGCGGCGGGCGGCCTCGCCGCGCTGCGGCAATTGCGCGAGAACAACTCCATCGCGGCGGACGCGCACGTGGTGCTGATGTTGACCGCCAACGCGACCGGCGACCCGAGCTGGCCCGATCGCCCGATTTAGGGTCTGTTCACACTATTTCCGGGGTCGCGAAGGGCAGCCAGGGCGGGCCACTCGGCGTTGCGCTCCTAGCGTGTGCGCATGCACACGCGTCGTCGCGCGCCTTGATTGGCCCGCCCTGGCTGCCCTTCCCGCAGGGTTGGTGCTCCAAGGGGCCGTCTGCGGCGTTGCCCGCGCTTGCAAGGCATCAGCCTTGCTGCGCACGGGCGCCTTGCAGCCAGCCCCTTGGAGCACCAACGCGACCCCGGAAATAGTGTGAACAGACCCTAACCTCTTCAGGAATCCGACATGCCGACGATGAATCGCCGGGCCTTCGTGGCCGCCGGCTCTACAGCCCTGCTCGCTTCTTCCGTCAGCCCCGCGTGGGCGGCGTATCCCGACAAGCCCGTGAAGCTCGTCGTGCCGTGGGCGGCCGGCGGCAGCACCGACGCGATTGCTCGCGCCATGGCGCAGCGCATGAGCCAGACCATCGGCAGCCCGGTGATCGTGGACAACCGGCCCGGCGCCGCCGGCATGATCGGCACCGACGCGGCGGCCAAGGCCGCGCCCGACGGCTACACCATCGCCATCGTCGAACTGCCGCACGCCATCGCACCGGCGGTGACGGCGAAGCTGCCCTACGACCTGCTGCGCGACTTCACGCCGGTGACCATGATCGGCACCTCGCCGCTGGTGTTCTTCGCGGGCATGGGCGACGACAGCAAGGACTTCAAGACCTTCCTGAAGACCGCGGCGGCGGCCGCGGCCAAGGGCTCGCCGCCGGCCATCGCGCACAGCGGCGCGGGCACGGTGAGCCACCTCGCGGCGGAACTGCTCGCGAGCCGCACGAAGATCGCGTTCAACATGGTCCCGTACCGCGGTTCGGCGCCCGCGCTCACTGACGTGGCGGCAGGCACGGTGGCAGGCCACTTCGCGACGCTGGCCAGCGGCTCCAGCCTGCTGGGTGCCAACCGCATCCGCCCGCTGCTGGTGACGAGCGCGCTGCGGGTGAACCTGCCCGGCCTGCAGAACGTGCCGGCGCTCGCCGAGAGCGGGCTCAAGGGCCTGGAAATCGGCCAGTGGTGGGCCATGGTGGCGCCGGCCACCACGCCGCTGGACGTGATCGAGAAGCTGCGTCGCGAGGCCGTTGCCGCGCTCGAGCATCCGATGGTGAAGGAGCGGCTGTCGGCGCTCGGCGTGCAGATGAAGGGATCGACGCCGGCCGAGCTGCGCGCCTTCCTGCGCTCGGAGGCGGAGCGCTGGCAGAAGGCCGCGCACGAGATCGGGCTGCAGCCGCAATAAACGGCAGGCGCTCCTGCCCCTGCTGCTACTTCGCGTCGCTGTAGACGGTGGCGCGCGACACGCCCATGTGCGCCGCTGCGATCTCGGCGCCGCGGCGGACTTCCAGCATCCCGGCCTTCTTGAGTTCCTGCACCAGCTGCTTGCGATCGGCCGGCTTCAGCGAGCGCGGCGTGGTTGCGCGCGCGGCCGCGAACTCGTCGATGCGCGCGTGGATGCGGTCCGAGTGGTTGCCGCCGCCGCCGGCTTCCAGGTGCTCGTGCACTTCCTTGTCGTCGATGCGCGTGAACTGCGAGATCGCGCTCTGGAAGCTCTGGAACAGCGTGAGGTCGACGTTCAGGCACAGCGCGGCCACGTACTCGCCGCTCTCGTCCTTGATGCCGATGGAGGTGCTCTTGACCTTGCGGCCGTCGGGAAAGGTGTTGGCGTAGTTCGCGATCACCGCCGGGAACTCCGGATCGCGGATGCGCGCGAGGCCCAGCTCGGTGACCGACTCGCCGACCTCGCGGCCGCTGAGGCTGTTTTCTATGGCGTAGATCGCGTTCCTGGGGTTGCTCAGGTCGTGCACCACCACTTCGCAGAAGGGCGCGAAGGTCTGGCCCAGGCCCTCGGCCATGTTGCTCAGCATCTCGAGCAGCTGCTTGTTCGGCTTCTTCTTCATGCAGGGAAATGTATCCAGCTCTGGACGAACAATCTGATTTATACGAAAAGTATATAGTTGGATGTATTATCCAGAAATGTTCAGATTGATCCAGGAGCCACGAATGACAGAACGCGCACGCTACGTCGATCCCCGCACCGGCCGGCACCACGAGCTGTCCGAGCGCCGCTGGCGTTCGGACGACGGCAACCCGATGCTGGTCACGCCGCTGCCGGGCATCGGGCGCGACGACATCGATTCGCGCACGCGCTCGCTGTGGCGCTACCGCGCGGCGCTGCCGGTGAGCATCGACAGGCCCGCGAGCATGGGCGAAGGCTGCACGCCGCTGGTGCGGAAGCGCTGGGGCGACTTAGAGCCGCACTTCAAGCTGGAGTGGTTCAACCCGACCTGCAGCTTCAAGGACCGTGGCGCGGCGGTGATGATGTCCTTCCTGCGCCAGATCGGCGTCGATGCGGTGCTGGAAGACAGCTCGGGCAACGGCGGCGCGGCCATCGCCGCTGCGGGCGCTGCCGCCGGCATGCGCGTGAAGGTGCTCGCGCCCAGCTACACGCCCGCGCCGAAGGTGGCGCAGATCCGCGCCTTCGGCGCCGAGGTGCAGCTGGTGCCCGGGCCGCGCGAGGAGTCGGAATACGAGGCTGTGCGGCAGTCGGAGTCGATCTTCTACGCGAGCCACAACTGGCATCCGTTCTTCCTGCAGGGCACGAAGACGCTGGCCTACGAGCTGTGGGAAGACCTGGGCTTCGTGGCGCCGGACAACGTCGTGATCCCGACGGGTGCGGGCAGCAACGTGCTCGGCTGCTGGATCGGCTTCAAGGAGCTGCTGGCGGCGGGGCAGATCAAGAAGCTGCCGCGCATCTTCGTCGCGCAGCCGCTGAACTGCTCGCCGATCGACGCGAGCTTCACGGCGGGCGTCGACACGCCAGTGGAGCGCGCCGTGCAGCCGACGATCGCCGAAGGCACGGCGATCAAGCGGCCGGTGCGGCTGGCGGAGATCGTGCAGGCGTTGCGCGAGACGAACGGCAGGACCGTGGCGCTGGCCGAGGAGCAGATCGCGGCGGCGGTGCGCCGGCTCGCGGCCTGCGGCCTGTATGCCGAACCCACTTCCGCGTCCGCCGCGGCGGCCATCGACGTGCTGGCGCAGCGCGGCGACATCCAACGCACGGAGACGACGGTCGCGCTGCTGACGGGTACCGGCCTCAAGTCGACGCAGTTCATGACCGGGCTCTTCGCGGACGCTTCTGCCGCATAGCGAGCCGCTGAAAAAATGGCCCCCACGCCGCTCGGCATGGGGGCCATCCACTTGCTTGCCGATTCGTTGCCGGCTCGCTCCCTGATTGGCTCTATTTCCTCCGAGCCCTTATTTCCACTTCCAGCCCACGCCGGCGTTCACGCCCCATTCCTTGCCGGTGGTCGAAATGCCCGCGCCCCACGACATCCTTCCGTCGCCGGCCAGCGCCTTGAAGGTCAGCGCCACGGCGCTGTAGCCCTTGTAGCTGCCTACCCCGACGCCCACGGTCTTCTCGCCCGGAGCGAGCGTCGGCAGGTAGGTGCCCGACATGGCCATGGCCATGGCCGTGCCCGTGTAGGCGATGCGCGCGACGTCGGCAACCTGGCTGCGCACCTGGTTGAGCTGGTTCACGTTGACCGCGTCGGTGGGGAACACCCCCGGCGCCACATTGGAGATTCGCGTGCCCCCCGGCGCCTGGCCGTTGCCCAGCACGAGCTGGCTGTGGTCGATCGAGCCGTCGGGGTTGGTCGCATATTGCGCGCTGCTGGCCCGCGAGGCGGCTTCGGATGCCTTGAGCTGCGCCACGTTCGCCGCATCGCTGTCCGCCGTGCCGGCGGCCACGCCCGTGATCTGGCGGAACCGGCCACTGGCCGCATCGCCGACCGAAACGGCCGCCTGCGTGCTGGTGGTCGCCTTGACCGCGGCCTGATGCTGCGCAGATGCATTGCGAGGCACATAGCCGGCCAGGCCCGCGGCGGTGGCGGCCACCGAACCGGCGCCCAGCGCAACGCCTTCGCTGTGCTGCACCACCGCGCCGAAGCCGATGGCAGTGCCCTTGGCGATCCGCGGCGCCTGGCTCAGCGAGGTTCCACCGGCATCGGCGCCGTCGCCCAGCGCGGTGCCCCCGCCGCCCGCGCGCGAACCCGCGCCGATGGCCTGCGAGCCCGTGGCCAGCGCACCGGTGCCGATGGCGATCGCGTTCGCGCCCGTGGCGAGGGCGTAGGAGCCCACGGCCAGCGCGTTGTTGGCTGCTGCCTTGGCACCTGTGCCGGCCGCAAGGGATTTGGAACCGCTGGCCTCCGACTGCGGGCCGATCGCCACGGAGCTGTCGCCGCTGGCCGTCGAGTCGCCCGCCGTCGACTTGGTGTGGAAGTACTTGGTGCCCGTGTTGTAGATGGTGCTGACCGACGTGCTCAGGCTGCGCAGGTTGCCGTTGGTGGTGGACAGGCCGCTGGAGAGGCTTCCGATGCCGGCGGCCGTGGATGTCGACAGGCTGGCGAGGGCGCCGTTGGTCGTGTTCAGGCCGGTCGAGAGGCTGCCGATGCTGCCTGCGGTGGACGTGGACAGGTTGACGACTGCACGATTGGTCGTATCAAGGCTCGTGGACAGCGAAGCGGTGGTTGTCGAGAGCTGGCTGACGTTGACCGCGTCGGTCGGTGCGCCGCCAGCGGCGACGTTGGTGACTCTGCGCTCGCTGCCGCTGCTGCCCACCGACACTTCGCCGGACGGCGTCGCGGCTGCGACCGCGGCTCCCGCGGCCGGCGTGTAGGTGGGCGTTCCCTGCAGGCTTGCCAGCGAGTCGGCGGTGGTGCTGCCTGCACCAATGGCGGCGGAGTTGTCGTACTTCGCGGAAGCGCCGCTGCCCAGGGCCACGGCGCCCTGGCCGGCTGCGCTGGACGCCGCGCCGATCGCAGCCGAGTTCAGCCCTTGTGCCTGCGCGTCGTAGCCGAAGGCGGCACTCCCGGTTCCCGAGGCGCTGCTCGAGAGCCCGGCCGCGGTAGCCCATTTGCCGGCGGTGCTGGAGAACCCGAGGGTGGTAGCCCCGTCACCCGTGCCCTGCGAGTAGCTGCCATACACCGTCACCCCGTTCAGGTTGTTGCCGCTGGAGTCGCAGCCGGTGATGTTGGACCAGGGACCGGTTCCGTCGACCGGCATGCTGTTCGTGCCGGTGACGGTCACGCGCCCGATGGTTGCCGTGCCCGTGCTGTCGCAATTGCCAGGGGCGTAGGTCGACGCGTTGGCTGCGACCGGCGAGAGCTGCAGCCCACCGGCGAGGACTGCCGCAGTGACCGCCGACAGCCTGAAGCCAAGTCGGCCAGCGCGAATGCTTTTGTAGGAATTGCTCATGGATTTTTTCTTTGAAATAAATCTTCTGAAAAAGAAATGCGGACTCGATGCGCGTGACGAGGCGGCCTGATTCCCTGGCCGGGATCGGGCGTTGTTCGCTTCGCGGGGGTGAAAAATGGATTTCCCGGCTTCGGGAAATCGGCCTCGCCGATGGCTGCTTGCAGGTGCCGGTTCAGACGGGCAGGTGGTGATGCGTGAGCTAGCCGCAGGACTCGAGTGAAATCATTCCAACCTCTCTGTGTTTATTCGGCGATGAAAGTCGCGAAGAGGTGCGTTGCCGCACTCCGCCAAGACTTCGAGGTTGCGGAATGTATCGAGTGGAAAATGACTCAGCCAATGACCATTAATGTCAATTAATGGCATTCTTCCAGGATTGAATTATTTCCGGACTGTGGATTTTATTTTTTGAGCGAGAAGAAGTCCGCAATTTCGATTTTTCTCTTCAGAAGGATCTCGCGGCTCAAGCAGTCACGCAGCGCATTGATGACAAAAAATGCCAGCAAGGAGTCGGCGCCCAGGGGCCGAAATGTTCTTCCGTCCGCAACAAAAAATCACGCTTTTTCAGGTGCGAGGCGGGCGGCGTTGCATTGCGCCCCGCCTTTTTGAAAGCTCACCAGGGCCACGCGATACATGTGCCTGTTAGGGTCTCGATGGCGCGCGCGTGAAGAAGACGCGCGACGGTCAGGTCCTGCAGCGCGAGGCCCGTCATGTCGAAGACGGTGATGTCCTGCGGCGTGCGTTCGAAGGCAGTCTTGCCGCTGAGCAGGTCGCCCAGCTCCATGCATTCGGTGTCGGGCGCCCACTGCGCCTCGCCGATCTGCCGGGCCTGCGTGCGGTCGTCGACGAACAGGCGCGCGCGTGCCAGCAGGCCTTCCGGCAGCTCCCGCTTGCCGCGGGTGTCGGTACCCACGCAGTTCAGGTGCGTGCCGGGCTGCACGGCATCGAGATCGAACAGGGCTTCTCCGCCCGGCGTGGCGGTGATCACGATGTCGCTTGCAGCCACGGCTGCATTGCGGTCGTGCGCCGGCGCGATGCTGCAGCGGCTGGCGAAGCGGGCCTCGAAGGCGGCGTTGCGCTCGCCCTTCGCGCCAACATAGAGAACCTCGCGCAGCGAGGGGATCAGCCGCAGCGCGAAGTCGAGCTGGATGCGCGCCTGCACGCCGGTGCCGAAGATGCACAGCCGCGCACTGCCGGCGCGCGCGAGGCGCTGCAGGCCAAGGCCGCCGGCTGCACCCGTGCGAACGGTCGTCACTGTGTTGCCGTCGATGACGCACAGCGGCCGGCCGGTCGCCGGGTCGATCAGCGTGATCGTCGCCTGATGGGGCTCGCCGCCGCGCTGCCGGTTGGCCGGCCAGAAGCCCGCCGCCTTGAATCCGAGCAGCCCCTGGGCCTGCACGTCGCCGGACTTGATGCCGAACACGCCGCCGGTGCCCAGCGCCTCGCGCACCACCGGGAACACACGGCCTTCGCGGTCGCTGTGCAGCACGAAGGCCTCTCGCACGGCCCCGAGCACTTCGTCGGGGGAGAGGAGGGCATCGACCTGGTTCCTGTCGAGCAGCAGGAGCCGGGCGTCGGCGGGCGCGATGGAGGATGTCATCTGGAAATATTATCTATCTCCAGACAAAAAATCAAAAATCAGCCGGCAGGGCTGGCGCAGTCAGCGCCCCGTGTGTACCTTGATCCGGATCGTCGCCACGTCCCAGCCACGGTTCCTCAGCCTCGTGACGAGCATCGGCGACAGCTGGCGCAGCTTGGCCGCGGCGGCGCTGCCCTTGACCAGCAGGCACCATACGTCGCCCTCGGCCGGCCCCGCCTGGATGGCCGCGCGCATGGCTGGCGGAATCAGGCCTTCCACCGCCTTGAGCCGTTCGGTGGTGTCGCGCGCACGAGCCATCAGGCTGCCCAGCGTGGGGGCGCCTTCCGCAGCTTCCTGCAGTGAAATGGCGGGAGGGAGTCGGCGATACATCGGTAATCCAGGGGTTAGAAACAAGACAGCTAAAATGCCCGGTTTGCCGACGTTCGCGCCGGAAAAAGGGCCGCTTGCTTTCATCGAAAGCGCGCCCAACTGCTTTCACCATATCTTAGGGAATCCGGTCGAAGTGCCTGCCGTATCAGGCGCCCGCCCATCTCCACCCATGGCAACCAACTTCCTGACCCAGATTTTCGGCAGTCGCAACGACCGGCTGCTCAAGCAGTATCGCAAGACGGTGGAACGCATCAATGCGCTCGAGCCCGAGTTCGAGAAGCTCAGCGACGACGCTCTGCGCGCCAAGACCCAGGAGTTCAAGGACCGCATCGCCAAGGGCGAAACCCTCGATGCCCTGTTGCCGGAAGCCTTCGCAACGGTGCGGGAGGGCTCCAAGCGCGTCATGAAGATGCGCCATTTCGACGTGCAGCTGCTGGGCGGCATGGCGCTGCACAACGGCAAGATTTCCGAAATGCGCACCGGCGAAGGCAAGACGCTGACCGCCACGCTGCCGGTGTACCTGAACGCGCTGTCGGGCAAGGGTGTGCACGTGGTCACGGTGAACGACTACCTGGCCAATCGCGACGCGACCTGGATGGGCCGCCTCTACAACTTCCTCGGCCTCACCGTCGGCATCAACCTGCCGCAGATGCCGCGCGAGGAGAAGCAGCAGGCCTACGGCAGCGACATCACGTACGGCACCAACAACGAGTACGGCTTCGACTACCTGCGCGACAACATGGTCTACGAGCCCGGCGACCGGGTCCAGCGCGGGCTGAACTACGCGATCGTCGACGAAGTGGACTCGATCCTGATCGACGAGGCCCGTACGCCGCTGATCATCAGCGGCCAGGCCGAGGACCACACCGACCTGTATCTCGCCATCAACAAGGTGGTGCCGCTGCTCAAGAAGCAGGAAGGCGAAGCCGACCCGCGCACGGGCGAGGGCGTCACGGTGCCCGGCGACTTCACGGTCGACGAGAAGACCCACCAGGTGTTCCTGACCGAGGACGGCCACGAGAACGCCGAGCGCATCCTGGGCGAGTTCAAGCTGCTGCCCGAGGGCGCGTCGCTGTACGACCCGGCCAACATCACGCTGATGCACCACCTGAACGCGGCGCTGCGCGCCCGTCACCTGTATCACCGCGACCAGCATTACGTGGTGCAGCAGGGCGAAGTGGTCATCGTCGACGAATTCACCGGCCGCCTGATGACGGGCCGCCGCTGGAGCGACGGCCTGCACCAGGCCGTGGAAGCCAAGGAAGGCGTCGAGATCCAGGCCGAGAACCAGACGCTGGCCTCGATCACCTTCCAGAACTATTTCCGCCTGTACGGCAAGCTCGCCGGCATGACCGGCACGGCCGACACCGAAGCCTACGAGTTCCAGGAAATCTATGGTCTGGAGACCATGATCATTCCGCCGAACCGTGTCAGCAAGCGCGACGACCAGCTCGACCGCGTCTACAAGACCACGCGCGAGAAGTACGAGGCGGCCATCCAGGACATCCGCGAGTGCTACGAGCGCGGCCAGCCGGTGCTGGTGGGCACGTCGTCCATCGAGAACTCCGAAATCATCGACGGCCTGCTGACGCAGGCGGGCCTGCCGCACCAGGTGCTGAACGCCAAGCAGCACGCACGTGAAGCCGACATCGTGGCGCAGGCCGGCCGCACGAAGATGATCACCATCGCGACCAACATGGCCGGCCGCGGCACCGACATCGTGCTGGGCGGCAACATCGAGAAGATGATCGAGGCCATCGAGAACGACGAAGGCCGCGACGAAGCCACGAAGAAGGCCGACATCGAGCACGTGCGCGCCGAATGGGCCAAGGACCACGAGTTCGTGAAGTCGCTCGGCGGCCTGCGCATCATCGCGACCGAACGCCACGAGTCGCGCCGCATCGACAACCAGCTGCGCGGCCGCTCGGGCCGCCAGGGCGACCCGGGCTCCTCGCGCTTCTACCTGAGCCTGGACGATCCGCTGATGCGCATCTTCGCGGGCGACCGCGTGAAGGCGATCATGGACCGCCTCAAGATGCCCGACGGCGAAGCCATCGAGGCCGGCATCGTCACGCGCAGCATCGAGAGCGCGCAGCGCAAGGTCGAGGCGCGCAACTTCGACATCCGCAAGCAGCTGCTCGAGTATGACGACGTGTCGAACGACCAGCGCAAGGTGATCTACCAGCAGCGCAACGACATCCTCGACGCGGGCGACCTCACGGCGCAGATCGCCGGCCTGCGCGAAGGCTGCTTCACCGACCTCGTGCGCCAGTACGTGCCGAGCGAATCGGTCGAGGAGCAGTGGGACCTGGAAGGCCTCGAGAAGACGCTCTTCACCGAGTGGGGCATCGACATGCCGCTCAAGAAGGAAGTCGAGGCCTCGGAAGCCATCGCCGACGAGGACATCGTCGAGAAGGTGCTCAAGAACGCCAACGAGACCTTCGACGCCAAGGTCGCGCTGWTCGGCCAGGAGAACTTCACCCAGTTCGAGCGCATGGTGCTGCTGCAGAGCATCGACACCCACTGGCGCGAACACCTGGCTTCGCTCGACTACCTGCGCCAGGGCATCCACCTGCGCGGCTACGCGCAGAAGCAGCCCAAGCAGGAATACAAGCGCGAAGCCTTCGAGCTCTTCGGCCAGCTGCTGGATTCGGTCAAGAACGAAGTCACGCGCCAGCTCATGACGGTGCGCGTGCAGTCGAGCGAGCAGCTCGAGGAAGCCGCCGAAGCGATGGAGAGCCGCGGCGAGAATGTCTCGAACATCACCTACTCTGCGCCGACCGAGACGGGCGAGGTCGAGGTCCGCGTCGACGAGGAAAGCCAGCGCCGCATCGCCGCCGCCGGACTGGGTGGGCTCAGCGCGGAGGCCGCGGCCTTCGCCCGTGTCGGCCGCAACGATCCGTGCCCCTGCGGCAGCGGCAAGAAATACAAGCAGTGCCACGGCAAGCTGACCTGAGCTGAAGCCGTCATTCGCAACAACTCATCCGGAGAGAAATCCCCATGCCCGTGAACCTGTCAGCCCCTGATCCTGCCGCCTTGTTCGCGGTGCCCGGCGTCCGCATCGGCGTGGCCGAAGCGGGCGTGCGCAAGGCCAATCGCAAGGACCTGACGGTCGTGCTGATCGACGAGGGTTCGGCCGTCGGCGGCGTGTTCACGCAGAACCGCTTCTGCGCGGCGCCGGTGCAGGTCTGCCGCGACCACCTGGCCGCGAACCACGGCATCCGGGCGATGGTCATCAACACCGGCAACGCCAATGCGGGCACCGGCGAAGACGGCCTGATGCGCACGCGCTCCACCTGCATCGCGCTGGCGCGCAAGCTGGAGATCTCGCCCGAGCAGATCCTGCCGTTCTCCACCGGCGTGATCATGGAGCCGCTGCCCGTGGATCGCATCGAAGCCGGCCTGCCGGCCGCGCTGGCCGACGCAAAGGCGGACAACTGGGCGCGCGCGGCCGAGGGCATCATGACCACCGACACGATCCCCAAGGCGTTCAGCCAGCAGGTCCAGGTCGGCGGCGCCACCGTCACCATCACCGGCATCAGCAAGGGCGCCGGCATGATCCGCCCGAACATGGCGACCATGCTGGGCTTCCTGGCGACCGACGCGAAGATCGATCCCTCGCTGATCCAGCCGCTGGCCAAGCTGCTGGCCGACGCCTCGTTCAACCGCGTGACCATCGACGGCGACACCTCGACGAACGACTCGTTCGTGGTCATCGCCACGCAGAAGGCGGCGCACGCCACCATCACCTCGCTCGATTCGGCCGAAGGCAAGGCGCTCGTGGCAGCGATGCAGAACGTGGCGCGCCAGCTGGCGCAGGCCATCGTGCGCGACGGCGAAGGTGCGACCAAGTTCATCACCATTCAGGTCGAAGGCGGCCGCGACGCCGCGGAGTGCAGGCAGGTGGCCTACGCCGTGGCGCATTCGCCGCTGGTCAAGACGGCCTTCTACGCCAGCGACCCGAACCTGGGCCGCATCCTCGCGGCCGTGGGCTATGCCGGCATCGCCGATCTCGACCAGACGGGCATCGACCTGTTCCTCGATGACGTGCATGTGGCCGTCAAGGGCGGGCGCAATCCGTCGTACCGCGAGGAAGACGGCCAGCGCGTGATGAAGCGCAGCGAGATCACCGTGCGCATCGGCCTGGGCCGCGGCAACGCCAGCGAAACGGTTTGGACCTGCGACTTCAGCCACGAATACGTGACCATCAATGCCGACTACAGGTCATGAATGAACAGTTCCAACGGCTGATCGAACGCGCCGAACAGCTCATCACCCGCATCGAATCGATCCTTCCGCAACCACTGGCGGAGCCGGCCGACTGGAACGCGTCCATCGCCTGGCGCTACCGCCGCCGCAGCTCGGGCCACGGCGTGCTCGAGCCGGTGAAGCACGTGGCGGCGATGTCGCTCGATTCGCTGAAGGAAATCGACGTCCAGAAGGAAAAGATCGCGCGCAACACGCAGCAGTTCGTCGAAGGCAAGCCCGCGAACAACGTGCTGCTGACGGGAGCCCGCGGCACGGGCAAGTCGTCGCTGATCCGAGCCTGCCTGCAGACCTATGCGCCGCAGGGGCTGCGGCTGATCGAGGTGGACAAGGCCGAGCTCACCGACCTGCCCGACATCGTCGAGGTGGTGTCGCAGCGGCCCGAGAAATTCATCGTGTTCAGCGACGACCTGAGCTTCGACGAGGGTGAGCCGGGCTACAAGGCGCTGAAGTCGATCCTCGACGGCTCGATCGCGGCCTCGACGCCCAACGTGCTGATCTACGCGACCAGCAACCGGCGCCACCTGTTGCCCGAGTACATGAAGGACAACCTCTCGTACACCCACACCGAGGACGGCGAAGTCCACCCCGGCGAGGTGATCGAGGAAAAGATCTCGCTGTCGGAGCGCTTCGGCCTCTGGGTGAGCTTCTATCCCTTCAGCCAGAACGAATATCTGACGATCGTGGGCCAGTGGCTCTCGTCGTTCGGCGTGGACGAGGCCGCCATCGCGGCGGCGCGGCCCGAAGCGCTCGTGTGGGCGCTGGAGCGCGGCTCGCGCAGCGGCCGCGTGGCCTATCAGTTCGCGCGCGATTACGCGGGGCGGAGCAAGGCGTGAGCGAACCCCGCAAGCACACGGAAGTCGCGGTCGGCGTGCTGATCCGTCTGTCCGACGATGCCCTGCTGCTTTCCACGCGGCCCGAAGGCAAGGCCTACGCGGGCTTCTGGGAGTTTCCCGGCGGCAAGATCGAAGCGGGCGAGACGGTCGAGCAGGCGCTGCGGCGCGAGCTGCAGGAAGAGCTCGGCATCGCCATCGACGGCGCCGAGGTCTGGAAGGTGACCGAGCACGACTACCCGCACGCGCTGGTGCGCCTGCACTGGTGCAAGGTCACGGCCTGGAGCGGTGAGTTCGAGATGCGCGAAGGCCAGCGCATGGCCTGGCAGCAGCTGCCGCTGGAGGTGACGCCGGTGCTGCCGGGCGCGTTCCCGGTGCTGCAGTGGCTCTCGGAAGAGCGCGGCCTGCCGTTCGTGGCGCCGCCGGTGGTCGCGCCTGCCGACGCGCCGGCCAACTGACCGCTTGATGCATCCCAAGTACCGTCCGGACATTGACGGCCTGCGCGCCATCGCGGTGGGCTCGGTGCTGGTGTATCACGCGTTCCCCACGGCGCTGATGGGCGGCTTCATCGGGGTCGACATCTTCTTCGTGATCTCGGGCTTCCTGATCACGACCATCATTCTCCAGAGCCTCGCGGCGGGCGACTTCAGCTACCGCGACTTCTATGCGCGGCGCATCCGGCGGATCTTCCCGGCGCTGCTCGTGGTGCTGTTCGCCACGCTGTGCGCGGGCTGGTACCTGCTGCTGTCCGACGAATTCGCCGAGCTCGGCAAGCAGACCGTGGGCGGTGCCTCCTTCGTCGCCAATTTCGTGTTCTGGGGCGAGTCGGGTTACTTCGACACCGCCGCCGAAACCAAGCCGCTGCTGCACCTGTGGTCGCTGGGCATCGAGGAGCAGTTCTACATCTTCTGGCCGCTGCTGCTGGGGCTCGCCTGGCGCAAGGGCTGGCCGATCGTGCGCGTGGTGCTGGCGGTGGCGGCGGTCTCGTTCCTGGTGAACGTGACCACTGTGCATCCGCTGCCGGCGGCCTCGTTCTATTCGCCGGCTTCCCGTTTCTGGGAGCTGATGGTGGGCGGCATCCTGGCCTGCATGCGGCTGAAGCCGCCGGCGCCGAGCGCCTGGCGCAGCCACTTGCAGTCGGTGCTGGGCGTGGGGCTGATCGTGCTCGGGCTGGTGATGATCCGCAGCAACAAGTCGTTCCCGGGCTGGTGGGCCCTGCTGCCCACGCTGGGCGCGGTGAGCTGCATCGCAGCGGGGCCGAACGGCGTGCTCAACAAGTACCTGCTGTCGAACCGGGTGATGGTGTGGATCGGGCTCATCAGCTATCCGCTGTACCTGTGGCACTGGCCGCTGCTGGCCTTCGTGCGCATCGTCGAGGCCGACCCGCTGCATCCCTCGCCGGTCTACCGTGCCTGCGCGATGGTGGCCGCCGTGCTGCTGGCCTGGGCCACGTACCGCTTCGTCGAACGCTACACGAGAAGCCGTCCCGGCACGGGCATCCTCAAGGTATTGGGCGGCGGCATGGTGCTGATCGCCGCGCTGGGCACCGCGATCTTCTTCGGCGTGCCCGGGCCCCGCAACAACAGCGAGCGGCTGCAGATCGTCGCCAACGCCACGCTGGACGCCGACTACTACGCCGGCTTCAAGCTCGACCAGATCGGCGAGCAGCTGGTCTACAAGACCGGCAGCGGCCCGAAGCGCGTGCTCTTCGTGGGCGACAGCCACGTGCAGCAGTACGCCCCGCGCATCATGGAGCTGTCGCGCACGCTGTCGATGCCCGACAAGTCGGCCTGGTTCGTGACCCAGGGTGCATGCCCGGTGGTGCCCGGCGTGTACGCGGACAAGAACATCGGCTGCGCCGAGCGGCGCGACGCCATGCTGGCCTACGCGATGGGCCCGGAGGTCGATTCGGTCGTCATCGGCGGCTGCTGGAACTGCTACTTCGTCGGCCACGGCGCGCTGGATTACTATTTCCGCGGCCCCGACAACCAGGTCCATCCGTTCCAGGGCGGCGACGGCATCGAGCGCTCGCTGGCCTCGCTGGAGGCCACGCTGCGCGGGCTGGCACGGCACAAGAAGGTCTTCCTGCTGCTCGACAACCCCGGCGGCCCCGAGTTCACGCCCAAGCGCCTGATCGAAGGCAGCCGCCTCACGCACATGGAGGCCACGACTTCTTCGCCGACGGTGCCGCTGCCGGCAGACCAGAAGGCGCTCAACGACAGGCTGCGCGCCATCGCCGAGGCGAGCGGGGCGCAGCCCATCGACGCGATGGCGGTGCTGTGCAAGGACGGCAGCCACTGCCTTGTCACGCTGCCCGACGGCGCGCCTGCCTACAAGGACGCCGACCACCTGCGGCCGCGCTACACGCGCGAAGAGGCGAGCTACTTCGACCGCACCGTGCGCAGCGCCCCCGCGCAGCAGCCGTCGCGCTGAGCGTTCCCGCCAGCCGAGCGACCGACCGATCGACGACGCAACCATGCATCCCAAGTACCGCCCGGACATCGACGGCCTGCGCGCCATCGCGGTGGGCTCGGTGCTGGCGTACCACGCGTTTCCCAGCCTGCTGCCGGGCGGCTTCATCGGCGTCGACATCTTCTTCGTGATCTCGGGCTTCCTGATCACGACCATCCTCCTGCAGAGCCTGGCGGCGGGCGACTTCAGCTACCGCGACTTCTACACACGCCGCATACGGCGGATCTTTCCGGCGCTGGTGCTGGTGCTGCTGGCGACGCTGGCCTTCGGCTGGTACGTGCTGCTGCCGGGCGAGTTCTCGCAGTTGGGCAAGCAGACCACGGGCGGCGCCGCCTTTTTCGCCAACCTCGTCTTCCTGGGCGAGGCCGGCTACTTCGACGCCACGGCCGAGACCAAGCCGCTGCTGCACCTGTGGTCGCTGGGCATCGAGGAGCAGTTCTACATCTTCTGGCCGCTGATGCTGGGGCTGGCCTGGCGCAAGCGCTGGCCGATCCTGCGCGTGACGCTGGCGGTGGCGACGATCTCTTTCCTCGTCAATGTGCTGACGGTGCAGCCGCATCGTGCGGCGGCTTTCTATTCGCCGCTGTCGCGGGCCTGGGAGCTGATGGCGGGGGGGCTGCTGGCGGTCATGCAACTGCAGGCTGCTGCTCAAGGGGCGGTGAGCACCCGTGCGTGGAAGAAGCATCTGCAGTCGACCGTCGGCATCGCGCTGATCGTGCTCGGCCTCTTCATGACGCGCAGCACCAAGGCGTTTCCGGGCTGGTGGGCACTGCTGCCGGTGCTGGGCGCGGCGAGCTGCATCGCGGCTGGACCGGGTGGCGTGCTCAACAAGTACCTGCTGTCGAACCGGGTGATGGTGTGGGTCGGGCTGATCAGCTACCCGCTGTATCTCTGGCACTGGCCGCTGCTGTCTTACGCGCGCATCGTGACTGGCGGCGAGCCGCCTCTGCAGCTGCGCATCGTGCTGGTGGTGGCGTCGGTCGTGCTCGCCTGGGCCACGTATCGCTTCCTGGAGCGCTTCGTCAAGCTGCACCTCTCGCCGACGATCCTGCGCGGGCTGGCTGGTGCGGGCGCCGCGCTGGCGCTGGCCGGCGTGCTGGTCTTCCTGGGCAGGCCATTGCCGCGCCACGACAGCCCGGCCCTGCAGGCGGTGGCCGATGCGACGCGCGAGGACAACTACTATGACGGGTTCGAGGAGGCCGCGCTGGGCAACCAGTTCGTCTACCGCGCCGGCAACGGCAAGCACAACGTGCTGCTGATCGGTGACAGCCATGTCGAGCAGTACGCGCCGCGCGCGCTCGAACTGGTGCGCACGCAGCCCGACAAGGCGCGCACCGTGTACTTCGCGACCAAGGGCTCGTGCCCGCCGGTGCCGGGCCTGTTCAGCGGCCTCGATACCGGCTGCGACGAGCGGCGCACCGCGGTGCTCGACCTGGCGCTCAAGCCCGAGATCGATTCGGTGGTGCTGGGTGCGTGCTGGAGCTGCTACTTCACCGGCGCCGGCCCCACGGTGAACTACTTCGTCGACGATCGGAAGGCCGTGCACCCGTTCATCGGCGGCGACGGCATCGAGCAGTCGCTCAAGTCGCTGGGCGAGGTGCTGAAGCGGCTGTCGGCGCTCAAGCCGGTCTACCTGGTGCTCGGCAATCCGGTGGGCATGGATTTCGATCCGCTGCGGCAGATCGAGGGCAGCCGCCTGGGGCGCATGACGGCGGAATCCGGGCAGCTCAAGGCGCCGATGCCGCAGGACCAGGCGCAGTTCAACGAGCGGCTGAAGCAGGTGGCGCAGGCCAATGGGGCCAAGGTCATCGAGCCTTTCGCCAGCCTGTGCGCGGGGGGCGAATGCATCCGCAGCATGCCCGACGACGGTTCGCCGGCCTACAAGGACATCGGCCACCTCAGGCCGCGCTACGCGCGCAGCTTCGCAACCTATATCGATCCGGCGCTGCTGGATGAAGGGGCGGCTGGCAAGTAAGCAGCCGCTGCGCCTGCACGCCAGCGGCGCAGGCTTTTCCTACTGGATCTTGGGATCGCCGAAAGGCTCGTCGTCCGGCGGCGCCTCGGCCGGCATGCGGAATTCCTCGCTGGCCCAGGCGCCCAGGTCGACGCCCTTGCAGCGCGCGCTGCAGAAAGGCCGGTAGGCATTGCTCGGCGCGTAGACGCTGTCGCCGCCGCATGTGGGGCAGCGGACGATGCGCTCGCCCTTGCTGTTCACCTGCGTCGTCATGCGCAGAGAGTCAGCTCGAAGGGTGCGTCTTCCGAGCTCTGGTGCAGGCGGTCGTCCTTGTCGTGGCGCATGAGGCGCACCGACACCATGAGACGGTTGCCGCTTATTTCAGGGATGAGGCCCAGCTTTGGGTCGATGCGCAGGCGCAGCAACTGGAAACTGCGGCCCTGGGGCAGGTTCTGCTGGAACTGCCCGTTGACCGCGATCACCTTGTAGGGCACGTCGGCGTCGCGCAGCAGCTTGAGCAGCAGGTAGATCGACGAGGCCAGGGGCGACAGCGTGTTCGACCAGCGTTCGAGATCGGCGCGGCGGCTGGCGGCGGGGCGGTGCTGCCAGGCGTAGTAGGCGGGCAGGTCGAACCCGCAGGTGCCGCCCGGAATGCCGGCGCGGCTGCGGATGCTCATGAGCCACTCGTTCTCGGTCAGCGCCTGGCCCGCCTTGCCGGCCACGCTGTTGAGGGTGGCGAAGTTGCCTTCGAGCTGGCCGATGACCTGGTCGAGCACGGCCTCGGCGATGGCCGGATTGCCCCGGTAGCTGTTGAAGACGTTCTTGTGCTTGTCCAGGTCGCGCAGCACGTCGGCCTTGAGGTCGGCGCGCGCGGCGACGTCCATGATCTCGAAGATCGTGACCAGGGCGTAGTGGTGCGACAGGGGAGATTCGGCCGGCACCAGCTCGCCGAGGCGGCGAAACAGGTGCTCTAGCCGCAGGTACGTGCGGATGCGCTCGTTGAAGGGGTACTCGTAGAGGATCACGCGTATCGGTTTTTCACGTCGGGTTCGGGCTCATTGCGTCTTGGGGGCCGGGGGCGGGAACACCTCGCGCACAGCTTCCAGCATACGCTCCCCGAAAAGAATGTAACCCCGGGTCGACACATGTGTCTCGTTGGCGGGAAAAAGATCCTTCATCTTGAAGCGATTCTGTTCTGCCAGCGCAAACAGGTCCGGTCCGATATTTTGCGGGTTGAACGCGGCGCGGAACGCGTCGGCATGGTTTTGTTGCAAATACACGCTGGTCTTGTTGGGCACGACCATCCACACCACCTTGTAGGGCGCGGCGGTGCTCTCGAAGCGCTTCATGAAGTTCGCGGACTCGGCCGTCAGGGCCGGATTGACGCGGTCCTCGGCGGTCATCAGGAGCTTGTCGCAGGCGCGATGGCTGAACTGCTTGCAGCCGTCTGGCACCACGCGTGCGTCGATCAGCGGGCCCCAGCGCTCGGGCGTGTTGGTCCAGCTGTCGGAGGCCAGGATCTCCTTCGTGTTCCTGTACGTCAGCCAGCCGCTGAGCAGTTGCGCGTCCCAGTTGAGCTGGAAGCCGGGAGCGGGCCTGGACGGGTTCTCGAAGGGTGGCGGCGTCGGCTTGAAGGCGTGCTTCATGGTCTTGCACGACTCCGATTTCTCGATGCGGTCGTACAGCAGCCGCTCGATGCTCTCGACGATCACCACCTTGCCTTTGAAGCCCGATTTCTCGAGCCAGCCCGAAAAGTCGCCGCACAGGACTCCGCCCAGGTTGTCCCAGTGCGTGGTCGTGATCTTGTAGCCCGCGCCCACGAGCTTCGATTGCCACGCATAGCGCACGGAGAAGCTGTCGCCGATCACCAGGATGTCGGATTCGGTGATGGGCCAGGTCTTGACGTCGGCGTCGGGGATGGGCGGCGGCGGCTCATGCCAGCCGAATTCGCGCTCTGAGATGCGCCCGATGCGGGTCAGGTCGCCATACGGAATGGGCGTGAGCAGGCTGACGAGCAGCAGCCCGCAGCACACCAGGTAGCCCGCGGCGAAGATGCGAAGCCAGGTCCTGGCCGATTTCGTGTCTTCCATGTCGTCAGAATTGGAAATAGAGGAAGGGGCTGTAGCTGCCGAACTTCGACACGCACAGGCCGAACAGATAGACGCAGCCCAGGCCGGTGACCCACGTGGCCATGCGCTGCAGGCGCGGGCGACCGGCCAGGCCGGCGACCGCGGGAATCCACCGGTCGAGCGTGATGGTGGGCGGCAGCGCAAGGCAGATCACGATGGCCACGAGCAGGGTCTGGAAGAACTCTGGCTTGCGGAACGGCACGCGGAACTCGCTGAAGGCCGACACGGGCGCGCCGTGCAGGCCCAGCATGCCCTTGTAGATCTCGACGGCGGCCGACATGCTGTCGGCGCGGAACACCACCCAGGCGATCATCACGCACACGAAGGTGATGAACCATCCGGCCACGCGGCCGTACCAGGCGGTTTCGGTCTTGCCGCGCCGCACCTTGGCGTTCCAGAAGTGGTTGACCATCAGGTAGAAGCCGTGCAGCGCGCCCCAGATCACGAAGGTCCAGGCCGCGCCGTGCCACAGGCCGCCCAGCAGCATCGTCAGGAACAGGTTGATGTAGCGCCGCGCCGGGCCCTTGCGGTTGCCGCCCAGCGGCACGTAGAGGTAGTCGCGCAGGAAGGTCGACAGCGAGATGTGCCAGCGCCGCCAGAACTCGATCATGTTGGTCGACTTGTAGGGCGAGCGGAAGTTGAGTGGCAGCTGCACCCCGACGCACAGCGACAGGCCCACGGCCATGTCGGAGTAGCCCGAGAAGTCGAAGTAGATCTGCATCGTGTACGCCAGCACCCCGAACCACGCCGTGTACAGCGAGGGCATCACGCCTTCGTGCACGCCCTTGAACATCATGTCCGCGTACTGGCCCAGCGGGTCGGCGATCAGCATCTTCTTGGCCAGGCCGAAGACGAAGACGCCCAGCCCCAGCGCGATGTTGTTGGCATTGATCCTGTAGGTGGCCGGGCTGTTGAACTGCGGCATCATCTGCGCGTGATGCAGCACGGGGCCCGCGATCAGGTGCGGGAAGTAGGTCACGAACAGCACGTAGTGGATGAAGCTGCGTTCGTGCACCTTGCCCTGCCAGCAGTCGACCAGGAAGGCGATCTGGGTGAAGGTGTAGAACGAGATGCCGATCGGCAGCACGATGTGCACCAGGTCGATCTGCTCCAGGCCCGCCGCGGCCAGGCCGGCATCGATGTTCTCGAGGAAGAAGTTGGCGTATTTGAAGACCGCCAGCACCCCGAGGTTGACCACCAGCGCGACGATCAGCAGCGTCTTACGGTACTTGTCCTCCCGGCTGGGGGAGGGGGTGAGCCGCAGCCCGAACCAGTAGTTGACGCAGATCGACCCCAGCAGCAGCGGCAGCGCCTTGACGCTCCACCACCCGTAGAAGAAGAGGGAGGCCAGTGCCAGGAACCCCGCCGCCGACCGGGGGCTGCGCGCACCGATCAGGAAGAAGCCGATCAGGACCAGCGGGAAGAAAACGAAGATGAAGGGATACGAATTGAAAAGCATCGTGAGGGGCGCTTGGGCATGCGCCGTTTGACGTGATCGTCCTTTTGCCGTCGCGGCGTCAACTCCAAATTATCGCGTGCCCGACTTAGCCCACCGTTCCCAGAGACCCCGGACCTCTTGAGCGAGTTCCTCCAGGGTCAATGACTCGTTGTAGATGACTGCGTCCGCGGCGGCCCGGCGCGCCCGGCGCGGAGCCTGCTGGGCGATCACCGCCTTGACCGCCTCCGGCGCCCAGCCGGAGCGTGCGACGACGCGTTTCAACTGGGTTTCCTCGGTGGCGTCGACCACCAGCACCCGGTCGACGATGGCGCGCCAGCGCCCGGATTCGACCAGCAGGGGAACGTCGAACACGACGACGGCATCCTCGCCGGCCGCTGCCGCCCGGCGCCGGGTTTCGTCGCCGATCAGGGGGTGGAGGATGGATTCGAGGCGGACCTTGGCATCGGCGTCCGCGAAGACGATCCGCCGCATGGCCGCGCGATCCAGGCCGCCGGCCGGGTCGATGACGCTGGGGCCGAATGCCTCCTCCAGGGCGGGCATCGCAATCCCGCCCGGCAGCGCGATGGAGCGCGCGATGGCATCGGTGTCCACCAGAAACGCCCCTTGGGCCACCAGAAGGCCCGCGACAGTGCTCTTGCCGCTGCCTATGCCGCCCGTCAGTCCGATGCGCCGCGCCACCATGCGGATGTCAATGGATCAGCGCGCCCAGCGGGAAGGCGAACGGAATCCACTGCCTCACGACTTCGGGGCCCGCGACGAGGCAGACGAGGCCCGCACCGGCCAGGAAGGGGCCGAAGGCGATGGGGATGTCCTTGTGCGCCAGCTTGCCGGCGACGCGTAAAGAGATGCCGATCACCGCGCCCACCAGCGAAGAGACGAGGATGATCGCGATGAGGTAGTCGGCGCCGAGCCATGCACCCAGCGCGGCCAGCAGCTTGAAGTCTCCATAGCCCATGCCTTCCTTGCCCGTGACCAGGCGAAAGGCATGGTACACAAGCCAGAGGCTGAGGTAACCGAACACGGCGCCCCAGACGGCAGAACTCAGCGAAACACCGGTCCAGCCCATGGCCGCGCCGATCAGGCCCAGCCAGAGCAGCGGGTAATTGAGCGAGTCGGGCAGGAACTGGGTGTCGAAGTCGATCAGGAACTGGCAGATCAGCAGGGCGCCGAATGCGGCCCACAAGGCGCCAGTCGGCGTGATGCCGAAGCGCCAGGCGCACAGGGCGAACAGGCCGCCGGTGATCAGCTCGACCAGCGGGTAGCGCGGACTGATCGTGGTCTTGCACGAAGAGCAACGCCCGCGCAGCACGGCGTAGCTCAGCACTGGGATGTTCTCGTACCAGCGGATCCCGTGGCCGCAGGCACCGCAGCGCGACGCGGGACGCATCAGGTCGAAGGGAGGTTGTTTCTCTACGACCTCGGCTGCCTTGTCGGCTGCGGCTTCCAGCCCGACGGGCGCCGCGACCTTCGGTCCGAAAGCAAGCGACCAGAGCGAAGGCGCGTCCTTCGACGACATGAGGTTGGCGACGGCGTCGGCGAGCCATTCGCGGTACATCATCACCGGCACGCGGTAGATGACAACGTTCATGAAACTGCCGATCAACAAGCCCAGGACACCGGTGAAGACGGCGTCGAACTCCCGCGAAACCAGCATCAAACGACCTGGCCGAGCTTGAAGATGGGCAGGTACATCGACACCACGATGCCACCGATGATGGTGCCCAGGAACACGATGATGATGGGTTCCATCAGGCTGGAGAGACCGGCGACCATGTCGTCGACTTCGGATTCATAGAAGTCGGCGGCCTTGCCCAGCATGTGGTCGATGGAGCCGGATTCCTCGCCGATGGCGGTCATCTGGATCACCATGGACGGGAAGAGGTTGGCGTTGGTCATGGCGGCCGTGAGGCTCGTGCCGGTGGAAACCTCCTGCTGAATCTTCGCCGTGGCGTCACCGTAGACGGTATTGCCGGAGGCGCCGCCCACGGAGTCGAGCGCTTCGACCAGCGGGACGCCGGCCGCGAACATGGTGGCCAGTGTGCGGGTCCAGCGGGCGACGCAGGATTTTTCGATGAGCGCTCCGAAGATCGGCACTCTCAGCAGCAGGCGGTCCATGAATCGCTGGAAGCGCTCGTTGCGTTTCCAGGCCTGCATGAAGAAGTAGAGTCCGCCGCCGATGCCGCCGAAGATCAGCCACCAGTAGGAGACGAAGAACTCGCTGATGCTGATCACGATCAGCGTCGGAGCAGGCAGGTCGGCGCCAAACGACGTGAATACTTCCTTGAACGCGGGAATCACGAAAATCATGATGATGGCGATCACGACGAAGGCCACGACTATCACTGAGATCGGATACATCAGAGCCGACTTGATCTTCGACTTGATCGCCTCGGTCTTCTCCATGTAGGTGGCCAGCCGGTCCAGCAACTCTTCCAGGATACCTGCCGCCTCGCCCGCCTCTACCAGGTTGCAGTAGAGGTTGTCGAAGTACTTCGGAAACTTGCGGAAGGCAGCTGACAGCGAGGTACCGGTTTCCACGTCGCTGCGGATGTCGTTGAGCAGCTTCGCCACGCTTGCGTTGGCGTTGCCGCGTCCAACGATGTCGAAGGACTGCATCAAAGGCACGCCGGCTTTCATCATGGTCGCCAACTGGCGCGTGAAGATTGCGATGTCCTTGGGCTTGATCGCCTTGCCGGAACGCATGCGGCGCTTCTTGATCTTGGAGGCGAGCACACCCTGGCGGCGCAGCGCAGCCTGCACCTGGTTTTCGCCGGCAGCACGAAGTTCGCCTCTGACCAGCTTGCCGTTGCGGTCCTTGCCTTCCCATTCGAAGACAAATTCCTTGTGTGTAGGCTGGGTGCGGGAGGATGCCACTGTTGCCATTCGATCTCCGGTAATCGGTATGTTCGTTATTCGTTGGTGCAGGCAACCACTTCTTCCAGCGAAGTGAGGCCTTGCATGACCTTGCGCAGGCCCGACTGGCGCAGGGAGCGCACGCCCTCGGCCTCCGATTGCTGGGCGATGTCGAGCGCGCTGCCGTCGCGCAGGATGATTTCCTGGATGGCTTCCGAGATCGGCATCACCTGGTAGATGCCGACGCGGCCCTTGTAGCCGCCGCTGCAGGCGGAGCAGCCGACGGGGCGATAGGGCTTCCAGGAGCCATCCAGTTCTTCTTCCTTGAAGCCCGCCTCGAGCAGCGTTTCGCGCGGGACGTCGGCCGGCAGCTTGCAGACGGTGCACAGGCGCCGCGCGAGGCGCTGGGCCGTGATCAGGATCACGCTCGAGGCGATGTTGAACGGAGCGATGCCCATGTTGCGCATCCGCGTGAGCGTGGTCGGCGCGTCGTTGGTGTGCAGCGTGGAGAGCACCAAGTGGCCCGTTTGGGCCGCCTTGATCGAGATGTCGGCGGTTTCGAGGTCGCGGATTTCGCCGACCATGATGATGTCGGGATCCTGGCGCAGGAAGGCGCGCAGCGCAGCCGCGAAGGTCAGGCCCGCGCGTTCGTTGACGTTGACCTGGTTGACGCCGGGCAGGTTGATTTCCGACGGGTCTTCCGCAGTCGCGATGTTCACGCCGGGCTGGTTCAGCAGGTTCAGGCAGGTGTACAGCGACACCGTCTTGCCCGAGCCTGTGGGGCCGGTGACGAGCACCATCCCGTAAGGGCGCCCGATGGCATGCAGCAGCCGCGCCTTTTCATCCGCGTCGTAGCCGAGGGCGTCGATGCCCAGACGTGCGCTGCTCGGGTCGAGAATACGAACCACGATCTTCTCGCCGAACAGCGTGGGCAGCGTGCTCACGCGGAAGTCGATCACGCGGTCGGGCCCGATCTTGAGCTTCATGCGGCCGTCTTGCGGCACGCGTTTCTCGGAGATGTCGAGCCTGGAAATGACCTTGATGCGCGAGGCCAGCTTGTCCTTGATGACGGTGGGCGGGCTGGCGACTTCGCGCAGTTCACCGTCGACCCGGAAGCGCACGCGGTAGTTGTGCTCGTAGGGCTCGAAGTGGATGTCCGATGCCCGCATGCTGACGGCGTCGAGCAGCATCTTGTGCAGGAAGCGCACGACCGGCGCATCTTCGACTTCCGCGATGGCCTGGTCGTTGCTCTCGTTCGTGGTCTCGGCGGACACGTCGTCGAACTCGAACTCGCTGCCGACGATGCTGTTGATGGTTTCCGCCGCGCTCACGGCGGCGGCTTCGATCATCCGCGACAGCTTGTCGTATTCCGCGATGACCCAGTCGACACCCATCTGGGAAGCGAACTTGATCTTTTCGGCGGCTTGCTGATCGGAAGGATCTGCCGTTGCAACAATCAGACGGTTGTTGCGCTTGCTGAGGACGACGATGCGGTACGCATGGCAAAGCTTCTGGTCGAGCAGATCCTTCGGCAGGCGCTGCGGATCGATGGCGTCGAGATCGAGTAGCGGGGCGCCGAAAGCACTGGAAAGGGTGTGGGCGAGGTCGGCTGCAGAGACCGCGCCGGAGCCAGTCAGTTCGGCAATGAAACTGGTGCGACCGCTGAGGGACTTCTGATAGATGTCCTCGGCCACTTTGGCTGGCAGCTTGCCGGCCGAAACCAAGGCGCGCGCAAGCCCGGGCAGGGCAATTTGCGAAGGTTCTTTAACAGGAAGTTCGGCGGCAGCCATTCAGCGAGTGAAAAAGATGTGAAAATTTGCTTCACGATCATCGCTGAACAGTCCTGTGCTGTAAATCGCTACACAGCAACAGGCTGGCCATTTGTCTATTAATGCCAGCCGAAGGCTGGTCGGGGTGAGAGGATTCGAACCTCCGGCCTCTACGTCCCGAACGTAGCGCTCTACCAGGCTAAGCTACACCCCGATGGTTGCAAGAAAAAAGAAATCGTCCTAGATGCCAACTCAGGTGAGGTGTTCAGGCACGTCGCTCAAGCAACTGAGCCGCCAATTGTAGCAAACCTGAAGCGTGCAAATTGGACGGGAAATCTTTTAGTGCATGGATCGCACGCTGCGCTTCGGCCGCGGCAGCCGCGCGCGAGGCCTCCAGGGCGCCGGTTTCCTGAACGATCTCGATGACCTTGCCCAGTTGGGTGGTGTCGCCGGCCTCGATGGCGGCGCGTACCAGTTCGCTCTGTGCCGGGGTGCCTCGCTGCATTGCAAAAATGAGAGGCAGCGTGGTCTTGCCTTCGCGCAGGTCGTCGCCGACGTTCTTGCCTGTTTCGTTGGCGTCGCCTGTGTAGTCCAGCACGTCATCGATCACCTGGAAGGCGGTGCCCAACGCTTGGCCATAGGTGGCGCAGGCTTCTTCCATTTCGGGCGCGGCATTCGCCAGTACGGCTGCGAGGCGGGTGCTGGCCTCGAAGAGCTTCGCCGTCTTCGAGCGGATCACGCGCAGATAGGCCGCTTCGTCCAGCGACGCGTCGTGCATGTTCATCAGCTGAAGCACCTCGCCCTCGGCGATGATGTTGGTGGCTTCGGCCAGGATCTGCATCACGCGCATGTTGTTGGCATCCAACATCATCTGGAATGCGCGCGAGTAGAGGAAGTCGCCGACCAGCACGCTGGCCGGGTTGCCGAAAGACTCGTTGGCCGTCGCCCGTCCGCGACGCAGGGTCGATTCGTCGACCACGTCATCGTGCAGCAGGGTTGCCGTGTGAATGAACTCCACCACGGCCGCCAGATTGAATCGCTGCTCACCCGCATATCCCAGTGCTCCTGACATCAGCAGCAGAAGTGCTGGCCGCAGGCGCTTGCCGCCAGCGGAAATGATGTACCTGGAAACCTGGCTGACGAGCGGCACGCCCGTGTCGAGGCGGCGGGCGATCACTCGGTCGACTTCGACCATGTCGCCGGCAATCAGGTCCAGCACGGTGGCGGTGGGAGAGGTGTCGGCGGCTGGAACTGGCAAAGCGAAGGCGCGGAGCGCTGCTGAGTGTTGTGTGTGGGCGCCCAGGCGGGTGGCAGGGCCGGAAGGCGCAAATTATAGGGAGCCGAAGCGGCTTGGCGGTGGGGTTGCGCTCTGGAGGTGGCTAGGGGGCACAAACCGAGCTATAATCGCGGGCTCTGCGGAATTCGCCGTGGAGACTCATTTCTAAGAGGTTTACATGTACGCGGTCATAAAAACCGGTGGCAAGCAGTATCGCGTTGCTTCCGGCGAGAAAATCAAAGTAGAACAGATTGCTGCGGACGTAGGCCAGGAAATCGTGATCGACCAGGTTCTGGCCGTCGGCAACGGCGCTGAAATCAAGGTTGGCACGCCCCTGGTGTCCGGTGCAACAGTGACGGTCACTGTGCTGTCGCACGGCAAGCACGACAAGGTTCGCATCTTCAAGATGCGCCGTCGCAAGCACTATCAGAAACGTCAAGGCCATCGCCAGCAGTTCACCGAACTGCAAATCGGCGCGATCGCTGGCTAAGGAGCAGATTCCATGGCACAGAAAAAAGGCGGCGGCTCAACGCGAAACGGGCGCGATTCCAAGCCCAAGATGCTCGGCGTGAAGGCTTTCGGCGGCGAACTGATCAGCGCAGGCTCGATCATCGTGCGCCAGCGCGGCACCCAGTTCCACCCGGGCGTGAACGTCGGCGTGGGCAAGGACCACACGCTGTTCGCCCTGGTCGACGGCCACGTGTCGTTCGGTACCAAGGGTGCGCTCAACAAGCACACGGTCAACGTGACTCCCGCGGCTTAAGCCCCGAGTCGAATCGACCTTCCCGAGGCCCCGCATTGCCGGGGCTTCTTCATTTGTAAACTGGACATCCCATGAAGTTCGTCGACGAAGCCTTCATCGACATCGCCGCGGGCGATGGCGGGAACGGCTGCGTGTCGTTCCGTCATGAGAAGTACAAGGAATTCGGCGGCCCCAACGGCGGCGACGGCGGCCGTGGCGGCCATGTGTTCGCGGTGGCCGATTCCAACCTCAACACGCTGGTCGATTTCCGCTATTCGCGCCGCCACGAGGCCAAACGCGGCGAGCACGGCATGGGCTCCGACATGTTCGGTGCCGCCGGCGATGACATCACGCTCAAGATGCCGGTCGGAACGATCATCTCCGACGCCGAAACCGGCGAGGTGCTGTTCGAGCTGCTGAAAGACGGCGAGGTCATCACCATCGCCAAGGGCGGCGACGGCGGCTTCGGCAACATGCGCTTCAAGAGCGCCATCAACCGCGCCCCGCGCCAGAAGACCCCCGGCTGGCCCGGCGAGAAGCGCAGCCTCAAGCTCGAACTCAAGGTGCTGGCCGATGTCGGCCTGCTCGGCATGCCCAACGCCGGCAAATCGACGCTGATCAGCGCCATCTCGAACGCCCGCCCGCGCATCGCGGACTATCCCTTCACCACGTTGCACCCGAACCTGGGTGTGGTGCGCGTCGGCCCCGAGCAGAGCTTCGTGGTGGCCGATCTGCCCGGCCTGATCGAAGGTGCGTCCGAAGGCGCCGGCCTCGGCCATCTTTTCCTGCGGCACCTGCAGCGCACGCGCCTGTTGCTGCACGTGGTCGACATGGCTCCGTTCGACGACAGCGTCGACCCCGTGGCGCAGGCCAAGGCCATCGTGGGCGAGCTGAAGAAATACGATGCCGACCTGTACGAGAAGCCTCGCTGGCTCGTGCTGAACAAGCTCGACATGGTGCCTGCCGACGAGCGCGCCGCGCGCATCAAGGATTTCGTGAAGCGCCTGCGCTTCAAGGGCCCGGTGTTCGAAATCTCGGCGCTCACGCGCGAAGGCTGCGAGCATCTGGTGCAGGCCATCTACCAGCAGGTGAAGGCGCAACAGGTGGCCGAGCACCAGCCGGTCGAGGTCGACCCGCGCTTCGTGCCCCTGCCTCCCGAAGGCTCCTGAGCGGCACCTGTCGCAGCATCGACGGCCCGGCGTTACCGGGCCACAAGACAGAAACCCAAGCAGTATCCAAAGACCGTAGCACCCCAAAAATGACCTCGAACTCCGGATCCACTGCCTTGCGGGATGCCCGCCGAATCGTCGTCAAGGTGGGCTCCAGCCTCGTGACCAACGAGGGGCGCGGTCTCGACGAGGCCGCCATCGGCGAGTGGTGCCGGCAGCTGGCCGCGCTGGTGCGCGACGGTCGCGAGGTCGTGATGGTGTCGAGCGGCGCGATCGCCGAAGGCATGAAGCGTCTCGGCTGGCGCACGCGGCCGCATGAAATCAATGAGCTTCAGGCCGCCGCGGCCGTCGGTCAGATGGGTCTGGCCCAGATGTACGAGACCAAGCTGCGCGAGAACGAGATCGGCAGCGCACAGGTGCTGCTGACCCACGCCGACCTGGCCGACCGCGAGCGCTACCTCAATGCCCGTTCGACCCTGGTCACGCTGCTCAAGCTGGGCGTGGTGCCGGTCATCAACGAGAACGACACGGTCGTCAACGACGAGATCAAGTTCGGCGACAACGACACGCTCGGCGCCCTGGTGGCCAACCTGGTCGAAGCCGATGCGCTGGTCATCCTTACCGACCAGAAGGGCCTCTACACGGCCGACCCGCGCAAGGACCCCGAAGCGAAGTTCGTGCACGAAGCCGCCGCGGGCGACCCGGCGCTCGAGGCCATGGCCGGCGGCGCCGGTTCGAGCATCGGCAAGGGCGGCATGATCACCAAGATCCTCGCGGCCAAGCGCGCCGCAGGTTCGGGCGCCTCCACGGTCATCGCCTGGGGCCGCGAGGCCGACGCGCTGCTGCGGCTGGCGAAGGGCGAGTCCATCGGCACGCTGCTGGTGGCGCAGACCGCCAAGCATCAGGCCCGCAAGCGCTGGATGGCCGACCACCTCCAGTTGCGTGGTGCCGTCGTCGTCGATGCGGGCGCGGCCGCCAAGGTGCGGGCCGAGGGCAAGAGCCTGCTGCCTATCGGCATGACCGGCGTGTCGGGCGAGTTCTCGCGCGGCGACGTGATCGCGGTGCGCGATGCCGATGGTGTCGAGCTGGCCAGGGGCCTCGCCAACTATTCGAGCGTGGAGGCCCGCCTGCTGTGCCGCAAGCCGTCGTCCGAATTCGAGCGCCTGCTGGGCTACGTGGCGGAGCCGGAAATGGTCCACCGCGACAACATGGTGCTGATGCCGGGCTGAGAAGAAGGCAAAACAAGAACGGGGCCCATGGGCCCCGTTTTCCATCTGTCAGCGCAGGGCGCTTACTGCACTTCCCGCACAGGATTGCGGATGTTCTGGACCATGTCGCTCACCGACGCACGCGGCGCATTGCCGCGGCAAAGCGCCTGCGTCGCCAGCTTGCGGGTGTAGCTGGAATTCATGTCGCTCAGGCGCTTCCATTCCGGCTTCTGCACGTCCTGCCAGGCGCCGTTGTTGTAGCGCGCGTAGCTCTTCATCTCGGCCGTGGAKCAGCGAACGCCTTCGTAGAAGGCGTTGGTTGCACCGCCACTGCGGTTCTGGGCCACCACCACGTAGCGCACGATGCCGTCGCCCGTGATGGCAATAGTCTTTGGGTCGATGCCGAACTTCAGGCTCATGTAGGGAGGCATTTCGATCGGCAGCAGGCGGCTTTCGCTGAAGGCCGGCGGTGGCGGGGTGGCGGTTTCTTCCCACTCCTTGTCCGTCTCGTATCGCTTGGGCGGCGGTGGCATGCCGGCCTGCGCCCAGTCGGGGTTGTCGGTGTCGTGCGGGCCGGAGGCGCATCCCGCGAGGATGCCGAAGCAGGCCAGAAGGAGGACGCGCTCAGCGTTGCGTCGGAAGGGGCGGCGGTGCCTTGTTGTCGTGGACAGGAGGTTCATTGCTCGCAGAAGGAATGTCGGGATGCGGATCGAAACTGCCGCCGGGCGGCAGATCCAGTCCGGGAGGCGCTCCGGCGTCCGGCGAATGGCGCTCGAATTCTCGGGCGCGCACATTGCTGCGCAGGAAGCGGTTGCGGAAATCCTGCCTTGGCAGGTAGCGAGCGAGCTCGGTGAGCGCCATCTCGTAGACGCCGCGCTTGAACTCGACGACAACGTCGAGCGGCACCCAGTAGTCATGCCAGCGCCAGGCGTCGAATTCGGGATGGTCGGTTGCACGCAGGTTGAGATCCCAGTCGTGGCCGACGAGTTGCAGCAAGTACCAGATTTGTTTCTGGCCCTTGTAGTGGCCCCGTGCGTCACGGCGGATGAACCGATCCGGCACCTCGTAGCGCAACCAGTCGCGGGTACGGGCCACGATGCGCACGTGCTCCGGGTGGAGCCCCACTTCCTCGTGCAGTTCCCGGAACATGGCCTGCTCGGGACTTTCGCCGCGATCTATGCCGCCTTGCGGAAACTGCCAGGAGTGCGTACGTATGCGTTTGCCCCAGAAAACCTGGTTTCTCTGGTTGAGCAGGATGATGCCGACGTTGGGCCTGAAGCCGTCCCGGTCGAGCATAATCAAACCCCAATTTTTGAACTGAGTCGATTATGCATGCCGGGTTGCCCTCGGCAAGCTGCCGATGCCAGGCTCTCAGGGTCTCTCCGGGGGAGCAGTTCCCCACTTCCGAACCTCGAATCCAGCGAACCGTCACCGCAATTCCGATGAAAGCTTCCCGTTTTTTCGTCTCCACCCTCAAGGAAGCGCCCGCTGACGCCGAAGTGGCGAGCCACCGTCTCATGATGCGGGCCGGCATGATCAAGAAGCTCGGCACGGGCATCTACACCTACATGCCCATGGGGCTGCGCGTGATCCGCAAGGTGGAGGCCATCGTGCGCGAGGAGATGAACCGCGCCGGTGCCGTCGAGATGACCATGCCCGTGGTGCAGCCGGCCGAGTTCTGGCAGGAGACCGGCCGCTTCGAGAAGATGGGCCCCGAGCTGCTGCGCATCAAGGACCGTCACGACCGCGACTTCGTGATCCAGCCGACCAGCGAAGAAGTCGTGACCGACATCGCCCGCCAGGAGATCCGCAGCTACAAGCAGCTGCCGAAGAATTTCTACCAGATCCAGACCAAGTTCCGTGACGAGCGCCGCCCGCGCTTCGGCCTGATGCGCGGGCGCGAGTTCATCATGAAGGACGCCTACAGCTTCGACCGCGACCTCGACGCAGCCAAGGCCAGCTATCAGGTCATGGCGCAGGCCTACCGCAACATCTTCGACCGATTCGGCCTGCGCTATCGCGCCGTGGCGGCCGACAGCGGCGCCATCGGCGGCGACTTGAGCGAGGAGTTCCAGGTGATCGCCGCCACCGGCGAGGACGCCATCGTCTACTGCCCTGACAGCGACTACGCCGCCAACATGGAAAAGGCCGAGGCGCTGGCCCCGGCCGGCCCGCGTCCGGCGCCCGCCAAAGCGCTCGAGAAGACGCCGACCCCCGGCAAGAGCACCTGCGCCGACGTGGCCGAACTGCTGGGCGTGCCGCTTTCCACCACCATCAAGTCGCTGGTGCTGGCCACCGACGTTCTCGACGAGTCTGGCGACATCAAGGGCTCGCAGGTCTGGCTGCTGCTGCTGCGCGGCGATCACGACATGAACGAGATCAAGGTCGGCAAGCTGCCGGGCCTGAACCAGGGCTTCCGCTTCGCAACCCTGGCCGAAATCGAGGACCACTTCGGCTGCAAGCCCGGCTACCTGGGCCCGCTGAATCTCAAGAAGCCCGTCAAGCTCGTGGCCGACCGCGAAGCCGCCGTGATGGCCGACTGGATCACCGGCGCCAACGAAGTCGACTTCCACATGACCGGCGTCAACTGGGGCCGCGACCTGCCCGAGCCCGACCTGGTGGCCGACATCCGCAACGTGGTCGCGGGCGACGCCTCGCCCGACGGCAAGGGCGTGCTGGCCATCGAGCGCGGCATCGAAGTCGGCCACGTGTTCGTGCTGGGCACCAAGTACAGCAAGGACATGAACGCCACCTACCTCGACGAAGGCGGCAAGCCGCAGTTCCTCGAGATGGGCTGCTACGGCATCGGCATCACCCGCCTGCCGGCGGCCGCCATCGAACAGAACCACGACGAGCGCGGGATCATCTGGCCCGATGCGCTGGCCCCGTTCACGGTGGTGGTCTGCCCGATCGGCATGGACCGCAGCGCCGAGGTCAAGGTCGCGGCCGAAGCGCTCTACGAAGACCTGCTCGCCAAGGGCGTCGACGTGCTGCTCGACGACCGCGGCGAGCGCCCCGGCGCGATGTTCGCCGACTGGGAGCTGATCGGCGTGCCGCACCGCGTGGTCATTTCGGACCGTGGCCTCAAGGAAGGCCAGCTCGAGTATCAGCACCGCCGCGATACCGCCGCGACCAAGGTGCCTGTGGCAGGCATCGCCGAGTTCATCGGCGGCAAGCTCGCCCAATGAGCCTGGAGGGCGGCCTCTCGCGACGCCAGTGCCTGGGCGGCGCCGTGACGGCGGGCGCCCTCACCGTGCTGTCGCTGCCGCAGGCCGCCATGGCCGGCGCGCAGATCGAGGAGCCGCTCATCGACTCGGTGCGCACCGCGCTGAGCTCGGCCATCCACAACAAGGCGCCGCCGGTGCCGGAGTTCGCGAACACCGAGGCCCGGCTGGCCTACCTGCGCTGGCTCGGCGAGATGAGCCAGCGACTCAAGAAGAAGATCGCCGACGCGCCCTCGCGCATCGAGTTCCTGCAGACCGCCTGGTACGAAGCCAAGCGCTCGGGGCTCGAAGTGAGCCTGGTGCTGGGGCTGGTCCAGGTCGAGAGCAATTTCCGCAAGTTCGCGGTGTCGAGCGCCGGCGCGCGCGGCTACATGCAGGTCATGCCGTTCTGGACGCGCGTGATCGGCGACAGCGACCCGGCCAAGCTCTTCCACATGCAGACCAACCTGCGCTTCGGCTGCGTCATCCTTCGCCACTACCTTGACCGCGAGAACGGCGACCTGTTCATGACGCTGGGCCGCTACAACGGCAGCCGCGGCAAGTCGCCGTACCCGAACGCGGTGTTCTCCAACCAGCGGCTCTGGGTGTTCAACGACAGGGAACGCGAGAAAGAGCAGCAGCAACAGCAGCGCGACCGCTCGGCGGCCTGAAGCTCTCTTCTGTTCAGTTCGCCGGCGCCTTGGCGGTGCCCGAGCCCTTGGTGACCATCACCTGGTCGATGCGGTAGCTGTCGACGTCCATCACCTCGAAGGTGTAGCCGCCCCAGCTCACGTTGTCGGTGCGCTTGGGCACGCGGCGCAGCATCACCATCAGGAAGCCGGCCAGCGTCTCGTACTCCTCGGCGTGCGGCATCTCATCGATGTGAAGCGCGCGCTGCACGTCCTGGATGGGCGTGACGCCGTCGATCAGCCACGAGTTCTCGTCGCGCTGCACGATCTGCTCTTCGTCGGGTGTGGACGTGGACACCAGGTCGCCCATCACCGTGCTCATCACGTCGTTCAGCGTGATCACGCCCACCACCAGGCTGTACTCGTTGACGATGATCGCGAAGTCCTCGTGCGCCTGCTGGAACTGCTCGAGCACCTCGGTGAGCGAGAGCCGGTCGGGAATGACCAGTGCCTTGTGCAGCGGCAGCCCCTGGTCGAAAGCCAGCGGCTGGCCGCTGAGCACGCGCTGGAACATGTCCTTGGCGTCCACATAGCCCAGCACGTGGTCGATGTCGCCGTCGCACACCGGGTACGCCGAGAAGGGCTCGGCGATGATGCGCGCGCGCAGCACCGTCTCGGGGTCGTCGTGCAAGAACCAGGTGATGTTGTCGCGCACCGTCATCACGCTGCTGACCAGGCGCGTGTCGAGCTCGAACACGTTGGCGATCACCTGCTGCTCGCGCGCCGCGAGCACGCCGGCCTGCGCGCCCGCCTCTGTCATCGCGAGGATGTCGGCCGACGTGATCTTGTCGTCGCGTGCCATCGGCATGCCCAGCAGCTTGAACAGCAGGTCGGTGCAGCGCGTGAAGAACCACACCAGCGGCTTGAAGGTGGTGATCAGCAGCAGCATCGGCCCCACCATGCGCACCGCCAGCCGCTCGGGGTTGCTCATGCCCAGCCGCTTGGGGAACAGGTCGGCGAACACCAGGAACACCGCGATGATGATCACGAAGGAGCACAGAAAGGCCGCGCTGGCCGAGGCCTCGGGGCTCAGCCACTTCTCGAAGAAGACCGCGAAGTACGGGCTCAGCGAGCCTTCGCCCACCACGCCGCCGAGGATCGCCACCGCGTTGAGCCCGATCTGCACCACCGTGAAGTAGTGGCCCGGCTGCTCCTGCACGCGCAGCACCTTCTCGGCCCGAGGGTCGCCCTCGTCGGCCATCTGGCGCAGACGCAGGCGGCGCGAGGCGGCGAGGGTGATTTCAGCGAGGGAGAAGAACGCGCTCATCGCGATCAGCAGCGCGATGATGAGCAGGCTTTGGGTCAGGGTCATGTTGGCACGTCGAAGACGACGGCCACCATGGTGCCATGACTCGGCGCCGGAAATCGCTCAGACGCCGCCGTGCGGGTGGGTCGGGTCGACCCAGAGTACCGATTCGGGCTTCTCCACGGGCTCGATGTCGAGGTTCACCGCCACCGCTTCGCCGTCGCTGCGGCACAGCACGCATTCGAGCGTCTCGGTCGCGCTGGCGTTGATTTCCTGGTGCGGCACATAGGGTGGCACGTAGATGAAGTCGCCCGGTCCGGCCTCGGCCGTGAACTCGAGCTTCTCGCCCCATCGCATGCGGGCCCGGCCGCGCACGACGTAGATCACCGATTCGAGATGCCCGTGGTGATGGGCGCCGGTCTTGGCGTCGGCATGGATGGTCACGGTACCGGCCCAGAGCTTCTGGGCGCCCACGCGGGCGAAGTTGATGGCCGCTGCCCGGTTCATGCCGGGCGTCTGGGCGGTGTTCGTGTCGAGCTGGCCGGCCGGGATCACGCGCACGCCGTCGTGCTTCCAGGCCGGTGCTGCACCGTCATCGTGGGAGTGGCCGTGGTCCGCGTGATCGTGGCTCATGACCGCTCCCGGTTCTCAGGCGGAGGCGCCGCCGTTCACCACTTGCTGCAGCTCGCCCGATTCGTACATTTCCATCATGATGTCCGAGCCGCCGATGAACTCGCCCTTCACATAGAGCTGCGGGATCGTGGGCCAGTTGCTGTATTCCTTGATGCCCTGGCGGATGCCGTCGTCTTCGAGCACGTTGACGGTCTTGAGCGTTCGGGTGTCGACGCCGACTGCCTTCAGGATCTGGATCGCGCGGCCCGAGAAGCCGCACATCGGGAAGCTGGCGTTGCCCTTCATGAAGAGCACGAGGTCGTTGGTCTTGACGAGGTCGTCGATGCGTTGCTGAGCGTCGGACATGGGGACTCCTGAAAAATAGGCTGGGGGGATTATTTCACCGTGCGCCAGATTCCGCCGGAGCAGCGCTGGATGCCGGCGAGGTCGTCGCGGCTTTGCGCTTCGGCGAAACCGCGCGATGCGAGCAGCTCGCGCACGGCGGCGGCCTGGTCGTGGCCGTGCTCCAGCAGCAGCCAGCTGCCCTCGGCGAGGTGGGCTGGGGCGTCCTGCACGATGCGGCGGATGTCGTCGAGGCCGTCGGCGCCCGAGACCAGCGCGGAAGAGGGCTCGTGGCGCAGCGCGGGCAGGTGCGGATCGCTGGCGGCGATGTAGGGCGGATTGCTGGCGATGACCGTGTAGCCGGTGCCGGCGCCGTCCAGCCAGTCGGTCAGGGCGAAGCGCACGGGCAGGCCCAGCCGCGCGGCGTTGGCCTGGGCGACGGCGAGTGCGTCGGCGCTGGCATCGACGGCATCGACCTGCGCGTCGGGCCGCGCATGCTGCAGCGCGAGCGCGATCGCGCCGCTGCCAGTGCCGAGGTCGAGCACGCGCGGTGCGGCATGCCCTTCGAGGCATTGCAGGGCCCATTCGACCAGCGTTTCCGTGTCGGGACGCGGCACCAGCACGCGGGCGTCGACCTGCAGGCTGAGCCCGTGGAATTCCTTCTCGCCCAGCAGGTAGGCGACAGGCTCCCCGGCCCGGCGGCGCGAGAGCTGCGCGGCCAGCGCGGACCACGCGGCATCGGGCATCGCGTCGGTGTCGTGCGCCAGCAGCCATGCCCGGTTGTGCGGCGCGCGGCCCAGCGCATGCAGCAGCAGCAGTTGGGCGTCCAGCCGGTCCACACCCAGGGCGATGGACGCGGCCAGCGCCTGAGCCACCGTCGCGGGCTTCGGGTTTTCCACCGTGCTCATGCCGGCAGGCTCGATTCCAGCTCGGCCAGCTGCTCGGCCTCGCGCGCGGCGCGCAGCGCGCCCAGCACGTCGCCGAGGTCGCCTTCCATGATGGCGAGCAGCTTGTAGAGCGTCAGGTTGATGCGGTGGTCGGTGAGCCGGCCCTGCGGGAAGTTGTAGGTGCGGATGCGGTCGGAGCGGTCGCCGCTGCCGATCAGGCCCTTGCGCATCGCGGCGTCCTTGGCGGCGCGCTCGCTGCGCTCCTTCTCCTGGATGCGCGCCGACAGCACCTGCAGCGCCTTCGCCTTGTTGCGGTGCTGGCTGCGGTCGTCCTGGCACTCGGCCACGATGCCGGTCGGGATGTGCGTGATGCGCACCGCCGAGTCGGTCTTGTTGATGTGCTGCCCGCCCGCGCCGCTCGCGCGGTAGGTGTCGATGCGCAGGTCGGCCGGGTTGATCTGCACGGCCACGGTCTCGTCGGGCTCCGCCAGCACGGCCACCGTGCAGGCGCTGGTGTGGATGCGGCCCTGCGTCTCGGTGGCCGGCACGCGCTGCACGCGATGGCCGCCCGATTCGAAGCGCAGGTGGCCGAACACGTCGTCGCCCACGATGCGTACCACCACTTCCTTGTAGCCGCCGAGCTCGCTCTCGCTTTCGCTGACGATCTCGCAGCGCCAGCCGGCGCGGTCGCAGTAGCGCGTGTACATGCGCAGCAGGTCGCCCGCGAACAGGGCCGATTCGTCGCCGCCCGTGCCCGCACGGATTTCGAGGAACGCGTTTCGCGCGTCGTCCGGATCCTTGGGCAGCAGCAGGCGCTGCAGCTCGTCCTCGAGCTGCACCAGCTCGGCCTCGGCGCTGGCGATTTCTTCCTTGGCCATCTCGGCCATGTCGGGGTCGTCCAGCATCTCCTTCGCGCCGGCGATGTCGGCCTCGCGCTGCCGGTAGCGCTCGTAGCGGCCGGCGATCTGCGTGACCTCGGCGTGCTCGCGCGAGATGGTGCGGTACTGCGCCATGTCGCTCATGATGTCCTCGCGCGAGAGAAGGAAGTCGAGCTCGCCCAGGCGCTGGGCGTAGCGTTCGAGTTGGTGGCGCAGAAAGGATTTCACGGAGAAAGCAGATTCAGGAAATGGGAGGGTGCTGCCGTTGAAGGGCAGTGCGCATGAAGACCGCGGCGTCCGGCGCCGGGCCGCGAGCCGGCCAGCGTCGCTAACGCTCTTTGCGCAGGAAGAGGCGCGAGATCGTCTGCGCCGTCTGCTCGCGCGAGGCGGCATCGCCCGCGTGCAGCTCGGCCATGGCGCCGTGCATCATCTTCTGCGTGAGGCCGCGCGACATGGCTTCGAGCACGGCCTCGACCGACTCGCCCTTGGCCAGCAGCTTGCGCGCGCGCGCCATCTCGGCGGCGCGCCACTCGTCGGCCTGTGCGTTGAGCTGTTGGATCAGCGGCACCGTGCCGCGCTGGCCCAGCCAGTGCATGAAGCTCTGCACGCCGGCGTCGATGATCACCTCGGCCTGCGCCACGGCGGCCTGGCGGTTGGCCTGGCCCTGCTGCACCACCTGGGCGAGGTCGTCGACGGTGTAGAGATAGATGTCTTCCAGCGCCTTCACCTCGGGCTCGATGTCGCGCGGCACGGCCAGGTCGACCATGAACATCGGACGGTGCTTGCGCGCCTTGAGCGCGCGTTCGACGGCGCCCAGGCCGATGATCGGCAGCGTGCTCGCGGTGCAGCTCACCACGATGTCGAATTCGGCGAGCCGCGCGGGCAGGTCGGCCAGCCGCATCGCCTCGCCGCCGAAGCGCGAGGCCAGCTTCTCGCCGCGCTCCAGCGTGCGGTTGGCGATGGCGATCGACTTGGGTTCCTTGGCCGCGAAGTGCGTGGCCGCGAGGTCGATCATTTCGCCCGCGCCGACGAAGAGCACGCGCGTCTTGCGCAGGTCTTCGAAGAGCTGGCCGGCCAGTCGCACCGCGGCGGCGGCCATTCTGATGGAATGCGCGCCGATCTCGGTGGCGGTGCGCACTTCCTTGGCCACCGCGAAGGAGCGCTGGAACAGCTGGTTGAGCGTGCTGCCGAGGGCGCCGGCCGTCTCGGCGGCGCGCACGGCGTCCTTCATCTGGCCGAGGATCTGGGCTTCGCCCAGCACCATCGAATCGAGCCCGCTGGCCACGCGGAAGGCGTGGCGGGCGGCTTCGCCGTCGTGCAGGGTGTAGGCGTGCGAGCGCAGCAGGGCGGGGGCCACGCCGCCGCTCTGGGCGAGCCAGCCGAAGGTGTGGTCGAGCGCGGCGTGTTCCGAGGCGCAGTAGATCTCGGTGCGGTTGCAGGTGGAGATGATCGCGGCCTCGACCTGGGGGTGGCGGCCGGAGGCGAAGGAACTGCGCAGGCTCTGCAGCGTGGGGGCGATCTGGTCGAGCGCGAACGCGAAACGACCGCGCAGATCGAGCGGCGCGGTCGTGTGGTTCAAGCCGAGGGCCCAGACAGACATGCCCATGATTATAAAATCAGCAGCCCCGCGGGGCTTGACGGGGGACAAATGGCTTTCCCTATGACAGCCATAAGCCTCGCCGGATGTTCCGTTTACCCGCGCAACCCCTTCCGATGGACCTGACGGCCCTTCTCAACCACCTGCTCAACTTCGTCGCACCGGCGGCCTTCATGGCACTGGTGTTGGCTCTCGTCGGGCGATTCCTGGGCGGCCGGCGCGACGGTGCCCCGCGCTGGTGGATGCAGTGGACGCTGACCTTCGCGGCCGGCGTGGCGGTGCTGGCGGCCGGGCTGGCGGTGTTCGGGCGCGACGGGGCGATGGCGACCTATGCCGCGCTGGTCGTGGTCTGCGGCGCGGTCCAGTGGCTGGCGATGCGCGGCTGGCGCCGCTGAAATTTCCGCCCGCTCAGCCGGGCAGTCGCCGGATCATGTAGACCGGCTCGCCCGGGTAGGTCGCCAGCCGGGCCTGCTGCCCGGCGCCGTCGGGCTCGGTGGCCGCATAACCCTGGCGCTCCCAGAACCCCACCGAGGCCTGCACCGACACCAGCGTCGAATGCCGCAAGCCGGCCTGCAGCGCATGGGCCCAGGCATGCCGCACCAAGAGCGGCCCCAGCCTCAGGCCCGAGGCATCCGGATGCACCGCCAGGTCATGCAGGTAGAGCGAATCGGCCGGCGCCGCCACCTCGAACTCGCCGTGCAGCGGCGTCAGCTTACCGGCCACCGACGGATAGCCCGCCAGATAGGCCCGCACCGCGCCCTCATGCTCCGCCACCCAGCCGGTGTGCGGGGCGGCGGCGAGCCGTCTGGCGATGAGCGCGCCGTCTTCCACGAAGCCCGCGCCGTAGCAGGCGAGCTGGATCGCCAGCACCGCGTCGAGGTCGGCGGCGTGCATGCCGCGCACGGAAGGAGTCACGATCGATCAGGCCAGCAGCAGCTTGTCGTCGTCCAGCTTCTCGCCGCGGGTCTGCTCGAACATGCGCAGCAGATCGGGCACGTCGAGCCCGGCGCGCTGTGGTCCGGCCACGTCGAGGATCACCTGGCCCTCGTGCAGCATCACCGTGCGCGAACCGTAGTCCAGCGCCTGGCGCATGCTGTGCGTGACCATCATCGCGGTGAGCTGGCCGGCCTCGACGATCTTCGCGGTCAGCTCCAGCACGAAGGCGGCGGTCTTGGGGTCGAGCGCGGCCGTGTGTTCGTCGAGCAGCAGGATGCGCGAGGGCTTGAGCGATGCCATCAGCAGGCTCACCGCCTGCCGCTGGCCGCCCGACAGCAGGCCGATGCGGTCGGCCAGGCGGTTTTCCAGTCCCAGCTTCAGGATCGACAGCTTCTCGCGGAACAGCTCGCGCAGGTTGCGGTTGAGCGCGAAGCCGAAGGCCCGGCGCTCGCCGCGCTTCCAGGCCAGCGCCATGTTCTCCTCGATGGTCAGCGCCTCGCAGGTGCCGGCCATCGGGTCCTGGAACACGCGCGCCACCATGCCCGAGCGCTGCCAGGCGTTCATGCGCGTCACGTCCTTGCCGTCGATCTCGATGCGGCCCTTGTCGACGATCAGGTCGCCGCTCACCGCATTCAGGAAGGTCGACTTGCCCGCGCCGTTCGAGCCGATCACGGTCACGAACTGGCCGGTGGGAATCTCCAGGCTGAGCCCGCGCAGCACGCGGTTCTCGATCGGCGTGCCCGGGTTGAAGGTCATCTCGAGTTGTTGGGCGCGCAGCATCAGTTCTTCCCCTTGAGCAGACCACCCAGCTTGCGCTTGTAGGCGGGCACCAGCAGCGCGAAGGCCACCAGCACGGCGGTCACCAGGTTCAGGTCCTGCGCCTGCAGGCCCATGAAGTCCGTGTTCAGCGCCATCGCGATGAAGAAGCGGTACAGCAGCGCGCCGACGATGCAGGCCAGCGTGGTGATGACCATGCTGCGCGCGGGAATCAGCGTCTCGCCGATGATCACCGCCGCCAGGCCGATCACGATCGTGCCCACGCCCATCGAGATGTCGGCCGTGCCCTGGCTCTGCGCGAACAGCGCGCCGGCCAGCGCCACCAGCGCGTTCGACAGCGCCAGCCCTGCCATGGTGTGGAAGTCGGTCGAGATGCCCTGGGCCCGCGCCATGCGCGCGTTGCCGCCGGTGGCGCGCATGGCGAGGCCGGCTTCGGAGGCGAAGAACATGTCGACCACGATCTTCGCCACGATCACGATCAAAAGCAGCAACAGCGGCTTGGCCCACTGCTCGGGCATGCCGCCGAAGCTGGCCATGCTGAACACGGTGGGCTCGGTGATGAGCGCCACGTTGGGCTTGCCCATCACGCGCAGGTTGATGGAGTACAGCGCGATCATCACCAGGATGCTCGCGAGCAACTGCATGATCTTCAGCTTCACGTTGAGCCAGGCCGTGACCCAGCCCGAGGCGGCGCCGGCCACGCAGGCCACCGCGGTGGCGGCGACCGGGTTCCAGCCCGCGACGATCAGCGTCGCGGCCACGGCGGCGCCCAGCGGGAAGCTGCCGTCCACCGTGAGGTCGGGGAAGTTGATGATGCGAAACGACATGAAGACGCCCAGCGCGACCAGCCCGAATATCAGGCCGATCTCGATGGCGCCCAGCGAAGCGATGAGCGACATGGGAAAAGATGGAAAGCCGGCTGCTTCTTACTTCGTGCTCACGACCTTGGCGGTCTTCAGCAGCTCGTCGGACAGCGTCACGCCCTGCAGCTTGGCCGCGCCGGGGTTCACCACCAGCTCGAAGTTGGTGCTGGTCTGCGAGGCGATGGTGCCGGGCTTCTCGCCCTTGAGGATGCGCACCACGATCTTGCCGGTCTGGCGGCCGATGTCGCTGTAGTTCAGGCCCAGGGCCGCCACTGCGCCGCGCTCGACGGTGGCGGTGTCGGCGGCAACGACCGGCAGCTTGGCCTGCTGCGCCACCTTCACGATGCCCTCGAAGGCCGACACCACGTTGTTGTCGGTGGGCGTGTAGATCACGTCGGCCTTGCCGACCAGGCTCTGCGCGGCGGTCGGCACGTCCACCGTGCGGGCGGCGGCGGCTTCGACCACGGTCATGCCGGCGGCCGATGCGGCTTTCTTGAGCGATTCGACGATGGCCACCGAGTTGGCTTCGCCGGGGCTGTAGATCACGCCCACGCGCTTGGCATTGGGCACCACCTGCCTGATGAGCGCGATGTGCTTTTCCAGCGGCGACAGGTCGGACACGCCCGTCACGTTGGTGCCCGAGGGCTCCCAGTTCTTCACCAGCCTGGCGGCTACCGGGTCGGTGATGGCCGAGTACACCACCGGAATGTTCTTGGTGGCGGCCACCACGGCCTGCGCCGACGGCGTGGCGATGGCGACGATCGCGTCGGGCTGGTCGCCGACGTACTTGCGGGCGATCTGGGCGGCGGTGCCCACGTTGCCCTGCGCGCTCTGGTAGGTGAACTTGAGGTTCTTGCCTTCCTCGTAGCCGGCCGCCTTCAGCTCGGCCTTCACGCCGTCGCGCACCGCGTCCAGCGCCGGATGCTCGACGATGGCGGTCACGGCCACCGACTTGGTGTCGGCCGCGAACGAAGGCGCGGCGGCCAGCATGCCGAGGGCCAGAGCCACTGCGCTGAAGGGAGTGCGAAGCAAAGCGTTTTTCACGGGAATGGGTCTCCGGGTGGGGGAATGGATGCGTCTGAAGCCGCCAGCGGGTGCCGGCGGAGGGGATTCAGCGGCTGGACATCGCGTCGTGCGGTCCGGGCGCCAGGGAGTCTAGATCGTACTTTGCACAATTAAGGTGCATGAAAGCCTCGGGCTTACCCCGCTTTGCGCCATAAAATTGCATTGAATTGGTGCATTGGGAGACGAAATTGCATGACATCGCACTCGACCGGATCGACCGGAAAATTCTCGAGCACCTGCAGGCCCACGGCCGGGCTACCAACCTGGAGCTGGCGGAAGCGGCCAATCTCTCACCCGCCCAGTGCCTGCGGCGCCACCGGCGGCTGGAGGAACTGGGGCTGATCCACGGCTATGCGGCGCGGCTGAACGCGCGCCACATTGGCCTGGGCGTGACCGCCTTCATCCACGTGACCATGGCGCGCGGCCACGTCGACGAACTGCCCAAGTTCCAGGACCTGATCGCCGACATGAAGCAGATCCTGGAGTGCTACTCGGTGACGGGCGACTTCGACTACGTGCTCAAGGTCGTCGCGCACGACCTGGAGTCGCTCTCCCAGTTCCTGATGCACACGCTGATGCACATGCCCGGCGTGTCGGCGGTGCGTTCGAGCGTGTGCCTCAACGAGATCAAGTTCACCACGGCGCTGCCGCTGGAGTGAACGGGCCCCGGCCGCCTCAGACCGGCGGCATGCCCGGAATGGGCGAGGCGGGCGACGACGGCACGGCCGCTGGCGCGGCCGGGAGTTCCGGCGCCGCGGCCATCACCATCGTCGGCACCGCCAGCGGCAGAGAGGCCTTCTTCAAGTCGTCGAGGATCGTGAACAGCAGGTCGCTGCGCACACCGCCCGCAAGGCGCGGGCTTGCCACGTAGGCGATCGCCTGGAAGATCAAGAGGCCGTTCTCGATGCCCTCCAGAGTGAGCGAAGGCGCCGGCGTCTCCAGCACGCCCTCATGCGCCTTGCAGGCCGCGAGGATCAGCTCGCGCACGCGCTGCGCGTCGGTGGTCAGCGGCATCGGCAGGCGGATCAGCACCCGGCCCTCGGCGTTGGCCAGCGTCATGTTGCGCACGGTCTTGGTGATGAACTCCGAGTTCGGCACGATCAGCGTGGAGCGGTCGCCCAGCTGGATCTCGGTGGCGCGCACGTTGATGCGCCGCACGTCGCCCTCGGCCGTGCCCAGCACCACCCAGTCGCCCACCTTCACCGGCTGCTCCGCCAGCAGGATCAGCCCCGAGATGAAGTTCTGCACGATCGCCTGCAGGCCGAAGCCGATGCCCACCGACAGCGCGCTGGCCACCCACGCGATGCGCTCGATGCCGATGCCCAGCGCCGACAGCGAGAAGGCGATCACCAGGATGCCGCCCACGTAGCCCAGCAGCGTGGTGATGGAGCTCTGCATGCCCGGCTCGAACTTCGTGTTGGGCAGGTAGCTGAGCGCGAGCCAGCGCTTGAAGATGCGCAGCACCATGAAGCCCACCACGGCCACCGCGATCGCACTGAGGATCGCCCCCGGCACCAGCTGAAACTCGCCCACCTTCACGCCGGAGCCGAACTTGCCGCTGCGCTGGAACACCTCGCCCGGCCCCGTGCCCAACGGCGCGGCCAGCGCCACCAGCATGTAGAAGAACAGCGCCACGCGGCTGATCGCCGACAGCACCGTGGCGGCCTGGTCCAGCGTCTGTGGCGCGAGGTTGAAGCTCTTCTGCAACCGCTGCCCGAAGCCGGCGCGGGACGACACCGTGGCCATGAACACGTCGTCCGCGAACTTGAAGAGCACGTAGAAGGCGGCTGCGACGATGCCGCTCCAGGCCAGCTGCGAGGCCAGGAAGCTGGCGAGCGCCACGTAGCCGAGCGCCACCAGCACCCAGATCGCGATCATCAGCACGCCGATCAGCGCCACCAGCAGGCCGACCCACATCGGCCGCTCGGGCAGGCCGGCCTCGGCCGCGTCGGCGCGCAGCGGCTTCACCAGGTAGAGCACCGAGGCGACCAGCGCCGTCAGCACCAGCGCCGTGAGCACGTGCGTGGCCACCACGGCCGCGAAGCTGGCGTCGATCAGCGCGTTGACCTCGGCCGGCATCCACGCCAGTACCGCCACCAGCGCCACCATCCAGGGCAGGGGGGCGAGCCGGATGGCCATGGCGTCGGGAATGGGCGGCAGGCGCCACGAGGGCCGGCGCGTGGCCAGCAGCCCGCGGCCCAGGCCGATCACGAAGGCCATGAACACCAGGAGCTGCGCCGCCGACTGCAGCACCTTGCGCGCCTGCGGCTCCCAGGTGGCGAACTCCTTGAGCACCTCGACGAAGCCATGCGCCGCCACCGCCACCAGCAGCACGTGGCTGGCGACGATGCCGATCACCAGCACCGAGCGCCGCAGCCGCCCCGCCGGCAGGTAGCGCGCGGCCAGCCAGGTGAGCAGCACTTCGGCACCCCAGATGCCGAACAGCCCGAGCAGCAGTGCGCCGACCAGCGCGGCGATCACCGGCAGGCGGGTCTCGGGCTGCGTGGCGGCCAGCAGGCCGTCGTTCACCGAGGAGGCCATCGCCTTCAGGCGCTCCAGGTCGTCCGGCCATGCCTCGCGCAGGCTGCTCCAGAACTCGCCCGTCAGCGGCGAGGCCGCGCGCTCGGTGAGCTCCGCCTCGAACAGCGCCCGGCGCTGCGTGACCAGCTCGGTGCCGCGCTGCCGCACGTCGACCGACAGCAGGCGCGCGAGACGGATGTCGGCATCCAGCGCGTTGCGCTCCTTCGTCAGGCGCGCACGCTGGCGGGTGATGTCGGGGTCTTCGGTGGCGCCGGCGGCGGGCGGATTGCCGAGTTCGCCGAGCTTGGCGTTCAGGTCGGCCAGGTCGCCAGTGCGCGCGGCGACGAACTTGTCGGCCTGCACGCCGATGTCGTTGATCTGGGCGAGCAGTTTGCGTGCGTCGTCGTCCGTCTCGGCGGCGTTGCTGAGCTTTGTGAACTGCGCACGCAGCTCGGCGACCGTGGGGGCAGGGGCTGCGGCAGCCGCGGCGGCACTGCTGCCGTTGTTTCCGTTCCCGATGTCCGGCTGTGCCTGGGCGCCGGCGCAGATGAACAGGGCCGCGAGGCAGAAGCAGAAGCGCGCGAAGCGTGGGGTCCAACTCATGGCCGCATCATAGAAGCCGCCATTTCGTAAGGACTGGTAATAGTCGCCGCGTCAGGCCGCTGGCGGAAAGAGATCGACCCTGTCGGTGATGATGCCGTCGGTGCCGAGTTCGATCAGCCGCTGCGCGGCCCATTCGTCGTTCACCGTGTAGCTCAGCGCACGCATGCCGGCCTCGTGCACCATTGCCACCACCGTGGCGTCCCACAGTGCGTGGTTGCAGACGATGGCGGCGCAGCCCAACTGTCTGGCCGCCTCGAGCCAGCCGTCCCAGAGCTTGTCGAGCAGCAGGCCACGCGGCAGCTCGGGCTGCACTGCCTGTGCGCCCTTGAGCGATTCGACCTGGAAGGAGGTGAGCAGCGGCGGCACCGCCGCGCCGTGCCAAAGCCGGGCCGCTTCGCGCGCCACCGCTTCGCCGGTTTCACGCTCGGTGCCCGGCGTGGGCTTGATCTCGATGTTGAGCAGATGCCCGTTGGCCAGGCAGAAGCGCGCCACGTTCTCCAGCGTGGGCAGCGGTTCGCCCGCGTAGGCGCGCGAATGCCAGCCGCCCGCGTCGAGCTGCGCCAGCGCGCTCCAGGGCTGCGCGCCGCCGCTGCCGTGGCCGCTGGTGGTGCGCTCGAGCGTGGCGTCGTGCATCAGGAAGACCACGCCGTCGGCGCTGAGCTTGGCGTCGCACTCGAACATGCGGTAGCCGTGCGAGGCGCCCAGCCTGAACGCGGCCAGCGTGTTCTCGGGGGCCAGCTTGCCGGCGCCGCGATGGGCGACCCAGCGGGGGTAGGGCCAGGAATTCATGGTCATTCTTTGAGTGAAGCCCCGGCTTCTTCGCGGGGCACCGCGGAACCGGCCTTGCCGGGCCGCCGGTGCCGCCCCCGGTAGGGGGTCGGCGAAGCGACACGAAGTGCGCGCAGCCTGGGGGCGAGCATCAGTCTGCGCGCTTGCCCGAGCCGGCGTCGAACCAGTGCAGTTTTTCTTCGCGCGCGGCGATCTTCACCGTGTCGCCCGCGACCGGCGGATGGTCGGCCTCGTCGGTGCGCATGATGATCTGCTCGTCGCCGATGCGGCCGTACACCAGCCGTTCGGCGCCCAGCAGCTCGACCTGCTCGACCTGTACCGACCAGCCGCTCTCGTCGAGCTTCAGGTGCTCGGGTCGGATGCCCAGGATCTTGCCCGGTCGCACGCCCGGAGCGTGCTTCAGCAGGTTCATCGGCGGCGAGCCGATGAAGCTCGCGACGAAGGTGGTGGCGGGGCGCGAGTACACCTCCTCGGGCGTGGCGAACTGGTCCATCACGCCGCCGTTCATCACGATGATGCGCTGGGCCAGCGTCATGGCCTCGACCTGGTCGTGCGTGACGAACAGCGAGGTGATGCCGAGCTCGCGGTGCAGCTTCTGGATTTCGAGGCGGGTCTGCGCGCGCAGCTTGGCGTCGAGGTTCGACAGCGGCTCGTCGAACAGGAACACCTGCGGCTGGCGCACGATGGCGCGGCCCATGGCCACGCGCTGGCGCTGGCCGCCGGAAAGCTCGCGCGGCTTGCGCTCCAGCAGATGGCCCAGCTCGAGGATCTTCGCGGCCTTGTCGACGCGCACCTTGATCTCGGCCGGCGGCACCTTCGCGATCTTCAGGCCGTAGGCCATGTTCGCGAACACGCTCATGTGCGGGTACAGCGCGTAGTTCTGGAACACCATGGCGATGTCGCGCTCGGCGGGTTCGAGTTGGTTCACGACCTTGTTGCCGATGGCGATCTCGCCGGCGGAGACTTCCTCCAGGCCGGCCACCATGCGCAGCAGCGTGGACTTGCCGCAGCCCGAGGGCCCGACGATGACGATGAACTCGTGGTCGGCGATCTCGGCGCTCACGCCGTGGATGACCTGGTTGGCTTTCGGCCCGTGGCCGTAGCGCTTGATGACGTTGCGTAGGGAAATTGCAGCCATTTTCTCGTTCAGCTTTTCATTTGTCGGTATCGACCAGGCCCTTGACGAACCACTTCTGCATGAGCACCACGATCACCGCGGGCGGCAGCATCGCCAGCACGGCGGTGGCCATCACGACGTTCCAGTCCACCGGCGACTCGCCGTTGCCGATCATGGCCTTGATGCCCACGACGATGGGGTACATGTCCTCGCTGGTGGCGGCGATCAGCGGCCACAGATACTGGTTCCAGCCGTAGATGAACTGGATCACGAAGAGCGCCGCGATGCTGGTCTTCGACAGCGGCAGCAGGATGTCCTTGAAGAAGCGCATCGGCCCCGCTCCGTCGACGCGCGCGGCCTCGACCAGTTCGTCGGGCACCGTCAGGAAGAACTGGCGGAACAGGAAGGTGGCGGTCGCCGACGCGATCAGCGGTATCGACAGGCCGGCGAAGCTGTTGATCATGCCAAGGTCGGCCACGACCTGGTACGTCGGGCCGATGCGCACCTCGACCGGCAGCATCAGCGTGATGAAGATCAGCCAGAAGCACAGGCCGCGCAGCGGGAAGCGGAAGTACACAACCGCGAAGGCTGACAGTAGCGAGATGCTGATCTTGCCGAAGGTGATGATGAGCGTGATGACCGTGCTCACCCAGATCATCCGCGCCACCGACACGTTGGCGCTGGTGTGGCCGCCGCCGGTCAGCGCCGCCTTGTAGGTTTCCCAGAAGTTGCTGCCTGGCAGGATCGGCATGGGCGCCTGCATGATCTCCTGCGGCGTGTGCGTGGAGGCGATGAAGGCCAGGTAGATCGGGAACATCACCAGCAGCACGCCGATGATCATGATCGCGTGCGCGAGGATGCCCAGAGAGGGACGGCGCTCAACCATGGCGGGCCTCCGCGCGGGAGAAGAGGGCAGGGAAAGGTTGCATCGGGGCGGTCATCAGTACTGCACCTTCTTCTCTACGTAGCGGAACTGCACGATCGTCAGCGCGATGACGATCACCATCAGCACCACCGACTGGGCCGCGGCGCCGCCGAAGTCCATGCCGCGGAAGCCGTCGAAGTACACGCGGTAGACCAGCGTGGAGGTGTCCTTGCCGGGGCCGCCCTGGGTGGTGGCGTCAATGATCGCGAAGGTGTCGAAGAAGGCGTACACCATGTTGATCACCAGCAGGAAGAAGGTGGTGGGCGTCAGCAGCGGGAACTGGATGGTCCAGAAGCGGCGCATCGGACGCGCGCCGTCCATGGCGGCGGCCTCGATCAGCGACTTGGGGATCGACTGCAGGCCGGCCAGGAAGAACAGGAAGTTGTAGGAAATCTGCTTCCAGACCGCGGCCATCACGACCAGGGCCATGGCATGGTCGCCGTTGAGCAGGTGGTTCCAGTTGAAGCCGACCTTGCGCAGCGCATAGGAGACGATGCCGATGGAGGACGAGAACATGAACGACCACAGCAGGCCGGTGACCACCGGTGCCACCGCGTACGGCAGGATCAGCACGCTGCGATAGAAGCGCGTGCCGGTCACCACGCGGTCGGCAAACACCGCCAGCAGCAGGGCGATGCTCAGGCCCAGCACCGTCACCAGCACCGAGAAGACGATGGTGGTCTGGAACGAGGCCAGGTAGGTGCTGTCGTTCCACAGCGTAGCGAAGTTGTCGAAACCGACCCACGTCACCGAGTTGCCGAAGGCGTCCTGCTGCTGCAGCGACTGCACCAGCGCCTGGCCGGCTGGCCAGAAGAAGAAGACGCCGACGATGATCAGCTGCGGCGCCAGCAATACCCAGGGCAGCCAGTTCGAACGAAAGATGACGCGTTTTTCCATAGGAGAGGAAGGTTCAGGTCACGGACACACTAAATAAGCAAACAGCCAGGACTGCACGAGGCAGCCTGGCTTGTGGCGGGTCAAACGAACCGAAACGAACATTCGTTCGCGCCGGTCCGGGTGTGGAGCTTACTTGTTTGCGGCCTGGAACTTCACCAAAAGTTCGTTTCCGCGCTTTACGGCGCTGTCCAGGGCTTCCTTCGGGGTCTTCTTGCCGGTCCAGATCTGCTCGGTTTCCTCGTCCTCAATGGCGCGGATCTGGGGCAGGTTGCCCAGGCGCACGCCACGCGACTTGTCTGTAGTCTTCTTGATCATCTGGTTCACCGCCACGTCGGTGCCCGGGTTTTCCTTGTAGAAGCCGGTCTTCTCGGTCAGCTCGTAGGCGGCCGTGGTGATCGGCAGGTAGCCGGTGCGCATGTGGCTTTCCGACTGAACCTTGGGGCTCGACAGGAAATTGAAGAACGCGGCCACGCCCTTGTAGTTGGCGGCCGGCTTGCCCGACATCACCCAGAGACTCGCGCCGCCGACGATGGTGTTCTGCGGAGCGCCCTGCACATCCGGGTAGTAGGGCAGCGCCGATTCGGCGAACTTGAACTTGGCGTCGCGCTTCACGCTGGCGTAGCTGCCCGACGAGCCGATGAACATCGCGCACTCACCCGAGGTGAACGAGGTGATCGGCTTGCTGGCGCGGCCCTTGTAGACGAACAGGCCTTGCTTGGACATGTTGGCCAGGTTCTCGAAGTGGCGAACGTGCAGCGGCGAGTTGAACTCCAGACGGGCGTCGAGGCCGCCGAAGCCGTTGTTCTTGGTCGCGTACGAGGTGTTGTGCCAGGCCGAAAAGCTCTCGAGCTGCGCCCAGCTCATCCACGAGGTGGTGAAGGGGCACTGGCTGCCGCTGGCCTTGAGCTTGGCTGCCGCGGAGACCACTTCGGGCCAGGTGGCGGGAGCCTTCTCGGGGTCGAGGCCGGCGTTCTTGAAGGCGTCCTTGTTGTAATAGAACACCGTCGTCGAGCTGTTGAACGGGAACGACAGCATCTGGCCGTTGGGAGCGGTGTAGTAACCGGCCACCGCGGGGATGTAGGCCTTGGGGTCGAACTTCTGGCCGCCTTCCTTCATGACGTCGGCCACAGGCTTGATGGCGCCCTTGGAATACATCATGGTGGCAGTGCCCACTTCGAACACCTGCAGGATGTCGGGCGCGTTGCCCGAGCGGAAGGCCGCGATACCGGCGGCCATCGACTGGTCGTATTCGCCCTTGTAGGTGGGCACGACTTTGTAATCTTTCTGGCTCTCGTTGAACTGCTTGGCAAGGTCGTTGACCCAGTCGTTGAGGGCACCGTCCATCGAGTGCCACCACTGGATCTCGGTCTGGGCCTGGGCAAGGGCTGGCACAGCCAGGGCGGTGGCCAGCGCAGAGGCGATGGCGAGCGTCTTGAAGCGCATAGGACTCCTGTAGGGAAAAGTAAACCGGCGATATTAGGTTACATACGTGACGGTTCTGCGGCTTTGTCGCACGGAGTGCACACGGCGAGAAACCCGGGTAAACCCCCTTGGCCGGTGAAGAACAGGCCCTTCGGGCACCTGCTTGCTGCGCCGCACCATGCTAGCATCGCCCTCCCTTTTTCGGCCTAGCCTGTCGCCGTGGCCGGGGCTTCCAAGAGACCTCCATGAGCAGCAAAACCTCCCTCGACAAAAGCAGGATCAAGTTCCTCTTGCTCGAAGGCATCCACCCCTCGGCCGTGGAGGTGCTGCGCGCCGCCGGCTACACCAACATCGAGTCGCTGCCGGGCGCTCTGCCCGATGCCGAACTGAAGGAAAAGATCGCCGACGTGCATTTCCTGGGCATCCGCTCGCGCACCCAGCTCACGGCCGACGTGTTCGCCGCGGCACACAAGCTGGTGGCGGCGGGCTGCTTCTGCATCGGCACCAACCAGGTCGACCTGGAAGCCGCCCGCGAGCATGGCGTGGCGGTGTTCAACGCACCGTACTCCAACACCCGCTCGGTGGCCGAGCTGGTGCTGGCCGAAGCCATCCTGCTGCTGCGCGGCGTGCCCGAGAAGAGCGCGGTGGCGCATCGCGGCGGCTGGCTCAAGTCGGCCGAGAACGCGTTCGAAATCCGCGGCAAGACGCTGGGCATCGTGGGCTACGGCTCGATCGGCGCGCAGCTGTCGGTGCTGGCCGAGGCGCTGGGCATGCACGTGGCTTTCTACGACGTGGTCACCAAGCTGCCGCTGGGCAATGCGCGCCAGGTGCGCGAGCTGCACCAACTGCTGGCACAGAGCGACATCGTGACGCTGCACGTGCCCGAGACGCAGGCCACCCAGTGGATGATCGGCGCGGCCGAGATCGCGGCGATGAAGCCCGGCGCCATTCTCATCAACGCCTCGCGCGGCACGGTGGTCGAGATCGATCCGCTGGCCGAGGCCCTGAAGGCCCGCAAGCTGCTGGGCGCCGCCATCGACGTGTTTCCGGTGGAGCCGCGCAGCAACAAGGACGAGTTCCTGTCGCCGCTGCGGGGCCTCGACAACGTGATCCTGACGCCCCACATCGGCGGCTCGACCATGGAGGCGCAGGCCAACATCGGGCTGGAAGTGGCGGAAAAGCTGGTCAAGTACAGCGACAACGGCACCTCGACCTCGTCGGTCAACTTCCCCGAAGTGGCGCTGCCGGCGCACCCGGGCAAGCACCGGCTGCTGCATGTGCACCGCAACGTGCCGGGCGTGCTGTCGGAGATCAACAAGATCTTCTCGGACAACCACATCAACATCTCCTCGCAGTTCCTGCAGACCAACGAGAAGATCGGCTACGTGGTGATGGACATCGACGCGGCCTCTTCCGACCTGGCGCTGGAGAAGCTGGCGAAGGTGGGCGGGACGATCCGCAGCCGCGTGCTGTTCTGACCCTTCCGCCGGCGATGCCGGGGGAAGGGCTCCCCCGGGAAGCCGCGCCTGCCGCAAGGCCGCAACAGACACCGCGCGGCAAGACTCCAGGCGCTGCAATAAAATCCCCAGCCCGGCTATGGGCGCGCAGCGCCCGGCCGAGGCGCCCCACCCGATGAATGCTCCGACCGCGTTGAACACGCTGTTGTCGCAGGCCGCAGAGCCTGCACGACTGCGCGAGATCCCGTACAACTACACCAGCTTTTCCGATCGCGAGATCGTGATTCGCCTCCTTGGCGAACGCGGCTGGGAACTGCTGCAGACCCTGCGCGCCGAGCGCCGCACTGGCCGGTCGGCGCGCATGCTCTACGAGGTGCTCGGCGACATCTGGGTGGTCCAGCGCAACCCGTACCTCGTCGACGACCTGCTCGACAACCCGCGCCGCCGCGGCCAGCTGGTCGATGCCCTCAGGCACCGCCTGGCCGAGGTGCAGAAGCGCCGCACCCCCGACAGCGACCTGCCGCGCGACCAGCTCGTGGGCGAACTCACCGGCCTCGTGGGCGATGCGGTGGCTGCCTTCGACACCAAGTTCCGCGACGTCGCCGCCCTGCGCCGCAAGGCCACGCGCGTGCTGGGCCGGCTCACCGCCAAGGACAACATCAAGTTCGACGGCCTCTCGCGCGTTGCCCACGTCACCGACGCCACCGACTGGCGCGTGGAGTACCCCTTCGTCGTGCTGTGCCCCGACACCGAGGCCGAGATGGCGCTGCTGGTGAAGGGCTGCATCGAGCTGGGCCTGACCATCATTCCGCGCGGAGGCGGCACCGGCTACACCGGCGGAGCCATTCCGCTGACCTGGAACAGCGTCGTCATCAACACCGAGAAGCTCGAGGCGATGACCGAGGTCGAGCACGTCGCGCTGCCCGGCCTGGCCGACCCGGTGCCGACCATCTGGACCGAAGCCGGCGTGGTCACGCAGCGCGTGGCCGACGCGGCCGAGCGCGCGGGCTTCGTCTTCGCGGTCGACCCGACCTCCGCCGAGGCCTCGTGCGTGGGCGGCAATGTCGCCATGAACGCGGGCGGCAAGAAGGCCGTGCTGTGGGGCACGGCGCTCGACAACCTGGCTTCGTGGCGCATGGTCACGCCCCAGGCCGAGTGGCTCGAAGTCACGCGCATCGGCCACAACCTCGGCAAGATCCACGACGCCGAGAGCGCTGTGTTCGAGCTGCAGTACTACGCGGCTGATGGCAAGACCAAGCTGCGCAGCGAGCGCCTCGAAATCCCGGGGCGCACCTTCCGCAAGGAAGGCCTCGGCAAGGACGTGACCGACAAGTTCCTCTCGGGCCTGCCTGGCATCCAGAAGGAAGGCTGCGACGGCCTCATCACCAGCTGCCGCTGGGTGGTGCACCGCATGCCGGCGCACACCCGCACCGTCTGCCTCGAATTCTTCGGCAACGCGAAGGACGCGGTGCCCAGCATCGTCGAGATCAAGGACTTCATGTTCGCCGAGCAGAAGCGCTCGGGCGTGCTGCTGGCCGGCCTGGAGCACCTGGACGACCGCTACCTGAAGGCCGTGGGCTACGCCACCAAGTCGAAGAAGCACGGCGGCCTGCCGAAGATGGTGCTGTTCGGCGACATCGCGGGCGACGACGCCGACGCGGTGGCGCGCGTCACCTCCGAGGTGGTGCGCATCGCCAACTCGCGCAGCGGCGAAGGCTTCATCGCCATCAGCCCCGAGGCGCGCAAGAAGTTCTGGCTGGATCGCAAGCGCACGGCCGCCATCAGCCGCCATACCAACGCCTTCAAGATCAACGAAGACGTGGTGATCCCGCTGCCACGCATGGCCGAGTACAGCGACGGCATCGAGCGCATCAACATCGAGCTGTCGCTGCAGAACAAGCTCGCGCTCACCGACGAGCTCGAAGCCTTCCTCACACGCGGCAACCTGCCGCTGGGCAAGACCGACGACGCGCACGAGATTCCCGCCGCCGAGCTGCTGGAAGACCGCGTTGCGCAGGCCGTGGCGCTGGTGCAGGAAACGCGCGCGCTGTGGGCCGGCTGGCTGCAGAACGTCGACACGCTGTTCCCGCAGCTGCAGGACCACTCCCTGCGCGCGAGCTGGAAGACCCAGCTGCGCCAGCCGCTGCAGGCCATCTTCACGGGCGCCGAGTTCGCACCGATCCTGGCGGAGTGCACGGCCATCCACAAGCGCGTGCTCAAGGGCCGCGTGTGGGTCGCGCTGCACATGCACGCGGGCGACGGCAACGTGCACACCAACATTCCCGTCAACAGCGACAACTACGACATGCTGCAGACCGCGCATGCCGCGGTGGTGCGCATCATGGCGCTGGCGCGCAGCCTCGACGGCGTGATCTCCGGCGAGCACGGTATCGGCATCACCAAGCTCGAATTCCTGAGCGACGAGGAACTGCGCCCCTTCACCGAATACAAGGCCAAGGTCGACCCCGAGGGCCGCTTCAACAAGGGCAAGCTGCTGCGAGCGCCCGCCGGCAAGCCCGAGACGCTGCATGCCGACCTGACCAACGCCTACACGCCGAGCTTCGGCCTCATGGGGCACGAGTCGCTGATCATGCAGCAGAGCGACATCGGCGACATCGCCAACAGCGTGAAGGACTGCCTGCGCTGCGGCAAGTGCAAGCCGGTGTGCGCCACGCACGTGCCGCGCGCCAACCTGCTGTACAGCCCGCGCAACAAGATTCTCGCGACCTCGCTGCTGGTGGAGGCCTTCCTCTACGAGGAGCAGACCCGGCGCGGCGTGAGCATCAAGCACTGGGAGGAGTTCGAGGACGTGGCCGACCACTGCACCGTGTGCCACAAGTGCCTCACGCCCTGCCCGGTGAAGATCGACTTCGGCGACGTGTCGATGAACATGCGCAACCTGCTGCGCAAGATGGGCCAGAAGAGCTTCCGTCCCGGCAACGCGGCCGCGATGTTCTTCCTGAACGCGACCAATCCGCAGACCATCAAGGCGGTGCGCGCGGGCATGGTGGGCATCGGCTTCAAGGCGCAGCGCATGGCCAACGACCTGCTGCGCGGCCTTGCGAAGAAGCAGACTTCCGCGCCGCCGGCCTCGCTGGGGCCGGCTCCGGTGAAGGAGCAGGTGATCCACTTCATCAACAAGAAGATGCCGGGCAACCTGCCGAAGAAGACGGCGCGCGCGCTGCTCGACATCGAGGACGCGGACTACGTGCCGATCATCCGCAACCCGAAGGCGACCACCTCCGAGACCGAGGCGGTCTTCTACTTCCCGGGCTGCGGCTCGGAGCGGCTGTTCTCGCAGGTAGGCTTGGCGACGCAGGCGATGCTCTGGCATGCGGGCGTGCAGACCGTTCTGCCGCCGGGCTACCTGTGCTGCGGCTACCCGCAGCGCGGCAGCGGCCAGTTCGACAAGGCCGAGAAGATGATCACGGACAACCGCGTGCTCTTCCACCGTGTGGCCAACACGCTCAACTACCTCGACATCAAGACGGTGGTGGTGAGCTGCGGCACCTGCTACGACCAGCTGCAGGGCTACCAGTTCGACAAGATCTTCCCGGGCTGCCGGATCATCGACATCCACGAGTACCTGCTCGAAAAGGGCATCACGCTCGCCGGTGCGGCAGGCGGCGGCTACCTGTACCACGACCCCTGCCATTCGCCGATGAAGCAGCAGGACCCGATGAAGACCGTGAAGGCGCTGGTCGGCGACAACGTGCTCAAGAACGACCGCTGCTGCGGCGAGTCGGGCACGCTGGGCGTGTCGCGGCCCGACATCTCGACGCAGATCCGCTTCCGCAAGGAAGAGGAACTGAAGAAGGGCGAGGCCGCGCTGCGCGATGCCGGCAAGGTCGGCGAGAAGGACAACGTGAAGATCCTCACCAGCTGCCCGAGCTGCCTGCAGGGCCTTTCGCGCTACGGCAACGACCTGAACAACGGGCTGCTCGAAGCCGATTACATCGTGGTCGAAATGGCCAACAAGATCCTCGGCGAAGACTGGATGCCGAACTACGTGGAAGCTGCCAACCGGGGCGGCATCGAGCGGGTGCTGGTGTGACGGCGAAGGTGCAGGGCTGCGTGCTGTGCGAGGGCCTGGGCGGGCGCCTCGTGTTCGAGGGTGCGAAGTTGCGCGTGATCCATGCAGAGGAGGCGGGCTTCCCGGCCTTCTATCGCGTGGTGTGGCGCGAGCACGCGCCCGAGTTCTCCGACCTCGACCCGGTCGATCGCGCGCTGTGCATGGAGGCCGTGACGGTGGTCGAGCAGTGCCTGCGCGAGCACCTGAAGCCGGCGAAGATCAACCTCGCCGCGCTCGGCAACATGGTGGCGCACCTGCACTGGCATGTGATCGCGCGCTTCTCGAACGACAGCCATTTCCCGGGTTCGGTGTGGGCGCCGGTGCAGCGCGAGCGCAATGCGGCGCTCGAAGCGGACATCTCCGCGCACCTGCCGGCTGTCGAGGCTGCGATGATCGAACGCTTGGGCAACAGGAGCTTCTGATGGCAGGCTTGAAACCGGGCGCACCGACGCCGCAATCGATCACCGTGCACGGCCAGTCGCGCGTGCTCGAAGTGGGTTTCTCGGACGGCGCGACCTTCCGCATTCCCTTCGAGCTGATGCGCATCTATTCGCCATCGGCCGAGGTGCAGGGCCACGGACCGGGGCAGGAAGTGCTGCAGACGGGCAAGCGCGAGGTCGAGCTCGTCGAGCTCGAACCCGTGGGCAACTATGCGGTGCAGCCGACCTTCAGCGATGGGCACAACACGGGCATCTACTCGTGGGACCTGCTCTACGAACTGGGCGAGAAGCAGGCCGATCTGTGGGCAGCGTATGAAAGCCGCCTGGCCGAGGCCGGTGTCGATCGCGACGCGCCGATGATCGAGAAGGGCGGCCACGCCTGCGGCAGTCACTGAGCCTTGCGCGGAATCGCCCGAAAATCCGCGCGGTGCTATTGAAAAGATAGCCCTATGCCCAGAAAGGGCGGGACTGAAAAAGCAACAAATGTCCGCCGTGCGCGCGGGGTCGTCGACTTGATGTGAAGGCTTCCGGCCTAACATCGGTCGCATGAGTACCACACACTTCGGCTTCGAGACAGTCGACGAAAGCGAGAAGGCCCGCCGCGTTCGCGGTGTCTTCGATTCGGTCGCATCGCGCTACGACATCATGAACGACCTGATGTCGGCCGGCCTGCACCGCGCCTGGAAGGCGTACACCGTCATGGTCGCGAACGTGGGCGAAGGCTCGCGCGTTCTCGACATCGCAGGCGGCACCGGCGACCTCGCACTGGCCTTCGCCAAGAAGGTCGGCGCCAGCGGCCAGGTGGTCCACACCGACATCAACGAGGCCATGCTGCGCACCGGCCGCGACCGCCTGATCGACGCCGGCGTGTCGCTGCCCACCATGGTCTGCGACGCGGAGAAACTGCCTTTCCCCGACAACCACTTCGACGTGGTCACGGTGGCCTTCGGCCTGCGCAACATGACGCACAAGGACGCCGCGCTCAAGGAGATGAACCGCGTGCTCAAGCCGCGCGGCAAGCTGCTGGTGCTCGAGTTCTCGAAGGTCGCGAAGCCGCTCGCGAAGGCCTACGACTGGTACTCCTTCAACGTGCTGCCAAGGCTGGGCAAGCTCGTGGCGGGAGACGACGCGAGCTATCGCTATCTCGCCGAATCGATCCGGATGCACCCCTCGCAGGAGGAGCTCAAGACCCTCATGAAAGAGGGCGGTTTCGGACATGTGGACTATCACAACATGACCGGGGGAATCGCTGCCCTCCATGTTGGAATCAAGTGTTGATGAAGCGATCTTTCGCTCGAGAGGAGACGACGATATGAAGAGTTTGAGTTCTTTGTTCCTGGCAGCCGCACTGGTCCTGGTCAGCGTCCAGGCCGAGGCTGCACGCATGGGCGGCGGCAAGTCGATGGGGCGCCAGTCGTCCAACGTGACGCAGCGCGAGGCCGCGTCGCCGTCGGCACCCGCGCAGCAGAACGCGACCAATGCGGCGAGACCCGCAACCCCCTCGCCAGCCGCAGCAGCCGCGCCGAAGCGACCGTGGGGCGCAATGCTCGGTGGCCTCGCCGCCGGCCTGGGCCTCGCATGGCTCGCAAGTTCGCTGGGCCTCGGTGCCGGCTTCGCGAACATCCTGTTGATCGGCCTGCTGGTACTGGCTGGCGTGGTGGTATGGCGCATGATCAAGTCGCGCTCGCAGCCTGCCGGGAACCGCCAGGGAGGCTTCGCCTTCCAGGGCGCGGGTGCAAGCCCGAGCAACGCGAGTTCTCCCGCGCAGTACAGCCCGGCCAACGTTGGCAACGACGCATCTGCGCGCCCGTGGGAGCGCAACAACGCGGCCTTCGACGCTACGCCGCATGGCAGCAGCCTCTCGGCGGCCGGCGCAGCAGCCGGCGGCAGCATGATCGGCTCGGCGCTCGGCGGTTCGCAGTCGTGGGGCATTCCCGCCGGCTTCGACGTCGACGGCTTCCTCGGTGCGGCCAAGCGCAACTTCGTGACGCTGCAGGACGCGTGGGACCGTGCCGACGTGTCGACGCTGCGTTCGATGATGACCGACGGCATGGTCGATGAAATCCGCGCACAGCTGGCCGACCGCGCCAGCCACACCGGCGGTGCCTCGAACAAGACGGAAGTCGTGATGCTCGATGCCAAGCTGCTCGGTATCGAGGAGTTGCCCGATGCCTACATGGCCAGCGTGGAGTTCTCCGGCATGATCCGTGAAGACGCCTCGGCCGGCCCGGGCCCGTTCCGCGAAGTGTGGAACATGACCAAGCCTGTCAGCGGCAACGGCGGCTGGCTCGTAGCCGGCGTTCAGGCACTGCAATAAGGCAATCGGGCAGGCAGGCCAGGAAAAACCTGAAACGCGGCCCGGCGCTCTCTGGGCTGCGACACAGGCGGGATAATGGGGACATGGCCACACCATCGTCCCCATTTTCTTTTCTAGGCGACCTCTTCAACACCATTGGCGAGCGCCTGCAGCCCCCGGACTGGGCGGTCCACGAGATCCAGAACCGCGCGGTTCTGTTCCTCAACCACGTGCTCCAGCAGGAGCCAGAGGCCCAGCAGCGGCTGCTGCGCCAGCAGGGGCGGGTGGTGCGCTTCCAGTGGCGCTTCGTGACCATGGAGCTGGTGGCCACGCCGGCCGGCCTGCTCGACCTGGCCCCGGCCGGCTCGGTGCCCGAGCTGACGCTCACCGTCACCGACGACTCCCCCTTCGACATCGCCCGCGCAGCGCTGCGCGGCGACAAGCCCGCCGTGCAGATCATCGGCGACGTGCAGCTGGCGGCCGAAGTCAACTGGCTGGTCGACCATGTGCGCTGGGACATCGAGGACGATCTCGCCCGCGTGATCGGCGACGTGCCCGCGCACACGCTGGGCAATGCCGTGCGGCGCGTGGTCGACGCGCTGCGCGAGTTCGTCGGCAACCGTGCCGGCGGCGGCAAGGCCGGCGGCTCGGCTGCCGGTCCGGCGGGCAACGCCGAATGAGGCGCTTCTACCGCGGCCTTTTCATCGTCTGGGTCGCGCTGCGCTACGGCCTCGACGAACTGGTGCTCTCTAACTTCCAGAAGCCCTGGGTGCGCGGTGTCACGCGCGTTCTCTCCTTCGGGCGTAATCTCGATGCGCCGCGCGGCCAGCGGCTGCGCGAGGCGCTCGAGCGCCTCGGCCCAATCTTCGTGAAGTTCGGCCAGGTGCTGTCGACCCGGCGCGACCTGCTGCCGCCCGACATCGCCGACGAGCTGGCCTTCCTGCAGGACCGGGTGCCTCCCTTTCCCTCGTCCGTGGCCATCGCCACCATCGAGCGCGCGTTTCGCCGGCCGGTGAGCGACGTGTTCGTGCAGTTCGACGAGACGCCCATCGCCAGCGCGTCGATCGCGCAGGTGCACTTCGCGACCATCCGCACCAACGAGGGCGAAGAGCGCGAGGTGGCGGTGAAGGTGCTGCGCCCCAGCATGCGCGGCGTGATCGAGAAAGACCTGGCGCTGATGGCCATGATGGCCGGCTGGCTCGAGAACCTCTCGGCCGACGGCAAGCGCCTGAAGCCGCGCGAGGTGGTGGCCGAGTTCGACAAGTACCTGCACGACGAGCTCGACCTGGTGCGCGAGGCCGCCAACGCGGCCCAGCTGCGCCGAAACATGGCCGAGCTCGACCTGGTGCTGATCCCCGAGATGTTCTGGGATTTCTGCCACCCCGAGGTCATCGTGATGGAACGCATGAAGGGCGTGCCCATCGCGCAGATGGAGCGTCTGCGCGCGGCCGGCGTCGACATTCCCAAGCTGGCGCGCGACGGCGTGACCATCTTCTTCACGCAGGTGTTCCGCGACGGCTTCTTCCATGCCGACATGCACCCCGGCAACATCCAGGTGAGCCTGGAGCCCGAAACCTTCGGGCGCTACATCTCGCTGGACTTCGGGATCATCGGCACGCTGACCGAGTCGGACAAGGAATACCTCGCGCAGAACTTCGTGGCCTTCTTCCGGCGCGACTACAAGCGCGTGGCCGAGCTGCACCTGGAAAGCGGCTGGGTTCCGGTGGGCACCCGCATCGACGAACTCGAAGCGGCCATCCGTACGGTGTGCGAGCCGTACTTCGACCGGCCGCTGAAGGAAATCTCGCTGGGCATGGTGCTGATGCGGCTGTTCCAGACCTCGCGGCGCTTCCACGTCGAGATCCAGCCGCAGCTGGTGCTGCTGCAGAAGACGCTGCTCAACATCGAGGGCCTGGGGCGCAACATCGATCCCGAACTCGACCTCTGGGCCACGGCCAAGCCTTTCCTCGAGAAGTGGATGGTCGACCAGATCGGACCCAGGAAGCTGCTGCAGCAGCTCAAGGCCGAGGCGCCCCGGTACGCCAAATTGCTGCCCCAATTGCCTCGACTGCTGCACGATTTCCTGGAGAATCGCCCGGCCGACAACCGCCGCGAGCTGCTCGAACTGCTGGCCGAACAGAAGCGCACCAACCGGTTGCTGCAGACCATCGTCTACGGTGGCATAGGTTTTGTATTGGGGTTGCTCGCCATGCAATTGCTGGTGCGCGTGCGTCTGTTCTAGGCGCCGGCCCATCTCTCGCACTTTTTTTTCCGGAGGATAAGTTCCATGAAATCGATGTCGCTGCGTTCTGGCCGGGTTCTCGGTGCGCTCGCCGTTGCCGCAGCCGTGCTGGGCACGGCCGCCGTCCGTGCCGAGGAAGAGAAGGTCCTCAACATCTACAACTGGGGCGACTACATAGCCGCGGACACCGTCGCGAACTTCGAGAAGGAAACCGGCATCAAGGTCCGCTACGACCTGTTCGACAGCAACGAGGCGCTGCATGCCAAGCTGGTGGCGGGCATGAGCGGCTACGACATCGTCGTGCCCGGCTCGCACTTCGCCAAGATGCAGATCCAGGCCGGCCTGCTGCAGAAACTGGACAAGTCGAAGATCCCCAATCTCGCCAACCTCGACCCCGCGATCCAGGCCCAGCTGGCCAAGATGGACCCGGGCAACGACTACATCGTGGACTGGCTCTGGGGCTACACCACGGTGGGCATCAACGCCGACAAGGTGAAGGCGGCGCTGGGCGGCATGCCCATGCCCGACAACGCATGGGACCTGGTGTTCAAGCCGGAGTACGCCTCGAAGCTCAAGAGCTGCGGCATCTCGTTCCTGGACACTGCCTCCGAGATCCTGCCGATCGCCCTGAAGTACATCGGCAAGGACCCGCGCAGCAAGGACCCGGCCGACTACAAGGCCGCGGGCGACATGCTCAAGGCCGTGCGGCCCAGCGTGACGCGTTTCTCGGGCTCGGGCTCCGACTACATCGACCAGATGGCCAAGGGCCAGCTGTGCGCCGTCATCGGCTGGTCGGGCGACATCATGATCGCCAAGGACAAGTCGGCCAAGGCGAAGAATCCGCAGAAGCTCGAGGCCCTGGTGCCCAAGAGCGGCGCACTCCTGTTCTTCGACACGATGGCCATTCCCAAGGATGCCAAGCATCCCGAGAACGCCTACAAGTGGATCAACTACATCCTGCGGCCGGAAGTGCATGCATCGCTCACCAACAAGGTGTTCTATGCCAACCCCAACAAGGCGGCGATGAAGTTCGTGAACCCGGCGCTGGCCCAGGACAAGGCGGTGTTCCCGCCGGCTTCCGCACTCGGGGAAATGATCCCGCCGGACACGCCCGACCAGGCCACGCTGCGGCTGATCACTCGCACTTTCACCAATTTCAAGGCCAACCGCTGAGCGAGCCGACAGAGTCGTCATGAGTGTTCCCAACGAGGCAGGTGCCTTCCTGCGCATCGAGGCCGTCACCAAGGATTTCGGAGACTTTCGCGCAGTCAACGAGGTCAGCCTGGACGTGGCGCGCGGCGAGATCTTCGCCTTGCTCGGCTCCTCGGGCTGCGGCAAGAGCACCCTGCTGCGCATGCTGGCCGGCTTCGAATCGCCTTCGTCGGGGCGAGTGCTGCTCGACGGCAACGACCTCGCTGGCCTGGCGCCGTACAAGCGGCCGGTGAACATGATGTTCCAGTCGTATGCGCTGTTTCCACACCTCACGGTCTGGGACAACATCGCCTTCGGCCTGCGTCGCGACAAGCTGCCCAAGGCCGAGATCGCCGCCCGTGTCGACGAGATGCTGCGCCTGGTGCAGCTCGCCAGCTTCGCCAGGCGCAAGCCGCACCAGCTCTCGGGCGGCCAGCAGCAGCGCGTGGCGCTGGCGCGCAGCCTGGCCAAGCGGCCGAAGCTGCTGTTGCTCGACGAGCCTCTCGGCGCGCTCGACAAGAAGCTGCGCGAGGCCACGCAGATCGAGCTGGTCAACATCATCCGGCAGGTCGGCGTGACCTGCGTGATGGTCACGCACGACCAGGAAGAGGCCATGACCATGGCTTCGCGCATCGCGGTCATGAGCGAGGGCAGTTTCCTGCAGGTCGGCGCGCCGGCCGATGTGTACGAAACCCCGGCCACGCGCTTCGTGGCCGACTTCATCGGCAACGTGAACCTCATGGAGGGCAGCGTGGTGGCCGACGAGGCGGACCATGTCGACATCCAGTGCGCCGACGTGCTGCACCGCGTCGGCCACGGAATCACCGGCTACCAGGGCCAGACCGTCACGGTGGCGGTACGGCCCGAAAAAATCCACCTGAGCCCTGTCGAGCCCGAGGGCGCGCACAACAAGGCGCGGGGCACCGTCGAGGCCTCTTCCTATTTCGGCCTTTACACCGTCTACCACCTGCGGCTGGCAAGCGGGGGCATGCTCAAGGTCAACGTGGAGAACGAGACCCGCCACCGTGACGGCCTGCCCGCGCAGGGCGATGCCGTCTGGGCCCATTGGCTGCCGACCTCCCAGGTCGTGCTGACGCAGTGAGCGGAGGGGCGACCATGGCTGCCACTGCCACCCAGGGGAAGAGCCGGCCCCGCCGCCTGAAAGGCCGCCAGCTCGTGATCGGCATGCCCTACCTGTGGCTGCTGGTTTTCTTCCTGCTGCCTTTCCTGATCGTCCTGCGCATCAGCTTCTCCGAGATGGACGGCGCGAAGATCAGCGAACTGATCGGCTGGGCCGATCAGCAGCTGTCGATCACGCTGAAGCTGCAGAACTACATCACGCTGTTCCAGGACGACCTGTATTTCGCGACCTATGGCTACTCGCTGGTCTACGCGGCGGTCACCACCCTGATCTGCCTGTGCATCGGCTATCCGTTCGCCTACTTCATGGCGCGGGCCAGGGCCAGCCTTCAGCCGCTGCTGCTGATGGGCGTGATGCTGCCGTTCTGGACCAGCTTCCTGCTGCGCGTCTATGCCTGGAAGGGCCTGCTCGACGCCCAGACTGGCTGGGTCGGGCAGGCTTTGGCGTACCTGCATGCCGACCGGGTGCTGCTGCCGCTGGGGCTCATTTCTTCGGCCGGACAATTCATGTACAGCCCGTTCTCGCTGGTGCTGGGCATGGTCTACACCTACCTGCCGTTCATGGTGCTGCCGTTGTATGCCACGCTTTCGAAGATGGACCTGCGGCTGCTCGAGGCGGCGCAGGATCTCGGCGCGACGGCCTGGCAGGCGTTCTGGCGGGTGACCGTGCCGCTGTCTCGCAGTGGCATCGTCGCCGGCGCCATGCTGGTCTTCATTCCTTGCGTGGGGGAATACGTCATTCCCGAGTTGCTGGGCGGCCCGCAGACGCTGATGATCGGCCGCGTGCTGTGGGACGAGTTCTTCTCCAACAACGACTGGCCGATGGCCTCCAGCGTGGCCGTGGTGATGGTGCTGCTCATCATCGTGCCGCTGGCGCTGCTCAACAGCAGCCAGGCCAAGGCCAGGTCGAAGGGGCTGGGCTCATGATCGCCACACCCGCCGGTCGCTGGACCAGCCGCATCTGGCTGTCGCTGGGCTTTGCGTTCCTCTATCTTCCGATCGTCGCGCTGATCGTCTTCAGCTTCACCGATTCGCCGGTACCGAATGTCTGGGCCGGTTTCAGCCTGCGCTGGTACCACAAGCTGATCGGCGACGACGAGATTCGGGAGGGCCTGTTCGTCTCGCTGCGCATCGCCGCGGGCACCGCTACCGGCGCGGTCCTGCTGGGCACGCTGGCCGCATTCGCGCTGGAGCGCTTTCCCCGGTTCCGCGGGCGCACGGCCTTCGCGGGCATGGTCAGCGCGCCGCTGGTGATGCCCGAGGTCATCGTCGGACTGTCGCTGCTGCTGATGCTGGTGTCGGCCCAGCGCGTCTTCGGCTTCCCGGAGCGAGGACTCACGACCATCTGGTTGGGCCACATGCTGGTTGGCATGGCCTATGCCACGGTGGTGATCGGCGCCCGCCTGCGGGACCTCAACCCGCAGTACGAGGAGGCGGCGCAGGACCTGGGCGCCCGCCCGCTGCAGGTGTTCTTCCTGGTGACGCTGCCCATGATCGCGGAGTCGCTCATGGCGGCGTGGCTGCTGAGCTTCACGCTCTCGCTCGATGACGTGGTGATGTCGGCCTTCCTGTCCGGGCCCGGCTCGACCACCCTGCCGCTGGTGATCTTCTCGCGCGCCCGGCTGGGGCTGGACCCGACGGTCAATGCGCTGGCCACGGTGGTGATCGTGCTGGCGGCGATCTTCGTGGTGGCCTCCAGCTACCTGATCGCCGCGCGCGAGCGGCGCCGCTACAAGGAAGGGCAAGCAGCGCTGGCGGGAGGGTAGCGCCTATAATCGAGGGCTTTGCGAGCGGCCGTTGCGCCGCCTTTGGACCTCATTTCCCATGCCCATCTACGCCTATAAGTGCAGCGCCTGCGGCTTCGCCAAGGACGCTTTGCAGAAGATGTCCGACGCACCCCTCACGGTGTGTCCGGCGTGCGGCGCGAGTGCGTTCGAGAAACAGGTCACGGCCGCCGGTTTCCAGCTCAAGGGCTCGGGCTGGTACGTGACCGATTTCCGTGATGGTGGCGGCAAGAAGTCCGAGCCGGCCGCGTCTTCCGCGTCGCCCGCCTCCGGCGAGTCTTCGTCCTCGTCCTCTTCCTCTTCTCCCTCCGCCACTGCCGCCGCGCCGAGTCCCGCACCGGCGCCCGCCGCCGTGGCTCCCGCTCCGGCCGTGCCGAGCGGCGACTGAGAGAACCCCCGACCGCCATGCTCGCCCTGCGCAAATGGTTGCTGTCCGGCCTGCTGGTCATCGTTCCGCTGGTCATCACGCTCGGCGTGCTGAACTGGATCATCGGCACGCTCGACCAGACGCTGTGGCTGCTGCCCGAGCAGTGGCAAGTCTGGCTCAGCGACCACAAGGTGCGCGGCCTGGGCGTGCTGCTCACGCTGGCCATCCTGCTGGTGGTGGGCGCCACGGCCAGCAACTTCGTGGGCAAGCGCCTGCTCGGCTGGGGCGATGCCGTGGTGCGGCGCATCCCGGTGGTGCGCTCGATCTACTCCAGCGTCAAGCAGGTGTCGGACACGCTGTTCTCCGAGAACGGCAATGCCTTCCGCACCGCGGTGCTGGTGCAATGGCCGCGCGAAGGCGTGTGGACCATCGCCTTCGTGACCGGCGCGCCCGGCAACGAGGTCGCCGCGCATCTCGGCGAGGGCGAGTTCCTCAGCGTCTACGTGCCGACCACGCCCAATCCCACGGGCGGCTACTTCGTGATGCTCAAGCGCAGCGACTGCATCGAACTGAAGATGAGCGTGGACGAAGCGCTCAAGTACATCGTCTCGATGGGGGTGGTCGTTCCAGGCGGCCCCACCACGGTGGCGGTGAAGTCTTCCAACTCATAAAAGAACGAACGCGCCCACGAGGCGCCGGAATGGATTCCTATGGCCATGCGTACTCACTATTGCGGTCTCGTGACCGAAGCCCTGCTGGGCCAGACCGTCACCCTTTGCGGCTGGGTCAACCGTCGCCGCGACCACGGCGGCGTGATCTTCATCGACGTGCGTGACCGCGAAGGCTACGTGCAGGTGGTGTGCGATCCCGATCGTGCCTCGACCTTCGCCGTGGCCGAGAACCTGCGCAACGAATACTGCGTGCAGATCACCGGCCTGGTGCGCGCTCGCCCCGAAGGTACGACCAACGACCAGCTCAAGAGCGGCAAGATCGAAGTGCTGTGCCATGAACTGAAGGTGCTGAACCCCTCGGTCACGCCCCCGTTCCTGCTGGACGACGACAACCTGTCGGAAACCACCCGCCTCACGCACCGCGTGCTCGACCTGCGCCGCCCGGCCATGCAGCGCAACATGATGCTGCGCTACAAGGTGACGATGGAAACGCGCAAGTTCCTCGACGCCAACGGCTTCATCGACATCGAGACGCCGATGCTCGGCAAGTCCACGCCCGAAGGCGCGCGCGACTACCTCGTGCCCAGCCGCGTGCACGACGGCAGCTTCTTCGCGCTGCCGCAGTCGCCCCAGCTCTTCAAGCAGCTGCTGATGGTGGCCGGCTACGACCGCTACTACCAGATCGTGAAGTGCTTCCGCGACGAAGACCTGCGCGCCGACCGCCAGCCCGAATTCACGCAGATCGACATCGAGACCTCCTTCCTCGCCGAAGAGGAAATCCGCGAGATGTTCGAAGGCATGATCCGCAACGTGTTCCGCAACGCCGCGGGCATCGACCTGCCGGTATTCCCGACCATGACGTATGCGGACGCGATGTTCAAGTACGGCTCGGACAAGCCCGACCTGCGCGTGAAGCTCGAATTCACCGAACTCACCGAGCTGATGAAGCGCGTCGAGTTCAAGGTGTTCTCCAACGCCGCCACCATGGCCGGCGGCCGCGTCGTGGCGCTGCGCGTGCCTGGCGGCGGTGCCGAAGGCGGCCTGTCGCGCGGCGAGATCGACGCCTACCAGGAGTTCGTCAAGATCTACGGCGCCAAGGGCCTGGCCTACATCAAGGTCAACGACGCGCAAGCCGGCCGCGAAGGCCTGCAGAGCCCGATCGTGAAGAACCTCGACGACAACGCGCTGGCCGAGATCATCGCCCGCACGGGTGCGCGCAACGGCGACATCCTGTTCTTCGGCGCCGACAAGGAAAAGGTGGTCAACGACGCCATCGGCGCGCTGCGCGTGAAGATCGGCCACAGCGCCTTCGGCAAGAAGGCCGGCCTGTTCGACGACCGCTGGGCGCCGCTGTGGGTGGTCGACTTCCCGATGTTCGAGTTCGACGAGGAAGGCCAGCGCTGGAGCGCCGTGCACCACCCGTTCACCGCGCCGAAGGACGGCCATGAGGATCTCATGGACACCGCGCCCGAGAAGTGCATCGCCAAGGCCTACGACATGGTGCTCAACGGCATCGAAATGGGCGGCGGCTCGGTGCGTATCCACCGCGAGGAAGTGCAGAGCAAGGTGTTCCGCGCGCTGAAGATCAGCGCCGAAGATGCACAACTCAAGTTCGGCTTCCTGCTGGACGCGCTGCAGTACGGCGCGCCGCCGCACGGCGGCATTGCCATCGGCCTGGACCGCCTGGTCATGCTCATGACCGGCGCCGAGTCGATCCGCGACGTGATCGCCTTCCCCAAGACCCAGCGCGCGCAGGACCTGCTGACGCAGGCGCCGAGCCCGGTCGACGAGAAGCAACTGCGCGAGCTGCACATCAAGCTGCGCAACGCGCAAGCATGATGCTCGCCCCCAGGCTGCGCGCACTTCGTGTCGCTTCGCCAACCCCCTACCGGGGGCAACACCTGAGGCCCGGCAAAGCCGGTTCCTCGGTGTTCCGCGAAGAAAACTGAGCGCCCCCAATGACGACTGGTTCTCGGCCCTGGAAGATCCCGGAGTCGGTGCTGGTCGTGATCCACACGCCGGCGCTCGATGTGCTGCTGATCCGGCGTGCGGATGCCGAGACCGACTTCTGGCAGTCGGTCACCGGCAGCAAGGACGCGGCCGACGAGCCGCTCGCGCTCACCGCGGCGCGCGAGGTGGCCGAGGAAACCGGCATCCTGTGCGGCGAAGGCACGCCGCTGGCCTCGCAGCTCGTCGACTGGCAGCTGCGCAACGTCTACGAGATCTATCCGCGCTGGCGTGCCCGCTATGCGCCGGGCGTCACCCACAACACCGAGCACCTGTTCGGCCTGCGCGTGCCCGATCGCATCGTGCCCAGGCTCGATCCGCGCGAGCACACCGACTGGCGCTGGCTGCCTTACCGCGAGGCGGCGGACGCCTGCTTTTCCCCATCGAATGCCGAAGCCATTCTGTTGCTGCCAGAATTTGCGCGATGACGAACCAGCCGGCAGCAGCTTCAGCGACAGCCCCAGCGACAGCGGTGCAGCAGAACCTCCGGGTCGCGACCTACAACATCCACAAGGGTGTGCAGGGCATCGGCCCGGCGCGGCGGCTGGAGATTCACAACCTCGGCCATGCCATCGAGCAGCTCGACGCCGACATCGTCTGCCTGCAGGAAGTGCGCAAGATGAACCGGCAGGCCGCAGCCCGGTTCGCGCGCTGGCCCGAGCTGCCGCAGGCCGACTTCCTGGCGCCCGAGGGCTACACCGCCGTCTACGAGACCAATGCCGTCACGCGCCACGGCGAGCACGGCAATGCGCTGCTCACGCGCTGGCCGGTGCTGGGCACCACCCACCAGGACATTTCCGACCACCGCTTCGAGCAGCGCGGGCTGCTGCATGTGGTGATCGACGTGGAAGGCCGGCGGGTGCACGCCATCGTGGTGCATTTGGGGCTCATCAAGGGCAGCCGGGTGCGGCAGATCGCGCGGCTGCGCGAGTTCATCGACCGCGAGGTGCCGCCCGGCGAGGCCGTGGTGGTGGCGGGCGATTTCAACGACTGGGGCGCGCGCATGCGCTATGCCATGAACGCCATGGGCCTGCGCGACACCAGCGACCTGCGCGGCCCGCGCACGCTCACCTACCCTTCGCGCCTGCCGGTGACCCAGCTCGACTTCGTTTACGGACGCGGGCTGGAGCCGCTGGCCTGCAACGTGCCGCGCGGTCCGATCTGGGCCCGCATGTCCGACCATCTTCCGCTGGTGGCTGATTTCACGCTCCTTAATTGATAGCATTGCTCCAAGAAGGGACGGGCGTTGCGGGCTCGAATGTCTGGAGCCATTCACTGGTACGATCCCCGCCATGCTGAGGAAAACCGACGTCGACCCGCGCCCCGATCGAAACGACGATGACGAGGGCACGCCCGTCTCCGTGAAGATCCGCGAGCGCATCACCGCCGCGCGCAAGCGCTTCAACGCCAACGACAACATCGCCGAGTTCATCCAGCCGGGCGAGCTGGAAGCCCTGCTCGACGAGGTCGAGGTCAAGATGAAGGACGTGCTGCACAGCCTGGTGATCGACGTCGAGAACGACCACAACACCGACAACACCGCGCGCCGCGTCGCCAAGATGTACCTCAACGAGGTGTTCAAGGGCCGTTACGTGGCGGCGCCTTCGCTCACCGAGTTTCCCAACGCCGAGCACCTGAACGAGCTGATGATCGTCGGCCCGATCACCGTGCGCAGCGCGTGCTCGCATCACTTCTGCCCGATCATCGGCAAGCTCTGGATCGGCGTGATGCCCAACGAGCACACCAACGTGATCGGCCTGTCGAAGTACGCGCGCCTGGCCGAATGGGTCATGGGCCGTCCGCAGATCCAGGAAGAAGCCGTGGTGCAGCTGGCCGACCTGATCCAGGAAAAGACCCAGCCCGACGGCCTCGCGCTCGTCATGGAGGCCGAGCATTTCTGCATGGCCTGGCGCGGCGTGAAGGAAATGGACAGCAAGATGATCAACTCCGTGATGCGCGGCGTGTTCCTCAAAGATCCGAGCCTGCGCCGCGAATTCCTTTCTCTCCTTCCCAGAAAGAGCTGAGCCATGCTGGTCCGACTCCTCTACGCCAGCCGCGCCGTCGACACCAGCCCCGAGGCCATCGAGTCGATCCTGACGCAATCGCGCAGCCACAACACCGCCTGCGGCATCACCGGCATCCTCTGCTATGGCGCGGGCACCTTCCTGCAGGCCATCGAGGGCGGCCGCATGGCCATCTCCGAGCTCTACGGCCACATCCAGCGCGATCCGCGCCACAAGGACGTGGTGCTGCTGCACTACGAAGAAATTTCCGAGCGCCGATTCGGCGGCTGGACGATGGGGCAGGTCAACCTGTCGAAGCTCAACGCCTCGACGCTGCTGAAGTATTCCGAGAAGCCCGAGCTCAACCCGTACGCGGTCTCGGGCAAGGTTTCGTTGGCGTTGCTCGAAGAGCTGATGGCCACCGCCGCCATCGTCGGCCGCCACTGACCCCGGGGTGCCACTCTCCGCGTTCGCCCTGATCCTGCTAGCCGGGATCATCCACGCCAGCTGGAACATCGCCGCCAAGAAGGCGAATGGCGACGCGCGCTTCAGCTTCCAGACCAGCGTGTTCAACATGGTCATCTGGGCCCCGCTGGGCATCGTGCTGGGTTGGAACGTGGTGCCGAGCTGGGGCCGGGCCGAGTGGAGCTTCGTCGTGCTCAGCGGCGTGCTGCACGTCTTCTATTTCATCGTGCTGCTGCGCGGCTACCGCAAGTCGGACCTGACGGTGGTCTATCCGCTGGCGCGCGGCTCGGGGCCGCTGCTGTCCTCGCTGGTGGCGGTGCTCTTCCTCGGCGAGAAGATCAGCCTCGTCGGCGTGGCCGGCATCCTCGGCGTCGTGGCCGGCGTGTTCCTCATCGCGGGCGGCCCGCGCCTGTGGAAGAAGGCGCACGACCCGGCGCAGCGTGCGCGGGTGCACAAGGGCATGCGCTACGGCGTGCTGACCGGCGCCTTCATCGCGGCCTACACGGTGGCCGACAGCTACGCGGTCAAGTTCCTCGCGATGTCGCCGATCCTGCTCGACTACATGGGCAACCTCGTGCGCATCGTGCTTCTGCTGCCCGCCGCGCTGCAGGACCGCGCGACCACGGTGCGCATGTGGCGCGACCAGTGGAAATACGCGCTGCTGGTGGCGGCGATCAGCCCCGTGTCCTACGTGCTCGTGCTCTACGCGGTGCAGCAGGCGCCCATCTCTCACGTGGCGCCGGCGCGCGAGGTGTCGATGCTCTTCGCCGCGCTCATCGGCGGCCATCTGCTGCGCGAGGGCGACCGGCTGCTGAGGCTGCTGGGCGCGATGTTCATCGCCGCCGGCGTGGTGGCGCTCGCCCTGGGCTGAGCCCGTGCTGCTGTTCGGCTGCGACTTCTCGAGCGCGCCGGCGGCACGCAAGCCCATCGTCGTCGCGACGGGCGAGCCGAGCGGCACCGACCGGGTCGTGCTGCACGGCCTGCAGCGTTTTTCGACGCTCGACGCATGGGGCGATTGGCTGCGCGCCACGCCGGCCTGGACCGGCGGCTTCGACTTTCCATTCAGCCTGCCGCGCGAACTCGTCGAGCATCTGCGATGGCCGCTGCAGTGGGAGCCTCTGATGGCCCACTACGCCAGCCTGAGCCGCGCCGAGATCCGCGAGACCTTCGCCGCCTTCTGCGCGGCGCGCCCGGTGGGCGGCAAGTTCGCGCACCGCAAGGCCGACGGGCCCGCGGGCTCCAGCCCCTCGATGAAATGGGTCAACCCGCCGGTGGCCTACATGCTCCATGCGGGCGTGCCGCGCCTGCTGGCGGCCGGTGCGCGCATTCCGGGCCTGCATGCGGGGCTGGGTGCCGATCGCATCGCGCTGGAGGCCTACCCCGGCCTGCTGGCGCGCGAACTGGTCGGTCGACGCAGCTACAAGAGCGATGACCTCGCCAAGCAGACGCCCGAGCGCCGCGCCGCAAGGGCCGATCTGCTGGCCGCGCTCGAATCGGGCTCGCCCCGCCTCGGATTGAAGCTGGCCGTCACCGCACCGCAGCGCGAGGAACTGCTGGCGGACGCGCGCGGCGACGTCATCGACGCGGTGCTGTGTCTTCTGCAGGCCGCCTGGGGCCGACAGCGGGCCGCAAGCCCCGGCCCCGGCCACGGGCTGCCGGAGGGCATCGACCCGCTTGAAGGATGGATCGTCAGCGCCTGAGCCTCGTTGTCCTACACCGCTTCGGGCTTCCGTCGGCGTTCGCCTCCAACGGCGGGAGCCTAGATTGAAACCAGTGGGTCATTCCGGCCCACGGATTTCATCATCACCCGATCAGGAAGGAAGCGACATGAACAAGGACCAAGTGGCAGGCCGCGTCGAAGAGGCCAAGGGCAAGCTGAAGGAAGTCGCCGGCAAGGTCGTCGGCAACGAGAAGCTCGAAGGCGAGGGCATTGCCGACCAGGCCGCCGGCAAGGTGCAGAAGACCTACGGCGACGTGAAGGAAAAGGCCAAGGACGCGATCAAGTCGGGCGCCGACAAGCTGTGATCCGGGCAGCGAAGGCCGTGTGCGCAAGCCGCACCTGGCTTTCGCTTGCGCTCTTTCCATTCCGAGAAGCGACAGGAGGATTCCCATGAACGCATCGAACATTCAACGCGCGGGCAATGCCCCGTACGCCAAGACCCTGACGGCCGTGCTGCTGGCTGGTGCCGCGCTCGCGCTGGTCGGCTGCGACAAGGCCGACAACCGCACCGCCGGCGAGAAGCTCGACAGCGCCGTCGCGAAGACCGAGCAGGCAGCCGACACGGCAGCGGCCAAGACAAGCGAGGCCCTGAAGGACGCCAAGGCCAAGGTCGAGTCGTCCAGCACCACCGCCGAGGTGAAGGAAGGCGCCGCCAATGCCAAGGAGGCGGTCAAGGATGCCGGCGCCGCGGTGAGCGCGACGGTGAGCGACGCGGCCATCACGGCTTCCGTGTCGGCCGGCCTTGCCAAGGACCCGGACCTGAGCGCCATCAAGATCGATGTCGACACCAAGGCCGGCGCGGTGAGCCTCAAGGGCCCGGCGCCCACTGCCGCCGCCAAGGCGCGCGCCGAGGAAATCGCCAAGGGTGTGCAGGGTGTGACCTCGGTGGACAACCAGCTCGAAGTGAAGAGCTGAGCGTTCTCTTTCCAAACAAAAAGCCCGGCAGTGCCGGGCTCAGACTGCTGACAAACCCTCAAGCCCTCGCGTTGCGAGGGTTTTGTGCTTTTTAATGGCGGGATGCTCAAGAGCCCGACACCTGCGCAGCAGGAACTGGAGATGGTGACGCTGGAGATGCTGGTGCCGCAGGATCACCTGCTGCGCAAGATCGATGCGGCGGTGGATTTCGAGTTCATCCGAGCGAAGGT
>NZ_JASMRZ010000070.1 GCF_030462475.1 Variovorax sp. CAN15
AGCCGGCGTCCGGCGCGAGCACGATGCCCGCGAGCGAGGGCAGCGCGAGCAGGTAGCCGGCGCGGATCGTGCCCATGCGCCCGATGCGGTCACCCAGCCAGCCGCCGAGCAGCGTGCCCACGGCACCCGCCGCCGTGAACGCGGTGAGCGCCGCCGCACCCTGGAAGGCCGAGCCGTGCAGGTCGCGCGTGATGCGCAGCGACAGCATCGACATCACCGTGACGTACGGGATCGACCAGCCCACGATGGTCGCCACCAGCAGCCCGAAGGCGCGCCATTCGTTGTGCGGCTTCATCAGATGGCCGCCGGCCTTGCGTGCAGCCGCTGCTGCTGCGCTGCCCGAGTCCGCCCCGCGCCGCGCGTTTGCGGCGAACCACACCACGCCCATCGCCAGCGCCGGCACGCCCAGCAGGTAGCTGCGCGACAGGCTGCCGCCGCCCACGGCCGTGGCCGCCAGCACTGGCGCGAACGAGGCGCCGATGGTGCCGCCCACGGAGAACACGCTCATCGCCTTCTGCGAGCCGCCGCCGGCCGCGCGCGCCGCCACCGTTGCGGGCGGGTGGTAGGCCGCGATGCCAAGCCCGCACAGCGCCATCGCGATCCAGGTCAGCAGGTAACTCTGGCTCAGGCCGGCCAGCACCACGCCCAACGCGGCCACCAGGAAGCCCGAGGGCACCAGCCAGCTGCGCGGGTGCCGGTCGGCATACAGGCCGAACAGCGGCTGCACCACGCTCGACAGGCCGGTGGCCGCCAGCATCAGGCCGCTGACTGCCGTGTAGCTGTAGCCGCGCTCCAGCACCATGAAGGGCAGCAGGGCGGGCACGAGGCCCTGGTAGAGGTCGTTGACGGCATGGGTGCCGGTGAGCAGCCCGAGTCGGCGCTTGTTCATGACGGATGCTTCTTTCGTTGGCAGGAGGAGTTGAAAAAAGCATCGTAGGAAGCCATGAGAAGATGTTCTCGCTACGAATCCTCAAGCGTCGTCGAGAAATGGACAAAGAAGCTCAGGCAGCTATCAACCTCCGTCCGGAGCACGGCGAGTCGACCCCGCGCGCCGTTGCGGTGCTGGCGACCGACCCTGCCGGCGACGCCTTCATCCCGCCGCACACGCACCGGCGCGGGCAGCTCATCCATGCGATTTCGGGCGTGATGCTGGTGAGCGCCGCGGCCGGCAGCTGGGTGGTACCCACCGGGCGCGGCGTGTGGGTGCCCGGCGGCATGGAGCACCGGATACAGATGGCTGGCGAGGTGCGCATGCGCACCGTGTTCGTCGAGCCCGGCACGCGTGCCGACCTGGGCGGCGAGTGCCGCGTGATCCACGTCGGCGCGCTGCTGCGGGAGCTGATCGTCACGGCCGTGTCGTTGCCGCTGGACTACGCGCCGGGCGGGCGCGATGAGCGGGTGATGGAACTGATCCTCGACGAGATCGAGGCCGCCCCGGCGCTCTCGCTGCACGTGCCCATGCCGCGCCACGCCCGGCTGGCCGCGCTGTGCGAGGAGCTGGTGCGGGATCCGTCTGTGCCCGCCACTCTCGACGACTGGGCGCTGCGCCTGCACATGAACAGCCGCACACTCGCGCGCCTGTTCCAGCGCGAGACGGGCATGAACTTCGGTGCCTGGTGCCGGCGGGCGCGGCTGCTGCTGAGCCTGCCGCAACTGGCGGCGGGTGCGTCGATCCTTGAAGTGGCGCTGGCGCACGGCTACGAGAGCCCGAGCGCCTTCACCGCGATGTTCCGGCGCACGCTGGGCGTGCCGCCCAGCGTGTACCTGCGCCGCGAATGACTATCTCTATCTCGCGTAGACCAGGTCCCGCAGCGCCAGCGAGATCCACGGCACGTAGGTGATCACCATCAGGCACCCCAGGATCACCAGCACGAAAGGAATGAGGTGCTTCACGATGCGGTCGAGCGAGATGCGCGCCACCGTGCAGGCCGCGAACAGGTTCACGCCGAAGGGCGGGGTGATCATGCCGAGCGCGAGGTTCACCACCATGATCAGGCCGAAGTGCACCGGGTCGATGCCGAAGTGCACCGCCACCGGCGCCAGGATCGGCGCGAGCACGATGATCGCCGCGCTGGTCTCGATGAACATGCCGATCACGAACAGCGCCCCGTTCACACCCAGCAGGAACATCGCAGGCGACTTCAGCACCTCCTGCAGCCAGTGGCCGATCGCGTCGGGAACGCCGGCACGGGTGATGAGGAACGCGAACAGGCCCGCGTTGGCGATGACGAACATGATCACTGCCGACGACATCACCGATTTACGCAGGATCGCGTAGAGATCGCCCAGCCTGATCTCGCGGTAGATCAGCATGCCCACCACCAGTGCGTAGAACACAGCCACCGCGGAGGCTTCGGTCGGCGTGAAGATGCCGCCGTAGATGCCGCCGAGAATGATCACCGGCATCAGCAGCGCCCAGCCCGCCTGCAACAGCGCACGGCCGAAGGGCATGCGGCCTTCGCCGTCGTTCTTGCCCCAGCCCTTCCACTTGCAGTAGACCCACACGAACAGCATCAGCGCCAGGCTGATCAGGATGCCCGGCCCGAAGCCCGCGATGAACAGCTCGCCGATGGACACCTCGGCGCTTACGCCGTACAGAATAATCGGGATCGACGGCGGGATGATCACGCCCAGCTCCGCGCTGGTGGCCTGCAGCGCCGCCGCGTACGAGGTGGGGTAGCCGTGCTTGATGAGCGCCGGGATCAGGATGGCGCCGATCGCGAAGGTGGTTGCCACCGACGAGCCCGACACCGCCGCGAAGATCATGCAGGTGAGCACGCAGGTCATCGGCAGGCCGCCCTGCACTCCGCCCACGATGCTCTTGGCGAACTCCACCAGGCGCCGCGAGATGCCGCCTGTCTCCATCAGGTTGCCGGCCAGGATGAAGAACGGGATGGCCGCCAGCGGAAACTTGTTGATCGAGTTGAACATCTCCTTCACGGAGATCAGCATGTTGGCGTTGGTCACCTGGATGCCCAGGATCGACGCCAGCCCGATGGACACCGCCACCGAGATCGACAGTGCGAAGCACAGCACCATCGTCGCGACCATCACGGTGCTCATTGCGCTGTCTCCAGCTCGAGCCGCTTCGGGTCGAGAAAATTACCGACGATGCCGAACAGGCAGAAGAGCGACCCCACTGGCAAGGCCAGGTAGGACCACAGCATCGAGACGCTCTCGAGCCCGGCCATCGACTGCACGCGTCCGCGAATCGCATAGTCCCAGCCCCACCACAGCACCACCAGCATCAGGATCAGCGCGGCGACGCTCACCACCGCGTCGAGCACGCGGCGCACCCGCGGCGGGCTCCAGCGGTAGAGAACGTCCACGCTCACCATCGCGCCCTGGCGGAACGCGCTCGGGATGCCGAGGAACACCATCCAGATGAGGCTCACGCGGATCAGGATCTCGCTCCACTCGGCCGGCTGCTCCAGCACGAAGCGGGTGATGATCTGGAACATGCCCAGGCTCGACGCGACGACCAGCATCGCGCAGGCCATCAGCATCGAGGCGCCGGTGGTCCAGCGCTCGATGCTCAGGAACTTGTCTTTCACTTGTAATCGCGGATCTTGTCGAGATTGGCCTTGCCGAATTCCTTCTCGAACTGGGCATTGACCGGCGCGAGCGCGGCGACGAACTTGGCCTTGTCGACGTTGTCGATCACGGTCATGCCCTTGGCGCGCAGGTCGGCCACACCCTTGGCGTCGTCCTCGTCCACGCGCGCGCGGTTGGCCTTGGTGCCTTCCTTGGCTGCGTCGAGGAAGGCCTGCTTGTCGGCCGCGCTGAGCTTGTCGAAGCTCGCCTTGTTCATCAGGAAGATGCAGGGCGAGTAGACGTGGCCCGTGAGCGACAGGTGCTTCTGCACCTGGTCGAACTTGGCCGAGATGATGACCGGCAGCGGGTTCTCCTGGCCATCGACCGTGCCCTGCTGCAACGCGGTGAACACCTCGGGGAAGGCCATGGGCGTGGTGATGATGCCGAAGCCCTTGTAGGCGGCGATGTGCACAGGGTTTTCCATCGTGCGCATCTTCAGGCCCTTGAGGTCTTCGGGCGTCCTCACGTCGCGCTTGCTGTTGGTCATGTGGCGGAAGCCGTTCTCGGCCCAGGCCAGCGCCTTGAAGCCCTTGGCGTCGAACTTGGTCAGCAGGTCCTGGCCGATCGGGCCGTCGAGCACCGCGCGGGCGTGTGCCTTGTCGCGGAACAGGAAGGGCACGTCGAGGATCTTCGTCTCGGGCACGAAGTTCGGCACCGGGCCGGTCGACGAGAACGCGAGTTCCTGCGTGCCCAGCTGCACCGCCTCGATCGACTCGCGCTCGCCGCCGAGCGAGCCGTTGTAGAAGGTCTGGATCTTGTAGCGCCCGCCGGTGCGCTTCTCGACTTCCTTGGCGAAGGTGTCGATAGCAACGCCCTGGTGCGAGTTCTGCGCGGTCGAGATGCTGATCTTCATGGTCGTCTGTGCGAAGGCGACCGAGCTCAGGGCGAGCGAAAGGCAAGCGGCGGCGATGGGGCCGAATTTCATGGTGTCTCCGGGGAGTTGGGGGCAGGAACGCGTCAGGCGCGCTTGCCGTGACTATGCCGCAATCGGAAGCTTCACCGCGTCGGGATTTTCACGGACGTACTCGCGGATGACGGCCTCGAAGCTGTTGTCCGCGGTCAGCCCCAATGCCCTGGCGCGTGCCGTCTCGATGTGTCCCGGCCAAGTCTTCACGATGCGCATGATCGTGGGGTCGGGCGTGCGGTCGAGCAGGGCGGTGGCGGCCTTGCCGGCCACGCGCTCCAGCGCGGCGGCCATCTCGCCCACCGTGGTCGACAGCGAAGGCAGGTTCAGCGCGGTGCGCGGGCCCCATTGCGCATCGCTTGCCTCGGCGGCGCGGATGATGCCCTCGATGGTGCGAGCCGGTGACGCGATGGCGACAGGCGTCTCATCGGGCACCGGGCATGCCGCGCACAGGCCCGCCAGCGGCTCGCGGATCATTCCGCTGAAGAAGCCCGAGGCCGCGCCGTTGGGCTTGCCCGGCCGCACGCTCACCGTCATGAGCCGCACGCTGCGCCCGCGCACGAAGCCCTTTCGCGTGAAATCGGCCATCAGCTGTTCACCAATGAATTTCTGGATGCCATAGCTGGTCTGCGGCGTGGGCAGCGTGTGGTCCTCGATGACCTTCGGCAGCGGCTGCTCGGGCGAGTCGCCGAACACCGCGAGCGAGCTGGCGAACACCAGTACCGGCTTGGTATTCAGGGCGCGGACCCGTTCGAGCAGCGCATGCGTGGCGGCGAAGTTGCTGCGCATGCCGAGGTCGAAGTCGGCCTCGCATTCGCCGCTCACGGCGGCCGCCAGGTGGAAGATGGCGTCGGCCTTTCGCCACGGCGTGGCATCGGCCTGCGCCGAGAGTTGGTCGTTCAGGTCGCCGGTGATGGCCCTGATGCGGGTGTCGGCCGCGAGGTCGGCCGGCGGTGCCGCGCGGTCGACCAGCGTGATGCGCTCGATGAGTGCGGCCGGCGCGCCGGCCAGCGATAGGCTGCCTTGCTTCAGCAGCGTGCGAGCGAGGCGCGCACCCAGAAAGCCTGCGCCGCCGGTGATCATGATCTGCATGGGTCTTGTCTCCTGTGAGCGCCGAGGATAAGCGTGCGGCGCATTTCCCGTTCGATCTCGGGCAGCGGCGAGGGCGGCAGGCCTGTGGCATGCTCGATCGCAGGCCGCCCATTGGAACCCGCCGCGCCCGAGCGCCCTTCATCGACAGGAGACTCTGCATGCTCACGGTCATCGTCTTGTGGCTTCTCGCCGTGGCATGGCTCGTCGCGAACGGCATGTTCGCCGAGAAGCCTTCACCACAGTACCGGCGCAGGCGAAGCTTGCTTGCCTGGATGTTCCTGGGCGGTTGCGCGGGAGCGCTCGGCGGGCTGGCAGGGCCGGCCTTCTCGCTGCCGGGTGCCATCTTCGGCGCAGTGGCCGCGGGGTTCGTGGCGCGCAGCCTCGTTCCGCTGCGAAAGCCCGACCCCGGTGTAGAAACAACGACGACATGACGATGAAGTTTCCACCCGATTTCCTGCAGACGCTGCGGCAGCCGGTGCTCGGCGAAGCCGACCTCGACACCCGGTCCTCGTTCTTCTCGCGCAACGAGATCAGGGATTTCTACCTCTTGGCGATGAAGAGCCCCGAGAAGAACGATGTGCTGCAACTGGCGGCCGCCGAACTGCCTCACCTGCATCCTCACCGGGCCGCGCTGCTGGCGCTGTTCTGCGGCGCGCTCGTGGAGGACGGGGCCGATCCGCACCTGCTCTTCGGCGCGGCGCTCGAACTCATGGCCGGCCTGCTCGTCTCGCTCGAGCCTTTCTGCGCGACGCAGCCGCAGGAGGACGACGATGAGGCAGACCCGGAAGATGTCGCCGAATGGCAGGCCGCCGAAGCTGCGCTCGGCGCGCTGTCGGCGCAGGAGCGTTTCGAGGTCGAGGCGCGGCAGGCCGCGGCCGGTTTGCTGGTACTTCCGCTGATGACCATGCTCATGCGCGACGTGCGCAACCACCGCGCCCTGCTGTCCGACGACGAACTGGTCGCGCGCATCGTTGCGATGGCCGTGAACGACTCTCTGCCGATCGACGGGCTGCACTTCTTGCAGGGTGCCGCCGGGCTGGCCTACGAGGACGAACTGGTGGTGCTGCTTCCCGCCTCGGGCACGGGCATGGTGGTGAAGGCCCATGCCATCAACAACAACTTCCACGCGTTCTCGCTGCTGCAGAAGCTGATGCGCAAGCACGCCAAGGCGCTCGGCATCGAGCCGCCCGCGCGCGAGGCGCATGCGAACGCGAGCCGCGACACCGACTGCGCGGAGTACCTGTGGCTGCAGGCCCATGCCTTCAGGAACGGCGAGCTGGTCGATCCCATGGCGTGGTCATGGGGCGAGGGGTCGCTGCGCGAAAACGCCCGCAGGCAGGGCCGGCTGGTGCTGGTGGCGCTGGACACTCAGGACAAGCCCAGCCGCACCTGGAACGGGTTCAATCGCGTGCTCCATTCGGAGCAGAAGTCGCGTGTGTCGCTCGTGCGCTTGCTCATGCCCGAGGAAGTCGCCTCGTACCTTGCCTGAAGGCGGCAGGCCTTCCGGCGATGCCAAAGAAGAAGCCCTCCGAAGAGGGCCTCGAGCGGGAAGAAGCGGGAATAGGCTGGGAGAGGGCCGGGGCCTTACATCCCCACGTAGTTCGGGCCGCCGCCCCCTTCGGGCGTGACCCACACGATGTTCTGCGTCGGGTCCTTGATGTCGCAGGTCTTGCAGTGCACGCAGTTCTGCGCGTTGATCTGCAGGCGCTGCTTGCCGTCGTCGGTGCCGACGAACTCGTACACGCCGGCGGGGCAGTAGCGGCTTTCGGGACCGGCGAACTTCGCGAGGTTGACGTTCACCGGCACCGTCGGGTCCTTGAGCGTCAGGTGGGCCGGCTGCTGCTCCTCATGATTGGTGTTGCTGATGAACACGCTGGAGAGGCGGTCGAAGGTGAGCTTGCCGTCTGGCTTGGGGTAGACGATGGGTTTGCACTCCGACGCGGGCTTCAGGTACAGATGGTCGGGCTTGTCGCGGCGAAGCGTCCATGGGATGTGGCCCTTCAGCAGCCATTGCTCGACGCCGTTCATGAAGGTCGCGATGCCCAGACCCTTCTTGAACCAGGCCTTGAAGTTGCGCGCCTTGTTCAGCTCGGCGTGCAGCCAGCTCTTCTCGAAGGCGGCAGGGTATGCAGTGAGCTCGTCGTGCTGGCGGCCGGCCATGACCGCGTCGAAGGCGGCTTCGGCGCACAGCATGCCGGTCTTGATGGCGGCATGGCTGCCCTTGATGCGGCTCACGTTGAGGTAGCCGGCCTCGCAGCCGACCAGCGCGCCGCCCGGGAACACGGTCTTGGGCAGCGACATCAGGCCGCCCGCCGTGATGGCGCGCGCGCCGTAGCCGATGCGCTTGGCGGGCTTGATGCCCTTGGACTCGTCGCCTTCGAGGTACCAGCGGATGTTGGGATGCAGCTTCCAGCGCTGCATTTCCTCGAAGGGGCTCAGGTAGGGGTTGCTGTAGTCCAGGCCGGTGATGAAGCCCATGGTGACCTTGTTGTCCTCCATGTGATAGAGGAAGGCGCCGCCGTAGGTGTCGCTCTTCATCGGCCAGCCGGCGGTGTGCAGCACGAAGCCGGGCTGGTGGCGCTTGGGGTCGATCTCCCAGACTTCCTTCACGCCGAGGCCGTAGGTCTGCGGGTCCTTGCCGGCGTCGAGCTTGTACTTCGCGATGAGCTGGCGGCCCAGGTGGCCGCGCGCGCCTTCGGCGAACACGGTGTACTTGCCCAGCAGCTCCATGCCGAGCTGGAAGTTCTCGGTGGGCTCGCCGTCCTTGCCGACGCCCATGTTGCCGGTGGCCACGCCGCGCACCGAGCCGTCTTCGTTGTAGAGCACTTCGGCAGCCGGGAAGCCCGGGAAGATCTCCACGCCCAGGTTCTCGGCCTGCTGCGCCAGCCACTTGGTGAAGGCGCCCAGGCTGATGATGTAGTTGCCGTGGTTCTGGAAGCAGGCCGGCAGAAAGAGGTTGGGGGTGCGCAGGCCGGACTTCTCGCCCAGGAACACCATCGCGTCGTCGGTGACCGGCTGGTTCAGCGGGGCGCCGAGTTCCTTCCAGTCGGGCAGCAGCTCGTTGAGGGCGCGCGGGTCCATGATGGCGCCCGAGAGGATGTGCGCGCCGGGCTCCGAGCCCTTCTCGAGCACAACGACCGAAATCTCCTTCTCGTGCTGCGCGGCCAGCTGCTTGAGCCGGATCGCGGTCGACAGGCCGGCGGGGCCGCCGCCGACCACGACCACGTCGTATTCCATGGCTTCGCGAGGGCCGAACTGAGCGAGGATTTCGTCGTGGGTCATCTGGGTTGGATCGATAATGATTTTTCGAGACGCGGGGGCTTCCCGGGATTGCGGGGCATTTTATGCGGCGTCCAGGCAGGCCCCCTGTCGCCTCCAGGCATGCTCCCTACCGCTCGCGGGCGGGCTTTCCCGCGTCACCTGCGCGACTCCACAGGACCCTGTTCATGGCTTACAGCATCGATCTCTCCGGCCGCGTGGCCTTCGTCACCGGCGCCTCCAGCGGACTCGGTGCCCAGTTCGCGAAAACGCTGGCGCGTGCCGGAGCCGCGGTGGTGCTCGCCAGTCGCCGCGTCGAGAAGCTCAAGGAGCTGCGCGCGCGCATCGAAGGCGAGGGCGGCGATGCCCATGTGGTCGAGCTCGACGTGACCGACATCGGCAGCATCAAGGCGGCCGTGGCGCGCGCCGAGACCGAAGTGGGCCCCATCGACATCCTGGTCAACAACTCGGGCGTGAGCACCACGCAGCGCCTGCAGGACGTGACGCCCGACGACTACGACTACATCTTCGACACCAACGTGAAGGGCTCCTTCTTCGTGGCGCAGGAAGTCGGCAAGCGCATGCTGGCGCGCGCCAGGGGCACGGCGCCGGGCACCTACATCGGCGGTCGCATCATCAACATCGCATCCGCCGCGGCGCTCAAGGTCATGCCGCAGATCGGCACCTACTGCATGAGCAAGATCGCGGTGGTGCAGATGACCAAGGCCATGGCGCTCGAATGGGGCCGCTTCGGCATCAACGTGAACGCGCTGTGCCCGGGCTACATCACGACCGAGCTCAACGAGGAGCACTGGAGCACCGAGGGCGGCACCAAGCTGGTCAACATGCTGCCGCGCAAGCGCGTGGGCAAGCCCGAAGATCTCGACGGCCTGATCGTGCTGCTGGCCAGCGGCCAGAGCCACTTCGTGAACGGCGCCGTCATCGCGGCCGACGACGGGTTCGCGCTCTGAGCCCCAGGGCCTGGATCGGCATCGCCGCCGGCCTGGGCGCGGGGGCGCTCTGGGGGCTGGTGTTCGTGGCGCCACGCATGGTGGGGCACTTCGGCATGGTCGACATCACCGCCGCGCGCTTCCTGGTGTTCGGCGCCATCTCGGGACTCGCGATCTTCACGCGGCCCTCCGCATCGCGCTGGCCCAACGGGCGGCAGGCGCTGACGGCGCTGGGGCTCAGCGTGCTCGGCTTCAGCGGTTACTACCTGCTGCTGGCCTTCGGCATCCAGGCGGCGGGCACGGAGGTGCCGAGCCTCATCATCGGCACGATTCCGGTCTGGATGATGCTGCTGGGCCGCCCCGCGGGACTGCGCATGAGTGCGCTGCTGCCGGGGCTGTTGCTCACCGGCGCGGGCATCGCGCTGATGATCTACGGCGCCTGGTCGGCGCAGCACGGCGCGGGCGAGGCGACCGGCGCCCGCTTCGGCTGGGGCATCGCGCTGGCGGTGGCCTCGATGGTGAGCTGGACGGTGTACGGCCTGCTCAACGCCGCCTGGCTGCAGCGCCACACCGAACTGAACGCGACCGACTGGGCCAACTGGCTGGGCGTGTCGACCGGCCTGGGCGCCTTGCTGCTGTGGCTCATCGCGGGCAGCGGCGTGGCCACGCTGAACGCGCAGCCCGACGGCATGCTCTTCGTCTGGATTGCGCTGGCCAGCGGCTTCGGCTCCTCGTGGCTCGCTACCATTCTCTGGAACGTGGCCAGCCAGCGGCTGTCGGCCAGCCTCTGCGGGCAGCTGATCGTCAGCGAGACGCTGTTCGCGCTGCTCTATTCCTTCGTATGGGACGGCCGCTGGCCGCAGGCCACAGAGTGGGCTGCGGCGGCGCTGTTCGTGCTGGGCATCCTCGCATCCATCAAGGCGCACCGATGAGAATCGAAATCCCCGAAAAGAAGAAGCTGGTTTACGAAACGTCCATTCCCATCCGCTGGGGCGACATGGACGCCATGGGCCATCTCAACAACGGCACCTACTTCCGCTACCTCGAAACCGCGCGCATCGACTGGATGCACTCCATTGGCTTCGAGCCGCAGCCCAACGGCGAGGGCATGGTGATCGTCAACGCCTTCTGCAATTTCTACCGGCAGATCGAGTACCCGGGCAACGTGCTGCTCAAGATGTACGTGAGCGACCCGGGCCGCACCACCTTCGAGAGCTGGGCCACCATGGCTCGCGAGGAAGAGCCCGACGTGATCTGCGCGGCCGGCGGGGCGACCACTATCTGGGTCGACTTCCCGAAGCAGAAGGCGCTGGCCTTGCCCGACTGGCTGCGTGCTCTGGTGAGCGATTGATCAATTGATCGATCGAGCGGGTGGCCTGTTTTCCGTTCAGGCCTGCCGCAGCACGATCCGCGCCTCGAAGCCTTGCGCCGCGCCCGCCGGTGGCGAGAAAAGTTCCAGCCTTGCGCCGTGCTTCTCGACGATGGTGCCCACGATCGAGATACCCAGCCCGTAGCCTGCCCGGTCGGAACTGTGGCGCACATGGCGCTCGCGCAGCGTGGCGAGCTGTTCCGGGGTGACGCCCTTGCCGGAGTCGCGCACGACCAGCGTGCAGGGCGCCATCACTTCGATGACGACGCGGCCGCCGCCGTAGCGCAACGCGTTCTCCACCAGGTTGCGCAGGGCGATGGCGAGCGCGTCGACATCGCCGAGGGCCACCGGCGCATTGCTGTCGGGCACCTTGAGCGCGAGGCGTTCGATGTTCTGCGGGTCCTGCCAGAAGTCCTGCGCCACGGCGCCGGCGAGTTGAACCAGATCGACCTTCGCGCGCGTGAACGAGGCGCCCGATTCCGCTCGCGACAGCTGCAGCAGCTTCTCGGTGCGATGGCTGAGCGTGCGCAGCGCGTCCAGTGCGGCCTGTATGTCGTTGCGCCGCAAGTCGTGCTCGAGCGCGGTCTGCAGCCGCAGCCGGACGGCTGCGAGCGGCGTGCGAAGTTCGTGCGCCGCATTGGCCGCCAGGGCGCGCTCCACGTCGAGCGAGTGCGACAGCCGCTCGAGCAGCCGGTTGACGTGGTCGCCAACGGTGCGCAGTTCCTTCGGCAGCCCTTCGGAAAGGGCGATCGGGCTCAGGTCGGCGCCGCTGCGCTTCTCGATCTCGCCGGCCAGATCCTGCAGCACCCGCAACTCGGTGCGCGCCACGTTGCGCAGCACCAGCGCGAGCAGCGGCAGCACCGCGCCAAGCGGAATGATCAGGCCGAAGAGCGTGCGATTGAGCGCATGGCGGCGTTCGTCCAGAGGGTCCGCCACCTGGAAGAAGAGGCCCAGGGTGGGGTGGCGCACCGTGTAGATGCGCCAGCTCGTGTTGTTTGCGAAGCCGGCGGCCAGCGGTACATCGAAGGTGTCGGCGGGCGCCTCCGCGGATCGCAGCAGCACGTGCTCGTGCAGGTCGACGATCTGATAGATGACTGCATCTTCCGAGAAGAGCTGTTTGGGTGCAATCAGCAACTGGTGCGGCGTCTCCCCGCCCGAATGCTGCAGCTTCTCCAGTTCCTGCACGGCCATCGCGAACATGCGGTGCGAGACTTCCACCAGCTCGTTGTCGAAGTTGTGGTTGATCTCGCGGTCCACATACCAGACCACGGCGAGCACGCACAGCAGCCATACACCGCCGACCCACACGATCAGCGTGCGGGTCAGCCGCCCGGCGAGCGAATCGCGCCCGGCCGCGAAGCTGCTGGCGTTCAACGAACGGACCTCATTCGTCGTCGTCCCTGGAGAACGACAGCCTGTAGCCCAGCCCGCGCAGTGTCTGGATGTGGCTGCGGCCCAGCTTGCGCCGCAGGCGGCTGATGAAGACCTCGAGGGTGTTGCTGTCTGCCTCGTCGCCGAAGCCGTAGAGCGCATCGGCGAGGTTCTCGCGCGTGTGGATGCGCTCGGGCCGGGTGGCCATCACGCGCAGCAGTGCCCATTCCTTCTGCGTGAGGGTGATCGGCGAGCCGCTCTTGCGCACCATGTCGTGGGCGAGGTCGATCTCCAGCGTGCCCAGTTGCAGCACCGGCGAGCTGCTGGAGCTGCGGCGGCGCTCGACCGCGCGCAGGCGCGCCAGCAGCTCGGCCGGGTCGTAGGGCTTGATGAGGTAGTCATCGGCGCCGGCGTCCAGTCCGCGGATGCGGTCGGTCACCTGGTCGCGCGCGGTCAGCACGATGACGATGGGGCGTTCGGGCAGGGCGCGTATCTGGGGCAGCAGCGAGAGGCCGTCTCCGTCGCCCAGGTGCAGGTCGAGCAGTACCGCCGCGTACTGCACCGAGAGCAGGGCGCCGCGTGCATCCGCCAGGCTCGGTGCCACGTCGACCACGAAGGCTTTGGCCAGAAGGTAGCTGCAGACGGCATCTGCCAGAGCACTGTCATCTTCGACCAGCAATATGCGCACGCATGTCTTTCCGAGAAAAATTGCAGTCTAGCGTCCCCGGGCTGAAGCAGGCTTTTCAGTCAGGTTCGGTTCATCTTGCTTCAGGCTCGGTTCATTCCGCAAACGTAGGCTCGCGGCTGTTTTTCAGTCCCGCCTTCGTCCATGACTCGTCCGCCCATTTTTCGTCTGGGGGTTTTCACCCTTGTAGCGCTGGCTGCGCTGATGGCGTGGGACGCGACGGGCGGCGATCTGCTGCTGGCGCGCATGGCGGGCTCCCACCTCGGGTTTCCCCTGCGCGAGAACCCTTTCATGGTCCACGTCATGCATGAGGGCGCGCGCAACCTCAGCTGGGCGCTGGTGATCCTGCTGTTCGCCGCGATCCGCTGGCCCTTCGGCGTGCTGCGCCGGCTCGATACCGGCTCTCGCGTCCAACTGGCCCTGACCGTGCTCGGCTCGGTGATCGCTGTCAGCATCATCAAGCACGCGAGCCACACCAGCTGCCCCTGGGACCTGCAGGAGTTCGGCGGCGTGGCGCGCTACGTGTCGCACTGGTCGTGGGGCGTGGGCGACGGCGGCCCCGGCGGCTGCTTCCCGGCCGGCCATGCCTCGGCGGCCTTCGCCTACGTGGGCGGGTACTTCGTGCTGAGGCGGGTGTCGTCACGCGCGGCGGCGATCTGGCTCTGGACGGCCGTGGCTGCGGGGCTCGTGCTGGGCGTGGCCCAGCAACTGCGCGGGGCGCACTACATGAGCCACACCCTCTGGACCGGCTGGGTCTGCTGGACCGTGGGCCTCGTCATCGACATGGCGGTCGCGCGTTTCGGTTCGCGGGCTCCAAAGACGGTGGTGCCCGCACATGCAGGCCCTTGATTTCGCTCTTTTCGGGCTGATCAACGCCGGCGCCTCGGTGCCCTCGTGGAGCTTGCGCTTCGCCGAGTTCTGCTCCGATCTCCTGCCGGCTCTTCTGATATTGAGCATCGGAGTCTGCGCACTGTTCAGCCGCCGCTGGCGCTATGCGCTGTTCACGGTGCTGCTGAGCGTCTTGGCGGCCTGGATCGCGGTGAGCCTGATCCGCACGCTGGCTCCGATCCCCCGGCCTGCCTTCTACGGCCTGGGCATCCAGTGGGTGCCGCAGGGCGTGCGTCCCGGCTTCCCGAGCATGCACGCGGCCGGCACTTTCGCAGCGGCCTTCTCGCTCTGGTGCCTGCCGTCGCGCCTGCCCGCGCTGGCGGCGCTGGCGGTGGCGACCCTGGTGGCGTGGAGCCGCGTTTACCTGGGCCTGCATTTCCCGTCCGATATCGTGGCGGCGATCATGCTGGGTGCACTGGTGGCATTCCTCGTGGAACGCGGCGCCAGCCGCCCCCTGAGTCAGGCAGCATCGGGGGCTCTCGTGGCGCGGCGGCGCTCGGCGAGGTTGCGGTTGCGCAGGACGGCGAGTCTGAACACGGACTGAAGGGGCAATTCAGCCCCGCTTCAGGCGGACTCGTTACATTCGCCGGATGTCTGTTTCGCGAATTTCGCCTGCGCCGCTGCGGCAGGCGGGCACTTCTGAGCCAAAAACACCACAGTCGCCCCCTTCCGGTGCCCCGTGGACACGATTCGATCATTGGCTGCAGCGACCGCGCTCGGCCGCCATGGTCGTCCTCTGGCTCAGCCTCTACCTTGTACTGACCACCAACTGGCCGTTGTGGAACGAACTGGCCCGCATCGGCGGCGCGCCCAGCAACTACATGTCGAGCGTCGTGTCCATGAGCCTGCTGACGCTGTGCGGCTCGGCGGCAATCCTTTCGTTCACCGCCTGGTCGCGCTGGATGAAGCCGCTGTGGCTTCTGGTGGTAATTCTGGCCGCGGTGGTACAGCACTACATGCTCGAATACCGCGTGGTCATGGACCCCACCATGATCGCCAACGCGCTGCAGACCGACCCCAACGAGGCGCGCGACCTGCTGAGCTGGCGCATGGCCTTCAACGTGGCGGTGGTGGTGGTGCCGGCAGCGTGGCTGATCTGGCGCGTGCGCGTCGCGCCGATGCGCTTCCTGCCCAAAGTCCTGCGCAACGTGGGCCTGCTGCTGCTGTCCATCGCCGTGGCCGTGGGCACGGCGGTTGCCATGAACCGCGAACTGGCACCTCTGATGCGCAACAACGTGCATCTGCGCTACATGATGAATCCGATCGCGACCCTCTATTCGACGGGTTCGCTCTTCATCAAGCCGCTCTTCAAGCGCAGCGGCAAGCTGGTTTCCATCACGGCCGGAACGGCGTTGGGCGCAAGCTACGCCGCGCAGACCAAGCCGCCGCTCTTCGTGGTGGTGGTGGGCGAAACGGCCCGGGCCGACCACTTCGCCCTCAACGGCTACGCGCGCGACACCACGCCCGAACTGGCCAGGCGCGGCGTGCTGAGCTATCGCGAGGTGCGCTCCTGCGGCACCAACACGCTGGCCTCGGTGCCATGCATGTTCTCGCCGCTGGGCAAGGAAGGCTACGAGTCTCGCAAGGACGACTACGAGACCCTGGTCGACGTGCTGCAGGCCGCCGGCCTCGCCGTGTTCTGGCTCGACAACCAGGCCGGCTGCAAGGGCGTGTGCGAGCGCATCCCGAACGCCTCGGCCTTCGCCGGGCTCGATGCCGCCACCAAGAAGGCGCTGTGCGACGGCGACGAATGCCTTGACGATGTCATGCTCAAGGGCCTGGACGAGCGCATCGCCGCGCTGCCGGCCGAGCGCCGCGCCAAGGGCGTGGTGCTGGTGATGCACCAGATGGGCAGCCACGGCCCGGCCTACTACAAGCGCTCGGCGCCCGACGTGAAGCGCTTCCTGCCCGAGTGCAAGACCAATGCGCTGGCCGACTGCGGCCATGCCGAGCTGATGAACGTGTACGACAACTCCATCGTGCAGACCGACCACTTCCTGGGCCAGACCATCGACTGGCTGAAGGCGCAGTCGAAGCAGTACGACCCGGCGATGCTCTACATCAGCGACCACGGCGAGTCGCTTGGCGAATTCGGCCTGTTCCTGCATGGCGTGCCGTAMAGCTTCGCGCCCGACGCGCAGAAGCACGTGCCGATGATCACCTGGTTCAGCGAAGGCATGCGCGAGCGGCGCAGGCTCTCGCGTTCGTGCATGGAAGCGGGGCTCGACGCGCCGCTCACGCACGACAACCTGTACCACACGGTACTGGGCGTGATGGACGTGACCACGCCGACCTACAAGCCGGCGCTGGACGCGCTGGCCTCCTGCCGCGCGAAGGGCTGACGCGGCAATCCTGCTTCTTACTTCTTCTCGCGGGGCACACGCCCCATGAGGAAGAACTCGTTGTTCGGCTGCATGCCGCTGAAGCTGGCCAGGCGGTTGCTCAGGCCGAAGAAGGCGGTGATGGCCGCGATGTCCCAGATGTCCTCGTCGTCGAAGCCGTGGGCGTGCAGCGGCGGGAAGTCGCTGTCGTCGATCTCGTGCGAGCGTTCGCAGACCTTCATCGCAAAGTCGAGCATCGCGCGCTGGCGCGGCGTGATGTCGGCCTTGCGATAGTTCACCGCCACCTGGTCGGCCACCAGCGGCTTCTTCTCGTAGATGCGCAGCAGCGCGCCGTGCGCCACCACGCAGTACAGGCACTTGTTGGCCGCGCTGGTGGTGGTGACGATCATCTCGCGGTCGCCCTTGGTGAGCGAGCCTTCCTCCTTGAGCATGAGCGCGTCGTGGTACGCGAAGAAGGCGCGCCATTCGGCGGGGCGGCGCGCGAGACCGAGGAACACGTTCGGCACGAAGCCGGCCTTTTCCTGCACCGCGAGGATCGCGGTACGGATGTCTTCGGGCAGGTCTTTGAGTTCGGCGAGGGGGTAGCGCTCTGTGGCCATGTTGTCTCCGTTGCGGGTTGCCTTGATGGGGCCATCATAGGCAAGCCGCGCCCAAGACCGCGCAACCGCTCCCGCTCTCTCCCGTTCTATTGCTTGAGTGCCTTGCCCTGGGTGGCGCCCAGCGGGGTGTGCAGCTGCGAACTCACCCACGAGCCGGTGTTGTCGTCGCGACCCTGCAGCAGGTAGCGCGTGTCGGCCTGGCCGTAGCTCTGCACCGCCATGGCGGAGAACTTTCCGATGTCGGTCTTCGGGTCGCGCAGGCGGTTGACGATCAGCACCTTCTTCGTGTCGGCGAAGTCGGCCATCATGTTCTGGTCGCCTTCGCTGTCGCCGGCCACGAAGCTCGGGCCGTAGCCGTACTTGCTGACCAGGAAGCGCCGGATGTTCCTCGTCTTGCCCGGGCCCTGCGTCTGGTCGTAGCCGCGGCGGAATTCGGGCTGGATCACGCCCCTGGCATCGCGCTCCAGCTCCATCGCCAGCACGCGCTCGGGCGGGTTGTTGTAGCCGAAGGCGGGGTTCGACGAGATCTCCTTGATGACGTCGACGAAGGAGGCCGAGCACACCCACACGTCGAAGCCCGCGTTGCGGAAGGCGGCGTACAGCTGCTGCATCTCCGGCTGCAGCCGCAGGCCGTTCTTCCAGCTCACCGAGACCACGCCCGCACGGCCCGGCAGCGCGGCGGGCGAAGTCCACTTGACCTTGGCCACGGGCTCCTTGAGCTGCCATGCCACCGTGTCGGCCGTGAGCTTGCGCACCTGCGCCTCGGTCATGCCGGCGAAGAGGTAGGTGACCCATGGATAGGCCGTGTCGTGGTCGAAGGTGTCGCCGATGGCTTCGTAGAGGTAGCGCACCTTGGTGGTGAACGCACCGTAATGAGGGCTCAGCGCCACCACGGCGAGCGACTGGTCGCCCTTCAGGCCCTTGTAGTTCCGGTAGAGCCACGTATAGCTCGCGACGATGTCTGGCACCACCGCGTCGATGTTCACGGTCTGGCCGGCGGCGTTGTTGTATGCGGGCAGGAAGTTCTTCTTCGGGATGTTCTTTCGCAGAGCCGTTTCGAGCTGTGCGGGCGTGGCGCCGAAGACCAGGTTCTCGAGCTGGTAGATGAGCGCGGCCTCCTCGATGTCGAGGAAGACGCTGGTGTTGTCCCAGTCGAACACCACGTAAGGCGGCTTCGCGGCGTCGTAGCCCGGGCTTGCCTTGCCGAGGCCGGCGATCAGGCCCTCGATCTGCGCGCGGTTGAAGGCGTCCCAGTTGCCGGGCGCGATGGCGGCGCTCTTGCCGGCGGACGACAGGCTGGCGCAGCCGGTCGCGACGAGCGCGGCGGCGAGAGGCGTGAGAAGGGCGAGGCGACGTTGCATGCGTTCCCTTTTGTTATGCGTTTTTGTTGATGATGGGAAGCGCTGGGCGTATGCGGTGCCCGTGACACTTCCGCATCGACCTATGCATCAGCTGTGCCAGACGCCTTGTCGCGCAGCGGAAGTTCACGATCACAGCGTGATGAACGACAGGACCTCACCTCACTTCTGCAGCCTGCCTAAGCGCCGATGCGTCTGGCCTGTTGCTCGATGAATCCTGCCACGCGCCGCACCAGCGCCTGATCGCCACCAGCAGACGCCACGCCGGCCGTCGCATGAATGGCGACCGTCTCACTGATTGCAAGGATGACTTCTTCCGCAGCCGCAGCGCTCAGTCCGAAGTGTGGTGCTGCCTCGCGCGCCAGCGCAAGGCTCGACGCATGCCGCCCCGGAAGAATTGCCAGCTCCTGATACCCCGTGTGCCCGCCCAACTGCATCACCAGATCGAAGGCGGGCGCGAGCCGCCATCGTCCATCTTCGCCCTGCAGTGCACCGTGGTTCTTGACGTGATCGTCGCTGTTGCCCGCCGCCAGGTTGAACACCATCCGACGGAACAGTTCGGCCAGGTCTTCCCGCGGCTGCCGCGAGATGCGCCGCAGCAGTTGCGCCAGCTCGACGTAGCTGCCTCGGCTGGATTCATAAGGCACATCGAGCAGCGCCGACGCCGAGAGGTAGTGAAAGCGCCGCTCGTCGGTCACGGGCCCCGCGCGGTCGAAGCGCTCCACCAGCAAGGCACGCCCCGACGCGAGCGGTTGCAGCAGGAACTGCGGCACTTCGATTCCGCATGCATCGGCCAGCCAGAGCGTGGCTGCTTCGATCGTCTCCACATCGTGGTCGTCCCCGCGCGATGCGAACTTGGCGATGTAGCGCCGGCCTTCATGCACAAAGCTCGCTTTGGGGCGGGCACCGCCCAGGCTGCCGCCGCGCAGCAGTCGGTACATGTCCGGGCCGATTTCCATGCCCGCTTCAACGCGCCGGGACGCTTCGGCGAGCTCTTGCAGCGGCAGAAGTACCGAAGGCGGTTCTTCGCTCCTGATCGGCAGCGATTCGGAGAACACCATTGCGCCAACGCGGTCCTCGTTGGTCAGCAGCAATGCGTCGACGTCGGACAAGGGCCTGCCCTGACGTATTTCAAGCACCTTGCGGCCCCAGCTGTCGGGCAGTGCGTCGCGCAGCGTGAGCGGCATCGCTCCGCCGTCGCGGATGCGGCGTTCGGGCAGCGCGAATATGGCGTCGCGGAGTGGCAGGTGCTCGGGGTTGAGCGGTGCGGCCGCCGGGTTCTCGAGGTAGCGGCGGCCGTAGGCGAATTCACCCGACTCCACCACGCCTCGACGAGCAATTCTCATCAGGCTGGCCGGCTGCGCCTGCTCGCCGGTGCGATGCGCGAGGCCCACGTAGAGGCGGCGCTCGGCATTGGCGTTGTTGTCGTCGTCAGAAGTCACGCTCGTCCTCCGCAATCACACCAGCGGCACCTTGCGCGGCCGACCTTCGTACGCGCCGCTTTGCGGCCAGCCCCGCAGGCGCGGGGGCCACGCTGTCGAGCGAATCGATCTCTCCGAGGAGCCATAGCGCGTGAGCCAGCAGGCCGATGCTGGTGCCGGGCTTGCCGGATTCGAGGGCGCGCAGGGTATTGGGAGAACACAACAGGCGCTCGGCCATTTCGGAGAGCGTCCATTCGCGATGAACCCTGTGCGCGCGAAGGCGCAGGCCGAGCCTTTCAAGAGGTTCGATGGTCTGTACGGACAGGGTGGAAAGGCTGTGGCTGCTTCTTGACATCAATAAAATGACTTTTAAACGGCTTAAAAGTCATTTTATTGTGCATTCATTGATCCGGAAAGGCCTTGGATCCGGGCAGGCCCGGCGCTCGTGCCTCGCGCTGCTCCAGCACCGCGAGATCGCTCTCGTCCTTGAGGCCCACGCCCGTCAGCCCCTTGCGCAGGGACTCCCGCATGAGCCATGCCAGCTTGAACGCGGCCGCCTCGCTCGACAGGCCCTCGGGCCGCACGTTCGAGATGCAGTTGCGCTCGGCGTCGTGCCGGCCGCGCTTGGGCGTGTGGGTCAGGTAGATGCCCAGGCTGTCCGGCGAGCTCAGGCCCGGCCGCTCGCCGATCAGCATCACCGACAGCGCTGCGCCGAACAGCTCGCCCACCTCGTCGGCCAGCGCCACGCGCGCCTGCGTGGCGACCACCACCGGCGCGAAACGGGTGTCGGCCGGCAGCTGCGGGCGCAGCGCGGCCAGCAGCGGCACCGCGTGGCGGGCGACGGCGAGCGAGGAGAGCCCGTCGCCGATCACGACGCAGACGTCGCAGCCGTAGCGCCGCTCGGCGAGCAGGCGCGTGGCATCGTCCTCGTCGAGCTGGCGGCCGAGATCGGGGCGGCGCAGGTATTCGGTGCGGTCCGCCGCGCGGCTGCGTGCGCGGGCCACCTCCCAGCGCTGCGCGGTGAGGGCGGCCGCGAGCGCGTCGACGTCGAGCGCGGCATGGATCGCATCGCGCGCCATCGCATGCGCCCAGCCGAAGCGCAGCGTCTCGTCCGTCGGCATGCCCGAGCCGGCGCGGCCCAGCGCCAGCCGCGCGGGCGTGGCCGAGCGCCATTGCGACCACGGGTTGGGAGTGACTGGCGATTCGTCGCTCATGGCGCCAGCGCGGAGAGCGCGCTCATGTCGGCCAGCAGCCGGTTGACGGAAGGCGGGGCCAATTTGCCCGCCGTGTCGGTGATCTGCATGCGCCGCAGCCATGCCTCGAACTCCGGCGCGCGCTTCAGGCCCAGCGTGTCGCGCAGGAACAGGGCGTCGTGGAAGGAGGTGCTCTGGTAGTTGAGCATCACGTCGTCCGCGCCCGGAATGCCCATGATGAAGTTGATGCCCGCCGTGCCCAGCAGCACGAGCAGGGTGTCCATGTCGTCCTGGTCGGCCTCGGCGTGGTTGGTGTAGCAGACGTCGCAGCCGATGGGCAGGCCCAGCAGCTTGCCGCAGAAGTGGTCTTCCAGCCCCGCGCGGATGATCTGCTTGCCGTCGTACAGGTACTCCGGCCCGATGAAACCCACCACCGTGTTGATGAGAAGCGGCCTGTAGCGCCGCGCCAGCGCGTAGGCGCGCGCCTCGCAGGTCTGCTGGTCGACGCCGAAGTTGGCGTTGGCCGACAGCGCGCTGCCCTGGCCGGTTTCGAAGTACATGACGTTGTCGCCCACGGTGCCGCGCTTGAGCGACTGCGCGGCGGCGTGGGCCTCGTCGAGCAGCTCGGGCGTCACGCCGAAGGACAGGTTCGCCTTCTCGGTGCCCGCGATCGACTGGAACACCAGGTCCACCGGCGCGCCGGCCTCGGCCAGCTTGAGCGTGTTGGTCACGTGCGTGAGCACGCAGCTCTGCGTGGGAATCTCGAAGCGCTGGATCACCTCGTCGAGCATGTGCAGCAGGCGGCCCAGCACGGGCATGCTGTCGGATGCCGGGTTGAGGCCGATCACCGCGTCGCCCGCGCCGTAGAGCAGGCCGTCGAGCGTGGAGGCGGCCACGCCGCGCGGGTCGTCGGTCGGGTGGTTGGGCTGCAGGCGCACCGAGAGATGGCCGGGCAGGCCGATGGTGTCGCGAAAGCGCGTGACCACACTGCACTTCTTCGCGACCGACACCAGGTCTTGGTTGCGCATGAGCTTGGACACCGCCGCGACCATCTCCGGCGTGAGGCCGGGCGCCAGCGCCGTGAGCGTGGCGGTGGTGGCTGCGTCCGACAGCAGCCAGTTGCGGAAGTCGCCCACCGTGAGATGCGACACCGGCGCGAAGGCCTGCGCATCGTGGCTGTCGATGATGAGGCGCGTGATGTTGTCGCTCTCGTACGGAATCAACGCCTCGGCGAGGAACTGTTTGAGCGGCGTATCGGCCAGCACATGCCGCGCGGCCATGCGCTGCTGCGCGGTGGCCGCGCCGATGCCCGCGAGGTAGTCGCCCGAACGCGCCGGGCTGGCGAAGGCCATGACCTGCCGCAGGTCTTCGAAGGTGAAGACCTGGCCGGCGATGGTGGTGCGGTAGAGCATCTTGGTCAGCGTGCTTTCTCTGCCTTCAGGCGCTGGTCGTCGAGGAGGACAGCATCTCGTCGGGCGCGGCGGCATCGCGCTGCCCGGAGGTCAGCAGGAAGTAGCCGTAGGCGGCAGCCATCAGCACGATGAACAGCAGCGTCAGCATGCCGTTGAACCACACCATCGCGCCCAGGCACACTACGCCGAGCCCGAGCGCGATGGCCGGGAACACCGGGTAGAAGGGGGCGCGGTAGGTGCGCAGCAGGTCGGGCTCGCTGCGGCGCAGCTTGAACAGCGCGGCCATCGAGATCAGGTACATCACGATGGCGCCCAGCACCGCCATGGTCACGATGTTGGCGGTGAGCGTCTGGCCGCCGAACTGCACCCACTCGTCGCTGAAGATGGCGATGACGCCGATCACGCCGCCGGCCAGCAGCGCGCGGTGCGGCGTGTCGAAGCGCGGGCTCAGTCCCGCGAAGTAGCGCGGCAGGTAGCCCGCGCGCGCCAGCGCGAAGATCTGCCGCGAGTAGCCCATGATGATCCCGTGGAAGGAGGCGATCAGCCCGAAGAGGCCGATCCAAACCAGCATGTGCAGCCAGCCGCTGTTGTCGCCCACCACCGCCTTCATGGCCTGCGGCAGCGGGTCGTTGATGTTGGCGAGCTTGCGCCAGTCGCCCACGCCGCCGGCGAAGATCATCACGCCGAAGGCCAGCACCACCAGCGTGACGATGCCCGTGGTGTAGGCGATGGGAATGGTGCGGTGCGGATCGCGCGCCTCCTCGGCCGCCATGGCCGCGCCTTCGATGGCGAGGAAGAACCAGATCGCGAACGGGATCGACGCGAAGATGCCCGCGATGGCCGCGCCGTTCAGCACGCTGCCGCCGGCCCAGCCGTTGGCCACGAAGTTGGCCATGGTCCAGCCCGGCGTGACCACGCCCATGAATACCAGCAGCTCGACGATGGCCAGCACCGTGACGAAGAGTTCGAAGGCCGCCGCGATGCCCACGCCGATCCAGTTGAGCCCGATGAAGATCACGTACGCGCCGAGCGCGAACCACTTCGGATTGACGCCCGGAAACTGCACGTTGAGGTACGCGCCGATGGCCAGCGCGATGGCCGGCGGCGCGAAGACGAATTCGATCAGCGTCGCGAAGCCCGCGACGAAGCCGCCGTTGGGGCCGAAGGCGCGCCGCGCGTAGGCAAAAGGACCGCCTGCGTGCGGGATGGCCGTCGAGAGCTCGGTGAAGCTGAAGATGAAGGTGGTGTACATGGTCGCCACCAGCACTGTGGCGACCAGGAAGCCGAGCGTGCCGGCCGTGTTCCAGCCGTAGCTCCAACCAAAGTACTCGCCCGAGATGACGAGGCCCACCGCGATGCCCCAAAGCTGGACGGGGCCGAGCACCTTCTTGAGATGGCCTGTGCCTGCTGGGGCAGGCGATGCGCCCGTGCCGGCGGCGGTGGTGGAGTTCATGCGACGTCCTCTCTTCGTGAATGTTGACAGTGCACATTCGCCAAAGCAAGGGCTGTTCCACCGTGGGCCTGCATGGGCGCTGGCCATAATCGAGGTCTCTCAATCCTCGAGGTGTTCCGTGAAGTCTTTTTTCTGTGCCGCCCTGGTTTCCTTCGTTGCCATGCCCGCCGCCTTCGCGCAGTCCGCGCCCGTGACCACGCCCAGCGGCCTGATCTATCAGTCGATCAAGGAAGGCACTGGCGCATCGCCCGCGGCCACCGACGTGGTCAAGGTGCACTACCGCGGCACCTTCCCCGACAGCGGCAAGGAATTCGACAGCTCCTACAAGCGCGGCGAGCCCACCGAGTTTCCGCTCAACGGCGTGATCCCGTGCTGGACCGAAGGCGTGCAGAAGATGAAGCCGGGCGGCAAGGCCAAGCTGACCTGCCCGCCGTCGATTGCATATGGCTCGCGCGGCGCCGGCGGCGTGATCCCGCCGAACGCCACGCTCAACTTCGAGGTCGAGCTGATCTCCGTCACGAAGCGCTGAGGCTTCGGCCAGGAGATCTGAAAGAACTCACCCTGGCTGGTACTGGTACAGCCAGGTCTCGGTGAGCGTCTGCTCGCCGTTCTTCAGGTACATGCGCATGTCGATCGGCTCGTTGCCCTCGGGCGTGAAGTCGAACTGCGCGCGCCAGTGGCCCGGCACGCCGTTGGGCACGGCCTCGGCGAAGACGTACGAGAACTTGCCGCGCGCGGCCGTCAGCACCACTTCCGGCTTCACGCCGAAGGGCACGGTCGTCAGCGGCTGGCCGATGAACTCCACCATGAACTTCCGCACGCCCTGTGGACGCGGCTGCCCCGGCTGGCCGCCGCGGCCGATGCGGGTGGCCACGCAGCGCGCCAGCGGCGACGGAAAGGGCTCCTGGTCGGTCCAGTGCAGCCGGTACTGCAGGCTGTAGCTGCCGCCGGCCTTCGCTTCGGCCTTGGGCACCCAGAAGGCGACGATGTTGTCGTGGATCTCGTCGTCGGTCGGGATCTCGATGAGTTGCACCGAGCCCTCGCCCCAGTCGCCCAGCGGCTCGATCCACAGGCTCGGGCGCTTCTCGTAGTTCACGCCGTCCTGGTAGTGGTCGAAGGCGCGGTCGCGCTGCAGCAGGCCGAAGCCGCGCGGCCTGGTGTCGGCGAAGGCCGAGGCGCGTGTCTGCGAGGGGTTGTTGAGCGGGCGCCAGATGCGCTCGCCAGCGCCGTTCCAGATCGCGAGGCCGTCGGAGTCGTGCACCTCGGGGCGCCAGTCGATGGCGGTGGGCTTGATGGTCTCCGAGTACCAGTACATCGAGGTGAGCGGCACCAGGCCCAGGCGGGCCACGTCGCGGCGCATGAAGATGCGCGCGTCGATGTCCATGATGACGGCCTTGGTGCGCTGCATCACGAACTTGAAGACGCCCGTCACGCTCGGCCCTTCGAGCAGCGCGTAGACCGTCATCGAGGTTGTGTTGTTGGCGGCCGGTGTCTCGAAGTAGAAGCGCGTGAAGTTCGGGAATTCCTCGGGCTTGTCGGGCACCGCCACGTCGAGCGCGATGCCGCGCGCCGACAGGCCGTACTGGTAGAGCTCGCCGATGGCGCGGAAGTACGAGGCGCCGAGGAAGGCGACCCAGTCGTTCTTCTGCCAGTCGAGCTTGCTCTGGTCGCCCAGGCGGCTTTCCTGCAGGCGAAAGCCCGCGAAGCCCGCTCCAGGAGGGAGCGCGCGAGCAGGGCTGTCCGGCGGCATCGAGAAGTACGAGGGGCTGTAGAGCACCTCGCGCGCGAAGACGTCGCCGTCAGCGTTCTCCAGCACGTTCATGCGCACCGGCGTCTGGAAGAAGCGCCCGAGGTGGAAGAACGTGACGGGGAACGCGCCGGGCCCGTCGCGGAACAGGGCGTTGGCCGGGTCGAACTTGATCTTGCCGTGCGCGTCGTAGTCGATACGGTCGAGCACCTCGGGTGCGAGCGGCGCGGGGGCTGCATAGGGTTTTGCGGCCAGTGCCTTCGCCTGCGCGACCAGCGCGTCGAAGGAGAAGGGCGTGGGCTGGCTCAACTGCAGGCCGTTGGCGGCGAGAGCCTCTTCGGGCAGTCCGAGGGCGGCGAGGGCGGCAGCGGCACTGCCGGCGGCAAGGAAGGATCGGCGATCAAGCATGTGGTTCTTGAGGGTTGCGAATCTCTTGGGGGTAGGGCGAAAGAGGAAAGGAAGGTGAACTGCGGAAACGATAGGGCATTTTCCGCGACCGTAAACACCCTTGGAGCATGGCTCTTTTCGTTCCTGACCCGCGTCAGTCGATCCGCGCAGCCCGCGCCGGACAAAACCGGCAATTCGGAAAATTGTGCGTTTATGTATCGGCCCCGTCGGTTGCCTTCAGCTCGTAGAGCGCATACAGCGGTACGCCCAGGAACAGCATGACCATCGGCGCGAACAACGCGTAGGGCAGGCCGAAGCCTTCGAGCACGCGGTAGGTGCCTTCGAGGTTCAGGCGGGGATGGGGCTGCGTGAGTTCCGCCGACCGGCGGATGCCCCACTTGAATTCAGCCCCGGTCACGCGCACCGACGGGTGCTGCCTGCCGCGTCCTACGGCGAGCCAGCACATCGCGTCGAAGACGAGCACGGAACCCGCGGGCGCACGCTCTCCGAAAGTCGAGAGCACCGCCTGGACCTGCGCCGGCTCCAGGTACATGAGTACGCCCTCGGTGAAGAGAAACACGGGTTGCGCATCGCGCTTGCGCGGCAGCCCCAACTGCTCCCACCAGTCGGAGGCCGTGAGGTCGAGCTCGCACAGGTCATGGCGGTCGCCGGGCTCGGGAAGCAGTGCCCGGCGCAGTTCGAGTACCTCGGGCAGGTCGGCGTCGGTCATTCGCGACTTGCCGTCATCCAGCCACTGGAAGTAGTGGCTAAGGCCACAGCCCATGTTCACGATGCGCGCGCCGGGGTGCTGCTTGAGGAAGTCCTGCGCCAGGCTGCGAAAGCGCCGCGTGCGCGAGAGGATGCCGTAGATGGTGGCCCGGTCTTCGGGCAGCGCGTCGCCTTCGTCGCGGATCTGTTCGAGGATGCCCGCGGCATACGCATCTCGCACTGCGACCTGCGGGAACATCGCGTCACCCGAAGCGCGCGCGGCCAGGGGTATCCGCAGGGTGGATGGAACGGCGGACAGGCGACGGGCGGATTTGCGGGTAGTCATGAATGCTGGGGCGGCGCGTTGCCCAAAGTCTGGCCGCTCCGGCATCCGTGGGCAAGTCAGTCTTTGGTTACGACGGGCGGCGCGTGCCGGTCATGGACGCGGCTTCCCATGCAAGCAGCCGGCATCAATCGCCGGCAGGCTTGCCGCGCTGGCGCGCGAGATGCCGGTAGATCGTGCTGCGGTGGATGCCCAGCCTGTGCGCGGCCTTCGTCACATCGTGATCGCAGGCCCTCAGGGCTTCGTCCAGGGCATGGCGCGTCATGGCCTGCAGGGGTTGCGCCCGCGGCGTGGCCGGCACCGGCGCGTGTTCGGCGAGCGTCGCGTGATTACTCAGCAGGTGAGCCGGAAGCGTTGCCGCCGCCACGCAGTCGCCCGCATCGGCGAGCGCCACGATGGAGCGCAGCGTGCTGCGCAACTCGCGCACGTTGCCCGGCCAGCGGTACGCAGCCAGCGCCTCCAGGGCATCGGCTTCCAGCTGCAACTGCTTTGCCGCGCCGCCCGCTTCGAGAAACAGCCGCGAGATCAGTGCATGCCTGTCGTCGCGCTGCCTCAGCGCCGGCAGCGAGACGGTGAAGCCGGCCACCCGGTACATCAGGTCGGCGCGGAAGCGGCCGGCCTCCACCAGCGAGGGCAGATGGCCGTGGGTGGCGCAGACCAGGTCGAAATCCACCGGCACGCCCTGGCCGCCGCCCAGCGGCGTGACCACGCGCTCCTCAAGCACGCGCAGCAGGCGCGTCTGAAGGGCCAGCGGGATCTCCGCGATCTCGTCGAGAAACAGCACGCCGCCGTCGGCTTCGCGGATGCGGCCGGCCATGCCCTTGCGTCTGGCGCCGGTGAAAGCGCCCTGCTCGTAGCCGAAGAGCTCGGATTCGATCAGCGTCTCGGGCAGCGAGGCGCAATCCACGGCAACGAAAGGGCCCGCGCTGCGGCGGCTGGCGGCATGCAGCCGGCGCGAGAACACTTCCTTGCCGCTGCCGGTTTCGCCGTTGACCAGCACGGAGACCCCTTCGTTCAGCACCCGCACCGCCTTGTGCAGCATGGGCTGCACGGCATCGGCTTCGGCGCCGCCATGGGACGGCACGCTGCGCCTCTGGGGCGGGCGGGCGGCGCCCGGCACGCTCGAGCGCTCCATCACCGTCGCGATCTGCCGTCCGCCCGGAAGCGTAAGCAGGCCGCGCCGGTGCTCCATGCGCGGCCAGTTCGGGCCGAGGAAATCATCGGCGTCCAGGTCGAGCAGGCCTTTCCAGGAGCGGCCGAAGAGTTCGAGCGCGACACGGTTGGCCGCGACGATG
>NZ_JASMRZ010000071.1 GCF_030462475.1 Variovorax sp. CAN15
AATCTGTCATATACTCGTGGGCTTCGCTACTGACAGCCGTTTGGTTGTTGAAGCGGCCGGTCTCTTTGGGGTTCTGGTTGTGGTGGTGAAGAAAAAGTCTTCGAAAGTTGACCGGTTCTTAAAAAACGGTGCATAATCGAAGGCTTCGCTGAAACGAACTGCTTCAGTGGCTTGCGATGAGAGTTGCGGGTTGCGAAAGAAGTTGGTGGATGTGAAAGCCAAAATAGTTTGGTTGATTTGAAAAAATCGTGCTAGACTACAAGGCTTCGCCGAAATGACTTCGGCGGCTGACAATGAAAGTTGTGAGCTGCGAAAAACGAAGAAATGGAAAGCGAAAAAAGTTTGGCGATTCTTTAAAAATCGTGCTAGACTACAAGGCTTCGCTGATCGCAGTGAGCAAACGAAGTAAACGACAAGTTGCTTCGGTGATCGTTAAAAAATTACAGCCGATAAGCGTGGGCGTTTGAAGGTAATTGCACAAGTTCTTCGGAACAAGTCGCAAGACTTAAAACGCTCATGAGAATAGAAGTGAAGTTCACTTCAATTCCGTTTTTGTGAGTTTTGCTCCATCGCGAGATGGGGCGCAAAAATCAAGATCGAACTATAGAGTTTGATCCTGGCTCAGATTGAACGCTGGCGGCATGCCTTACACATGCAAGTCGAACGGCAGCGCGGGAGCAATCCTGGCGGCGAGTGGCGAACGGGTGAGTAATACATCGGAACGTGCCCAATCGTGGGGGATAACGCAGCGAAAGCTGTGCTAATACCGCATACGATCTACGGATGAAAGCAGGGGATCGCAAGACCTTGCGCGAATGGAGCGGCCGATGGCAGATTAGGTAGTTGGTGAGGTAAAGGCTCACCAAGCCTTCGATCTGTAGCTGGTCTGAGAGGACGACCAGCCACACTGGGACTGAGACACGGCCCAGACTCCTACGGGAGGCAGCAGTGGGGAATTTTGGACAATGGGCGCAAGCCTGATCCAGCCATGCCGCGTGCAGGATGAAGGCCTTCGGGTTGTAAACTGCTTTTGTACGGAACGAAACGGCCTTTTCTAATAAAGAGGGCTAATGACGGTACCGTAAGAATAAGCACCGGCTAACTACGTGCCAGCAGCCGCGGTAATACGTAGGGTGCAAGCGTTRWTCGGAATTACTGGGCGTAAAGCGTGCGCAGGCGGTGATGTAAGACAGTTGTGAAATCCCCGGGCTCAACCTGGGAACTGCATCTGTGACTGCATCGCTGGAGTACGGCAGAGGGGGATGGAATTCCGCGTGTAGCAGTGAAATGCGTAGATATGCGGAGGAACACCGATGGCGAAGGCAATCCCCTGGGCCTGTACTGACGCTSAKGCACGAAAGCGTGGGGAGCAAACAGGATTAGATACCCTGGTAGTCCACGCCCTAAACGATGTCAACTGGTTGTTGGGTCTTCACTGACTCAGTAACGAAGCTAACGCGTGAAGTTGACCGCCTGGGGAGTACGGCCGCAAGGTTGAAACTCAAAGGAATTGACGGGGACCCGCACAAGCGGTGGATGATGTGGTTTAATTCGATGCAACGCGAAAAACCTTACCCACCTTTGACATGTACGGAATTCGCCAGAGATGGCTTAGTGCTCGAAAGAGAGCCGTAACACAGGTGCTGCATGGCTGTCGTCAGCTCGTGTCGTGAGATGTTGGGTTAAGTCCCGCAACGAGCGCAACCCTTGTCATTAGTTGCTACATTCAGTTGGGCACTCTAATGAGACTGCCGGTGACAAACCGGAGGAAGGTGGGGATGACGTCAAGTCCTCATGGCCCTTATAGGTGGGGCTACACACGTCATACAATGGCTGGTACAAAGGGTTGCCAACCCGCGAGGGGGAGCTAATCCCATAAAACCAGTCGTAGTCCGGATCGCAGTCTGCAACTCGACTGCGTGAAGTCGGAATCGCTAGTAATCGTGGATCAGAATGTCACGGTGAATACGTTCCCGGGTCTTGTACACACCGCCCGTCACACCATGGGAGCGGGTTCTGCCAGAAGTAGTTAGCTTAACCGCAAGGAGGGCGATTACCACGGCAGGGTTCGTGACTGGGGTGAAGTCGTAACAAGGTAGCCGTATCGGAAGGTGCGGCTGGATCACCTCCTTTCTGGAAACAGGCAATTTAATTTAAACGCCCACACTTATCGGTTGTTGGAAGAAGTCGAGATCGTCAAGATCATCGATATGGGTCTGTAGCTCAGCTGGTTAGAGCACCGTCTTGATAAGGCGGGGGTCGTTGGTTCGAGCCCAACTAGACCCACCAAATCTTCTGATATCTCGTGTGAGAGTTTGAGGGGGATTAGCTCAGCTGGGAGAGCACCTGCTTTGCAAGCAGGGGGTCGTCGGTTCGATCCCGTCATCCTCCACCAACAACTCGATGCTTATTCAACACCAAAGCAGCTTCCTGCGAAAGCATGAGGCTTCTTTGTTGTTGATCAGGATCTCTTGATCAATCGGCTGTTCTTTAAAAATTCATAGAGTCGAATCAGCGTTGTTGATGGAAACTGCACATTCGTAAAGGTTTAGTGCAGACCGTGCCATCAGCAACATAGAATTTTTGATTGCGTCAAAAGAAACTTCAATTTCGAGTCAAATCGATTTGAAGACGGCATAACGCGCCAGGTGAAAGACCTGGCAATTCCTTGATTGACTTTGGTTTCCGTGAGGAAACGTCAAAGTTATAGGGTCAAGTGAATAAGAGCACGTGGTGGATGCCTTGGCAATGATAGGCGACGAAGGACGTGATAGCCTGCGATAAGCTTCGGGGAGCTGGCAAATTAGCTTTGATCCGGAGATTTCCGAATGGGGAAACCCACCGAAAGGTATCGTTATCTGAATACATAGGGTAACGAGGCGAACCGGGTGAACTGAAACATCTCAGTAGCTCGAGGAAAAGACATCAACCGAGATTCCGAAAGTAGTGGCGAGCGAAATCGGAGAAGCCTGTTAGTGATAGCACAAGACATAACGGAACAGCTTGGAAAGGCTGGCCATAGCGGGTGATAGCCCCGTACGTGAAATGACCTGTGTGGTACTGAGCTAACGACAAGTAGGGCGGGACACGAGAAATCCTGTCTGAATATGGGGGGACCATCCTCCAAGGCTAAATACTCATCATTGACCGATAGTGAACTAGTACCGTGAGGGAAAGGCGAAAAGAACCCCGGGAGGGGAGTGAAATAGATCCTGAAACCGCGTGCTTACAAAAAGTAGGAGCCCGCAAGGGTGACTGCGTACCTTTTGTATAATGGGTCAGCGACTTACATTCAGTGGCAAGGTTAACCGAATAGGGAAGCCGTAGAGAAATCGAGTCCGAATAGGGCGATCAGTCGCTGGGTGTAGACCCGAAACCAAGTGATCTATCCATGGCCAGGATGAAGGTGCCGTAACAGGTACTGGAGGTCCGAACCGACTAGTGTTGCAAAACTAGCGGATGAGCTGTGGATAGGGGTGAAAGGCTAAACAAACTTGGAAATAGCTGGTTCTCTCCGAAAACTATTTAGGTAGTGCCTCAAGTATTACCTTCGGGGGTAGAGCACTGTTTTGGCTAGGGGGTCATGGCGACTTACCAAACCAAGGCAAACTCCGAATACCGAAGAGTACAGCTTGGGAGACAGAGCACCGGGTGCTAACGTCCGGACTCAAGAGGGAAACAACCCAGACCGCCAGCTAAGGTCCCTAAAATTGGCTAAGTGGGAAACGAAGTGGGAAGGCTAAAACAGTCAGGATGTTGGCTTAGAAGCAGCCATCATTTAAAGAAAGCGTAATAGCTCACTGATCGAGTCGTCCTGCGCGGAAGATGTAACGGGGCTAAGCCAGTTACCGAAGCTGCGGATTTGCAATTTATTGCAAGTGGTAGGAGAGCGTTCTGTAAGCCTGTGAAGGTGCGTTGTAAAGCGTGCTGGAGGTATCAGAAGTGCGAATGCTGACATGAGTAGCGTTAAAGGGGGTGAAAAGCCCCCTCGCCGTAAGCGCAAGGTTTTCTACGCAACGTTCATCGGCGTAGAGTGAGTCGGCCCCTAAGGCGAGGCAGAGATGCGTAGCTGATGGGAAACAGGTCAATATTCCTGTACCGATTGTTAGTGCGATGTGGGGACGGATCTTAATAGGTCATCCGGGTGTTGGATATCCCGGTTTAGATGGAAGTAGGCGTGCATTAGGCAAATCCGGTGCACATATACCGAGGCCATCGATCGAGCCAGCTTGCTGGTGAAGTGATTGAACGAGGTTCCAGGAAAAGCCACTAAGCTTCAGCTAACAACGACCGTACCGCAAACCGACACTGGTGCGCGAGATGAGTATTCTAAGGCGCTTGAGAGAACTCAGGAGAAGGAACTCGGCAAATTGACACCGTAACTTCGGAAGAAGGTGTGCCCTATTAGTGTGAAGCGAACAGCGGAGCATGAACGGGTTGCAAAAAATCGGTGGCTGCGACTGTTTATTAAAAACACAGCACTCTGCAAACACGAAAGTGGACGTATAGGGTGTGACGCCTGCCCGGTGCTGGAAGATTAAATGATGGGGTGCAAGCTCTTGATTGAAGTCCCAGTAAACGGCGGCCGTAACTATAACGGTCCTAAGGTAGCGAAATTCCTTGTCGGGTAAGTTCCGACCTGCACGAATGGCGTAACGATGGCCACACTGTCTCCTCCTGAGACTCAGCGAAGTTGAAATGTTTGTGATGATGCAATCTCCCCGCGGAAAGACGGAAAGACCCCATGAACCTTTACTGTAGCTTTGTATTGGACTTTGAACAGATCTGTGTAGGATAGGTGGGAGGCTTTGAAGCAGGGTCGCTAGATCTTGTGGAGCCAACGTTGAAATACCACCCTGGTGTGTTTGAGGTTCTAACCTAGGTCCATTATCTGGATCGGGGACAGTGCATGGTAGGCAGTTTGACTGGGGCGGTCTCCTCCCAAAGCGTAACGGAGGAGTTCGAAGGTACGCTAGTTACGGTCGGACATCGTGACGATAGTGCAATGGCATAAGCGTGCTTAACTGCGAGACTGACAAGTCGAGCAGATGCGAAAGCAGGACATAGTGATCCGGTGGTTCTGTATGGAAGGGCCATCGCTCAACGGATAAAAGGTACTCTGGGGATAACAGGCTGATACCGCCCAAGAGTTCATATCGACGGCGGTGTTTGGCACCTCGATGTCGGCTCATCTCATCCTGGGGCTGTAGCCGGTCCCAAGGGTATGGCTGTTCGCCATTTAAAGAGGTACGTGAGCTGGGTTTAAAACGTCGTGAGACAGTTTGGTCCCTATCTTCCGTGGGCGCTGCAGATTTGAGGAAGCCTGCTCCTAGTACGAGAGGACCGGAGTGGACACACCTCTGGTGTATCGGTTGTCACGCCAGTGGCATTGCCGAGTAGCTAAGTGTGGAAGAGATAACCGCTGAAAGCATCTAAGCGGGAAACTCGTTTCAAGATGAGATCTGCCGGGGCCTTGAGCCCCCTGAAGAGTCGTTCAAGACCAGGACGTTGATAGGTCAGGTGTGGAAGCGCAGTAATGCGTTAAGCTAACTGATACTAATTGCTCGTGCGGCTTGACCCTATAACTTTGATCAGTCAGATCAAGGTGTTATGCCAAGTTGACGCATTCAAAACAATTCGAAAACTGATTCCAAACTCTATGAATTCGTTTGATTGATCGCGTGATCAGTCAGACAACCCTTTATGCCTGATGACCATAGCGAGTTGGTCCCACTCCTTCCCATCCCGAACAGGACAGTGAAACGACTCAGCGCCGATGATAGTGCGGGTTCCCGTGTGAAAGTAGGTCATCGTCAGGCTCTTACAGCCACAAAAACCCCCGGTCCACATCGATCGGGGGTTTTTGCTTTGTGTGACGCAAATCAATTAATAAATAAGAAAAGCCGCGCCCGCAAAGAAATGGAAATAGACGGTCAGGTAACGATTGCGAGAACTGAACTATTCTCGCCATTACCCGCAATGACTCCGTATTCAATCGATTCGATAGTTCGTGCTACTTGATCGAGGAGCGCGCAGAAATAAAAAAAGCCCGATGGAAATCCCATCGGGCTTTTTGCTTTTGAAGCAGCCTGCTATCAGGCAGCCAGACGCTGCTCAATCGCAGCCTTCGTCTCCGGCAGCTCCTTCGGCAGATGGTGCTCAAGCTGCTTGAACAGCTCTGCATGCAGCTTCAATTCGGCCTCCCATGCAGCCTTGTCGATGCTCGTCACCGTAGCGAACTGCTCGGCACTGAAGTTCAAGCCAGTCCAGTTCAGATCCTCATAACGGGGGCTCACGCCGGTGATGTGATCCACGCCTTCGGTCTTGTTGCCTTCGACACGATCGATCATCCACTTCAGCACGCGCATGTTCTCGCCATAGCCTGGCCAGACGAACTTGCCATCGGCACCCTTGCGGAACCAGTTGGTCGTGTAGATCTTCGGCAGCTTGGCTCCGGCAGCTTCCAGCTTCTTGCCCAGATTGAGCCAATGCTGGAAGTAGTCGCTCATGTTGTAGCCCATGAAAGGCAGCATCGCGAACGGGTCGCGGCGCACCACGCCTTGCTGGCCAGCCGCTGCTGCGGTGGTCTCCGAACCCATGGTCGCGGCCATGTAGACACCTTCGACCCAGTTGCGAGCCTCGGTCACCAGCGGCACGGTGGTCGAACGGCGACCGCCGAAGATGAATGCGTCGATCGCCACACCCTTCGGATCGTCCCAAGCATCGTCCAGCGCCGGATTGTTCGTTGCAGCCACGGTAAAGCGCGAATTCGGATGCGCGGCCTTCGCTCCGGTTTCCTTCGCGATCTGCGGCGTCCAGTCCTTGCCCTGCCAGTCGGTCAGGTGCTCGGGCAGCGTCTTGGTGTCCTGCTCCATGCCTTCCCACCACACGTCGCCGTCGTCGGTCAGCGCCACGTTCGTGAAGATCACGTCGTGGTGCAGGCTGTCCATGCAGTTCGGATTGGTCAGCATGTTGGTGCCGGGCGCAACGCCGAAGTAACCTGCTTCGGGATTGATCGCGTACAGGCGGCCATCCTTGCCGGGCTTGATCCAGGCGATGTCGTCGCCGATGGTCGTGACCTTCCAGCCTTCGAAACCTGCCGGCGGCACCAGCATCGAGAAGTTGGTCTTGCCGCAGGCGCTAGGGAAAGCCGCCGCCACGTGGTACTTCTTGCCTTCAGGGCTCGTCACGCCCAGGATGAGCATGTGCTCGGCCAGCCAGCCTTCGTCGCGGCCCATGTTGGAGGCGATGCGCAGCGCGAAGCACTTCTTGCCCAGCAGCGCATTGCCGCCGTAGCCCGAGCCATAGCTCCAGATCTCGCGCGTCTCAGGGTAGTGAACGATGTATTTGGTCTTGTTGCACGGCCAGACGACGTCCTTCTGACCAGGCTCGAGCGGCGCGCCCACGGTATGCACGCAGGGCACGAACTCGCCGTCGGTGCCCAGCACGTCGTAAACGGCCTTGCCCATGCGCGTCATGATGCGCATGTTGACCGCCACGTACGGCGAGTCGGACAGCTCGATGCCGATGTGCGCGATCGGCGAACCCAGCGGGCCCATGCTGAACGGCACGACGTACATCGTGCGGCCCTTCATGCAGCCATCGAACAGCGGCTGTAGGGTCGCGCGCATTTCGGCCGGGGCCATCCAGTTGTTGGTGGGGCCGGCGTTTTCCTTCTGCTCGGAGCAGATGTAGGTGCGGTCTTCGACGCGCGCGACGTCGCTCGGGTCGGACACCGCGAGGAAGGAGTTGGGGCGCTTGACGGGGTTGAGCTTCTTGAAGGTACCTGCGTCGACCAGCTGCTGGCAGAGGCGGTCGTACTCTTCCTTGCTTCCGTCGCACCAATGGATGGCTTCGGGTTTGCACAGCGCGGCCATGTCGGCCACCCAGGCAATCAGCTTTGCGTTCTTGACGTATGAGGGCGCCTGAATGGTGAGGCCCTTCATCGTGGGTGCGTTCATCGGAAAATCTCCTAAGTTGAAAAATCGTCTTTCCGAACGGGACGCCGTGCCGGCTCAGGCACGGAGGTCCGTTTGAGAAAACGTTTCGCTTCTGGAGATTGCGTCTGCGCGGGCCGCACCGCCCGCGGACAAAGGCGCTAACGCCTGTCAGCGTCAGGCCATGAAGACGGCGATGGATGCCAGCAGCAGCATCAGCACGCCGCCAGCCAGCGGGAGCACGAGCGGCATCAGGTGAACGACCGACTCGACAGCGTCTTGTTCGACGGCCGCGCTGTGGCTCGGCTCGACGGGGGTGGGATTGGACATCGGGAAATTCCTCGAATACGCAATTGACAAACTGCTGGCATTTTACCGGCGGGCCGTCCGGAGGCGCTCTAGGGGGATGCGAGCCCCCGAATGGGGCCTTCCGGGCTTGATCTTGCAGCTCAATGCTGCTCTTCGGCCTCGAAGCCGGCGTCCTTCAGCGCGGCCAGCACGCTCGCCAGGTGGGCCCGCCCGCGGGTCTGCAGGACCAGCTCGACATCGACGTTCTGCGCCGCCAGCATGGTGAAGGCGCGCTGGTGGTGGACCTCGTCGACGTTGGCGCCCGCTTCGGCCACAGTGGCCGTGATATGGGCCAGCGAACCCGGCACGTCGCGCGCGCTCACCCTGATGCGCGCCAGCCGGCCGGCCCGCACCATGCCGCGCTCGATGATGGCGGCCAGCAGCAGAGGATCGATGTTGCCGCCCGACAGCACCAGCCCCACGCGCTTGCCCCTGAAGCGCTCCGGATGCCGGATCAGCGCCGCCAGCCCGGCGGCGCCCGCACCCTCGACCAGGGTTTTCTCGATCTCGAGCAGCATCAGCACGCCTTGCTCGATGTCGCCTTCGTCCACCAGAAGCAGGTCATCGACCTTGCTCGCGATGATCTGCTGCGTCAGCACGCCGGGCGTACCGACCGCGATGCCCTCGGCGATCGTGCTCGTGCCCTGTGCATGGTGCGTGCCCTTTACCGCGTTGACCATTGCCGGAAAGCGCGTGGTCTGCACGCCGACGATCTCGATGCCCGGCTTGCGCTCGCGCGCCGCGACCGCCATGCCGGCGATCAGCCCGCCGCCGCCCACCGACACCACCAGGGCGTCGAGATCAGGCACGGTGTCGAGCATCTCCAGCGCCACGGTGCCCTGGCCGGCGATGATCGCCTCGTCGTCATAAGGGTGCACGAAGGTCAGCCCTTCGCGCTGCGCAAGCTCGAAGGCATGGGTGCGCGCCGCTTCCAGCGTGTCGCCGTGCAGCACCACCTCGGCCCCGAAGCCGCGTGTGCGTTCGATCTTCACGCCGGGCGTGAAGCKAGGCATCACGATCAGCGCCCGCAGCCCGAGGCGCTGAGCGTGATAGGCCACACCCTGCGCATGGTTGCCGGCAGACATGGCGATCACTCCGCGTGTACCGTTTTGCGAAAGATCGACCAGCTTGTTGCACGCCCCCCGCTCCTTGAACGAGGATGTGAACTGCAGGTTCTCGAATTTCAGGAACACCTGGGCGCCGACGATTTCCGAAAGGGTGCGTGACTCGACGCATGGCGTATTGAGCACCTGCCCCTGGAGCCGCACCGCGGCGCGTTCGATTTCCTGGATTCCGACCATGGCGCGCATTGTGGCTGGAATCGCACCCATCAGGGTTTTTCCCGTTTCACGGTCTTCCCGAAGCCAAAAGTCTGCGTTATGGTCTGTCCGAAATTGTCCTCGTTGGAGGTTGCCTGATGGTCAAGCGTGCGGGTGTCGATGTAGTGGCTGCTGCGGTACGCGGGCAGGCATTGCCGTCGCCCGGACTCAAGGAAGCACCGGTGCTCGAGCTCATGTGCTCGCACTTCGTGCTCACGCTGGCAGCCAAGCAGGGGCCGCGCTTCAACGTGCGGCGCGACATCAACGGACTGCTCTCGCTGACTGGCCGCCATCTCGTGTGGCCCGCCGCGGTGCTGCAACGGCTGCGTGAATTCCTCGGCCGGCGCTGCGCCGGCAACGAAGCCTGGAAGGGCGTCGAAGACTTCGACGGCCGCACGCTGCTGGAGCGCCACGGCGTGTGGCGCGGCCCGTACGAGGAAGGCACGCTCTTCTTCTATCTCGACGAATACGCCAAGGACCAGCCGAAGGACTTGCTTTCGGTGCTGGCCGTCACGCGCGACTGGCTCACGCACGCGCTGCGCAAGCAATCGACGCTGGTCGAGAAGAACATCGACGCCCTCGCGGGCCTGCTGCAACTCAACAAGGCCGAGCGCGCGCTGCTGTTGTACGGCACGCTCGCGCGCTACCAGCGCGACCTGCGCTCGCTGCTGGTCGAGTTCAAGGTCAACAACGCGCCCGAGGCCTACGCCGCCATTGCAGACATCGCGGGCGTGAACGCCAGCGACGTGGGCGAGGCATTGCGCGCCGGCTCGCGGCTTGAGCGCATCGGGCTGGTCGAGAACCTCATCTCGGAGCACAACATCACCGACCTCGCCGACCTGATGAAGGTCAGCGAGAAGCTGCCGCCGGTGCTCATGCGCGAGTACCGCGACCACAACGAGCTGATGGCCGTGTTCACGCGCCCCTCGGCCAAGAGCGCGCTGGCGCCGCAGGACTTCTCCTTCGTGCAGGAAGACGTGCAGATGCTGGTCACGCTGCTGCGCGCCGCGGTCGCGCGCAAGGAGCCAGGTGTCAACGTGCTGCTCTACGGCCCGCCAGGCACCGGCAAGACCGAGCTCGCGAAGGTCGTGGCGCAGGCCGCCGGGCTCGAGCTCTTCGAGGTCGAGTACGCGGACCGCGACGGCAATTCGCTCAGCGGCCGCGACCGCTACCGCTCGCTGCAGATCGCGCAGGTGTTCCTCAAGGGCAGCGCGCAGGCCGCGCTGCTGTTCGACGAGGTCGAGGACGTGTTCCCGCCCATCAGCACCGAGGCCGCGCAGTTCATGGCGCGCGCCGAGCAGATTCCCGCGCCCACCAGCGGCAGCGTGAGCGGCAAGGCCTGGGTCAACCAGATCCTCGAGGCCAACCCCGTGCCCACGCTGTGGGTCACCAACCGCATCGAGCAGATCGATCCGGCCTTCCGCCGGCGCTTCGCCTACCACCTCGAGCTCAAGTCGCCGCCGCCCGGCGCGCGCGAGCAGCTCGTGAAGAAGACGCTCGAAGGCGTGGTCGTGTCCGAGGCGTTCACCGCCAAGCTCGCGGAGCGCAAGGGACTCACGCCCGCGCAGATCCGCACCGCGGTGCGTTTCGCGGGGCTGGCCGGCGCAGAGGGGGCATCGATGGAAGCGCTCATCGAACGCCAGTTGCGCAACGCCGACCTCGCCCTCGGTACCGCCGATGCCTCGCGTGGCGAACGCCGCAGCGTCACCACCTACGACCTCGACATGCTCAACGTCGAGACCCGCTTCGAGATACCGCGCATCGTCGAGGCGCTGAAGGCGCGCGGCCACGGCACGCTGTGCTTCTACGGCGCACCGGGCACCGGCAAAACGGCGCTGGCCGAGCACATCGCCGGTTCGATCGGACGCCCGCTCATCGTCAAGCAGGCCAGCGACCTCATGAGCAAGTACGTCGGCGAGACCGAGCAGAACATGGCCGCCATGTTCCGCGAGGCCGAGGCCGAGAAGGCCGTGCTGCTGCTCGACGAGGCCGACAGCTTCCTGCAGGACCGCCGGGGCGCGCAGCGCACCTACGAGGTCACCGAGGTCAACGAGATGCTGCAGGGCATGGAGCGCTTCAACGGCATCTTCGTCTGCACCACCAACCTGCTCGACCGGCTCGACCAGGCGGCGCTGCGGCGCTTCACCTTCAAGATCAAGTTCATGCCGCTCACCGCGGCGCAGCGCGAGCGCATGTTCGTCACCGAGGCGCTCGCCGGCGATGCGGCGCTCATGACGGCGTCGGTGCGCTCACGGTTGGCGGCGCTGGCCCAGTTGTGCCCGGGGGATTTCGCGGCGGTGAAACGGCAGACCGATATCCTCGCCACGGAGTTCTCCGCGAGCGAGTTCCTGGACCAGCTCGAAGCCGAGCACCGCATCAAGCCCGAAGTTCGCGAATCGCGCGGCATGGGCTTCGTGCAGTAGCTGCCACCCGAGGGCGGCGTCGGCCGCCGCCGCGCAGAACGAGAACATCCGTCCGCCGGTGCGGACACGCGCACGAGGAGGAGAACGCATGCTGGAGTCTCGCAAGATCGACGACGCGCGGCGGTTGCCGCGTCCTGTCGCATGGGCCGCCGCTGGCGCCGTGCTCGCGGCGGCAGCCCTGCTGTCGGCCTGTGGGGGCGGAGGAGGAGGCGGGGGCGGCGGGGGCCTGCCGATCGGCCTGATCCCCGGCGCAACGACACCGCCGCCTGCGGGCGGAGACGGTGGCGGCAACGGCACGGGCAGCGGCGTCGTCGCCTCGGCCACCGTCGCTGGCCTGTGCGCGTCGCCGCGCAGCGGCATCAACCCCGACACCGGCGGCGCCTACCCCGACCGCAGCGGCACGCTCGACAACGAGAAGAGCTGGGTGCGCGGCTGGATCGACGAAACCTACCTCTGGTACGGCGAGGTGCCGACCACCCTCAAGGCCGCCGATTACGCCACACCCATCACCTGGTTCAACGTGCTGAAGACAACGGCCACCACGCCCTCGGGCCGTGCCAAGGACCGCTTCCACTTCACCTACGACACCGAGGTGTACCGACAGCTCACGCAGGGCGGCGTCTCCGCCGGCTACGGCATGGAGACGGCTGCGATACGCAGTTCGCCGCCGCGCGACATCCGCATCGCCTTCGTCGAGCCGGGCTCGCCCGCCACCAATGCGAACCTGCAGCGCGGCGCGAAGATCCTCGACATCGACGGCATCAACGTCGTCAGCAGCACGGGCACCGCCAACGTCAACGCGATCAACGGCGCCCTGTCGCCCAAGGCCATCGGCGAATCGCACACCTTCACCTTCGAAGTGAATGGCGTCGCGCAGTCGCCGGTGCAGCTGACGGCGGCGAAGATCACCAGCACGCCGGTGCAGAACGTGCAGGTCATCGACACAGGCAGCGGCCGGGTGGGCTACCTGCTGTTCAACGATCACATCACCACGTCGGAGGCGCTGCTCATCAACGCAGTCAACACCTTCAAGCAGGGCGCCGGCATCCAGGATCTGGTGCTCGACATGCGCTACAACGGCGGCGGGCAGCTGCTCATCGCGAGCCGGCTGGCCTACATGATCTCGTCGCCATCGGTGACCGCCGGCAAGACCTTCGAGCAGCTGGTCTTCAACGACAAGAACCCGTTCCATCTCACGCTCGCGCAGACGCTCACGCCGTTCACCGGCACCAGCCGCGGCGGCCAGCCGCTGCCCACGCTGGGCCTGTCGCGCGTGACGGTGCTTACCGGTCCCGACACCTGCTCGGCGAGCGAGTCGGTCATCAACAGCCTGCGCGGCGTGGGCGTCACCGTCAACCTCGTGGGCGGCACCACCTGCGGCAAGCCCTATGGCTTCTATCCGCAGGACAACTGCGGCACCACCTACTTCGCGATCCAGTTCAAGGGCGCGAACCAGCGGGGCGAGGGCGACTACAGCGACGGCTTCGCGCCCAACGCCGGCTGCACCGTGGCCGACGACTTCAACCACCAGCTGGGCGACAAGGCCGAGGCGCGGCTCGCCGCCGCACTCGCGCTGCGCAGCTCGGGCTCCTGCCCGGTCTCCACCAAGCCCGCCATCGAGGGCCTGGAGAAGAGCATCGAGCCTGAAGCGGAGCAGCCCTACCTCCCGGGCCGTTCGCCGCTGCGCGAGAACCGGTTGATCGGCCTGCCCGATCCGGCCTGAAGGCCCGCTGAGAAGCCTGCCCGAGCCCTCCTCCGGGCTCGCGGAAAACCCCTAGCCAGCGGCGCTTGCCACTCCCGCTGCTCGCGTCTTAGAGTGAAAAAACGTTTGCGCAAATGTTTGCGCAAACGTTTGTATTTGAGGGTGGACCGGTTTGCCGGAGCCTGAAAACCAAATTCCTAGTACCAGGAGAGAGAGATGCAGATGCGCAAATGGATCGGGGCGATGTTCATCGCCGTCATCACGGTGTTGGCGGGCTGCGGAGGCGGCGGCAACGGGGGCGGGGGCATCGGCCTTGGTCCGGGCTGGGGCGGTGGCGGTGGCGGTGGTGGATCGGGAGGCGGCGGCGCCGGCCCCCAGAAGATCATCATCGACAGCGACTACAACACCATGAGCGACGACGGTCAGCTCGGCGTGATGGCCGCGCAGCTGCAGGCCGAGGGCAAGGTGCGGGTGATGGGCATCAGCGTGGTCTCGGGCAACCAGTGGCTGAAGCAGGGCGTGGCCGACGCGCTGATGTCGGTGGAGCGCCTGGGCGTGGGCGACCGCATCGGCATCTACTCGGGTGCGAACTACGCGCTGAACCACACCTTCGCCGACGTCGAGGCGGAGATGGCCGCCGGTGCCGGTGGCGACGGCTACCTCGGCGCCTGGGGCGGCCCCGAGCCCAAGACCGATGCCGACCTCAAGCCCTCGCCCGACGGCTTTGCCAAGCACACGGTGCTGCAGCGCAAGACGGCGGTCGACTTCATCGTCGACACCGTGAAGGCCAACCCCGGCGAGATCACCATTCTGGCCATCGGCCCGCTCACCAACATCGCGCTCGCGGTGAAGCAGAACCCCGAGATCGTGCCGCTCATCAAGAAGATCATCTACATGGGCGGCGCCATCGACGTGCCGGGCAACACCACCAAGGCCGCCGAGTTCAACTGGTGGTTCGACCCCGATGCGGCGCAGTTCGTGGTGCGGCTGCCCATCCCGCAGGTGGTGGTGCCGCTGGACGTGACCGACACCGTGTTCCTCACCAAGCCCATCTACGACCGCATCGCGCACCCGGCCAAGCCCACGGCCGTGACCGACGTGTTCCAGAAGCTCAACGGCTATGGCTTCGACGGCAAGAACGGTTTCGAGACAAACCCGAACTACACCCAGAACATCTGGGACACCCTCACGCTCGCCTACCTGATCGACCCGAGCTACGCCACGCAGACGGTGGACCGCTATGTCGACGTGATCGCCAGGCCGGGCGCGGCGGACAACGGCCGCTCCATCGGCTATTCCTCGCAGCCCTCGGGGCCGACGCTGCAGAAGATGACGGTGGTGAAGAAGTTCGACAACGCGCGCTTCTTCGAACTCTACGTCGACCTGCTCACGCGGCCTGTGCCCGTGCTGTTGCCCCTGACGTCGAACTGAGCGGCGTCATAAGCCGCGCTTATCCAAACGCAACCGGGAGACCCGTTCCCGGCAGGCGCCGTCCTTCGGATACTCGCCCACGTCCGCTTTCCCGCGGACGCACAACGATTCCGACAGAGACAACGACGCCGTGCCTTCCGCCCCCATCACCGCCATTGACAGCCACGCCCACGTGTTCGCGCGTGGCCTGCCCCTGGCGGCGACGCGCCGGCACGCGCCCGACTACGAGGCGACGCTGGCCGAGTACCTCGCGCTGCTCGACGCGCACGGCGTCTCGCACGGGGTGCTGGTGCAGCCCAGCTTCCTCGGCACCGACAACGGCTTCCTGATCGACGCGCTGCGCGCGGCCCCAGCCCGCCTGCGCGGCGTCGCGGTGGTCGATCCGCTCGTGGACGACGCCACGCTGCCGGCGATGGCCGAAGCCGGCATCGTCGGCATCCGGCTCAATATCGTGGGCATGCCGCTGCCCGATTTCGCCCGGCCAGACTGGCAGCGGCTCTTCGCCCGCGTGAATGCGCTGGGCTGGCATGTGGAACTGCACCGCGAATCGCGCGACCTCGCGCTCGCCGCGCGGCCCGTGCTGGATGCCGGGTGCGCGCTGGTCGTCGACCACTTCGGCCGGCCCGCATCGGCGCCCGACGATGAAGGCTTCGCCTGGCTGCTGCGCGCCGCGGACCGCGGGCGCATCTGGGTCAAGCTATCGGCCGCCTACCGCAACTGGCCGGCGGCCACCGATGCCTGCGCGCACGCCGCCGCGCAGGCGCTGCTGAAGGCCTTCGGCCCCGACCGGCTGATGTGGGGCAGCGACTGGCCTCACACCCAGCACCGCGAGATCGCCGACTACACCACCGCCCATGCGGCACTGGCCGGCTGGGTGCCCGACGCCGCCGTGTGCCGCCGGATCCTGGTCGACACGCCGGCGCGGCTTTTCAAATTCAAGACAGGAGACATCACCGATGACCAATGAAATCACCCGTGCGCGCCTTTTGCGCGCTGTTCCACTCGCGCTCGCCGGCGCAGCCCTGCTGCTGGGCAGCCTGGGCGCGCATGCCCAGGCGTGGCCGTCGAAGCCCGTGCGGCTGGTCGTGAGCTATCCGCCCGGCGGCACCGTCGATGCGGTGGCGCGCATCATCGCACCCAAGCTGTCGACGAAGCTGGGCCAGCCGGTGGTGATCGACAACCGCGGCGGGGCGGGCGGCGCCATCGGCGGCGACCTCGTCGCCAAGAGCGCGCCCGACGGCTACACGGTGCTGCTCGACGCCTCCAACCACGCGCAGAACCCGGCGCTGCGCAAGATGCCCTTCGACACGCTGCGCGAGCTCGCGCCGGTGTCGCTGCTGGTGAGGGTGCCCAACGTGCTGGTGGTGAATCCGTCGGCGCCGTTCAAGAGCGTCGCCGACCTGATCGCGCAGGCCAAGGCGAAGCCGGGCGCCATCAACTACGCCTCGTCGGGCAATGGCTCCGCCCAGCATCTCGCGGGCGAGCTGTTCGCCTCCATGGCGGGCGTGCAGATGACGCACGTGGCCTACAAGGGCGGCGGCCCGGCGCTCACCGACGTGATGTCGGGGCATGTGCCGGTGTTCTTCGCCAGCCTGGCTTCCAGCATGCCCTTCATCAAGGACGGCAAGCTGCGCGCGCTGGCCGTGACCGGCAAGGCGCATGCGCCCGCGCTGCCGCAACTGCCCACCGTGGCCGAGGCCGGCCTGCCGGGCTACGAGGTCTACGAGTGGAACGCGGTGTTCGTGCCGGCCGGCACGCCCACGCCGGTGGCGGAGCGCCTGTCGAAGGAATTCGCCGCCACTCTCAAGGACCCCGAGGTGCGCGGCCGGCTCGAAGCCCTGGGCGCCGAGGTGATCGGCTCCACGCCGGCCGAGCTCGACAGCTTCCGCCGCGCCGAGATCGCCAAGTGGACCCGGCTCGCGAAGGACAACAAGATCCAGCTCGATTGAGGCCGCAGCAGCCTCAGCCGCGCAGCATGGCCGCGAACGTGTCGGCGAAAGTGGGCCGCGAGCGCGCGAGCCACAGCGCCGACAGCTCGAAGGCCGGCAGCCCCGCGCCATCGCGCACCTCGGCGTAGCGCACGCCCTCGTGCCGCAGCGCGCGCACCGAGCGCGGCAGCAGCGACCAGCCAAGCCCGGCCGCCACGCAGGCCAGCACCGTCAGCGTGCGGTTGGCGTCCTGCACCACGCGCGTCTCGTGGCCGGCGCGTCGCAGCGCGCCCAGCAGCTGCGCGCGCAGGGCGGGAATCTGCTGCTCCGGAAACCACACCAGCCCGTGGCGCGCGACATCGGCGAGCGACACGCAGCCGTCTTCGTCGAGCGGCCATGCGGCGGGCAGCGCGGCGATCAGCGGCTCCTCGCCCAGCCGCAGCTCGTGCACCCGGGCCGTGACCGACACCGGCGGATGCAGCAGCGCGATGTCGATGCGCCCGCCTTCCAGCGCCGCCACCTGCTCGGCGTTGCTCATCTCGCGCAGCACCACGTCCAGTTGAGGATGCTCGGCGCGCAGCCGGCGCAGCGCGTTCGGCAGCACCTCGTAGACCGCATGCGTGACGAAGCCCACCGTGAGCTGGCCCGCGCGCCCCGCACCCATGGCGCGGGCGCGCTCGGTGGCCGTGTCTCCGTAGGCCAGGCTGGAACGCAGGTCGTCGATGACCGCCAGGCCCGCGTCGGTGAGCGCGGCGCCGCGGCGCGTGCGCGTGAACAGCGGGGTGCCGAGCTCCTTCTCGAGCCGGTTCAGCGTCTGCGTGAGCGCCGGCTGCGCCAGGCCCAGCCGCTCGGCCGCCTTGGTGAGGCTGCCCGCCTCGGCGATGGCGACGACGCAGCGCATCTGGCGGGTGTCCACGGCGGCGCCCCTGTTCTCGTCCTTCAGGCCGTCAGAAGGCTTCGCAGACGCGCAGCACCTCGCTGCCGTAGGCCTCGAGCTTCTTGGTGCCGATGCCGCTGATGCCCTGCAGGTCCTCCAGCGAGGCGGGCGCCCGCTCGGCGATGGCCGCCAGCGTGGCGTCGTGGAAGATCACGTAGGCCGGCAGGTTGTGCTCCTTCGCCACCTCGGCGCGCCAGGCCTTGAGCGCGTCGAAGCGCTTACGGCCCGTCTCGTCGAGCTTGGCGGCGGCCGGCGGCGGTGCGCCCTTGACGGTCTTCTCGCGCCGGGGCTTGCGCTCGGCGGGCGACGACACAGATTCGCGCAGTGTCACGCCGGTCTCACCCCTGAGGACCGCGCGCGAGCCCTCGGTGAGCTTCAGCGTGTTGAAGGCCTCGGCGTCCACCGCCAGCGCGCCGGTGGCGATCAGCTGGCGCAGCACGCCGCGCAGCGCCACTTCGCTGAACTCCGCGCCGATGCCGAAGGTGCTGATGCGCTCGTGCCCGAACTGCTTGACCTTCTCGGTCGGCTTGCCGCGCAGGATGTCCATGATGTGCCCCGCGCCGAAGCTGATGCCGCTCAACTGCTGCACGCGGTAGATGGTGCTCAGCAGCTTGCGCGCGGCATCGGTGCCGTCCCACACCTGGGGCGGGTTCAGGCAGTTGTCGCAGTTGCCGCAGGGCGTGCTCTTCTCGCCGAAGTAGCCCAGCAGGCGCACGCGCCGGCAGTCGCTGGCTTCGGCCAGCGAGAGCAGGGCGTCGAGCTTGCCGCGCATCACCTGCTTGAACTCCTCGCCGGCGGGGCTCTCGTCGATCATGCGGCGCTGGTTCACCACGTCCTGCAGGCCGTAGGCCATCCAGGCGTCGGCCGGGCCGCCGTCGCGGCCGGCGCGGCCGGTTTCCTGGTAGTAGCCCTCGATGTTCTTCGGCATGTCGAGGTGGCCGACAAAACGCACGTCGGGCTTGTCGATGCCCATGCCGAAGGCAATGGTGGCCACCATCACGATGCCTTCCTCGCGCAGGAAGCGGTCCTGGTGCTTCTGCCGCACCGCCGCATCGAGGCCCGCGTGGTAGGGCAGGGCGTTGATGCCCGCGTCGCGCAGCGACACCGCAACGTCTTCCACCCGCTTGCGCGACTGGCAATAGACCACGCCCGCGTCGCCCTCGTGCTCGCGCTCGATGAAGCGCAGCAGCTGCGTGGTGGCGTCTTTCTTCTCGACGATGGTGTAGCGGATGTTCGGCCGGTCGAAGCTGGAGACGAACTGGCGCGCATCTTCCAGCTGCAGCCGCTCGACGATGTCGGCCCGCGTGAGCGCATCGGCCGTGGCGGTGAGCGCGATACGCGGCACGCCCGCGTAGCGCTCGTGCAGCACGGTGAGCGCGCGGTACTCGGGGCGGAAGTCGTGGCCCCACTGGCTCACGCAATGCGCCTCGTCGATGGCGAAGAGCGAGAGCTTGCCGCGCTCCTTCAGCGAATCGAGCTGCGACAGGAAGCGCGGCGTGTTCACCCGCTCGGGCGCCGCGTACAGCAGCGTGATCTCGCCGCGCAGCATGCGGCGCTCCACGTCCTGCGTCTGTTCCCAGTCGAGCGTGGAATTGAGGAAGGCCGCGCTCACGCCCGCCTCGTGCAGCGCGCCCACCTGGTCGTGCATGAGCGCGATGAGCGGCGACACCACGATCGCCACGCCCTTGCCCGCGCGCTGCCGGGCGATGGCCGGGATCTGGTAGCACAGCGACTTGCCGCCGCCCGTGGGCATCAGCACCAGCGCGTCGCCGCCGTCCACCACGTGATCGACGATGTCCTGCTGGGCGCCCCGGAACTGCGCATAGCCGAAGACCTCGTGGAGGATGTCGGAGGGAGCGCTGCTGCCAGAGAGGTCGATGGGATGGGGGGCGAGTGAGGACACGTGCAGCGGTCGGGGAGGTCGAATTGCGGGAGGAAGAGGGCGGCCGTCGATTGTCCCCCAGCGCTGCAGATATGACTGTGGCACGAGCTTTGCAATGGTTGCCGCCGTCCTGCGTCCTTCCTGTCTAGACAGCAAAAAGGTGCATTTCCCAAGCAAATGCACCAGAAATGACCTTTCGGGTTATCCTGTATATACAAGTTGGGGCGCCTGGCAACAATGCGAGGCGTGCGTGACCCGGCCATCGGGCGCCGCGCCGAGCCTTTTTCCTTCAAAGAACAGACCCAGGAGTACCCATGGTCAAGACGGTAGTTGTGAAGTTCGCCTCGCTGGTTGCAGCGGGCGCATGTGCGGCGGGCATGGCCGGAACGGCCGCCGCCCAGGAAGTGACGAAGATTTCGCTCGGCATGTCCGGCTGGACCGGCTTTGCGCCGCTCTCGCTGGCCGACAAGGCCGGCATCTTCAAGAAGAACGGCCTGGACGTCGAACTCAAGATGATCCCGCAGAAGGACCGCCACCTCGCGCTGGCCTCCGGCGCGATCCAGTGCGCGGCCACCACGGTCGAGACGCACGTGGCCTGGAACGCCAACGGCGTGCCCATCGTGCAGATCTTCCAGATGGACAAGTCCTACGGCGCCGACGGCCTCGCGGTGCGCGGCGACGTGAGCAAGTTCTCCGACCTCAAGGGCAAGACCATCGGCGTGGACGCGCCCGGCACCGCCCCTTACTTCGGCCTGGCCTGGATGCTCAGCAAGAACGGCATGTCGCTGAAGGACGTGAAGACCACCACGCTGTCGCCGCAGGCCTCGGCCCAGGCCTTCGTGGCCGGCCAGAACGACGCCGCCATGACCTACGAGCCGTATCTGTCGACCGTGCGCGCCAACCCCGCCGCCGGCAAGATCCTGGCCACCACGCTCGACTACCCGATGGTGATGGACACCGTCGGCTGCGCGCCCACCTGGCTCAAGGCCAACGCCAAGGCTGCAGCCGCGCTCACCAAGTCGTACTTCGACGCACTGGACATGATCAAGGCAGAGCCCGGGAAGTCCAACGAGCTCATGGGCTCCGCCGTGAAGCAGAGCGGCGAGCAGTTCGCCAAGTCGTCGGCCTTCCTGCGCTGGCAGGACAAGGCCGCCAACCAGAAGTTCTTCGCGGGCGAGCTCACCAGCTTCATGAAGGAGGCCACGCCCATCCTTCTGGAAGCCGGCGTGATCCGCAAGGCGCCCGAGGACTTCTCGGTCACCTTCGATGCAAGCTTCGTCAAGTAAGAGCATGTCCCAGATGCCTTCCGCCGCGACGGTTGCGGCGCCCGCGCCTCAGCAGGCCGCCGCCAGGGCCGCAACGACTGTCGTCGCGCCCGCGCGCCGCCGCGCGCTCGCGCCGCTCGAACCCATCGGCACGCGCGCCCGCGCGCTGCTGGGGCTCGCGTTCTTCGTCGTCTTCGTGCTGGTTTGGGCCGTGGCCACGCTCGGCGGCTTCGTGCCGCCGACCTTCCTCGCGAGCCCGCCGACCATGGTCAAGGAAGGCTGGCTCCTCTTCACCGAGTACGGCTTCATCGGCGACATCGGCATGACCGTGTGGCGCGTGTTCGGCGGCTTCCTGCTGGCGGCCGTGTTCGCCGTGCCGCTGGGCATCGCCATGGGCACCTGGAAGACGGTGGAGGCCTTCTTCGAGCCCTTCGTCTCGTTCTGCCGCTACCTGCCGGCCTCGGCTTTCATTCCGCTGCTTATCCTGTGGGCGGGCCTGGGTGAAATGCAGAAGCTGCTGGTGATCTTCATCGGCTCCTTCTTCCAGATCGTGCTGATGGTGGCCGTCACCGTGGGCGGCGCGCGGCGCGACCTCGTCGAAGCGGCCTACACGCTGGGCGCCAACAGCCGCGGCATCGTGGCGCGCGTGCTCATTCCGGGCGCCGCGCCGGGCATCGCCGAGACCCTGCGCCTCGTGCTCGGCTGGGCGTGGACCTACGTGATCGTGGCGGAACTCATCGGCTCCTCCTCGGGCATCGGCCACATGATCACCGACAGCCAGGCGCTGCTGAACACCGGCCAGATCATCTTCGGGATCATCGTGATCGGCGTCATCGGCCTGCTTTCGGACTTCGCCTTCAAGGCAATCAACCGCCGCTTGTTTGCATGGGCAGCACTGTGATGTCGCAGAACCAACTTTCCATCCAGGGCGTCTCGCGCGTCTTCACCGGCACCAAGGGCCAGCGCACGCAGGCGCTGCAGCCGATCGACTTCGAGGTGAAGGAGAACGACTTCGTCACCATCCTCGGCCCCTCGGGCTGCGGCAAGTCGACGCTGCTGCGCATCGTGGCGGGGCTCGACTTCCCGACCAGCGGCCAGGTGCTGCTCGACGGCGAGCGCATCGACGGCCCGGGCGCCGACCGCGGCGTGGTGTTCCAGAGCTACACGCTCTTCCCGTGGCTCACGGTGGCGCAGAACATCCGCTTCGGCCTGCGCGAGCGCGGCATGAGCGAGGCCGACCAGAAGGAGCGCAGCGAGTTCTTCATCGCCAAGGTCGGCCTGCGCGGCTTCGAGAACCACTTCCCGAAGCAGCTCTCCGGCGGCATGCAGCAGCGCACGGCCATCGCGCGCGCGCTGGCCAACGACCCCAAGATGCTCCTGCTCGACGAACCCTTCGGCGCGCTCGACAACCAGACCCGCGTGCTCATGCAGGAGCTGCTGCTGGGCATCTGGGAGTCGGCGCAGAAGACGGTGCTGTTCGTCACGCACGACATCGACGAGGCGATCTTCATGGCCAACCGCGTGGCGGTGTTCAGCGCGCGGCCGGGGCGCATCAAGACCGAGATCGCGGTCGACTTCCCGCATCCGCGCAGCTACACCATCAAGACCTCGCCGGAGTTCATGGAAATCAAGGCACGCCTGACTGAAGAAATCCGCGCCGAATCGATGGCCGCGGCGGAGCACTGACAACACACGATGAAACGCGACCTGCCGACCCTCGCGCTCTACGCGCAAGTCATGGATCACATCTCCCGCAAGATCCAGGACGGGACGTGGCCGCCCGGCCACCGCCTGCCGTCGGAGCACGAGCTGGTCGCGCAGTTCGGCATGGCGCGCATGACGGTGAACCGCGCGCTGCGCGAGCTGGTGGAGCAGGGCCGCATCGTGCGCGTGGCCGGCGTCGGCAGCTTCGTGGCCGAGAACAAGCCGCAGTCCACGCTGCTTCAGATCGCCAACATCGCCAGCGAGATCCGCCAGCGCGGCCACGACTACCGCTGCGAGATGATCGCGGTCGAGCGCCTCGCCGCCTCGCCCGACGTGGCCGCCTGGCTCGACAAGCGCGCGGGCGACTCGGTGTTCCACAGCGTGTGCCTGCACCTGGAGAACGGCACGCCGGTGCAGCTGGAGGAGCGCTTCGTCAATCCGCAGGTGGTGCCCGATTACCTGGAGCAGGACTTCACCGCGATGCCGCCCAGCGAATACCTGGTGCGCAACGTGCCCTTCGACCAGATCGAGCATGTGGTCGACGCCGTGCTGCCCAACGCCGAGCAGGCCGAGCGCCTGGCGATGACGCCCACCGACCCCTGCCTCCTGCTCACGCGCCGCACCTGGTCGCGCAACGTCCCCGTGACGTGGGTGCGCTGCCTGCACCCAGGTTCGCGCTACAGCCTCGGTAGCCGCTTCAAAGCAGACGGCAACCCCAGCTTCGGCTGATTTTTTCGTCCTCAGAGACCTCCGCTTTCACTCGCAACTACTTGTATAGACAGGTTCACATGCCAAGCAAAAACACCGCCCATCCAGATGCCACCCTGACCCTCGTGCCCGGCGAGGTCGACCTCGCGACGCTGCGCCGCATCCAGGCCGGCGGCGTGAAGCTCGCGCTTGATGCGTCGGTGCGCGAAGGCATGCAGCGCGCCGAGGCCGCCGTGCGCCACATCGTCGAGAACGACCAGGTCGTCTACGGCATCAACACCGGCTTCGGCAAGCTCGCCAGCACGCGCATCGGCAACGACCACCTGGCCGAACTGCAGCGCAACCTGGTGCTTTCGCACAGCGTGGGCACGGGCGAGCCGCTGGCCGCGCCGGTGGTGCGCATGGTGCTTGCGACCAAGGCGGTGAGCCTGGCGCGTGGCCACTCGGGCGTGCGGCCCGCGCTGGTCGATGCGCTGCTGGCGCTGTTCAACGCGGGCGTCACGCCGAGCATCCCGTGCAAGGGCTCGGTCGGCGCTTCCGGCGACCTCGCGCCGCTCGCACACATGGCCTGCGTGCTGATCGGCGAAGGCCGGGCGACGCTGGCCGACGGCACCGTGGTCAGCGGCGCGCAAGCCATGAAGAGCATCGGCCTCGAGCCCTTCGTGCTCGGCCCCAAGGAAGGCCTGGCGCTGCTCAACGGCACCCAGGTGTCGACCGCGCTGGCGCTGGCCGGCCTCTTCGGCGCGGAGGACGTGTTCGCCGCCGCGCTGATGTCGGGCGCGCTGTCGCTCGAAGCCATCCAGGGCTCGATCAAGCCCTTCGACGCGCGCATCCACGCCGCGCGCGGCCAGCCCGGCCAGATCGCGGTGGCCGGCGCGGTGCGCACGCTGCTCGAAGGCAGCGAAATCGTTCCCTCGCACGCCGACTGCGGCCGCGTGCAGGACCCGTATTCGGTGCGCTGCATCCCGCAGGTGATGGGCGCGTGCCTCGACAACCTCGCGCATGCCGCGCGCGTGCTGGTGATCGAGGCCAATGCCGCGTCGGACAACCCGCTGGTCTTCTCGGACACCGGCGAGGTCATCTCGGGCGGCAACTTCCACGCCGAGCCCGTCGCCTTCGCGGCCGACATCGTGGCGCTGGCCGTCAGCGAAGTCGGCGCGATTTCCGAGCGCCGTCTTGCGCTGCTGCTCGACAGCGGCCTGTCGGGCCTGCCGCCGTTCCTGGTGCGCGACGGCGGCCTCAACTCCGGCTTCATGATCGCGCAGGTAACGGCGGCGGCATTGGCTTCGGAAAACAAGTCGCTCGCGCACCCCGCCAGCGTCGACAGCCTGCCGACTTCGGCCAACCAGGAAGACCATGTGTCGATGGCCACCTTCGCGGGCCGCCGCCTGGCCGACATGGTCAACAACACCGCCGTGGTCGTCGGCATCGAAGCCATGGCCGCCGCGCAAGGCATCGAACTCAAGCGCAAGCTCAAGAGCTCGCCGCTGGTCGAAGCCGAATTCGCCAGCATCCGCCAGAAAGTCGCCTTCCTCGAACGCGACCGCTACCTCGCCCCCGACATCGAAGCCATGCGCCAGTGGGCGCTGAAGGCCGAGCTGCCGGCCGCGCTGCTCGACATCCTGCCCAGTCACTCGTAAAACACATCCCGATTAGGAGAACCACGCCATGAACGCTCCCGAGAAATTCGCCCTGAACAACCCCGACGCCGCCGATCCGCGCCATGACCCGACCCGCGTGATCCGCGCCCCGCGCGGCAGCGAGCTCAACTGCAAGAGCTGGCTCACCGAAGCCCCGTTCCGCATGCTGCAGAACAACCTCGACGCCGAGGTGGCCGAGCGCCCGCAAGACCTCGTGGTGTACGGCGGCATCGGCCGCGCCGCGCGCAACTGGGCCTGCTACGACCAGATCCTCGCGTCGCTGAAAGAGCTGAACGACGACGAGACGCTGCTCATCCAGTCGGGCAAGCCCGTCGGCGTGTTCAAGACGCACGAGAACGCACCGCGCGTGCTGCTGGCCAATTCGAACCTCGTGCCGAAGTGGGCCAACTGGGAGCACTTCAACGAGCTCGACCGCAAGGGCCTCTTCATGTACGGCCAGATGACTGCCGGCAGCTGGATCTACATCGGCAGCCAGGGCATCGTGCAGGGCACCTTCGAAACCTTCGTCGAAGCCGGCCGCCAGCACTACGACAACAGCCTCGCGGGCAAGTGGATCCTCACGGCGGGCCTGGGCGGCATGGGCGGCGCGCAGCCGCTGGCGGCCACGCTGGCCGGTGCAGTGTCGCTGAACATCGAATGCCAGCAGTCGAGCATCGACTTCCGTCTGCGCACCCGCTACGTCGACAAGCAGGCGCGCGACATCGACCATGCCTTCGAGCTCATCAAGCAGCACTGCGACGCGAAGGAAGCCGTGTCGATCGCGCTGCTGGGCAACGCGGCCGACATCCTGCCCGAGCTGGTGAAGCGCGCGAAGGCCGGCGGCCTGAAGCCCGACCTCGTGACCGACCAGACCTCCGCGCACGACCTGATCAACGGCTACCTGCCTTCGGGCTGGAGCGTGCCGCAATGGCAGGCCGCCATGAAGGACGCCTCGCAGCACGACGCGCTCAAGAAGGCCGCCGCGAAGTCGTGCGCCGTGCACGTGCAGGCCATGCTCGACTTCCAGGCCATGGGCATCCCCACGGTCGACTACGGCAACAACATCCGCCAGGTCGCGTTCGACGAAGGCGTGAAGAACGCATTCGACTTCCCGGGCTTCGTGCCGGCCTACATCCGCCCGCTGTTCTGCGAAGGCAAGGGCCCGTTCCGCTGGGTTGCGCTTTCGGGCGACCCGGAAGACATCTACAAGACCGACGCCAAGATCAAGGAGCTTTTCCCCGAGAACAAGCACACGCACCGCTGGCTCGACATGGCGCGCGAGCGCATCGCCTTCCAGGGCCTGCCCGCGCGCATCTGCTGGCTGGGCCTGGGCGAACGCCACATCGCGGGCCTGGCCTTCAACGAGATGGTGAAGAACGGCGAGCTGAAAGCACCCATCGTCATCGGCCGCGACCACCTCGACACCGGCTCGGTCGCCAGCCCCAACCGCGAGACCGAGGCCATGAAGGACGGCACCGATGCCGTGTCCGACTGGCCGCTGCTCAACGCGCTGCTCAACACGGCGGGCGGCGCCACCTGGGTCAGCCTGCACCACGGCGGTGGCGTGGGCATGGGCTATTCGCAGCACTCGGGCGTGGTGATCGTGTGCGACGGCACCGATGCCGCGGCCAAGCGCATCGAGCGCGTGCTCTTCAACGATCCGGCCACCGGCGTGATGCGCCATGCCGACGCGGGCTACGACATTGCCGTGGCCACCGCGAAGAAGCAGGGCCTGAAGCTGCCGATGGTGAAGTGATGGCGGGCCGGCGGTTAAGTCGAAGGTAGAAAGAAAAAGCAGCCCCATTCCCACTCCCTGGGAATGAAGGCTTGGAAGTGGGAACGGCGGGCAAGATACTGCACGCCGGTTCCATTCATCCGATCGACCGCATGACGACCCCGACCGACGCCCCCGCCAACGACCGCGCGCTCTTCGTGCTGTCGGTGCTGGCGCAGAGCAAGGCGGCGATGACGGCCGCCGAGCTGGTGCGGGCCACCGGCCTGTCGCAGAGCACGCTGTACCGGCAGGTCGCCACGCTGCGCCGCTGGGGCTTCGTGATGGAGTCCGACGGCCGCTATTCGCCGGGCCCGGTGAGCGTGCAGCTGGCCACCGGCTTCGACGGCAACTCCGACCTCGTGATCGCCGCACGCGCCGACATGCGCGCGCTGGCGCAGCAGTCGCACGAGAGCGTGGCGCTGGTCACGGCGGTGAACGAGCGCGTCGTGTGCCTGGAGATGATCGACAGCGAGCAGTCGCTGCGCTGCTCCTTCGACCGCGGCCGCAGCGTGCCCGCGCGCGACGGCGCCAGCGCCAAGTGCCTGCTGGCCCACATGCCGGTCGACCAGCGCGACGCCCTGCTCGACGGCCTCGGCGAAAGCCCCGAGCGCCGCGCCGAGCGCGCGGCCGAGCTCGACGCCATCCGCGAAGCCGGCCATGCCGTCACCCACGGCGAGGTCGATGCCGGCGTCTGGGGCGCGAGCGCGCCGGTGCTGGCCCCGGGCCGCCGCCTGTGCCGCGACCTGCACGGCGTGATGGCCTATGCCGAAGACCCGTGCGGCGCCGAGGGCGTGTTC
>NZ_JASMRZ010000072.1 GCF_030462475.1 Variovorax sp. CAN15
TCCGCCATGGCCGCCTTGCCCCTGCGCGCGCTCACGCTGCGCCAGCTCCAGTTCTTCTCGGTGCTGGTGGAAGAAGGCCAGTTCGGCCGGGCGGCGCGGCATGGTGATCGCGCCGCCGCACAAGCCGCTGGTGGTCGATCTGCTCGAGGGCTGCGGGCTCTTCGGCCGCGTGGCGGGCTCGGTCAATGTGGTGCGCCGCACCGAGGGCGACCAGCTCGAGGGCGACCTCTTCGACGGCGAGGGCCTGATCGGCGCACTCGACCACTACAACATTCCCTTCCGCGGCAAGCGCGTGCTGATCCTCGGCGCGGGCGTGAGCGCCGCGGCCATCGGCGTGGCGCTGGCCGAAGGCGGCACGGTGAACGGTGCGGCACACATCGCCATGTACGACAAGGCTGCCGGCAAGGCGGCCGGCGTGGCCGCCAAGCTCGACGCCTTCTTCGACGCCGAGGTGGTCGCGGCCGACAGCAACGCGCCCGAGGGCTTCGACCTCGTCGTCAACGCCACGCAGCTGGGGCTGAGCGACGATGACGCGGCGCCAGTCGACGTGGCGCGCATGGACAGCCACGCGGCGCTCTTCGACATTCTTTTGCGCAACCAGCCGACGCCGCTGGTGCGTGCGGCCCGCGCGCGCGGGCTCAATGCGCAGGCGGGCTTCGAGATGCTGATCCAGCAGATGCCGCACTACTTCCGCTACTTCGGCCATCTCGATGCGGCGGAGGCGATGACGGCCGACGCCGACTTCCTGCGCGAAATCATCTATCCACCGGCGATGCACGCCGAGATCGCGCAGCCCCTGCGCTACCACTCACCGAGCGTGGCGTAGATGGCTCACCCCCAGGCTTCGCGCACTTCGTGTCGCTTCGCCAACCCCCTTGCAGGGGGCAATGCCTGCGACCCGGCAAAGCCGGTTCCGCGGCATTCCTGGAAGAAACCTTCATCGACCTTTGATTGCACAGAGTGATTCCTCAATGATTTCCGGCAAATCCACCCTCATCGCCCACATCGGCTACCCCACGGAGGCCTTCAAGGCCCCGATGATCTACAACCCCTGGTTCGACAAGCACGGCATCGACGCCGTGGTCGTGCCCATGGGCGTGAAGCCCGAGGACTACGCGGTGTCGCTGCCGCAGATCTTCAAGTTCAGCAACATCCGCGGCGCGCTGGTGACCATGCCGCACAAGGTGACGACGATGTCGCTGGTCGACGAGGTGACGCCCACCGCGCGCGTGGCCGGTGCCTGCAACGCCATCCTCAAGCGGCCCGACGGCACGCTGCTGGGCGACCAGTTCGACGGCGCCGGCTTCGTGCGCGGCGTGGAGCGCAAGGGTCGGCTGTTCAAGGGCACGCGGGTGCTGGTGTCGGGCACGGGCGGCGTGGGCTCCGCCATCGCGGCGTCGATTGCCGCCGCGGGGGCCGCCGAGCTGATGCTGTTCGACATGAGCGAGGCCTCGGCCAATGCGCTGGCCGCTCGGCTGCGCGAGCACTATCCGCAGATGAAGGTGGCCACCGGCTCGAAGGACGCGGCCGGCTACGACGTGGTGGTCAACGCCACGCCGCTGGGCATGAAGGAGGGCGATCCGCTGCCCTTCGACGTGGACCGCATCGCCCCTTCCACCTTCGTCGGCGAGGTCGTGATGAAGACCGAATACACGCCGCTGCTTCAGGCCGCCAAGGCCAAGGGCTGCCAGGTGCAGGTCGGCACCGACATGCTGTTCGAGATGATCCCGGCCTACCTGGAGTTCTTCGGCTTCGGCACCGCTTCGCCCGAGGAACTGCGCGCCGTGGCGCAACTGAAATACTGAATGAAAAAGAAAGGAAGGCTCCTCAGATGAGTATTTTCGAAGGCTTCCTCTCCACATCCGAAACGCTGGGCGCCTTCAGCGACCGCGCCTTCGTCGACGCCATGCTGCGCTTCGAGGCCGCGCTGGCGCGCGCGCAGGCGGCCGAGGGGCTGATCCCCGAGAGCGCCGCGAACTCGATCGTCAGCAGCTGCAAGGTCGAGCTTTTCGACGTCGCCAAGATCGTGCGCGAGAGCGGCCGCGCCGGCAGCGTCGCGATCCCGCTGGTGAAGGCGTTGCGCGAGGCGGTGGGCCTCTTCAACGCCGAGGCTGCGCCATTCGTGCATTTCGGCAGCACCAGCCAGGACGTGATCGACAGCGCGATGGCGCTGGTCACGCGCGAGGCTGTCGCGCTTGTCGAGGCCGACCTCGCCAAGGCCGCCGACGCGCTGCTGCGCCTGGCCGTGACGCACGCCGAAACGCCGATGCTCGCGCGCACGCTGATGCAGCCGGCCTCGGTCACCAGCTTTGGCTTCAAGTGCGCCGGCTGGGCGGCGCCGCTGGTGCGCAGCCGCATCCGGCTGCGCGATGCCGCGAAGCATGCGCTGCAGCTGCAGCTCGGCGGTGCCATCGGCACGCTGGCGCAGATGAAGGGGCAGGGCGCGGCGGTGCGCAAGCGCATGGCCGGGGAACTCGGCCTCGGCGACCCCGGCTCGACCTGGCACACCCAGCGCGACGAATGGGTCGCGCTCGGCTGCGAGCTGGGCCTCATGACCGGCAGCCTGGGCAAGATCGCGGTCGACATCTCGCTGCTCGGGCAGTACGAAGTCAGCGAAGTCACCGAGCCCAGCGAACCGGGCCGCGGCGGCTCGTCGGCCATGCCGCACAAGCGCAACCCGGTAGCCTCGATGGTGGCCATCGCCGCCGCGCACCGCGCGCCGCAGCGCGTGGCCGCGTTGCTCGGCGCCATGCCGCAGCAGCACGAACGCGCTCTCGGCGCCTGGCAGGCCGAGCTGGCCGAGTGGCCGCAGCTGCTGATGTCGGCCCACGGCAGCGTGCGCGCGATGGCTGCCGCATTGCCCGGCCTGCAGGTCGACGCCGCGCGGATGCGCGCCAACATCGACCGGCTGCGCGCCGAACTCCCGCGCGACGCGGCGGACGAATGGTTCGCCCCCGCGCTCGCACACGATGCCGGGCAGACCGCGCTCGCCGAAGTGAAGGCGCTGCAGGCCCGGCTCGATTCAGACAAGGAACTCTCCCGATGACCACCCCCGAAAACCCGCCCGTCGAGCCCGGCGCCTACGAAGCCGGCCTCGTCAACCGCCGCCGCGTGCTCGGCGATGCCTGGGTCGACAAGTCGCTCGCCAACCGCAACGGCTTCAACGCCGAGTTCCAGGAACTCATCACGCGCCACGCCTGGAACGACATCTGGGGCCGCCCCGCGCTGGGCGACAAGACGCGCCGCTTCATGGTGCTGTCGCTGATGCTGGGCATCCACGCCTATGAAGAGTTCGCGATGCACGTGCGCGCCGCGCTCGACGGCCCGCCCGAGTCGCGCCTCACGCCGGACGAGATCAAGGAAGTGATCATGATGGCCGCCATCTACTGCGGCGTGCCCGTGGCCAACCACGCCTTCGGCATCGCGACGGGCATCCTGCGCGAGAAGGGCCTGCTGCCGCCGCTGGCGCAGTGACCGCGCCACCAGACCCAAGGAAGGGCCGGAAGGGCCGCTTCGACGTCACTTTTCCACTGCTGCTGCCGCTGCTGCTCGCAGCGCAGCCGGTGGCCACCGACAGCTATCTTCCCGCGCTCCCCGCCATCGCGAAGGAGCTCGGCTCGGCCAGCACCAGCCTCACGCTGTTCGTGCTGGCCTTCGGCTTTGCGCAGCTGCTGTGCGGCCCGCTGGCCGACCGCTTCGGGCGGCGGCCGGTACTGCTGGCGGGGCTGGGCTGCTACGCGCTCGCGGCGTTGGGCGGCGCCTTCGCGGGCAGCGTGGCGCTGCTCGCGGGCTGGCGCACGCTGCAGGGCTTCTCGATGGCGGCGATCCTCGTGTGCTCGCGCGCGGCCGTGCGCGACCTGTACCCGGCGCACGAAGGCCCGCACGTGATGGCGCGCGGCCTCACCGGCCTGGGCATCGTCGGGCTGATGGCGCCGCTGCTCGGCGCATGGCTGGTGCAGGGCGCGGGCTGGCGCTGGGTGATGGCGGCGATGGCGCTCTATGCCTTGGCGCTGTTCGCGCTGTGCTGGCGCTCTTTCGCCGAAACGCGCAGGCCGCCGGGCGAGGGTGAGCCTTCCGCGCCGCGCGGCAGCACGCGCGCCGTGTTCGCAAGCCGCAGCTTCCGGGCCTGGGCTTCGGTGGCGGCCACGACCTACGGTGGGCTGTTCTGCTTCCTGCTGCTGTCGCCCATGGTCTACATCGGCTACCTGGGCTGGTCGCCGGCCTGGTACGGATGGATCCCGGCCGGCGGCTCGCTGGTCTACATCTTCAGCACCACCATGTGCCGCACGCTGCTCAGGCGCTACGGGCCGGTGCGCACCGTGCGGCTGGGCGCATCGCTGAGCCTCACCGGTGCCGTCATCCAGGCGCTGGGCTGCTTGCTCATGCCGCTGAGCGCGGTGCCGCTGCTGTTCGGCCATGCCGTCTATTGCCTGGGCCACGGCATCCACCAGCCCTGCGGGCAGGCGGGCGCGGTGGGCGACTTGCCGCACCTGGCGGGCCGGGCCGTGTCCTGGTCCGGCTTCGGCATGATGATGGTCGCGTTCTGCGCGGGGCAGCTGGCCGCGCGTTTCGTCGATGCCGATTTTTCCAACGGCGCCTGGCCGATGGTCGTGCCCATGCTGCTGGCCGGCAGCGTGCTGGTGGCGATCGCGTTCTTCTGGCTGCCGCGTCTGCAACAACCGAAAAAGGAAACCACACCATGACCCGTTTGAATGTCGTTCGCGAGGGCGATGGCCCCATCGTCGTGCTCAGCCATGCGCTGGGCTGCGACCTGAGCATGTGGGACGGCGTGGCCGCGCAGCTCTCGCGCGCCCACACGGTGCTGCGCTACGACCACCGCAACCACGGCGCCTCGGAGCTGTTGCCCGGCGCGCTGCGCATCGAGACGCTCGCGCAGGACGCGGCCGAGCTCATCCAGCGCGAGGCGGGCGGCGAGCCGGTGCACTTCGTCGGCCTGTCGATGGGCGGCATGACGGCGCAGGCGCTGGCGGTGCGCCATCCCGAGCTGCTGAAGACGATGGTGATCGCCAATTCGGCCGCGCACTATCCCGACCAGGCGCCCTGGCGCGCGCGCGTGGAGACGGTCGCCGCCAGGGGCGTGGCCGCCATCGCCCCCAGCGCGGTGTCGCGCTGGATCACGCCGGCCTGGGCCGCCACGCCGGAAGGCGCGGAAGCCGCGAAGAAGCTGCACGACGTGCTGGTGCGCACCGACGCGCAGGGCTACATCGAGAGCTGCAACGCCGTCGCCGCCATCGATTTCCGCGAGAGCAACCATCGCGTCGCCGTGCCCACGCTGGTGATCGGCGGGCTGCAGGACGAGGCCACGCCGATGGCGATGTCGCAGGCCATGGCCAGCGCCATTCCGCACGCCCGGCTGCAAACCATCGACGCGGCGCACCTGAGCGCGGTCGAGCGGCCGGTGGAGTTCGCACAGCTGCTGATCGATTTCTGGCGCAGCCTTTGAGTGCGGCTGGCAGTGCATGGGGCCTAGGTGTATCCCGTATTTCGTGCGAATAGCGGTTGTGAGTGATCGATGATCGATCAAGAGGGCTCTGAATAGATTGTGACGGGGGCTGGGTGTTCCTAAAGTCCACCCCCATGCATCGCTCCATCGCCACCGTCTCGCTCAGCGGCACGCTCCGCCAGAAGCTGGAAGCCGTCGCCGCTGCCGGTTTCGACGGCATCGAGCTGTTCGAGGCCGACTTCATCAACTTCAAGGGCACGGCCGCAGAACTGGGCCGCATCGCCGGCGACCTGGGCCTGAGCATCGACCTGTACCAGCCGTTGCGCGACTTCGAAGGCATGCCCGAGCCGCAGTTCCGCCGCAGCCTGGAGCGCGCCGAGCGCAAGTTCGACCTGATGCAGGCCATGGGCGCACCGACGATGCTGTGCTGCTCCAACACCTCGGCGCTGGCCATCGACGATCCCTCGCTGGCGGCAGCCCAGCTGCACGAGCTGGCCGAGCGCGCCGCGCGCCGCAACCTGCGCGTGGGCTTCGAAGCGCTGGCCTGGGGCCGCCATACCTCTCTGTACGGCCAGGCCTGGGAGATCGTGAAACAGGCGAACCATGCGCACCTGGGCCTGATCCTCGACAGCTTCCACACGCTCTCGCTGAAGGACGACCCGGCCGGCATCGCCGCCATTCCGGGCGACAAGATCTTCTTCCTGCAGATGGCCGACGCCCCGCTGCTGTCGATGGACGTGCTGCAGTGGGCGCGCCACCATCGCTCCTTTCCGGGCCAGGGCGACTTCGACGTGGTCGGCTTCTTCGAGCAGGTGCTGCGCGCGGGCTACACCGGTCCGCTCTCGCTGGAAATCTTCAACGACATCTTCCGCGAGACGCCCAACCGCCGCACCGCCGTGGACGCGATGCGCTCGCTGCTGTACCTCGAAAGCGAAGCGCGCCAGCGGCTTGCCAAGCCGGCGGTACCGCAGCCCGTGGCGCTGTTCGACCCGCCGCCGGTGCCGGCGCTGTCGGGCCTGTCGTTCATCGAGTTCGCCGCCGACGAGGCTTCGGCCGCGACGCTGGCAACGCTGGCCGGCCAACTGGGCTTCCGCCGCATCGGCAGGCACCGCTCCAAGGCGGTGACGCTGTACCGCCAGGGTGAGATCAACCTGATCGTCAATGCCCAGCCTGATTCCTTCGCGCGCCAGCGCTTCGAGGCGCATGGCACCTCGGTGTGCGCGCTCGGCGTGCGATGCGACGACCCGCTGGCCGCGGTGGGCCGCGCCACCGCCATGCGCTCGCAGCGGCACGACAGTCCGGTCGGGCCCAACGAACTGCGCGTGCCGGCCATCGTGGCCCCGGGCGGCAACCTCATTCATTTCGTGCCCGAGGCGCTGGGCGCCAACGGCCTGTACGAGGCCGACTTCCTCCTGGAAGACGAGGGGGCGGGCAACAATGACGCGGGCCTGCAGTGCATCGACCACGTCGCGCTGGGTCTGGCGCTCGACCAGCTCGACACCTGGGTGCTGTTCACGCGCGCCGTGCTCGGCCTGGAGCCCGGCGAGAGCCTGGAGCTGGCCGACCCCTTCGGGCTGATCCGCAGCCGCGGCGTCGCCAACGCCGACCGCAGCCTGCGGCTCGTGCTCAACGTGTCGCTGAGCCAGCGCACCCGCACCGCGCGCACGCTGAGCGTGACCGGCGGCGGCGCGGTGCACCACGTCGCGCTGAGCTGCGCCGACATCTTCGAGACGGCCGCGAAGCTGCGCGCCAACGGCACGCGCTTCGTGCCGATTTCCGACAACTACTACGACGACCTGGCCACGCGCATCGACATCGACCCCGCGCTGCTGTCGCGCATGCGCCAGGCGGGCGTGCTCTTCGACCGTTCGCCGGCTGGCGACTACCTGCACATCTATACCGAGAGTTTCGAGGGCGGACTGTTCTTCGAGGTCGCGCAGCGCCTGGGCAACTACGACGCCTATGGCGCCCTCAATGCGCCGGCGCGCATGGCTTCGCAGGCGCAGGACTGACCTATCGAGCGGCAGATTGATTGATTGACCGACAGAGAGCTGATTTCATTTTTTTCGTCACCACTGGAGACAACACATGGCAAACACCACAGCCCGTGAGCCGCAAGGCAGGCACCAGTCGAAGAAGGCCGCTGCAAGCGGCTGGATCGGCTCGGCGCTGGAGTACTACGACTTCTTCATCTACGCCACCGCGGCGGCGCTGATCTTTCCGCAGATCTTCTTCCCCAAGGGCGATCCGACGACCGCCATCGTCGCCTCGCTCGCGACCTACGGCGTGGGCTATGTTGCGCGCCCCATCGGCGCCTTCGTGCTCGGCCACTGGGGCGACACGCACGGGCGCAAGCAGGTGCTGGTGCTGTGCATGTTCCTGATGGGCTTCTCCACCGTGGCCGTCGGCCTGCTGCCGACCTATGACCAGGTCGGCCTGCTGGCTCCGGTGCTGCTGGTGCTGCTGCGCCTGGTGCAGGGTTTTGCGGTGGCGGGCGAGATCTCGGGCGCGAGCTCGATGATTCTTGAACATGCTCCATTCGGGCGACGCGGCTTCTTCGCGAGCTTCACGCTGCAGGGCGTGCAGGCCGGCCAGATCCTGGCGGCCGCCGTGTTCCTGCCGCTGGCGCACTACATGCCCGAGGACGCCTTCAACTCCTGGGGCTGGCGCATTCCCTTCCTGCTGAGTTTCCTGGTGATCGTGGCCGGCTACATCATCCGCCGCGAGGTCGACGAGACGCCGGCCTTCGCCGAAGTCGACAAGAAGGGCGAAACAACCAAGGCGCCGATCGTCCAGGCCTTCACCGACAGCTGGGCCGACATGCTGCGCGTGGTCTGCATGGCGCTGATGAACGTGATTCCGGTGGTGGCCACCGTGTTCGGCGCGGCCTACGCCGTGCAGGCCGCCTATGGCATCGGCTTCCAGAAGGACGTGTACCTGTGGATTCCGGTGCTCGGCAACATCCTGGCCGTGATCGTCATCCCGTTCGTGGGCAACCTCTCGGACCGCATCGGCCGCCGCCCGCCGATCATCATCGGCGCGCTGGCCTCGGGCCTGCTCTCGTTCGTGTACCTGTATGCCATCAGCATCCGCAACGTGCCGCTGGCCATCGCCATGTCGCTGCTGATGTGGGGCATCGTCTACCAGGGCTACAACGCGACCTTCCCGAGCTTCTATCCGGAGCTGTTCCGCACCCGCAACCGCGTCTCGGCCATGGCCATCTCGCAGAACGTCGGCACCACCATCACCGCGCTGCTGCCGGCGCTGTTCGCCGCCGTCGCGCCTCCCGGCTCGACCAACGTGTGGCTCACGGTGGGTGCCATTGCCTTCGCGGTGACGGTGCTGGCCGCCCTGGCCGCGCTGAGCGCACGCGAAACCTACCGCATCCACATGCGTGACCTGGGCGACCCGAACGCGGTGCCGGTCGACAAGCAGGAATACGACCGCCTGCGCGAGAAGACGCTGCAGGACGCGCGCCTGGCCAAGGCAGCGGCCTGACGCGAAGGCAGGGGAGGGCGCTCCCAGGCCGAAGACCTTTCGCCTGCCAAGGGTTGCGGCGCCATGAAGAATGGCGCCATGACCACCCTCTCTTCGCCCCACCTCAAGATCGATTTCGTCTCCGATGTGTCCTGTCCCTGGTGCGCCATTGGCCTGAGCTCGCTCGAGGCGGCGCTCGGGAAGGTGGCACCGGAAATCACCGCGGACCTGCACTTCCAGCCCTTCGAGCTGAACCCGCAGATGCCTCCCGAAGGGCAGGACACCTTCGAGCACCTCAACCAGAAGTACGGCTCCACGCGCGAGCAGCAGGCCCAGTCGCGCGAAATGATCCGCCAGCGCGGCGCGGCGGTGGGCTTCGAGTTCAGCCCCGAAGGCCGGCCGCGCGTCTACAACACCTTCAATGCGCACCGCCTGCTGCACTGGGCCGAGCTGGAAGGCCCGGCCAGGCAGGCGGCCCTGAAGAAGCTGCTGCTGAAGGCCTACTTCACCGACAGCCAGAATCCGTCCGACCCCGAAGTGCTGGTGCGTGCCGCCGCCGAAGCGGGGCTCGACGCGGCCCGTGCCCGGCAGATCCTGGACAGCGACGAGTTCGCGCAGGAAACCCGTGAGCGCGAGCGCATGTACACCGACGCCGGCATTCACTCGGTGCCCGCGATCATCATCAACGACCGGCATCTCATTTCGGGCGGCCAGCCCGTCGAAGTGTTCGAGCGGGCCCTGCGCCAGATCGCGGGCGCTGCACCTTCGGGCCTTGCCACAGCCTGACTTGGCTGGCGCTTGGGCGCCAGCTTTGCGCAGCGTTACGACGGTAAAGACCGTCAACCCGAAGCAGGCTCCGGCGGTTGAGGAGGCGTCCCTGAACCACTGTCACACAGGAGCCCCGAAGATGAAGAAGAAAAGCCTAATCGCCGTGCTCGCCCCCTTATTCGCTCTTTTGGCCGCGGCCTCGCTGCCGGCACTGGCGGACGAATACGGCAGGCACCCGTTCTACCTCCACGCCTTGTCCGACCTGCGCACCGCGGCCTGGAAAGTGGAGCACCGCCGCCCCGAGGACGGGCAGGTCTCGCGCGACGAGCAGGTGGTGATCGACGAGATCCACGCCGCCATCGGCGACCTGCAGCATGCGGCGTGGCTGGACGGCAAGCCCGTCGAATGGCGCGAGCCCACCGATGCATGGCTGCCGCGCGAAGGCCGCCTGCACGCAGCGGTCGATCTGCTGCGAAAGGTGCGCTCGGACGTGGCCCGCGAGGAAGACGACCCGCGCTCGCGGCCTTATCAGCAGCGCGGCCTCGAGCATGTCGACCTCGCGTTGGCTACCGCGCAGCACGCCATCGGCGACGTGCGCCGCCACGACCTGCGCAGGGAGTGAGGGCGGTGCTGGCCGCCGCTGTTTCGCCGATCTTGTCTTTCCCGATGCGGCGCGCGTCGATAGCGCTTGGCGCCTGCGCGCTCGCGCTGCTCGCGGCCTGCGCGAGCACGCCGGGGGACCATCGGCCGCTGGTTTCGGTTTCGCTGCCTTCGCAGCAGGTGGACGAGGCCACGCGGCTGCGCTGGCTCGACCGCGTGAGCTGGGGCGCCAATGCGAGCAGCGACGCGCAGCTCGCGAAGCGCGGCCTCCCGCTGTGGATGCGCGATCAGCTCAACCCGCGGCCCGCGCCACTGCCGCCGGCCGCGCAGGCACAGATCGACGCGATGGAAATCTCGCGCACGCCGCTCGACCAGCTCGTCACCGAACTCGACGCGCAGCGCAAGGCGGCCGATGCGCTGCCCGACGAAGACCAGAAGAAGGCCGCCCGGCAGGCCTACCAGCAGCACCTCAACGCGCTGGTGCGCGAGGCGCAGCAGCGCTTCGTGCTGCGCGCGCTCTATTCGCCCAACCAGCTGCAGGAGCAGATGACCTGGTTCTGGATGAACCACTTCAACGTCAACCTGCGCAAGGACAACATCCGCGCGATGGTGGGCGACTACGAGGAGAACGCCATCCGCCCGCACGCGCTCGGCAGGTTCCGCGACCTGCTCGGCGCCACGCTGCACCACCCGGCGATGCTGCGCTACCTCGACAACGCGCAGAACGCGGCCAACCGCATCAACGAGAACTACGCGCGCGAGCTGATGGAGCTGCACACGCTGGGCGTGGGCGGCGGCTATTCGCAGGCCGACGTGCAGGAACTCGCGCGTGTGCTCACCGGCGTGGGCGTGAGCTACCAGCCGCTCGACGCGCCGCCGCCGAACGTGCGGCCGGCCCTGCGCGCCGACTACGTGCGCAAGGGCCTCTTCGAGTTCAACCCGAACCGGCACGACTACGGACCGAAGACGCTGCTGGGCAAATCCATCCAGAGCCGTGGGCTGGCCGAGGCCGACGAGGCGCTCGACCGCCTCGCGCGCGCACCGGCCACCGCGCGCTTCGTCTCGCGCAAGCTCGCCGTGTACTTCGTCTCCGACGACCCGCCGCAGGCGCTGGTCGATCGCATGGCCGCAGCTTTCACGCGCAGCGATGGCGACATCGCCATCACGTTGAAGGCGCTGTTCGAGTCGCCCGAGTTCAGCGCCTCGCTGGGCCGCAAGTTCCGCGACCCGGTGCACTACGTGATGGCAGGCGTGCGCCTCGCGTACGACGACCGCGTGGTGACCAACGTGAACCCGATGCTCGGCTGGATCAACCGCATGGGCGAGCAGCTCTACGGCCACGAGACGCCCGACGGCTATCCGCTCAACGAGGCGGCCTGGGCCAGCGCGGGCCAGATGAACACCCGTTTCGAGATCGCGCGCGCCATCGGTGCCAACGGCGCGGTGCTGTTCCGTGCGAACGGCAAGGCGCCGCTGGAGAAACCCGCGTTCCCGCCGCTGGCCGATTCGCGCGCGGTTCGCACGATGCAGGTCGGCATGAGCGCGGACACGCGCGAGGCGCTGGCGCAGGCGAAGAACCCGCAGGAGTGGAATACCTTCCTGCTGGCTTCGCCCGAGCTGATGCGCCGCTGAAGATCTGAAGATATTGATTCGGTATTTCTCCCTCCCCCTCTGGGGGAGGGTAGGGGTGGGGGCAAGCGGCGGTCGATCGGTCGCTCTGGTCGAACGAGCGCCGCGTGCCCCCATCCCAACCTTCCCCCAGCGGGGGAAGGAGCAAGGCAAGAAGAAAGAAAGGACAACCGTCATGCAACGTCGAGAACTCCTGAAGCTCGCGGCCGCAGTGCCCTTCGCCGGCACCGCCGCCAGCGTGATGGCCGCGCCGTCCGCCGAAGGCACCAAGCTGCTGGTCGTGTTCCTGCGCGGCGCCTACGACTGCAGCAACCTGCTCGTGCCCACGAGCAGCGACTTCTACTACGCATCGCGCCCCAACATCGCCATCGCCCGGCCCGGCTCGCCCAACGGCGCGCTGCCGCTGGACGCCGACTGGGGCCTGCACCCCGCGCTGGCGCAGAGCGTGATGCCGATGTTCCAGCAGAAGCAGGCGTCCTTCATCGCCTTCGCGGGCACTGAAGACCTCACGCGCAGCCACTTCGAGACGCAGGATTCCATCGAACTCGGACAGGCACTCGACAGGCGCCGCGACTACAGCTCGGGCTTTCTCAACCGGCTGGCCGGCGTGCTCGGCGCGGGGCCCGTCACCGACGTGTCGCCCATTGCCTTCACCGGCCAGCTTCCGATCTCCATGCGCGGCAACGCCAAGGCCGCCAACATGACGCTGGCCGGCAACGCGCGCTCGAGCATCGACGCGCGGCAGAGCCAGGTCATCGCATCCATGTACCGCAAAACGGCCCTGGCGCAGCCCGTGGCCGAGGGCTTCCAGGTGCGCGACGAAGTCATGCGCGCGGTGCAGGCCGAGATGGACGCCGCCAGCCGCAACGCCATGACCGCCAAGGGCTTCGAGCTGGTGGCGCGCCGCATGGCTCTGCTGATGCGCGACCGCTTCGACCTCGGTTTCGTCGACGTCGGCGGCTGGGACACCCACGTGGGGCAGGGCGGCGCCACCGGCTATCTCGCCAACCGCTTCGAGGAACTGGGCCGGGGTGTCGCCGGCTTCGCGCAGGAGATGGGCGACGACGCATGGCGCCAGACCGTGGTGGTCGTCATCAGCGAGTTCGGCCGCACCTTCCGCGAGAACGGCAACCGCGGCACCGACCACGGCCACGGCACCGTCTACTGGGTGCTCGGCGGTGGCCTCTCGGCGCAGGCCGGCGGGCGCGTGGTGGGCGAACAGCAGGCGCTGACGCAGGCGACGCTGTTCCAGAACCGCGACTACCCGGTGCTCAACGAGTACCGCGCGGTGTTCGGCGGGCTGTTCCAGCGGATGTACGGACTGTCGTCGGCGCAACTCGCGAAGGTATTCGACGGCGTCGCGCCGAAGGATCTGCGGCTGGTGTGAGATGTGGCGGGGCCAATTTCTAAATCACGTCGAGACGGTGAAAGATGGACTTTCGGGTCCAACAGAGGTGTTCACCGTGACGATTGTTTTCGTAGGGCGCGACTTACTCCGATAACTCGCCCCGGCGACAACAAGCGGCGCGCATTTTTTGCTTGTACATAAGGTCGATGACGGTTCGTTGCTCCGAAAGATTTTTACTTCCTATCATGGAGTAGTGACCGCATTTTTATACGCTCTTGTGCTTGCACTGAGTAGTATCTTACGTATCAGTAATGTGATGAACTCAGGGGGCAGTTTTTTTGCTTTTTCTTGGGCAGTACTTTTGAGTGCTCTCTCATTCCTCTGGGACCCCAAGAGTGTCCATCTCTGGCAGCCCACGAAACTGCCGGCGATGCTGTACGCAAATCTTCTTGGTTGTCTCTGCTTAAGGTTCGCGATCTGGCCCTATTCACGCAGAACTGGCATAGCTTTCCCATCGTGTATCAGGATGGTCCTATCCGCACTTCGAATGGTTTCTGGACGGTGCGCGATGATGATTCGCGTGATTCCCATACTTTGAATCGTGCTATTGATCAGGTGCTCGTGTTCAATATCCAAGTGGCTCGTTGCTTCATCTAACACCAAAATGGAAGGTTGGCGATAGAGCGCGCGGGCTAGCAGGACGCGCTGGATCTGTCCACCTGATAGCGACGATCCCATATCGCCTACCAAGCTTTGGTAGCCCATTGGCATCGAGCTGATGTCATCGTGAATGTGTGCCAATCGCGCTGTGGCTTCAATTATCTCTTGGTCTGCCTCTGGGTCGAAAAAGCTGATGTTCTCGGCAATCGATCCAGCAAAGAGAATGTCGTCCTGCATAACGCAACCGATCATGTCTCTGTAGTGCCGCAATCCAATATGATGAATATCGATGCCTGAGACCCTAACGCAGCCCGCTGTGGGTTGGAGCAAACCGAGGATCAACTTGGCAATTGTCGTCTTGCCTTCACCGGACGCTCCCGTCAGTGCGACTGATTCGCCCGGCGCGATCGCGAACGAACAATCTTTGACCACCCACTCATCCGTCTCTGCGTAGCGAAAACGCAGTCCGATCACTTCGATGGCTGGCGCCGCGTTAGCCTCCAAGCGCCCAACATGCGCCGCAACTCTTTGCGCGAAGGCTGCTCCGGTTGCGGCAGTTGAATTTGAGCTATGGCTTGACTGCAATATCGCTTCGTCCGTCGTCTCTTGTGACGTCCGCTGCAGTAACCTGATCTCGGATTTCATCCCAAGCTCAGCTTCTGCCTCCGTTAATACGATGTCGGCCAATCTCTCACCATGTAAACGTAACATCCCGAGATCGATTGTCGAGTCGACCAATCCAGTTGCTCGTATCGTGAATTGGCTTGCGAAACTTACAAAAGCCGTGAGCATGCCGGCGGTAAATTCGCCAGCTAACACCTGCTTGGCAGCCAGCCAGATCAGAACAACATGGCCGATGCCCGCGATCGTGCCTTGCAGAGTGGACAAACCAATGGACAGTCGTTCGATAGCGATGTTCTTGTTTGTCGATTCAACCACCGCGTTGGCATAAGCTGCGACCCTCGCCTCCTGCTTGTTGGCGAGCTTGATCGCTTGGATACCTCGGATGGATTCGAGCAGGTTCGACTGCGCTCGCGCAGCGTGCACGAGTTGGTCTTCCGTCGCCTGCCGTAGCGGACGGTAGGAAACCCAGCGCACCAATGCGTAAGATGTAAAAAGACCAAGCACAAGCCAGGTCAATGCTGTGCTGTAAATGAAGAGCACGATTAGAGTAATGAGCGCCATGACACCGTCCAAGACAGTGCTAACAAATCGAGTCGTCAGTGTGTTTTGAATGCTATCTACTGCGCTCAAGCGAGAAAGCACATCACCCACGTTTCGTTGCTCAAAGTAGCTCAACGGCAGTTTCAATAGATGCGCGCACACATTGGTAGTCCATTGCACCCCCAGATGGCTCGAGATCCAGGTGACTACCCACGACCGCACTGCTGAGGTGACATTTTTGAAAAGCATCACCATCAAAAAGCCTATACCAAGCAATGTCAGTAGATCGGCGTCCGAAGAAACCAGCACCTGATCCATCACCCATTGCATATGGAGCGGGGCCAAGATGCTGAACACTTCAATAGCCACTGACAAAAGGAGTACCTGCACAAACGCGGGCCGAATGCCCAAGACGCCCCCGATTAATCTTGGCACCGAAATTGTTTCACGCTCTTCAATGCGCTTGAACTGTGACGAGCGTATCAGCTCGAGTGCGATACCGGTGAAGTGCTTAGAAGCTTGGGCGATAGTCATGCTGAGCGCGCCGCGTGCTGGGTCATGAATTTTTACCTTTCCGTTATCGACTCCTTTTAGAACGACGAAGTGAGTCATGTCCCAATGTAAGATGCAGGGGGTTTGCAATTGCCCTAAGTCCTCCGTATCAAATCGCAATGCCCGCGTAGTTAGGCCGAGCTGTGAGGCGATTTGCATAACATCATCAAGAGTGGCGCCCTTTAGAGAAGGGCTGAATCTACGGCGAAGGTGTAGAAGATCGACAGAATGTCCCAAGTAGTTAGCGATCATTCCTATGCAGGCCAGACCACATTCGGCCGCTTGGGCCTGTAGCATGATAGGTAGACGACGACTCCAGCCGAAGCGAAGTGATTGAGCGAAGTTCATTCTGGGCGAAACCTAAATGGATGATTGCCCGTCATAGGTTTGTGCGCTGACCGAGCGCGTGCAATGGTTCGAATATCCATTCGATCAACCGCCGCTTGTCGAGTAAAACGTCGGCCTCGAGTGCCATGCCAGGGCGCAATTTCTCGGGCTTGCCATATACCGTGATGTCGTCTCTATCCAAGGCGACGACCACACGGTAGTGCTGCTCGCGTATATCCGATCTACCAGTCAGTTGCATAACCTCCTGCGGTGAAAGAGCTGTACGCGATACCTCGCTCACGCGTCCGTGGTGCTGGCCAAACTTTTGATATGGATACGCTTGGTAGCGCAGGACCACCTTCTTTCCATTGCGAATGAAGCCGATCGCACGACTTGGCACCATCAGCTGCGCTTCAAGTGTGGCGCTTTGCGGTAGCAATGAGAGGACAGTTTGCCCAGCGCTGGAGAATTGCCCGGGCTTTGCAAGTACGGCCGCTACCATGCTGGGCTGTGGTGCGCGCAAGATCACTGACCGCCGCGATTCATTTTCTGCTATGGATTGGTCAATCTCAGCGAGCTTGCGGGTGATGACATTTTCTTGACTGCGCGCATTTAGGGGTAGCTCTCGCTGTTGCTGATATAACTGTTTGAGTTGCTGTACGGTTTCTAGGCGCAGCCTCAACAGATCCTGCAAGCGCGCCTGCGCGTCAAGCACAGTGGTCTCTTGCTGCTCGACCTGACTGATTGACACATAGCCTTGGGATTGCATTTCCTGTAGTTTGCTTAATTGATTTTTCGCAAGCTGATTTTGTCGAGCGCGTTGTTTATGCTGCAGTTCGATCTGCGCAAGTTGATTTTTCGTTGTTTCCAAGCGCTGATTTAGGCCGTGTTGGATTTCCTGGTTCAGCTGAATTTGCCCCTCGAGGTCAGCCTTCAGTTTTGAGCGCTGCAGTTTTAATTGTTCATTTATCAACTGGCGTGTGCTGCCCAGCCCGGTTTCAAGCTCGGCCGAAATGGTCAGCAGATCTTGATCGATATCTACCAGCATGCCTTCCCGTACGTGTACTGCTGCGATACTTCCAGATATAGGCAAAGTAAGACTCACCAAACCCTTGGATGGCAGAATCTGACCGATGAGACGCTCGCGCTTAGTGTAAGTGCCCCAAAAAAGAAGAAAGATAGTTGCTATGGCTGATGATGCTATGACTCCAACTATCAGCCACCGATAAGGCGGAGAATATAGACGGACCGTGCCGATGTAGCTGGAGTTTTGAGCTAGCACCTCTTGTCGAAATAACGAAGAGTCCATGAATATTTCAAAATTTGATTTTTCAAAAACAGATCCGAACTAAAACATGGATGCTTAATAACTCAAAGATGTTTTGTTCCTGGGCTATTTTTTTTGAGCTGATGATGATGGAGGGAAAATGAGGTTGGGTGATTTTTGGATTTGACTGTGAATTCGTGTCCATGAATGTGAAATGGATGTGTTCATTTTGTGAATGGCCGCCGAGCTTTGCTTTAATATGAAAATGGACTCGATGTGCGAATGCATCGAGTCCTTCAAAAAATTACCAATTTATTATCTGGGGCATCCGGCTATTCCTGGGCGGCACCCTCCTGCGAAAGAGCCTATACCTCCAAATGTGCCTCCTGAGAGAATAAAACCTGTAGACAATGCGCTACTTAGTCCAAAGCCAACGAGTGCGCCAACCGGGCCGCCTATTGCGGCACCGGCAACGGTCGAAGCCCACGCCCCCGCAACGCCCATGGCGATTGCGCCTCCATTATTTCCTCCGGCGACTTTTTTAATCTCTTAAGTTGTGATTTCTCGAATAGCCATTTGATTTCCTTGAGGTTGATTAAGGCCTGAGATTTCTTTGAAAGAATTGGATCAGGCCGCTTGCATTCATTCTTGAGATCGCAGAATGAATTTGCGGATTTCTGGCGCCAATATGATCGCCAGAAAAATGGAGTAAAGAAATGATGAAAAAAAAGCCCCTAATGTTCCAATTATTGGAATTAATGCGGCTGGGTCGAATTTTGTGAGATAAAGAAATGAGGTTATTATTAAAAATGATGTTATTGTTAGAGAGGCGATGAAGGCTATGCCAGGATTTTTTAGCGGATGTGGTTTTGTGCTAATCCTGGCCATTTCGATTATTTTTCTTTGTTTTTCATCATTGAGTTTTTTTAACTCTGGAACGACCATGAAGACGGCAAACCTGAAGGGAATATAATTTTCCATTGTGAAAAAACAATCAATCCTCTTGCTTTGAAGAAGGTAATTTGAAGGTTGTATGTTCAGCTGCTTTCCATCGGCGGAAAATCGATTTCGATATTTTTTAATTCTGAACTTTGGCTGCAATTTTGAAATAAGTTCACGCCTTTGATGTTTAGATTTCGATAGATCATGATTGTTGGCGCTAGAGGTGTAGCATTCAGGATTGTGATCGATTCAAAACTTCACACGGCGAAGCATGCTAGCCCTCAGGTAAATAAATTTCATTCAAGATGCGCGATCAGCTTAATTGCTTTTTCTTTTGTTGTGATGGAATCCCACTGTAAAGACAGGGGTTATGGAGTCTCAATTGTTAATCGATTGCTGAATTGATTAATTGTTGCTTGTTTGTTAATTTTGACGATCAATCGTCGAAAAATTCAGGGCGCGGATCGCGGGCGACGGCACCGCCGAGAATCCCCGCATGCCTCACACCGTTTTCCTTCTTCGCGCCGCCTGCTTGGCGCGAAGCGCCAAGCCCTTTCTCGTCCGCGGCGGTTTCAAGCGCGAGCGCTGTGCGGGCTGCCGCCTGCTGCCCAGCACATTGCATGTGCGCCATGCGCCCATCGGTCGCGACGCGCGCTGGCGTGTGCCTGATCATGGGCGACATCGAGCCGCTCAAGCCCGCCAATACTCGCTGGCTGATGGCCGACGTCGTAGCCGGCGCCTTCGCGTTCGGCTGGGCCCGCACCGAAGTCGATCCCGCGCTGATGGCGCTCTTGGCCGATCCGCAATGGAAGCCCCCGCGTGGTTTTTCCCGGGCAGTACGCGGCGCAGGGGCGGGTGGTGCTGCATGCGACGCAGCCGCGAAGCGCCCGCTCCTCATACTTTTCGATGCGACCTGGGCCGAGGCACGCAAGATGTTCCGCAGGAGCCCCTATCCCAACCGGCTGCCGGTGCTGAGCCTTCGCCTGGAGCGGATCACGCAGTACAAGCCGAAGAACTGGGCCGCGGCGTTGCCGGCTTCGCGCAGGAAATGGGCGACGACGCCTGGCGGCAGACGGTCGTGGTCGTCATCAGCGAGTTCGGCCGCACCTTCCGCGAGAACGGCAACCGCGGCACCGACCACGGCCACGGCACCGTCTACTGGGTGCTCGGCGGCGGCCTCTCGGCGCAGGCCGGCGGGCGCGTGGTGGGCGAACAGCAGGCGCTGACGCAGGCGACGCTGTTCCAGAACCGCGACTACCCGGTGCTCAACGAGTACCGCGCGGTGTTCGGCGGGCTGTTCCAGCGGATGTACGGACTGAGCCCGGCACAGTTGGGGCGGGTGTTCGACGGCGTGGCGCCGAAGGACCTGCGGCTGGTATAGCGCCGGCTTCTCTCCGGTTGCCGACTGCTTCGACCAAGCGGTTCGCAAGATCACGCCGACGCCGGCACCCTGGGACGACACCGGCGCCATGCGCCATGATCCGGGGCTGGCGCGAGAGCGCGGGAAGGATCGATCGCACATGGGGGTGATTGCCGAACACCTGCGGATCGCCGAGCTGCAACGGCTCGGCGCATCCGCTTCGCTGCTGCAGATGGCTGCCGGCCAGTGCCTCCACGAGGCGTTCCGTGGTTCCTGCCTGGGGCCGCCTTGGTACAGCTACCACGGCGCCCGTGCGCCCGAGGGGCCCACACTGGTTCCGCTGTGGGACCACGGCAGCAGGGTCTGCGGCCTCCGTGAGACCGAGCGCGGCCTGGAATTCATCGAGTTCAGCATCGAAGACCCCTCCGGATTGGAGCGGCTCGCCGGCACGGAGCAGGGGTTCTGGGCGACCCGCGTCGACTTTCTCTACGAATGCGATCTGGCCGATGAAGTGCTGCGCAGTGCCGCCGAGCGGGTCGGATTCCGCTTTCTCGAGCGCTACCTGAGGTCGAGGGAGGCGGCCGAAGAGCAGCTGGGCAGCTTCGGTGCCCACCGGGCGTGGCTTCGGGAGCTGGTGGCCGGCATCGACCGGGATGCCGCTTCGGTCTGATCGGCCTGTCGGTGGCGACACCGCCGAGAATCCCGGCATGCCTCACGCCGTTTCCCTTCTTCGCGCAGCCCGCCTCGCGCGAAGCGCCAAGCCTTTTCTTGCCCGTGGCGGCTTCAAGCGCGAGCGTTGTGCGGGCTGCCGGCTGGTGCCCAGCCATTGCATGTGCGCTATCCGTCCCTCGGTCGCGACGCGCGCGGGCGTGTGCCTGATCATGGCGGACATCGAGCCGCTCAAGCCCACCAACACCGGCTGGCTGGTCGCCGACGTGGTGGCCGACACCTTTGCCTTCGGCTGGGCCCGCACCGAGGTCGACCCTGCGCTGCTGGCGTTGCTGAACGATCCGCAATGGCAGCCCTACGTGGTGTTTCCGGGGCAGTACGCGCAGCCGGAGCGCGTTGTGCTGGGCGTGGAACAGCCCGCAGCAAAGCGCTCGCTCTTCATCCTGTTCGATGCGACGTGGGCCGAGGCGCGCAAGATGTTCCGCAGGAGCCCTTACCTCGACCGGCTGCCGGTGCTGAGCCTTCGCCCGGAGCGGATCACGCAGTACAAGCTGCGCAACTCGGGCCGGGACGACCACTTCTGCACCAGCGAAGTCGCCGCGATGTGCCTGAACCTGGCGGGCGAGCATGCGGCAGGGCAGACGCTCGAAGCCTATCTGCCGGTGTTCTCGCACCACTATCTGCGCGCGAAGAACCAGCAGCCAATTGCGTGGGATGGTGCCGAGCACCAGCGGCTGCGCGAGGTGGTCGCCGCGCAGTCCGCGCAGTCCGCGCAGGCTTCGCTGGCTTCGTAGAGGCCGACGGCGCCGCCGTCAGGCGATCATCGATTCGAGTTCCGCCGCCAGCTCGCGCGGCGCCGGCATTTCCTGGACGATGTCCTCGGTGATGCCGGCCGCGATGGCCGGCTGGCTCGGCCAGACGCCGCCCAGATTGCCCAGGTCCACGCCCTGGCGCTCCAGCGCCACGCGCCACACGGCCAGGTGCAGAACGCCGCCGAGCGCATCGGCATGCTCCGGGTTGTCGGGGCTCACGAAGCTCGAAAGCCCGCCGACCAGATCGGGCGCGAAGCCCCAGCGCTGGGCCAGCGAGGCGCTCACGTCGCCGTAGTGGTAGCCGAACTCGACCAGCTCCAGCTGCGCGCGCCCCAGCGCCTCGAAGGGATGGAGGGCGTTCAGCGCGGCGATCCGCCCGGGCATCGCCTGCGCCATGATCAGATGGCCGATGGCATGCATGCTGCCCGCGGTGAATGCCAGGTTGGGGTCGACGTGCCGGGTCTTGGAAGCCAGGTACCGCGACGCCGAAGCCACGCGCAGGCTGTGCGCCCAGAAGGCCGGGAGGCTGACGCCCTCCACCTTCCTGAAGGAACCCGCCAGGCCCGAACTCACGACCACGGAGCGGATCGCGGAGAGCCCGAGCATCAGGATCGCGCCCTGTATCGAGGAAATCTTGCGCCGCAGCCCGAAGAGCGGGGAATTGATCATCTGCAGCACCTTGGCCGCCAGCACCTGGTCGAGTTCGATGCGATGCGCGACGGCCGAGAAGGACACGTCGTCGTCCCTCAGCATCTCCATCAGGTCGGAGACCACCCTCGGAACAGTGGGGAGCGACTCGTCATTGGCAAAGAGTTCGTCGAGTGTCTTCATGGCGCTGGGGAGGTGTTATGCCTTTGTATGCAATGGATTTTCTCCCGGCGCGCGCCTTGGCGGGGCCCCGGTTTGCGCCGATCCGTCATTTCCACGGAATCTGGTGGGGAGGGTTTACCCGGTGTGGGCGCATTTGGCACCGCGTACAGGCATTCCGTCGCATGGCGGTCGCCGCGGCGCGGGTGCGATGACATAGTCCGGCCGACTTCGCCGCAACCGTCAACGCGCCAAGAGGACAGGAGGACGCCCCGCCATGATCAACAGAGAACGCCTGACCGCCAAGCTGGAGGGGGACTTCGTCGTGTTCCTCATCGGCATGCGCATCAACCAGCCCCTGAAGCTGCACAAATGGCTTCCCGTCGCGGCCGCCATGCCCCGCATGCTCAAGGAGCTACGGCAGCAGCCGGAGCGCGGCCTGCTTCACGCCGAGCTGTGGTTCTCGCGCACGATCCTCGTGCTGCAGTACTGGCGCTCCATGGAGCAACTGCTGGCCTACGCCAAGGACAAGGAGGCCGAGCACCTCCCGGCATGGAGGGCGTTCAACAAGGCCATCGGCACTGACGGCTCCGTGGGCATCTGGCACGAGACCTATGCGGCGTCGCCCGGCACCTACGAGAACATCTACGTCAACATGCCGTCCTTCGGGCTCGGCGGGGCCGGGGCTCTTCAGAGCGTGGCGCAGGCCAATCGGTCGGCGGCTGCCCGGTTGAGGGCTACGAAGACGCAGGAGTGACGACCGGCGCATGCAGCGCCATCAGCTCCACCACCCAATCGATGAACACCCGCAGCTTCGCGCTGACATGCCGGTTCGGCGGGAACGCCACGTAGAGCGGCATCGGATCGAGGCTCCAGTCCCCGAAGAGCGCCACCAGTTCGCCGCCCGGCAGGTGCGCCTTCGCCATGTACTCGGGCAGCCAGAGAACGCCCAGGCCTGCCAGCCCAGCCGCGAGGTAGGCGTTCCCGTCGTCGACCGAGAGCACGTACCGGCCCTGCACCTCGATGCGCTCGCCGTCGCGGTACATCGCGTACGGAAAGGTCTTGCCGTTGCGCGACCACAGGAAGCCGACGATGCGGTGGTGCGTGTCTTCCAGCTCGCGCGGGTCGGAGGGCGTGCCGGCGCGCTCCAGGTAGCTGGGCGCCGCATACACGCCGAGCCGCAGGTCGCCCACGCGGCGCGCCATGAGCGACTGGTCGGTGAGCTCGCCGCCGCGCACCACGCAATCGACGTTGTCGCCGATCAGGTCGACCATGCGGTCGCTCACGCCCATGTCGAGCTGGATGTCGGGGTAGCGCGCGTGGAACGCAGGCAGCGCCGGCACGAGGATCGTGCGGGCCAGCGGGGTGGGAACGTCCACCCGCAGCCGGCCTCTTGGAGCAGCCGATGCGCCCGAGAGGCTGGTCTCGGCGTCGTCCATGTCGGCCAGCAGGCGCACCACGCGCTCGTAGTAGGCCGCGCCGTCGGCCGTGAGGCCGACCTTGCGTGTGGTCCGGTTGAGCAGCTTCACGCGCAGCCTCGCTTCGAGCTGCTGCACCAACTGGGTCACGCTGGTCTTGCTCATGTGAAGCGTCTCGGCCGCCTTGGTGAAGCTGCCTGCTTCCACCACGCGGGCGAAGGCCTGCATTGCGTCGAAACGGTCCACGGTGCTGTTCCTGAGTTGCCGATTGTTTGGTTTCCCCAAACAGTCATTGTCGGCATTGCCCGTTTATCGGCGCGGCGCGAATTCCTAAAGTCCCTTCATCCCATCCATTGAAGAAGAGAAAAAGGAAAGCATCCCATGGCCAAACGCGACGTCGTCTTCCCACCCGGGCGCCAGGCGCTCTACGAGAAGAACCGCTACTCGCCCGCAGTCCGCTCCAACGGATTCCTGTTCGTCTCGGGGCAGGTCGGCAGCCGCGAGGACGGTTCGCCCGAGCCCGACCTCGAAGCGCAGGTGCGGCTCGCCTTCAAGAACCTGAACGCGGTGCTGGGCGCCGCCGGCTGCACCTTCGACGACGTGGTGGACGTCACCGTCTTCATCGTCGACCCGGAAACGAACTTCGAGAAGGCCTGGAAGATCGTGCCGGAGTTCTGGGGCGATGCGCCGCATCCCACGCTGACCGGCATCGGCGTGACCTGGCTCTACGGCTTCGAGTTCGAGATCAAGGTGATCGCCAAGCTGCCCGGCAACGTCGAGAGCTGAATCGCTCGCGAAGCCGAAGCGGAGGAATGACGACTTTCTTTGTATGGAGACTGCTGTACAACCCGATCGACCTGCTCCCCAGAGGCCGAACCTCACTCGTTCAAGTGATGCATCGCCCCGCGAATTGACCCACATTCCGCCCTGAGATCCGTGACTGTCGATCGTTCGGCGTGGGGAACGATCACTTCATCGCATCAGCAATCCCCCGCATTGAAAGTCCCGGCGCCTTCGATGGAAAGAGGGCGCCTTGCGTCCATTCATCCATCCACTCGAGCAAGGAGCACAGCATGTCTTTCAAGATTCTCTGCTGCGACGGCGGCGGCATTCGTGGCGTCATCACGGCGTTGTTGATCCAGGACCTGGACAAGAGCTTCGGCATCGTCGCGGGCGCGAACGGCTTTGCCGGCACGTCCACCGGCGGGCTGATCTCGCTGGGCCTGGTGAACGGCGTGGCCATCGGCGACATCGTGAACGTCTACGAGAACGATGGAGCGACCATCTTCAAGCCCAACGGCTGGCTGCTGGACGCGCAGGCCAGGCAGCAGGACAGGGCCCCGGCGCGGTCGACCGAAGAACTGCTGGGCAGCGGCCCGGGCATCTTCGAGTGCCAGTACGTCAATACCGGCCTGCAGTCGGTCGCGCAGCAGCTGGTGGGCACCGGAGCGCTGTCGTCGGCGAGCCGCTTCGTGGCCGTCAACTCCGCGCGGCTGTGGGACCCGAGCCAGAACAGCTGGGAGCCCTGCACCATCTCCAACGGCCCGAGCAACGCCTATCGCGGCATCAGCATGGTCGATGCGGCACTGGCCACCTCGGCCGCGCCGACCTACTTCCCGCCATACCAGGTGGGCAGCTACGGCTACTTCGCCGACGGCGGCACCTTTGCCAACAACCCTTCGATGACGGCGATGGTGGAGGCGATCTACCAGGGCTACGCGAGCGGCACGTCCGACGTCCTGATGCTGTCGCTCGGCACCGGCGTGAACCCGGTGGGCATTTCGCCCGGCTCGGTGTCGAACCCGCTGGACTGGGGCGTCACGCACTGGCTGTGGCCCTTCAGCAATGGCACGGTGCCGGCGACGGCGCTGCTCAACCTGACGATGGATGCCACCGCCGAACTGGCGGCGATCCAGGCCGGCCAGTTGCTCGGCGGCAACTACATGCGCGGCAACGTGCCGCTGGCCCAGCCCTTCGGCCTGGATGACTACAAGAACGTCGGCCAGCTGGTGAGCGCGACGCAAAGCTACATCAAGAACTCGCCCGAGTGGGCGAATGTGCGCAACTGGGTCGAGGCGAACTGGACCTGAGTCTGAGCCTGAGCGGGGATGGCGGTGCGAGCCGATCCGTCTCCCCATCCATCGCATGCTCCCAATACTCGTCGAGCATGCGATGTCCACGCGCGGCGCAGACCTTGCAGGCGTCGGCCTCCTTGAACGTCGACGCATCGGGCAGTCAGCTCAGCCGCTGGCCGGACCCTTTTCAGGCAGCAAGGCGTCCATGACGAAACGCGTCGGTCCACTGGCGCCCCGGTCGCTGACCGCGAGGCCGAGCTGCCGCCACAGAGCCGGGCTGAGCGGACGCACCGCGATGCGAGGGTCGCGCGCGCTCTGTTGCGATTCCTCCGGCAGCAGCGCCGCTCCGTAGCCCGCGGCAACCAGTGTCCTGATCGCGTCGTTGTAGTTGAGCTCGATGCGCGGCCGGCAATGGACGCCAGCCGCGGAGAACCATTCCGCGGTAAGCCTGTAGAGGCGCGTGGAGGAGTCGTTCATGATCAACGGCTGCTGGGCCAGCCACTGCGGAGTCAGCCGCCTCGGTGCCTTCCAGTCCGCCGGCAGGAAGGCGACGACCGCCTCGCGCCGCAGGGGCGTGACATGGACGCCCCGCACGGACGCCTGCGGCAGCGCCACGACCGCCAGGTCCAGGCTGCCTGCGGCGAGCCGGGTCATGCTCTCGTTGGAGGTCAGCACCTGCACGTTCACGTCGATGCCGGGATGGTTGCGGGCGAGGCGTCCGAGCGCGGGCGGCAGCAGATGCGCGATGGCGCCCGTCG
>NZ_JASMRZ010000073.1 GCF_030462475.1 Variovorax sp. CAN15
CGTCTCGAACGGCGCGCGGGCGGCACCGAAGGCTTCGTTCCACAGCGGCTGCAGCTCGGCGAACACCTTCTCGCCCACGTGGCCGGCATCGCGCCAGCGGTCGGCGAACTGGTGCAGCGCGCGGTTGTGCGCCTTCAGGTCGGTGGCGCCTGCATGTTCGGCAGCCCAGGCCTTGACCTCCTCGATCAGCGCAACGCGCAGCGCGCGATGCTCGGCCGCGTCGGCACGGACCTTTTCGAGCCAAGCCTCGACCACCTTGTGGGCTTCGTTGCAGGCTTCGTCGAAACGCTTCCACAGCGCATGGTTGGGCACGCCGCCCTGGTCGGCCTGCTTCCACTGGTCGCGCAGCGAGCGCAGCGTTTCCTGCATCTTGCGGCCACCGAGGGCCTGGCCTTCGGGGCGCTTGAGCAGGCCTTCGGCCTTGGCGACCAGGTCTTCGCGCACCTTGTCGGCACTCCAGCGCTGCCAGCCTTCGAGTTCACCGGCTGCCACCAGCGCGGCATGCACGCGGGCTTCGAGCGGTGCCTCGACCAGCTTGCCGTGTTCCTTGAGCACGGCGCGCAGCGCGGCGGCCGCGCCTGCGCTTGCCTTGCCATGGCCTTCGGCTGTTTCCTGTTCGAGCTTGGCGAGCGCGGCCTGAACGGCGTCCTGGGCAGCGGCGCGCACGGCCGGATCGACCTTGGGCGCAGCCGGGCGGGCCGGAGCGGCGGGCTTGGGCGCCGCGACTTCGCCGCGCGCGGCGCGAAGCTCATCGGCCCACACGGGCACGGGCGGCAGCGGCGCCGCGGCATCCGCCGCGGCGGCAACGGCCTGGGCCAGCGCGCTGTGGAACGCATCGGAAACCACCAGCAGCTGCGACTTGGACGATTCGAGCTGCGGCGCGAACTTGGCGTCGAGGCTGCTCCAGTTGGCGTCGGCGGCGATCTCGGTCGCCTGTTGCTGCCAGTGCGCCACGTCGGCGCGCAGCGATTCCTCGGCGACCTGGGCGTCCTGCCAGCCCTTGGTGGAAAGCACCTCGAAGCGCTGCGCCAGCAGCACGGCGGCTTCGCGGTGCACCTGCGCGCGATGCTGCAGGTCTTCGATGCCCTTGACGCGCTCCGAGAGCTTGAGTTTCAGGCCGGCCAGCGGCTCACGCGAGAGCGGCGCGCCCGCCTTGGCGGCATCGCGCTGCCAGGCCAGCGCGTCCGCGATGTTGAGCTTGGACTGACCGACGAGGGCTTCCGCCTTTTGCGCCCATTCGGCGGCGATGGCCTCCTGCCCCTTGGCGCGCTTGAGCTCGTCGAGCTTTTCGCGCAGCAGGCGCGCGGCGCCCTTGTCACGGCCGCTCAGTTCCTTGAAGACTTCCTGCATCTGCTCGGGCGCAGGGTTGCCCGCGAGCCAGTCGCGGATGCGCGCGGCGCGCTCGCCGGAAGTCGGCGCGGTGAAGGCGCCGCCGGTGAGCGTGTCGAGGGCCTGAAGGTCGTGTGGCTTGGAAGAAGTAGAGGTCACTGCGCGAAATCGTTGTCTTGGTAGAGAAAGCGAAGGCGCCGGCAAAGGCCGGCGCACCTCGACATTTTCACCCACTTGCGCCCGGTCACTGAATTCCGTCCTGAAACGGCGTGCTCCGGCGGGTTGCGGGTGAGGAAGCTGGCGGACTACATATATAGCAAGCTCAAGGGAAAAACCAAGTCGTGGCGGCAGATCGGACCAGTGCCGTATGCCGCCTGCCGGTTCACGCTATTTCATAGTCAGACTGAGTTCCGCGCCCGGCTTCCAGTTGCTGCCGCTGGCGCTGGTGCGCACCGCACCCAGGAAGAGCCGCTCGCTGGGCAGCTTCTTCGCGAGCAGGTAGTCGCGCACGGCGGCGCCGCGCTCCACGGCGAGCTGGCGCATCGATTCCTCGTCGACCGGCACGCTGGCGAAAAGCAGCTTTTCCATGTCCTGCAGCGGAAGGTCCTTGGCCAGGCCGATCATGTTGCGCGGCTTGGTGATGTCGGCGCGCTTGTACACGGCAGTCAGCAACTCGGGATACTCGGCGTCGGTGACGGGCGCAATGTCCGTGCCGCTCTGGCCGCCGCGCACCGCGACGCGGCGCTTCTCGGCATAGGCGAGTTGGCGCACGCGCTGGCGCTGATAGGCGTCGCGCTCCTTCTCGAGGCTGGAGGTGCCGACCACCGTCATCTGCAGCGAGGGCCGGTCAGCCAGCGCCTTGGCGACCTTGTCCAGGCTTTCCTTGGCGGAAGCGCTGAGTTCGGAGCTGCCGGCCTCGAAAGTGATGGCGCTCGATTCACCGCTGCCACCGCCCAGCCCTCCCGTGAGCAGGCTGAACGGCGCCGTCACCGCCTTGACGACCAGGTTGACCACCGCCTTCCAGATCAGCGGGCCGACGCTGAACTGCGGGTCGTTGAGCGAGCCGCTGAGCGGCAGGTCGACGTCGATCACGCCGTTGCGGTCGGCCAGCAGCGCCACGGCGAGCTTCACCGGCAGGCTGTTGGTGGAACCGGCCACCTCGTCACCGAACTGCAGCTGGTTGAGCACCAGCTTGTTGGTGGCGGTGAGCTGGCCATCGGGCGCGACCTTGTAGTTGACGTCCATGCTCATCTTGCCGCGCTCGATGCCGTGGCCGGCGTAGCGCACCGAGTACGGCGACAGCGGCGCCAGGTCGAGGTCGCGCATCTTGGCGGTGATGTCGAGCTCGAGCGGCTTGGCCAGCGGGTTGAGCTTGCCGGTGATTTCGAGCGCCGCCGTCTGCTGAGCCTTGCCGCGCAGCTCGAGGTCGGCCAGCGCGGGCCGGCCGCCCTCACCCTTGGGCGGGTTCGACGAGAACGAACTGAGCTTGCCGGTCAGCTCGCTCAGGTCGGCCGAGTAGTTGGGCTTGACGAACAGGTCGGTGAAGTCGATCTTGCCGTTGACCAGGCTCATCGGGCCGAAGTTGATGACCGGCGCCTGGCCGGCATCGGCCGGTGCCACCGGCGCGGCGGCGGCCACCGGCTTGGCGGGTTCGGGAGCGGCGCCGACCATCTCCTCGGCCGACATCGGCCTGCCGCCCACGGCCTTCGGCGCCGAAGCCTTGGCTGTCGTGGTGGTCGTGCCCCCCGGGCCTTTGCGGGTGCTGGCCTCGCTGGCGGCGGCTGCGGCTGCATTCGCCTCGGCCTCGCCCTTCTTGGTCAGGCTCAGCAGATTGAGCCGGCCGGTGGGGTCGACGATCACGCGGGCGAAGAAGTCGGTCAGTGTGGTTTCGCGCACATCCACGTTCGGTGGCGCGTTGGGCGCCAGGCTGACCTGCAGGCCGCGCAGGCTCAGCGTCTTCCAGCTCAGCAACTGGTTGTTGTTGCGGTCGAAGCCGGGCGACTGGGTCAGCGAGACGCTGTTGGCGCGGAAATCGTCTAGCGCGGTGTCGCCGGCCAGCTTGACACTCATGCCCGAAGGCGAGGTCGCGTAGCGCACTGTGCCGCGATAGCTCGCGAAGGCTCGGCGGATGTCGACGTTGAGCGCGTCAGCGTAGTAGGCCTTGAAGGCATGCGCCGGGAAAGATGCGATCTCCACCCTGCCCTCGGCCGCCAGCGGCTTGAGCACGATGTTGCCCTTGTAGTCGAAGCGGCCCGGCTCGGAGCGCCTGGAGCCGATGCGGCCCGAGACTTCCAGCGGCGAGACCGTGCTGGTTTCGGGCGCAAGCTTCTGGGCGTGCAGCCTGAAGGCCGTGACCTCCACCGTCACCGGGGTGGCGGCGGCCTTGTCTGAATAAGAGAGGGCGCCATTGTCGACAGCCAGCGTGCCGACGGTCAGCGCCCAGGGCCTGGTGTTGGCAGCGGGCTGGGGCGTCTCGGCACTTGTGGCCTTGGGTGCTGCGACCTTCGCCTCGGCCTCCCGGGTGGCGCCACCGCCGGCGGGCGTCTTGAGCCAGCGTTCGAACATCCAGCGCTTCTCGCTGTCGCGCTCAACGCGGATCTTGGGGTTGGTCGCGGTGAACGAAGCCACGCTCAACGTGTGCTTCGTCATGTCGGCCTCGGCGTCGACCAGTTCGAAGCGCCCGACGCTGGCCAGAGCCGTCTTGCCCTGGGTGAGCGCCAGGCCATCGGCCGACACGCGGCGTGCCTTGAACTTCAGGTCGGGCTGGGCCCAGGCGATGTCGATCTGGCCGCTGAGCTTGCCGTCGAGCGTGGGCTCCAGGCTCTGCGCCAGGTAGGGCGCGGCCAGCGACAGCGGCAGCGCGTCGACCTCGGTCTGCACGTCGGCCACCTTGTCGGTGGCGCTGCCCTTGAACTTGAGCGAAGCGCCGGCAACGGCCGTGCTGCCGCTGAACTCGGCCGGCTTTTCCATCGGCCAGGTGACACCCGAGACGTCGATGCCGAGATCGGTGACATCGACGGCGGCGGCCGGATTGACGGTTTCGTCCCGCCAGCCGATGCGCCCGCYGCTCAGCGCGACCTTGTCGACCTGCACCTTGAGCACCGGTTTCTGCGCCGGCTTGCCGGCTGCGACAGGTGCGCTCGCGGCCGCGGCGGGCGGCGCGGCGACTTTTTCGGCTGCGCCGGTGGCCGGGTCGGTGGCCAGCAGGTTGAGCTTGCCGGCCGCGTCACGCGCCACCGCCAGTTGCGGGTTGGCAAGCGAGACTTCGCTCAGGTGGAACACCGACTCCAGCGGACGCACGTCGGCCAGCCCCAGCTTGAGCGACTCGAAGGCCAGCAGGTCACGGCCGCGCGCGTCGGCCACCTTGGTGGTGTGCGCCTCGACCGTGCCGGTGATCTTCAGCCCGGTGGTGGCGCCCTGCTCGAAGCCGATCTTCAGGTCGGCATCGAGGCTGCCCGCCTGCAGCCTCACCGGCAGCCCACCGGGGATGTAGCCGAGGTAGGGCACGAGGTCGAGGCCCTTGAACTGCACGTGGGCGTCCGTCTTGCGGCTGGCGGCGAAGGGTGTGGTGAAGGCGGCGGAGTCGAACTTGCTGCCGTTGAGCGAGAAGGCGAGCTTGGGCTCGGTGTTGATGTCGCGCTTGGAGTCGAGGTTGCTCAGGAAAGGCACCTTGAGCACGAAGTCGCGCAGCTCGTGCTTGCGCTTGACGGTCTGGTCGTCGAAGTCGACCGAGCCGCCGTTGATCGCGATGTTGTAGATGGCGAAGCGCGCGGGCTTGGCGTTCGGGTCGGGCGGCGGCCCGGCCGAGAGCCTGGCCAGGATGTCGTCGATGTCGTACTTGCCATCGGCCAGGTGCGTGAGCAGGATGGCCGGGCCGTCGATGGTGACGGCGTCGATCACCGGCGCGAGGCGGAAGATCGATTGCAGCTCGGCGTCTGCGTAGATGCGGCTGACCGCCAGTTGCGGCTTGCTGCCGTCGGCGGTGGCGATGCGCAGGTCGTTCAGCGTGAGCTCGAGGGTCCAGGGCTTGAAGTCAATCTTGCCGACGGTGACTTGCCGTCCAAGCTTTTCGCTGGCGATCTTCTGGAGCTGGCTCTTGGCGATCGGCGGTACTGCAAGCCAGGCGATGACCCAGAAGGCGAGTAACGCAAGCAGCGCGACGATCCCACGTCGCACCCATTTGTTCTGTTTGATCGAAGCTACGTCCATCGCTGGAGTGTGCCGCAAACACGCATCGGCGCCAGGTACGAGGAAAGGGCGCAAGCCCATCCCCGGAAGAAATACCGGAGAAAGATCTTCGCGGGAGGGCACAGAAGAAGAAAGCCCGGTGAGTCGACGGAAAGTCTCATCACCGGGCTTGATGGCGGGCACAAAACCCATGCCATCGATTCGCGCGACCGGAAGTCAATGGTTCCCGCCGTGCTGGCGGCAAGAGATTGCCACCGTGGCTCCTCGACCGCTGAACCCTCGGACTTGCACCCTGGGGTTGCCCGGGTCTCGGAAAAACGCCTGAAAAAACCAGGCCCGTTCAGATTAGGCGTCGCTCCCTCCGATTGCAAACGAGTTTTACAAAGGGATTTCCCGTAAGCCGAAACGGCTCTTGGGACGCCAACTTTTAAACATCTAAAAGCATAAGGAAACAAATTCTTATTCTTGACCGGGTATTTAGCCACGCTAGAATCCGCGCTGCCCTGACTGCCCGACGCAGAGGGGCCACCTGAATCCGCTGCCGAATTCCCCCGGCTTGATCAGGCCGCCGCGCTCCCAACCCCCTCCATTCCATGCGCGGAGCCTGATTCGTACCAATCCAAGCGCCGCTGCCCTCATCCCTCGCCTTCGATGGCGTTGCGACTCGGGTGCCGCACAGAAAGGAAGAGCGATGAACAAGGCGTTTGATGCCACGGCCCGAGGGCTGAGGACCTTCGTGTCCGATGTGGCAGACGGCTTTTTTGAAATCACCCATAACGGGTTTGCGCTGGTCGGCCTGGCCATCGTGTTCGCGGCCCTCGCACTGGTGGCGCGGCCCGACCTGCGCAAGACTGGCGAAGAAGAACTGATGGGCTGGCTGCAGTCGCGCAAGCCCGCGCCCGAAGCCACCGACCTCGAACCGACCGCCATCGAGCGCACCACGGCCGCGAGCCCCGCCGACCTGCCCAAGCAGCAGGCTGCCGTGGCCTACTGGCTGAGCAAGAAGTACCGCGTGGCCGCCGAGCCGCTGAGCGTGCTGGTGGCCGAGGCCTATGGCATCGGCAAGCGCACGAAGATCGACCCGACCCTGATCCTCGCGATCATGGCCGTCGAATCCAGCTTCAATCCCTTCGCCCAGAGCCAGGTCGGCGCCCAGGGCCTGATGCAGGTCATGACCCGTGTGCACGGCGACAAGTACGAAAGCGCGGGTGGCACGCTCACCGCCTTCGACCCCGTGACCAACATGCGCGTCGGCGTGAAGGTGCTGCAGGAATGCATCGCCCGCGCCGGCTCCCTCGAAGGCGGCCTGCGCTACTACGTGGGCGCGGCCAACCTCGAGGACGACGGCGGCTACGCCGCCAAGGTGATGGCCGAGCACGAGCGCCTGCTGCAGGTCGCCAACGGCCGCGCGCCCTCGACCATCACGCCAACCGTTCGCCCGCAGCCGATCCCGGTGGCGGCGCCTCCCGCCAAGCGCGAGGAAGGCAGCGAGCCGGCCAAGGTGGCCTTGCTCTCCTCCGTTTCCTGAAGGAGTTTTGCCGCGCGGGTAGAGCCTCCTGAGCTACACTCGCCCGGTACGCGACTGGCGATAGGCGCGGCACCCTTCAAGGTGCTACGCGCTGACGTGGAATACCACTGGGAAGCGTACCGCCTGGTCATACAGGCGTTCAGCCGTTCGCCTGGGCAGCCCTTGTTTGGTTGAAGAACAAGGACCTCGTCTTCAAAGGACTGCCATGTACCAACGCAATATCCTGGTCGAACAGACCGACCCTGAAATCTGGGCCGCGATCCAAGCCGAGAACGCACGCCAGGAACACCACATCGAGCTGATCGCCAGCGAGAACTACGCCTCCCCGGCCGTCATGGCCGCACAGGGCTCGCAGCTCACCAACAAGTACGCCGAAGGCTATCCGGGCAAGCGCTACTACGGCGGCTGCGAGCACGTCGACGTGGCCGAGCAGCTGGCCATCGACCGCGTCAAGCAGATCTTCGGCGCCGACGCCGCCAACGTGCAGCCGCATTGCGGCGCCTCGGCCAACGAAGCCGTGATGCTCGCCTTCCTGAAGCCCGGCGACACCATCATGGGCATGAGCCTGGCCGAAGGCGGCCACCTGACCCACGGCATGCCTCTCAATATGAGCGGCAAATGGTTCAACGTCGTGAGCTACGGCCTGGACGCGAACGAAGCCATCGACTACGACGCGATGGAGCGCAAGGCGCATGAGCACATGCCCAAGCTGATCATCGCGGGCGCCTCGGCCTATTCGCTGCGCATCGACTTCGAACGCTTCGCCAAGGTGGCCAAGGACGTCGGCGCGATCTTCATGGTCGACATCGCCCACTATGCCGGCCTCGTGGCCGCGGGCGTGTACCCCAACCCGGTGCCGCACGCCGACATCGTCACCTCCACCACCCACAAGAGCCTGCGCGGCCCGCGCGGCGGCATCATCCTGATGAAGTCGCAGCACGAGAAGGCCATCAACAGCGCGATCTTCCCGGGCCTTCAAGGCGGCCCGCTGATGCACGTGATCGCCGCCAAGGCCGTCGCGTTCAAGGAAGCCATGTCGCCCGAGTTCAAGGCCTACCAGCAACAGGTGGTCAAGAACGCCCAGATCGTGGCCGAGACCCTCACCCAGCGCGGCCTGCGCATCGTGAGCGGCCGCACCGAAAGCCACGTGATGCTGGTCGACCTGCGCGCCAAGGGCATCACCGGCAAGGAAGCCGAAGCCGTGCTGGGCAGCGCCCACATGACGATCAACAAGAACGCGATCCCCAACGACCCGGAAAAGCCGATGGTCACCAGCGGCGTGCGCATCGGCACCCCCGCCATGACCACACGCGGCTTCAAGGACGAAGAGGCCCGAATCACCGCGAACCTGGTTGCCGACGTGCTCGAGAACCCGCGCGATGCGGCGAACATCGAAGCCGTGCGCGCCAAGGTTCACGCCCTGACGAGCCGCTTCCCTGTCTACCGCTGATTCCGAGCAGGAAAACCTGACCGCATGAAATGCCCTTTTTGCGGTCATCTTGAAACGCAGGTCGTCGAAACCCGCGTTTCGGAAGACGCCGACTTCGTCCGCAGGCGCCGCCAGTGCAGCGCCTGCGACAAGCGCTTCACCACCTACGAACGGCCCGACGTCAACTTTCCCGTGGTCGTGAAGAAGGACGGCAGCCGCGCCGACTTCGACTCGACCAAGGTGCGCGCCTCCATGATGCTGGCGCTGCGCAAGCGCCCGGTGAGCATCGAGCAGATCGACAACGCCCTGCTGCGCATCGAACAGAAGCTGCTGGCCAGCGGCCTGCGAGAGATCGACTCGACCAAGGTCGGCGAACTCGTCATGCGCGAACTCAAGAAGCTCGACAAGGTCGCCTACGTTCGCTTCGCCTCGGTGTATCGCAGCTTCGAGGACGTGGACGAATTCAGGCAGCTGCTGCGCGACATCTGATCTGCGCTGGCGCCCTTCCCTCAGTTCCCTCGGGGCTCCTTCTCCTGCCGGCCCTCAGCGGGTCCAGCAGAGTTGCACCTGTGAATCCGAGGCGCTCGTCTGTCCGGCGGCCAGCTTGACTCCCTGATGGTTCACCGTGAGCGTTCCGCACTCGTCTGCGGCTGACGCGCCCTGCGGTACGGCCTTCAAGGTGTAGCTGGTCTCGCTCCTGTCGACATAGCCGATGTCGTAGCTGGCCGAGCCGGACGACGGCGACTGCCTCAGCCCGGCCGGCAACGCGACGCTGCTGGGCGGATACCTGCCGTTGGCCGTCAGGTAGCGTTCGTTCCATTGCGCCGCCTGCAGCAATTGCTGCTTCGCATCGGCGCGCTTGGCCCGCAGCACATAGCGCGTGTAGCTGGGATACGCAATGGCGGCGAGGACGCCGATCACCGCGGTCACGATCATGAGTTCGATCAGCGTGAAGCCGCGGGAACGCGTCTGCTGGCGGGCTTGTGCTTCGGAGTTGTTGTTCATGCTTTCCGTTTCAGTTGCTGGAGATCAGGCTGCGCCATCCGAAGCGGCGCACGTTGTCCGGCCGAGTGGGTGACTTGCAGTCGCCCGCGGCATTGCAGATCACCTCCTTGCCCTTCTGCTGGTTCTGGGGCTGCAGGACGAGGTCGTTCCGGCCGGAGCGGTTCCGGAACCCCGCGTAGGCGCCCACCGCGCCGGATGTGGTGTAGGAAATACCCGCGGGCGCGGAGCCGCTGAAGAAGTCGATCAGCAGCGACCACCCGTCGTCGCCAGTGCCCGCCGTGCAGTCGACCGAGTTGCTGCTCGAGCCAGGGATGGTTGTCGAGAACAGGCCGAGGCTGCTGCCCAAGGCGTGGCCGGGATAGACGACGCGCTCTCCTGCCGTTGGCAGCTTCAGATACCAGCCGCGCCGGGCCTGCGAACCGCCGAAGCTCACCGCATTGCGGGATACGGTGCGCAGTTCGGCATCGCCTTCGCGGACAGGGGTGTCCCCAATGGTCTGCGCCACCAGGTCGGTGAGGGCCGCGGTGCCCGAGCTTCCGTTGGCCGGGTCCCGGATGCCGTAAAGGTATTGGTCCGCTGTCGAGCCTTCGTCGCCCGAGGCGAACAGCCGTCCGGTACCGAACACCACCATGTAGCCCCCACGGGGGTGCCCGACCACGACGGGCGCCGCCGTGATCGGCTGGCTGGCGCCTGCCGCGAACAACGGCTTGTCGTCGAGGCCGGAGGCAGATTCCGAACCGGCCGCGCGGCGCTTGTCGAAGGGCCCCATGGTGGCTTTCCACCGGCGGCTGTCGGGGCTGCTGAGGTCGAACTTCCAGAGGTTGCCGAGGAGGTCGCCGGCGTAGACGAGGTCGACCTTGCCGTCGCCGTCGTGGTCCACCGGACGCGGCGCGGACAGGCCGTTGCCCGTGTTCTTCGCCTGCGCGGCCGGGACGGCAAACTTGAGGATCTCCTTGTCGCCATCGAGATACTGGATCCACAGCACCGCCTTCTCGCTCTTGCTGTTGTAGCCGTTGCCCAGGATCAGGGCCTTTCGGTCGTTGCTCAACCGGGCGACCTGCAACGCCCGCCCCGAGAAGGAGTCGAGCGCGGGCTGCTGGAACTGATGGCCCAGGTCGTCGTCCGCAAGCGCGGTCGTGTCGATCAGCGCGACGCTGGCGGCCTTGCCCTCGTCGACGCTCTCGGGCCGGGTGACGTCGAGCACGAAGTAGCCCTTGCCACCTGCGCCCAGCGTGCCCACCAGCAAAGATTTCCAGTTCGCCGCCTTCTGCTCGTCGATCGTCTTGGCCGAGGATGTCGGCCCCATGTAGATGTCGGCGACGAAGGCACTGCCGTCGACGTAGTACCGGTGGGTGTAGCCGCCTTCGCTGAGCCGCTTGAGATTCGGCGCCGCCGCCGTGCCGTAGAGGCCTTCGGGCACGTAGGCGAACGCCTCCTTGCCGGTGCTCGCGTTGAACGCATGCAGCATGCCGTCGTTGGCGCCGACATAGACCATCGGCGCGCGGGGGATGGCAGCGAACGCCGAATAGGCCTCAGCCGTGAAGCCGCTCTTGGGCTGTCCCTCGTACCAGACGCTGGAGCCCACGATGTCGCCGAGCACATGGCCGCGCTTGCGGAACTGGCGACCGGCGCCCTCGTTGCTGCGGTCGCCGCGCAGGAAGTCGAGCACGGCCCGGCCGAGGGCGGTGCTCTCGGCGTCGGTGTCGGTGCTGGCCTTGAGCGCGGCCCTCTGCGCGTCGCTCAAGTCGGCCCACCTGAACGGCACGCCCGCGCCGGTGGTCGCTGCGCGGCCCGCAGACGCAGCCGTGGTGCCGGAGAAGCTGAGCACAACGCGGTCCCGGTCGTGTGCGCCAGTGCTTGCCATGCGGGTATCGAGCAGGTCGCGCGCCGACCAGTCGGCTTTGGCAGCGAGCCTGCCGTCGGCGCCGAACTTCGTGGCGCTGAGTCTGCCGGACCAGTCGGCCGTGTCGTAGCCGGCCTGATAGACGGAAGTGCCCGTCGAGACTCGGGAAGCGCTGGCGGAAATGGAGGTCAGCGGGGTGCCAGTGTTGACCAGAATCTGGTTGAGGATGGATTTGAAGGCATCGCTGAGCGCCTGCGAATTCGAGGCGGGCGTGAAGGTTCCTCGACTATTGATTGCTGCATGCCAGAGGTCCATGCGCACAGCGGCCGCATTGGCTGCCCTCGAGTGGGCATAGCCATAGGTGCCAGCGTTGGAGTACCAGTTCGGAGAGCGGAGGTTGACATCGCCGAACCAGCCGACCTCCTCCGTCGTCATCAATGTCGACTTCAGGGGATCTCTCCAGCTTATGGAGCCGTCGACCAGATGTGCATAGTCCCCGCTGTAAGAGGGTTGCTTCGCATCTGCCAGGATGACTGGAGCTCCTTCCCATGAGGACGCCGAGCCGAAACCGATGGTATGGGTTGTCAGATGCTGCCAAGAGGCTGGATCGTTCTTGGGATTCCAGTACTCTGGCACCACGGCCGTGCCGACTGTTGTAGTGCCGGCCTCGGCGGTGATTCGCCTGAGATTGTTCGGCACCGCCGGCTGGAGATCCTCTGCCCAGTAGTGAAACGCCATGTCCGCCAAGGTGGGCCTGTATTCGGCCGTAGGCTTCCAAGTTGCGTAGTTCCAACCGGAGTAGCCCCTTCTCCAACTGCTTACATCGTTGACGCTGCCCGCATCGTCCTTGTAGGGCGGTCGAGGCACATAGGTCGTGGAATCGGGCAGCGTACGAACAGAGCCGTCCGCATTGCCTATCGCCGGCATGTTCAGCTTCTCTGGCTGCGGGTTGAATCCGAAAAGGTTGTATTCGCCATCGGTCATGAAGATGTGGAAGGATCGGCGACAGCCCGACTGCGTGGCCCCGTCGACGCCAGGGTTGTCCGAATAGGGGCTATAGCGACCTGTCGTCTTCATGTATTCGCCGGCACGGGTCATCATGGCGTGCAAGGGGGTGCCGTTGTTTGCGTGCAGCCCGTCCACCCAGCTCATGAAATTCGCGCGGTGCCGCTGATCCAGTGGACGCATCGAGTTCGCGTTGGAAACGCCTCCAATCTGGCATCGGCTGGCGTGATAGTCGCCGGGCCCAACGTCACCCAGGAAGCCGACACAGGTGTCATTGCTCTTCTTGTTGTCGTTCATGGCCTGCCATGCGAGGCGGATCCGGCCGTCCGGAATGCTGGCAGCCGAAAAACTGCTCCTGAGCGCGGTCTTGAGAGCGTTCATCCGAGATGGCACTCCCGCGGGAGGCGCCCCTGACGGGTCCGAAGCGCGCGATGAGAAATCCATGCTTCCGGAGTTATCCACCGAAACGATCACGTTCGGCGCCGGCTCCGCGACCGCGGAATTTCGCGGCACCTGCGCCAGCGGATACTGCGCGGCGTGCACGACGGTCTGTGCCAGCACCAGACCGGACACGACGGCGCGTCCCGGCAGCTTCCTGATCCTCATCTCTTTCTCTCCCTGTATTCAGTTCACCCCGGAGACCGGGTCCGGATCGAAGGACACCTGCAGCTCGACCTTCGTCGCATCCCCTTTGCCGGTGCCGCTGCGCGCTCCCGTGGCGGTCGCCGTGATGCGATACAGCGGGTATTTGCTGTTCCGTCGGTCGATCACCTCGATCCAGTACCTGGCGCCGGCCAGCGCCGGACTGCTGGCCTTGGGCGCTCCGGTGAACTCGCCGTACCTGGCGGACTTGGGCTTGTAGGCATCGTCGCGCCAGAAGCGGTAGGCCTCGCTGCCGTAGGCGGCGGCGACCGAATCGGGTTCGGAGAAATAGCAGATGCCCCGCTCGCAGCTGTTGGGGCCGGCGTTCATGTAGGCGGTAACCCAGCCCGTATCCCGGTCGGGAAAGACGCGGCCGTCTTCTGCCTTGCGGCAGCGCGCCGTGGCGAGTGCCGAACACGCCACGTAGGTCTTGCTCGCGGAATCGAAGGCCAGTTGCCGGATGTCGCGCTCAGCATCCAGCAGCGCTGCCTCGGCAGCCTCGAAGGCGCGCTGGTATTCGCGCTGGTTGCCCGCCATCGACTCGAGAAGCACCGCGGTGCGCGCACCGCCGATCAACAGCAGGGCCGAAAGCAGCAGCATGATCATCACGATGAAGAGCGTGAAGCCCTGCTGCGCCGGCAGTTCGCCGGCCAGCCTGTGGGCGGGACCTTTCGCCTTCGCCGTGCTCACAACGCCCCCAGGTCGTTTCGCAGCGAGAACACTGCCGTGTAGACACGCCGCAGCTTGCCGTCGCTGCTCGTCTTCGAGACCCCGTCGCAGTCGACGTAGCTGCCTGCAGGGTTGCTCCTCGAGGTGCCCGCGAGCTGCAGGCAGATGCGTACCGTCCGGACGTCGCGGAAGCCCTCATCGACGTCGTCGGCCTTCACGTAGCGCACCACCTGCCGGCTTCCGGACATGGCGCTGACCCCGTACATGACGTCGAAACGCTCCACGCCGTCGATGACCGGCTGCGGAATCGCGTTGCCGCTTCCCTGGCACCTGAGCGTGTAGTTCGAAACATAGAACTCGCTGGTGATGAGCCGCGCGTTGCCCTGCGCTTCGGGGGCGGTACGGTCGTATTCGCCGCCCGAAGACCGCCCTGGCTCCTGACCCAGGCAGTCCTTGAAATAGTCGGGGTTCGGCGCGTAGCCCAGCTTCAGCTTGTCGTTACCGGAGCCGCTCTCGGACTCCACGCCCTTGATCGCGAAGAAGGCGGGCTCGTCTGTCAGGTTGGTGTCCCGGCCGGCGCTGGTGTTGAAGTAGTAGAGCGGCTCGGTGGGATCGATGGGGATGTAGCCGGCCTGCCGTATCTGCTGGCCCAGCAGCCTGAAAGCCAGCGCCGAGGACTGGTTGAGCGTGTTGACGTCGTCGCCGGCCATGGCGGTGCTGCGCGTGCCGAGCATAGCCGCGATGGCGGCCAGCACGATCAGCATGCCAACGACCAGCGCGACGAGGAACTCGACCAGCGTGAAGCCGGATGGCGTTCGGCGTTTCATGGCTGCGGCACCGCGACGGCGACTTCGAGGCAGGCCTTGCCCGTGGGGCACTGCCAGTCCGGGTCGGGTGCGATCGGGTCGAGCACTGCCGGCTCGTCCCAGGCGACATGCAAGAACAGCATGCCGCCCGCCGTCGCGCTGGCCTTCACGTCGGCCACCCCGCCGGGCAAGGCAGCAGCTACCGCGCGCTTCCAGCCCCAGATATCGTGCGCCGCCAGWTCGGCGGCATTGCATGCAGCCCTGGCTCCCTCGCAGGACGGCTTGGGGCCGCTGGCTGCTGCGGCCGACCAGTCTGTCACGTACTTGCTGGGCGTCGTCGCCGCTGCTGCGGGATTGGCGCGGATGCGATCGGCCATGTCGCCGGCGAGTTGCATCGCGAGGTTCTGGTTGCTTGCGCCGACGCTGTCGACCAGCACGCGAACCTGGAAGCCGGCCAGCGCCAGCAGGCCCAGCGAGAGCACGAGCAGCGCGACGAGCGCCTCGATCATCGAGAAGCCCCGCTGCACCTGCCCCACCCGGCGAACGCGAAGGCGCTTCATGAGCATGCGCCGTCCGCCTTCACCAGCCGCATGCGCCCTCCGAGCGAAAGGCATACCGCGACGATCTTGGATGAATCCCCGCTGTCGGCCGGACGAAGGCGAAAACGGCCCCCGCCGGTCGAGTAGCCCATGGGGTCGAACGACATGGCGCCAGCCGCGCCCTTCTCGATGGAGACACGGCTGTCGGGGTCCTGGCGCTTGAGGAATTCGGCGGCGTCGCCGCTTCCGACCAGCGTCTCCCAGCCGCAGCTCCAGTCCCGGCCCTGGCACCCCGTGCGCTGCTGCATGGTCACCTTCACCCCTCGGCGAGCCGCCTCGGCGCGGGCATCGGCGATGCTTGCCATCAGCGCCTTGGCCATGGCTTCGACCCGATACCGTTCAATGAGGCCGTTGAAGCTCGGCAGCGCCAATCCCAGCATGACAGCCATCAGTACGATCACGACCATCATCTCGATGAGCGTGAAGCCTCGTTCGGACGCGCAGAATCCGTTGTTGTCCATATCGTTCCGCCCGCCGCCTTGCACCTGCGTGCCGGACGGGCGTTCCTCCCTGATTCAGATGGGCGCGAATTCTATTTATCCGATTGACCGTTGGCCGGCCAATAACGCCAATTGCGCGACAGGCGGTCAAAACAAACGGATTGGCGGCGAATTGTTTTCGATGGATTTCGAATTGACATTTGCAAGGCAATTGATTTAACAAAAGAATGACAAAAGAAAATCCGAATTTCATGATTCAGGCCCTGGATCTCGCGCGCCAGGCCGGCCCGGAAACCGATCCGAACCCCCGCGTCGGCTGCGTGCTGGTGGCGCCCGACGGCACCGTGATCGGCAAGGGCCACACCCAGCAGGTCGGCGGTCCGCATGCGGAGGTGATGGCGCTGCGCGACGCGGCGGCGCAAGGCAATTCGGTCGCCGGCGCGACGGCCTGGGTCACGCTGGAGCCCTGTTCGCATCACGGCCGTACAGGCCCGTGCTGCGATGCCCTGGTCGCGGCAGGCATCGGCCGGGTCGTGGCGGCGATGGCCGATCCCAACCCGCTTGTTTCGGGCCAGGGCTTCGAGCGGCTTCGTGCCGCGGGCGTGCAGGTCGAGGTCGGGCCGGGTGCGGACGAGGCTCGGGAGCTCAACCTCGGCTTCTTCAGCCGGATGGTGCGCAAGACGCCGTGGGTGCGACTCAAGGCGGCGGCCTCGCTGGACGGCAAGACCGGCCTGCGCAACGGTGTGAGCCAGTGGATCACCTCCGAGCCGGCGCGCACCGACGGCCATGCCTGGCGGGCTCGCGCCAGCGCAGTGCTGACCGGCGTGGGCACGGTGCTGGAAGACGATCCGCGCCTCGACGTGCGGCTGGTGCAGACCACGCGCCAGCCGCGCGTCGTGGTGATCGACAGCCAGCTGCAGACGCCCCCGGATGCAAAGCTCTTCATGCCCGGCCGCGCGGTCTGGATCTACGCCGCCAGGCAGGACGAACAGAAGGCGGCTGTGCTGGAGGCGCGCGGTGCAACCGTCACCTGCTTGCCGAATGCGCAGGGCAAGGTCGACCTCGCCGCGATGCTGAAGGATCTCGCCCGCCGCGAAGTCAACGAATTGCACGTCGAGGCCGGGCACAAGCTCAATGGCTCGCTGCTGCGCGAAGGGCTGGTCGACGAACTGCTGATCTACCTGGCGCCGAAACTGATCGGCGACGGGCTGGATATCGCATCCGGCATGCACGCCGGCGGCGCATTGACCGAATTGACGGGCGCCCTTCCCCTCGAATTCCGCGGCTTCGAGCAGATCGGGCCCGACCTGCGCATCGTGGCCCGGGTCGCCGGAAGGGACGTCTTCTAGCCTTCGGTGCGTGGTCGGCCGCCGCCGGGCCGCCCCAAGGTGGGCCGCGCCTTCCCCTCGGGAGGAGGTGAATTACATGGCACGAAGCGCCATGAAAAGCCGGGGGGCTCAGGATGTCTGCGAAAATGCCGGGATGTTCACCGGAATCATCACCGGCGTGGGGCGCATCGCCRCCATCCACGACCTCGGCACCACCTCCTCMCATGGCAAGAGACTCAGCATCGAGGTGCCCGCGGGCTACCTCGACGACGTCGGTCTCGGCGACAGCATCGCGCTCAACGGCGCCTGCATGACCGTCACCACGCTCGCTCCCGAGCGCCAGCAGTTCACCATCGACATCTCCGCCGAATCCCTCGACAAGACCGCGGGCCTGACCGACGAAGGCAGCCGCATCAACCTCGAGAAGGCCCTGCGCGCGAGCGACCGCCTCGGCGGCCACATCGTGTCTGGCCACGTGGACGGCATCGGCAGCGTCAGCCGGTTCGAGCCGGTCGGCGAAAGCTGGGAACTGCGCGTGGTCGCGCCCGTCGCGCTGGCCCGCTTCCTTGCCTACAAGGGCTCGATCACCATCAACGGCGTGAGCCTCACTGTCAACAGCGTGAGCGATATCGCCGACGGCGCCGAGATCAGCATCAACCTGATCCCGCACACCGTCGAAAACACTTCTCTCGGCGGCCTGAAGGCCGGCTCGAAGGTCAACCTCGAAATCGACACCGTGGCGCGCTACGTGGAGCGCATGCTTCAGGCGGGCGTGCTCACACCGACTCCATCCAAGGACACTTCCAGATGAACGCCTCCATCACGCCGATCGGCGCCCCCCGCGCCGCGCGCGCACCAGCCCCGATCTCTTCGGTCGAGGAGATCGTGGCCGAGCTCGCCGCCGGCCGCATGGTGATCCTGGTCGACGAGGAAGACCGCGAGAACGAGGGCGACATCGTCATCGCGGCCGACCACATCACGCCCGAGGCGATCAACTTCATGGCCCGCCATGCGCGCGGCCTGATCTGCCTCACGCTCTCGCGCGAGATGTGCGAGCGGCTGCAGCTGCCGCCGATGGTCCAGCGCAACGGCGCCAAGCACTCCACGGCCTTCACCGTCTCCATCGAGGCGGCCGAGGGCGTGACCACCGGCATCTCGGCGGCCGACCGTGCGCGCACAGTGCAGGCCGCCGTGGCGCCCAATGCCGTGGCCGCCGACCTGGTGCAGCCCGGCCACATCTTCCCGCTGCAGGCGGTGGACGGCGGCGTGCTGATGCGCGCCGGCCATACCGAAGCCGGCTGCGACCTCGCCGCCATGGCCGGCTGCTCACCCGCCTCGGTGATCTGCGAGGTGATGAACGAAGACGGCACCATGGCCCGCCTGCCCGACCTGCAGATCTTCGCGGCCGAGCACGGCCTGAAGATCGGCACCATCGCCGCGCTCATCGAGCACCGCAGCCGCGTCGAATCGCTGGTCGAAAAAGTCGGCTGCCGCGAGATCCAGACCAACTGGGGCGCCTTCACCGCCCACGCCTTCGTCGACAAGCCCAGCCGCGGCGTGCACCTGGCGCTGGTGCGCGGCAAGTGGGCACCCGAAGAGACGGTTTCGGTGCGCGTGCACGAGCCGCTGTCGGTGCTCGACGCGCTCGAAATCAACCGCTCGCTGCACTCCTGGAGCCTGGACGCCAGCCTCTCGCACATCGCGAACGAGGGCAAGGGCGTGGCCGTGCTGCTGAACTGCGGCGAAACCGCGGGCGAGCTGCTCGCCCAGTTCGACGGCACCGCGCGACCCGCGCAGGCACCCGAGCGCGGCCGCATGGACCTGCGCAGCTACGGCATCGGCGCGCAGATCCTGCGCGAATGCGGCGTGCACAAGATGAACCTGCTGGGCACGCCGCGTCGCATGCCGAGCATGGCGGCGGGCTACGGCCTCGAGATTGCCGGCTACCTCACGAAAGACTGACCAGACCATGCAAGGCGCAAACAAGGGCGAGAACACGCCACTCAACGGAAAAGGCCTGCGCATCGGCATCGTGCAGGCGCGCTTCAACGCCGACATCACCGACGCGCTGGCCTCGGCCTGCCTCTCGGAGCTCGAGGCACTCGGCGTGGCCGCCAACGACATCCACCACCTGCAGGTGCCCGGCGCGCTCGAAGTGCCGGTGGCGCTGCAGGCGCTCGCCGAGCGCGGCGGCTACCACGCGCTGGTGGCGCTGGGCTGCATCATCCGCGGCGAGACCTACCACTTCGAACTCGTGGCCAACGAATCGGGCGCCAGCGTGAGCCGCGTGGCTCTCGACTACCGCCTGCCCATCGCCAACGCGATCCTCACCACCGAAAACCTCGAGCAGGCCGTCGCCCGCCAGACCGACAAGGGCCGCGACGCTGCCCGCGTGGCTGTCGAGATGGCGCAACTGCTGGCCACGCTTTCATGACCGAAGACACCTCCAAGCCAACCAAGCCACGGCAATCGCGCGTCGGACTCACCAGCACCGGCGCGCGCAAGGCCTCGGCCAAGTCGAACCGCACCCGCGCGCGCGAGTTCGCGCTGCAGGCGCTCTACCAGCACCTGGTGGGCCGCAACGACCCGACCGATATCGACCACTTCACGCGCGACCTCGCGGGCTTCCACAAGGCCGACGCACTGCACTACGACGCGCTGCTGCACGGCTCGATCGAAGGCGCCGAGCAGCTCGACGCGCTGATCCGCCCGCTGCTGGACCGCAAGTTCGAGGAAATCTCGCCCATCGAGCACGCCGTGATGTGGATCGGCGTCTATGAATTCCAGAACTGCCCCGACGTACCGTGGCGCGTGGTGCTCAACGAGTGCATCGAGCTCGCCAAGGAATTCGGCGGCACCGACGGCCACAAGTATGTGAATGCGGTGCTCAACGGGCTGGCGCCGCAGCTTCGTCCGCTCGAAGTGGAAGCCGACCGGGCATCGGGCAAGGCCAGGCCATGACCAGGGCCGTCCGGCCGCCCGAAGGCGCACGGCGCCTCAGCCAGGGGGTGCGATGAGAATTTCCACGCGCGCGCAGCGCATCGAGCCCTTCTATGTGATGGAAGTGGCCAAGGCGGCCGGCGTGCTGGCCCGCGAGGTCGCCCACACCGACCGGCCGATGATCTTCCTGAACATCGGCGAGCCCGACTTCACCGCCCCGCCGCTGGTGCAGGAAGCGGCCGCCCGCGCGGTGCGTGCCGGCGCCACGCAGTACACGCAGGCCACCGGCCTCGACCATCTGCGCGAGCGCATCAGCGCCTGGTACCGCCAGCGCTTCAACGTCGACGTGCCGGCGCGCCGCATCGTCGTCACGGCCGGTGCGTCGGCCGCGCTGCAGCTGGCCTGCCTGGCGCTGATCGAGTCGGGCGACGAGATCCTGATGCCCGACCCGAGCTATCCGTGCAACCGCCACTTCGTGAGCGCTGCCGAGGGCAAGGCGGTGCTGATTCCGACCACGGCCGAGGAGCGCTTCCAGCTCACGGCCGCCAAGGTCGAGGCCGCCTGGACCGACAGGACGCGCGGCGTGCTGCTGGCATCGCCTTCGAACCCGACGGGCACCTCCATCGCGCCCGATGAGCTGCGCCGCATCCATGAAACGGTGTCGAAGCGCGGCGGCATCACGCTGATCGACGAGATCTACCTCGGCCTCTCCTACGACGACGCCTTCGGGCAGACGGCGCTGGCCATCGACGAGAACGTCATCAGCATCAACAGCTTCAGCAAGTACTTCAACATGACCGGCTGGCGCCTCGGCTGGCTGGTGGTGCCCGAAGTGCTGGTGCCCGTGGTCGAGCGGCTGGCGCAGAACCTCTTCATCTGCGCGAGCACGGTGTCGCAGTACGCGGCGCTGGCCTGCTTCGAGGACGAGAGCATCGCCGAGTACGAGCGCCGCCGCGCCGAGTTCAAGGCGCGCCGCGACTGGTTCATTCCGCAGCTCAACGCGCTGGGCCTGAACGTGCCCGTGGTGCCCGACGGCGCCTTCTATGCCTGGGCCGACTGCACCGCCTTCGCCGAAAAGCTCGGCATCTCGGGCAGCTGGGACTTCGCCTTCGAGACCATGAAGCGCGCGCATGTCGCCGTCACGCCCGGCCGCGACTTCGGCACCGCCGAGACCGCGAAGTTCGTCCGCTTCTCCACCGCCAGCTCGATGACGCACCTGCAGGAGTCCATCGAGCGCCTGCGGGCGATGGCAGAGAACCGGGTCTGATGAGCTACGCGTTCCCGATCCGCGTCTATTGGGAAGACACCGATGCCGGCGGTATCGTCTTCTACGCCAACTACCTGAAGTTCATGGAGCGCGGCCGTACCGAGTGGCTGCGTTCGCTGGGCGTGGAGCAGCGCAAGCTGCGCGAGGAAACGGGTGGCCAGTTCGTGGTGAGCGAAACGCAGCTCAAATACCATCGGCCCTCGCGGCTGGACGACGAACTGCTCGTTACAGCCGATCTTCAACAATTGGGCACCGCGTCGTTGATAATCGGCCAGCGCGTGCTATCAAAAACAGAGCAAGAGCGAACGGGGGCCCCGGCACCCGTCTTGCTGTGCGAAGGCACGATCCGCATCGGATGGGTGGACGCCGCCACGCTGCGGCCCGCACGCATCCCGAAACAGGTGACGGGAACCCTGGAGCGCTACAGCGGCTCCATGACTCAAACTTTCAAGCCATGAACCAAGACCTCTCCATCATCAATCTCCTGCTCCATGCGAGCTTCGTGGTTCAACTGGTCGTGCTGCTGCTGGTGATCGTCTCGATCGCAAGCTGGGCCGCGATCATCCGCAAGTACTTCGCGCTGCGGCGCATGCGTGCCCTCAACGACGACTTCGAGCGCGAGTTCTGGTCGGGCACCAGCCTCAACGAACTGTTCGCCTCGGCCGCGCAGAACGCCAAGTTCGCCGGCCCCATGGAGCGCATCTTCGCCTCGGGCATGCGCGAGTACCAGAAGCTGCGCGAGCGCCACGTCACCGACGCCGGCACCCTGCTCGACGGCGCCCGCCGCGCGATGCGCGCGAGCTTCCAGCGCGAGCTGGATGCAGCCGAGCAGAACCTCTCCTTCCTGGCCACCGTCGGCTCCGTCTCTCCGTACGTCGGCCTGTTCGGCACGGTCTGGGGCATCATGCACGCCTTCACCGGCCTGGCCGCGCTGGCGCAGGTGACGCTGGCCACCGTGGCCCCCGGCATCGCCGAGGCGCTGGTGGCCACCGCCATCGGCCTGTTCGCCGCCATCCCGGCGGTCGTGGGCTACAACCGCTTCGCCCGCGAGATCGACAAGATCGCCATCGCCCTCGAGACCTACATCGAGGAGTTCTCCAACATCCTGCAGCGCAACCTGTCGGCCAACCCGAACGCGGGCGTTGCGTCGTCGGTGGCTCCGGCCAACCGCTGAACGGAGGCGCAGCGCATGCCCGCCGTTTCATCCCGGGGCCGCGGCCGCCGGACGATCAACGAGATCAACATGGTCCCGTTCATCGACGTGATGCTGGTTCTGCTGATCATCTTCATGGTCACCGCACCGCTCATCACGCCGAGCGTGATCAACCTGCCCTCCGTCGACCGTGCCAACAAGCAGCCCGACAAGCCCATCGAGATCGTCATCAAGAGCGAAGACGAAGTGCAGATCAAGAAGGACCCGTCCACCGGCACGGGCGGCACCTCGATCCCCATGACGCAGATCGGCTCGGCCGCCAAGCAGGCTCAGGGCGGCGACGACCAGCGCCCGGTAGTCATCAGCGCCGACAAGTCGGTGAAGTACGAGACCGTCGTGAAGGCGATGAACCAGCTCAAGCGCAACGGCATCGAGCGCGTGGGCCTGTCGGTCACGACCACGGGCGGCAAGTAAGGCATGTCGCTCGCACTGGATCGCCCCGAGTTCGCACCGCCACCGCAGCGCGGTACCCTGCGTGCCTTGGTACTGGCGCTCATCGCCCACGGCCTGCTGATCGCGGCGCTGACGTGGGGCGTACGCTGGCGCAGCGATGCGGACGAAGGCGCTGTCGACGCGGAACTGTGGTCGTCCACGGTGCAGCAGGCGGCGCCCCGCCTGCAGGCGCCCCCCGCGCCCGCCCCGGTTCCCGCGCCGCCGCCGCCCGCCCCCGCGCCGCCACCGCCTCCTGCAGCGAAGGCACCCGAGCCCGCTCCCGCACCGAAAGCCCCTGACATCGCCCTCGAGCGCGAGAAGAAGCTCAAGGAGCAGAAGGAACAGCAGGAGCGCGAACTCGAACGCCAGCAACAGCAGAAGAAGAAAGAGCTGGAAGCCAGGCAGCGCGCCGAGGAAGAAGCCCAGCGCAAGAAGGAACAGCAGCAGAAGCTGGCCGAACAGAAGAAGCAGCAGGAAGCCGAAGCAAAGCAGGCCGAGCAGAAGAAGGCCGAGGCCGCCGCGAAGCAGGCGGCCGCCGACCGCGCTGCAACGCTCAAGCGCATGCAGGGCCTCGCGGGCGCCAGCGGCGCCGATGATTCGAAGGGCACGGCGCTGCGATCCTCGGGCCCGTCGAGCGGCTATGCCGGCCGCATTGCAGCAGCGGTGCGACCGAACATCACCTTCCCCGACGCCGACACGGTGAGCGGCAATCCGGCTGCCGAGTTCGAAGTGAGCCTTGCTCCGGACGGCACCATCGTCGGCGTCAAGCTCAGCAAGTCAAGCGGACTGCCGGGCTGGGACGACGCTGCCGAGCGCGGCTTGCGCAAGACCGACAAGCTGCCTCGCGACACCGACGGGCGGATCTTCCCTTCGCTGATCGTGACGCTGCGGCCCAAGCGCTGATTTCGGTGCGCGCCTAACCCGCAGCTAAGAAAACGGGCCCGTTCCGGGTGACTTTCATGTCACCCGGAACTCGATAATCAGGGCTCATGAACCCCAACGGCCGCATCCGCTACGGCAGCAGTCCCCTGCTGGCCAGCCCCACCCCCGTGTGGCGCAGCAAGTTCATCGTGGCCAGTGTCGCCTTCGGCTTCGTGCTGCTGGCAGGACGCGCCGCCTACATCCAGATCTTCGCCAACGACTTCTTCCAGCACCAGGGCGAAGTGCGATACCAGCGCACGCTGGAGCTGCCGGCCAACCGGGGCCGCATCCTCGACAGGCACGGGCTGATCCTGGCCTCCGACATTCCCGCGCCCAGCGTCTGGGCCATTCCCGAGGACATCGAGCGCGATGACCCCGCCACGCAGGAAAAGCTCAAGCAGGCCGCCAGGCTGCTCGGCATGCCGCAGAAAGACTTCGACAAGAAGCTGGAGGACGAGGACAAGAGCTTCGTCTGGATCAAGCGCCAGGTCGACGAGCCCGTCGCGAGGCAGGTAGCCGCGCTCGACATCAAGGGCATCTACCTGCGCCGCGACTACCGCCGCCAGTACCCCGAGGGCGAGGCTGCGGCGCACCTGGCGGGCTTCACCAACCTGGAGGACATCGGCCAGGAGGGCATCGAACTCGCCTTCGACCACGAGCTGGCCGGCAAGGCCGGCTCGCGCCACGTGCTGAAGGACCGGCTGGGCCACATCATCGAGGACACCGAGGACCAGGTGCCGCCCACGCCGGGCCACGACATCCAGCTGAGCATCGATGACCAGGTGCAGTTCGTGGCCTACGAAAAGATCCGCGACGCCGTGGTCGCCAACAAGGCGCGCGCCGGCAGCGTGGTGGTGGTCGACGCGCAGACCGGTGAGCTGCTGGCCATGGCCAACTACCCGAGCTACGACCCCAACGACCGCCGCAACCTCAAGGGCGAGCAGCTGCGCAACCGCGCGATGACCGACGTGTTCGAGCCCGGCTCGACGATGAAGCCCATCACCATCGCCACGGCGCTGCAGTTGGGCCGGGTCACGCCCAAGACCATCATCGACACCAATCCGGGGCGCATCACCGTCTCGGGCGCGACCATCCACGACGACGAGAACTTCGGCGTGCTCACGGTCGAGGGCGTGATCCAGAAGTCGAGCAACGTGGGAGCCACCAAGATCTCGCAGCGCATGTCGGCGCAGGAGATGTGGAACTCGCTCACCGCGGTGGGCATCGGCCAGAAGCCGCAGACCAGCTTTCCCGGCGCGGTGACCGGCAGGCTGCGCCCGTGGAAATCGTGGCGCCCCATCGAGCAGGCCACCATGTCGTACGGCTACGGCCTGTCGGCGTCGCTCTTCCAGATCGCGCATGCCTACACGGCCTTCGCGCACGACGGCGAGGTGATCCCCATCAGCCTGCTGAAGAACCACGGCGAGGAGCCGCCCGGCGTGCGGGTGTTCTCGCCGCTGGTGGCCAGCGAGGTGCGCCAGATGATGCACATGGCCGCCGCACCCGGCGGCACCGCGCCGCTGGCCCAGACCGTGGGCTACTCGGTGGGCGGCAAGACCGGCACCGCGCACAAGCAGGTCGGCAAGGGCTACGCGAGCAACAAGTACCGCGCCTGGTACACAGGCATGTCGCCCATCGACAAGCCGCGCATCATCGTCGCGGTGATGGTCGACGAGCCCAGCGCCGGCAAGTACTTCGGCGGCCTCGTGGCCGCGCCGGTGTTCAGCCAGGTGGTGCAGCAGACGCTGCGCATCATGAACGTGGTGCCCGACCTCGCAGTGACGCCGATGGCGCACTGAGGCCGGCAGAGAGGCGCAGCGCGCTCACGCGATGGCTGCCCGGCGCTCGCGCGGCTATCAGTCGTAGACGATCAGCGCCTTGCCCGCCTCGGCCTGCGCGGTCCAGCTGGCCAATGCCGCGTCGGTCGGGAAGAACCTGGCGCGCTCGCCCAGTTGCAGCTCGACCTGCGCGCCGCCGCGCGCCATCGACAGCCGCACCGGCAGCCCCTGGATCAGGTCACCCACCTCGGTCTGCTCGGTGCGCGGGGGAAAGTCTTTCAGCAGGCGCGCGATGTCGGGTGCCTTGCCGTTGACCGCCACGCGCAGGAACTTGCCGAAGCGGCAGCGCGCCGAGGCAAGGTCCCACACCTGCTGCACCTGGAAGCGCGCCTCGAAGCCGCCGCGCGCGGGC
>NZ_JASMRZ010000074.1 GCF_030462475.1 Variovorax sp. CAN15
TGATCGGCTGGCGCAGCCTCAAGGCCGCGGGCGACGGCGCGCGCCGGCTGGGCATCTTCGGCTTCGGCGCCGCGGCGCACCTCGTGGCGCAGGCCGCCGTCGCGCAGGGCCGCCAGGTCTATGCATTCACGCGGCCCGCGGACAAGGCGACGCAAGCCTTCGCGCGCAGCCTCGGCGCCGCCTGGGCCGGCGGCTCCAACGAAGTGCCGGCCGAAGCCCTGGACGCGGCCATCATCTTCGCGCCCGCCGGCGAACTGGTGCCGGCGGCACTGCGCGTCGTGCGCAAGGGCGGCCGGGTGGTCTGCGGCGGCATCCACATGAGCGACGTTCCCGCCTTCCCGTACCGGCTGCTGTGGGAGGAGCGCAGCGTGGTCTCGGTGGCGAACCTCACGCGCGCGGACGCCCGGGAGTTCCTCGATTTCGCGCGGACGCACCCGCTGCAGGTTCATGTCAGGACCTACCCGCTCGCGCAGGCCAACGAAGCGCTGGCCGATCTGCGCGCGGGCCGCATCGAGGGTGCCGCGGTGCTCGTGCCCTGAACCTGCGGCGCGGGTCGAATCTTCGGTTCAGAGCTCCCGCGAGTCGCGGTACTCGGGCACAGTGCACGGCCAGCCGTGGCGCTCCTCGATGGCCAGCCGCAGCGCATCGGCAGCCACCGGCTCCCCGTGGGTCACGAACACCCGTCGCGGCGCACGCTGGCCATCGAGCCAGGCGAGCAGTTCGTCGTGGTCGGCATGGGCGGACAGCGTCTCGAGGTTCGCGACCCCCGCGCGCACCGGCACGTAGGCACCATGGATCTTGACCGCGTCGGCACCCGCCACCATGGCGGCGCCTCGCGTGCCGGCCGCCTGGAAGCCCGCGAACAGGATGGTGTTGCGGGCGTCGGGCGCGTAGGCCTTCAGGTGGTGCAGCACCCGCCCGCCAGTGGCCATGCCGCTGGCGGACACGATGATCGACGGGAAGCTCAGGGTGTTCAGCCGTATCGATTCGTCGATCGTGTTGACGACGATGGTCTTCCCCAGCATCGTCGCGCACTGCTGCGCGCTCAGCCGGTGCTCGTCGCAGTGCTTCCTGTAGATGCGCGTGGCGTCGGTCGCCATCGGGCTGTTCAGGTACACCGGCATGTCCGGAATGCGGTGCGCCTCCTTGAGCAGATGGATGCAGTGCAGCAGCGTCTGCGCCCGGCCGACGGCGAAGGCCGGTATCACCACGATGCCGCCGCGCGCGGCCGTGCGGTTGATCACGCCCGCCAGCTCTGCGAGCGTGTCGGTCGCCGGATGCCTGCGGCCTCCATAGGTGGACTCCACCACCACGTAGTCCGCCGGGCTGGCGGCTTCGGGCGGACGCATCAGCAGGTCTTCGCCGCGCCCCAGGTCGCCCGAGAAAAGAATGCTCGAACCGTCCCAGCCGACCCGCAGGCTGCCGGCGCCGAGTATGTGGCCGGCCCTGGACATCTGCCAGGACCAGCCAGGCCATGGCGAACACTCCTGGCCGAAGGGAATGGTCTCGAAGCGCCCGAGCGCGGTCCGCGCCTCCCGCTCGGTATACAGCGGCAGCGCGGGCTTGTGCTTCGAGTGGCCGTGGCGGTTGGCATAGTCGGCGTCCTCCTCCTGCAGGCGGCCCGAATCCGGCAGCAGCAGCTCGCAGAGCTCCAGGGTGGCCCTGGTGCAGTAGACGGCGCCCTTGAAGCCGAGCCGGACCAGCGCCGGAACGAAGCCGCTGTGGTCGAGGTGCGCGTGCGTCAGCACCACCGCGTCGATGCTGGCGGGATCGACCGGCAGCACGTCCCAGTTGCGCAGGCGCAGTTGCTTGAGCCCCTGGAAGAGCCCGCAATCGACCAGCAGCCGCCGGCCGCCATGGCTCAGCAGGTACTTCGAGCCGGTGACGGTGCCCGTGCCGCCGAGGAAGTCGATGCGCATGAGGGCCTCAGTGGGACATCAGCACCGGCAGCGTCATCCACTGCAGCATGGACAGCGTGGCGCCGCCCATCACCCATTCGCGCGCCCTGCTGTGGCCGTAGCAGCCCATCACCAGCAGGTCGGAACTGAGGTCGGAGGCGAGGGACAGCAGCTTGTTGCCCACGTCGTCGTCCTTGTCGCCACCGGGATGCAGCCGGACGTCATCGACGCCCTGCATCCGCAGGTAGGCCTGCAGGCTCTGCAGCGATTCGTTCGCGCCCTCGCCGTACGCGACGACGTCCACGCGCTCCGCCTTGCGCAGCCATGGCAGCGAGGCGCTCACGGCACGCGCGGATTCGCGCGTCTCCTTCCAGGCCACCAGCACGTTGCGGCCGATGGGGCCTATCGGCCCCGCGTAGGGCAGCACCAGCGCAGGACGGCCGCTTTGCACCAGCACGCTGGGCAGGAAGTCGCCGGGGAGTTCGCCATCCATCGGGTCGTTGCGGTCGCGCTGCCCGAGGATCAGCAGGTCGGCGTACAGGGCACGCCGGCCGAAGCCCCACGGGCCGTCGCTCTGCGCCTCTGCCCAGTGCAGGCGCGGCGAGCCCGCACTGTGCTCCATGAAGGTGGCGTGCATCCTGTCGCGCGCGTCCTTGTCGATCTCCTGCATGATCGCGACCGCCTCCGCGGCCGCCTCGATGGCGTACGGATAGCGCATGAGCGCGGACAGGGTGCACGGTTGCGCCGTGACCTCGGCCTCGAAGGTCTCGGCGAGCTGGCGGGCCAGCCTGATTCGCTCCACCGTGCGGGCCGAGCCGTCGAGGTGAAGCAGGATGGATTTGGGGGGCTGCATGAAGGCTCTCCTTGGGCTGGCGGTTTGCGATGGAAGCGACCTTAGGCCTGCCGGCCACGCGAGGGCTTGCGCTGCGTCAATCGGCGGCGGACCAGCGGCGGACCGCACCGGGGCTTGATCCACCTCAACATCCGCCGCGGACGCGGCGCGCAAGATTTCCTTCCATCATCCAAAGGAGATCTCGCATGCCTTTCCTGACGAAGAATGTCGGAGTCCTCGACCGCGCGCTGCGTATCGGCGCGGGCCTGCTGCTGATCGCCCTGGCGGTCAGGGGAACCATCGGGTTCTGGGGCTACATCGGCGTGGTTGCGCTGCTGACGGGCGTGGTGGGCAACTGCCCGGCCTACACCCTGTTCGGACTCAGCACCTGCCCGCGCGACGGACGCTGAGATCCGATGCGCGTCCACCGAACGACGGAGGGCCGGATGTCGATCCATCTTCTGCTGCTCATCCTGCTGTGCGCCGTATTCGGCGGCACCGTCCTGTGGCTCGTGTTCGAGCTGCTCATCAAGTGGCTCACGCTGGACTGAGCGCGCCGGGGAACGTCCGATGTGCATGAACCTGCTGCGAAGGCTCGCCGATGCGGGGCTGCCTTGCGTCGAAGCCGACCCCGCGATGATCGACAGGCTGCGCGTGCTCGCGGCCGCCGGGCAGGTCGAGGCAATGATTCCCCCTGACCGCGCGGGCGCCGGCAAGGGCCCGCCTCAGGGCGCGGCCACCGTGACCGGCATCACGCCCCGGGGATGGAAGACACTCGCCGCCGATGCGCCTCCCGGGGAAGCACCCTGCTTCATCGGCACCAGGCGTCGATCTGGCGGATGAGGTCCGACCACACCGCATGCGCGGCCACCATCGCCAGCAGCACGCCGGCCAGCCGCGCGCCCCAGGCCTGGCGGGCGCCGTCTCCGGCCAGGCGCAGCCAGACCCAGGGGCCGATCAGCAGCGAGAGGCCGCTTCCGATGGCGAACAACGCCATCAGCAGCGCGCCTTCCAGAGGGCTGCTGCCTAGCCCGGCCAGCATCAGGGCCGAATAGAGCAGCCCGCAAGGCAGCGCCACCCACAGCAGTCCGGTGGCAAGCACACCCAGCCAGGTGCCTCCCGCATGCGGACGAAGACGCGACTCGAGCGAGCGGCCGATGCGGCGCGCCCACAGCGGCTGCCGCCCCGTGACCGCCAGCATCGCGCCCCAGGCGAACACGAAGACGTGCAGCAGCACCCACAGCGGCCGCAGTGCGGCGACCTGCGCGCTGGCCAGCGCGAGGCTGTCCACGCTGGCGGCCGCGACCGCGCCCGCCGCCGCGTAGCTCGCGATGCGGCCGAGATGGAAGGCACCGGGCGCGGCGAGCGCCGGCATGGCGCCCTGCCCCACGGCCGGCAGCGGCACGATCCGTATCACGGCCGACGAGGCGGCGCCGCACATCGCCACGCAGTGCGGCCCGCCGGCAAGGCCCATGAACAGTGCGGCACCGGCGAGCGCGAGCTGCATGGTCAGACCACGCGGGAGAAGCGCGTGCGGTTGGCGCGGGCATACCGGTCGAACACCATCGCGACCGCGCGCACGAGGAACCAGCCCTCTTCGGTGACCACCAGGTCGTGGTCGCTCAGGCGCACCAGGCCGTCTGCGACCAGCGTTCCGAGAGCGGCGAACTCGGTGGCGAAGTAGCGGCGGAAGTCGATGGCGAAGGCTTCGCCCATGGCGTCGAAGTCGACGCGGCCCCGGCACATCAGCGCCATGATCACCTCGCGGCGCAGCTGGTCGTCGCGCGACAGCGCAAGGCCGCGCACCACCGGCAGGCGCCCCTGGTCGAGCAGGTCGCGGTACTCGTCCAGGCTCTTGGCGTTCTGGCTGTAGGTGGCGCCCACGCGCCCGATGCCCGATACGCCGAGCGCGATCAGGTCGCCCTCGGGCCGGGTGCCGTAGCCCTGGAAGTCGCGGTGCAGCCGCCCTTCCCGCTTCGCGACGGCGAGCGGGTCGTCGGGCAGCGCGAAATGGTCCATGCCGATGTGAACGTATCCGGCGCCGGTGAGCCTTGCGATGGCGTTCGCCAGCATGCGCACGCGCGCGGCAGCGTCCGGCAGCTCCTCGGCGTGGATGCGCCGCTGCGGCTTGAAGCGCTCGGGCAGGTGCGCATAGGCATAGAGCGCGATGCGGTCGGGCCGCAGCTCGCAGACCTGCGCGAGCGTGCGCTCGAAGGAGGCGTCGTTCTGGCGCGGCAGGCCGTAGATCAGGTCCGCGTTGATCGACTCGAAGCCCAGCGAGCGGGCGGCGTCCATCAGTGCGAAGACCTGCGACGCGGGCTGGATGCGGTGCACCGCCTGCTGCACGGCCGGATCGAAGTCCTGCACGCCGAAGCTCAGGCGGTTGAAGCCCAGCGCCGCGAGGTTCGCGAGCCTTTGCGCGTCTACCGTGCGCGGATCGATCTCGATGGAGCGCTCGCCGCCGGGCACGAAGGCGAATGAGCGGTGCAACAGCGCCATGAGTTCGCCGAGCTCCGCATCGTCGAGAAAAGTCGGCGAACCGCCGCCCAGGTGCAGATGGGACACGGTGGCATTGCGGCCCAGTTGCGCGACCTGCAGCTCCACCTCGCGCGCCAGGTAGGCCAGGTACTGCCGGCCCCATTCATGGTGCCGGGTGACGATCTTGTTGCAGGCGCAGTAGTAGCACAGCGACTCGCAAAACGGAATGTGGACGTACAGCGACAGCGGCAATGCCACCGAGCCGGCCGCGCGGCGCCGCCGCAGAGCCTGCACGTAGTCGTCGGCGCCGAAGGCCTCGACGAAGCGGTCCGCGGTGGGATACGAGGTGTAGCGCGGCCCGGGCACGTCGAACTGCCGCAGCAGCTCGACGGGCAGCGGCGCCTGCACGGGCTCGGGGGCGGGAGCGATGGAAGTCATGGTGAGGGTGTGTGCGCAGGGGTGTCTGGCTGTCCGGGCGCGGCCGATCCGCCGAGCAGCACCGTGCAGGCGCTGGACGCCGCGGCCATCAGCCAGAAGACGAAGAAGGCACCCGTGTAGATGCCCTGGCGCGACATGCGCAGCGCGTCGGCGCCGCAGAAGGTGTTGATGGGGTCCACGAGCGCGAACACCAGCACCTCCATGCCGCAGGCCACCAGGAAGGACGGCCAGAGGATGCTGGCGGCCAGGCGCATTCCGTTCATGGCGCGGCCTTGCGGACCACCGGCGGCATGTCCTCCGCGGGGGTGGTCGCATGGTTGCGCCCGGTCAGCGCGGGAAGGTGCTTCTTCGCGAAGGTCTTGTTGATCTCGACGCCCTCGCGGTAGTAGTCCTGCGACACCAGCGCATCGGGGTTTCGCCAGGCCAGCCAGAAGGTCACGAAGCTGGCGATCACCACGACCGCCGGGCCGCCGATCACCATCCACAGCAGCGGATGGCGCCACCAGGGCTTGTCCGCCATCGCGTTCACCGTCGAATCGCTCACTGCATTCATCGCCTGCCTTTCAACGCGGCACCAGGAAGGCCGCTTTCTCGGAAACCTGCGCTCCACCACCCTCCTCGCGGATGCTGAAGTGCACCGTGTGCGATCCGGCGGGCACGCTGCCGTAGGGCACCTGCAGCCGCACCGCGRCCCAGCGCGACTGGGCCGCATCGACGCTCACCGGCTCGTCCGGCGACACGCTCAGCCCGTCCAGCCCGCCGGCCGAGATGAGGTAGCGCCGGGGCTGCTCGGTGGCGTTCATGATCTGCAGCCGGTAGACGTTCTCGAGCCGTCCGCCCTCGGCGATCCGCGCCAGCGATGCACGGTCGCGCACCACGTCGACCTTCAGCGGCGTGCGCGCCACCAGGCTGCCCAGCAGGCCCGCCACCAGCAACGCCAGGATCGCCGTGTAGACCAGCACGCGCGGACGCAGCACTCGCCGCAACAGCTGGCGGCGCGACCAGCCGGCCTCCATGCCGTTCTGCGTGTCGTAGCGGATCAACCCCGGCGCATAGGCCATCTTCTGCATGACCGTGTCGCAGGCATCCACGCAAAGGCCGCAGCCGATGCACTCGTACTGCAGGCCCTTGCGGATGTCGATGCCGGTGGGGCACACCTGCACGCACAGGCCGCAGTCGATGCAGTCGCCCAGCGCCATCGTGCGTGGATCGGGCCCCTTGCGGCGCGGCGCGCGCGGCTCGCCGCGCTGGGGGTCGTAGGTGACGATCAGGGTGTCGCGGTCGAACATCGCGCTCTGGAAGCGCGCGTAGGGGCACATGTACTTGCAGACCTGTTCGCGCATGAAGCCGGCGTTGCCGTAGGTCGCGAAGCCGTAGAAGAACACCCAGAAGACCTCCCACGAGCCCATCTGCGTCTGCAGGAAGGCCATGCCGAGTTCGCGGATGGGCGTGAAGTAGCCCACGAAGGTGAAGCCGGTCCACATCGCGATGCCGATCCACACGATGTGCTTGAACCACTTCTTCACCAGCTTCTCGAGCGACATCGGTTCGGCGTCCAGCCGCATGCGCGCGACGCGGTTGCCCTCGATCTTCTGCTCCACCCACATGAAGATCTCGGTGTAGACCGTCTGCGGGCAGGCATAGCCGCACCACAGCCGCCCCGCCACGGCGGTGAAGAGAAAGAGCGAGAGCGCGCTGATGACCAGCAGGCCCGAGAGGTAGATCAGGTCCTGCGGGTACAGCACCAGCCCGAAGATGTAGAAGCGACGCGCCGCGAGGTCGAACAGCACCATCTGCCGGCCGCCCCATTCCACCCACGGCATGCCGTAGAACACCAGCTGGGTGAGAAAGACCATGGCCCAGCGCCAGCGCGCGAATACGCCGCGCACGGTGCGGGGGTAGATCTTCTTCGAGGCCTCGTAGAGGCCGACCTCCTCGCCGCCCGCATTCGCGTTCGTATCCGCGCTCGCTATGGGAATGATCTTGCGGGTCATGGCGGGCCGGCGGTGTCAGGGCGTGGCCGCGGCCGCGTTGTTGGAGAGCCCCCAGACGTACGACGCGACCATCCGGATCTGCGCCTCGGTAAGGCGGCCTTCCTGCGCGGGCATCTCGTTGTGCTTGCCCGAATTGATCATCTGGATGATTGCCGCCTCGCCGTAGCCGTGCAGCCAGATCCTGTCGCTGAGGTTGGGCGCGCCCAGCGCCTGGTTGCCCACGCCGCCGATGCCGTGGCAGGCGGCGCAGGCCGTGAACTTCGACTTGCCGAGGCCGGCGCGCACCGAGTCGTGCGGCTCGCCCGACAGGCTCAGCACGTAGTTGGCGACGTTCTTCACGTCGTCGGGCGTGCCGACGGCGGCGGCCATGGGCGGCATCGTGCCCACGCGGCCCTTGGTGATGGATTCGATGATCTTCTCCGGCGTGCCGCCGTGCAGCCAGTCCTTGTCCGTCAGGTTGGGAAAACCCTTGCTGCCGCGCGCGTCGGAGCCGTGGCACTGCGCGCAGTTGCCCATGAAGAGCCGCTCGCCGATGGCATGGGCCTGCGGGTCCCGCGAGACTTCCTCGACAGGCATCGCGGCGTACTTCGCATAGACGGGTGCCAGCTCCTGCGTGGCCTTGGCGACCTCCGCGTCGTACTCGCCGCGCGAAGTCCATTCGGACTGGCCCCGGAAACTGCCCAACCCCGGAAAGACAGCAAGGTAGCCCAGTCCGAAGACGATGGTCAGCACGAACAGTCCGACCCACCACATCGGCAGCGGATTGTTGGCCTCGCGCAGGTCCCCGTCCCAGACGTGGCCGGTGGTGTTGTCGGCGCTGGCGGCAACACGCTTGCGGGCGGTGAGCCACAGCAGGATCACGCAGCCGAGGATACTCAGCAGGGAGACCACTGCCACGTAGTCCGACCAGAAACGGCTGATGAAATCGCTCATCGTGTTTCTCCCTTCAGTCCTGCTCGAAGGGCAGGCGCGCCGCTTCCTGGAAGCCGGGCGCGTTGCGGCGCGAGTAGGCCCAGATCACGATGCCGATGAACAGCGCGAAGCAGACGACGGTGGCGGCGATGCGCAAGGTGGTGAGGTCGATCATGGTTTTCGGTCCTTTGCCGCGTGCTTACTTCAGAGCCAGGCCCAGCGATTGCAGGTAGGCCACCGTGGCTTCCATCTCGGTCTTGCCCCGGACTTCTTCCGTGGCCCCGGCGATCTCGGCGTCCGTGTAGGGCACGCCGACGCGGCGCAGCGCGCGCATGTGGGCCGGCAGCGCCTCTGCATCGACCGGCGTCTTCTCCAGCCAGGTGTAGGCCGGCATGTTCGACTCGGGAACGACGTCGCGCGGGTTGTTCAGGTGAATGCGATGCCACTCGTCGCTGTACTTGCCGCCCACGCGCTGCAGGTCGGGGCCGGTGCGCTTGCTGCCCCACTGGAACGGATGGTCGTAGACGAACTCGCCGGCCACCGAGTAGTGGCCGTAGCGCAGCGTCTCCGAGCGGAAGGGCCGGATCATCTGCGAGTGGCAGTTGTAGCAACCCTCGCGCAGGTAGACGTCGCGCCCGGCCAGCTGCAGCGGCGTGAGCGGCTTGACGCCCTGCACCGCTTCGGTGGTCGACTTCTGGAAGAACAGCGGCACGATCTCGACGAGGCCGCCGACGGCCACCACCACGAGGATCAGCACGATCATCAGCAGGTTGTTGGTCTCGATCTTCTCGTGCGTGAAGCCCGTGGGCCTGGAAGTGTTCGGGTTCATCGTGCGTCCTCAGGCGTGGGCCATGGCGGGGGGCGGGATCTCGGCGCGCACCGCGCGCCCGGAGATGACGGTCATCCAGACGTTCCACGCCATCAGCAGCATCCCGCTGAGGTAGAGGAGCCCGCCGATCACGCGCACCAGGTAGAACGGGAAGGTGGCTTTCACGCTCTCCACGAAGGTGTAGGTGAGCGTGCCGTCGGGGTTGATGGAGCGCCACATGAGGCCCTGCATCACACCGGCGATCCACATGGCCGCGATGTACAGCACGATGCCGATGGTGGCGATCCAGAAGTGCACCTCGATGGCACGCACGCTGTACATGGCGGTGCGGCCGTACATGCGCGGAATCAGGTAGTAGAGCGAGCCCATGCTGATGAAGCCCACCCAGCCGAGCGCGCCGGAGTGCACGTGGCCGATGGTCCAGTCGGTGTAGTGGCTCAGGGCGTTGACGGTCTTGATCGACATCATCGGACCCTCGAAGGTCGACATGCCGTAGAACGACAGCGCCACGATCAGGAAGCGCAGGATCGGGTCGGTGCGCAGCTTGTGCCAGGCGCCCGAGAGCGTCATCACGCCGTTGATCATGCCGCCCCAGCTCGGCGCCAGCAGGATCAGCGAGAACACCATGCCCAGCGACTGCGTCCAGTCGGGCAGCGCGGTGTAGTGCAGGTGATGCGGGCCCGCCCACATGTAGGTGAAGATCAGCGCCCAGAAGTGCACGATGGACAGCCGGTACGAGTACACCGGCCGGCCCGCCTGCTTCGGGATGTAGTAGTACATCATCCCGAGGAAGCCGGCCGTGAGGAAGAAGCCGACGGCGTTGTGGCCGTACCACCACTGCACCATCGCGTCCTGCACGCCGGCATAGGCCGAGTAGCTCTTCATCCATCCGGCCGGAACCACGGCGCCGTTGACGATGTGCAGCAGCGCGACCGCGATGATGAAGGCGCCGTAGAACCAGTTGGCCACGTAGATGTGGCGCACCTTGCGCCTGCCGATGGTGCCGAAGAACACGATGGCGTAGGCCACCCAGACCACCGCGATCAGCAGGCCGATCGGCCATTCGAGCTCGGCGTATTCCTTGCCGCGCGTGTAGCCCATCGGCAGGCTGATGGCAGCCGCCACGATCACCGCCTGCCAGCCCCAGAAGACGAAGGACGCGAGACGCGGCGCGAAGAGCCGCACCTGGCAGGTGCGCTGGACCACGTGGAAGCTGGTGGCCATCAGCGCGCAGCCGCCGAACGCGAAGATGACCGCGTTGGTGTGCAGCGGCCGCAGGCGTCCGTAGCTGAGCCACGGAATGCCGAGGTTGAGTTCGGGCCACGTCAGCTGGGAGGCGATGACCACGCCCACCAGCATGCCGACCACGCCCCACACCACGGACATGAGCGCGAACTGCCGCACGACCGTGTCGTCGTATTCAGCGGCGGGGGGTCTTGGTTCTTGCATCGTCGTGCCCTTGATTGAGTTACGGGCAGTTTCCGTGGGCGCCCCGCCCTGCGGGTTGATGCAGATCAATCGCCGTGCAGGATGCGTTCGCCTTCCATGTCGACGTCTTCGAACTGGCCGCGCTCGATGGCCCACCACAGCCCGCCGAGGATCGCCAGGACCAGCATCACGGACAGCGGAACGAGGAGAAAGAGGATGTCCATCAGTACGCTCCTTGCGCGCCGGCCGAAAGGCGTGCCGCATTGAGGACCACCACGAGCGAGCTCGCGGCCATGCCGAGGCCGGCCAGCCATGCCGGCAGCCAGCCCGCGACGGCCAGCGGCACGCACAGCGCGTTGTAGCCCGCGGCCCAGAAGAGGTTCTGGCGCACCACGCGCAGCGTCCTGCGCGCCTGCGCGATCGCCTGCGGAATGCTGGCGAGCCTGTCGCCGAGCACCACGAAATCGGCATGCGCGCGCGACAGCGGCACCGAACGCCCGAAGGCGAACGAGGCGTTGGCACGCGCCAGCGACGGGCCATCGTTGAGTCCGTCTCCCACCATCGCGATCTGCCGCCCCTCGGCCTGCAGGCGCCACAGCGCGTCGAGCTTGTCCTCGGGCGTGCAGCCGCCCTGCGCGAAATCGATGCCGCAGCGCGCGGCCACGTCCCGGGCAGCCGCATCCCTGTCGCCCGAGAGCAGCCGCACCGTGATCCCTTCCGCGCGCAGCGCCGCCACGGCGCCGGCGGCATCGGCGCGAAGCTCTTCGGCAAGGACGAAACTGGCGAGCCAGCCCTGCTCGTCGGCCACATGGACCTGCGCGGCATCGACCTCCAGCGCGGCCACGCCGCAGAAGCCCGGCGAACCCAGGCGCACGCGCTGTTGCGTCCCGGCGGGAGCACGCGTGCGGCGCATGCGGCCTTCGATGCCCTGGCCCGCCACCTCGACGACCTGCTGCGCGATCCAGCCGGGTGCCGAGCGGAACCGCGCATGCCATGCATTCACCAGCGCCTGCGCCACGGGATGCAGCGATTGCGCGGCGAGTGCCGCAGCCACTTCGAGCGCATCGCCGGGCCGCAGTCCCTGGCGGCAGTAGATGCGCTCCAGGCGGGGCACGTCGCCCGTCAGCGTGCCGGTCTTGTCGAACACCACCGTGTCGACCGATGCCAATGCCTCCAGCGCCTGCAGGTTCGAAGTCATCACGCCGGCTCGCGCCAGCGTGCCGGCACTGGCGAGCATGGCGGCCGGCGTTGCGAGCGATAGCGCGCACGGACAGGTCACGATGAGCACCGCCACCGCCACCATCAGCGCCTTGCCCGGGTCCGTCGGCCACCAGAACGCCGCGGCCATGGCCGCCGCCGCCAGCACCGCGGCGAGGAAGGGACGCGCCACGCGGTCCGCCAGCAGCGCAAGGCGCGGCTTGCGCGAGGCGGCGCTTTCCATCAGCCGGACGATCTGCGCGAAGCGCGTGCCTTCGCCCACCGATTCGATGCGTACCCGCACCGGCGCGGACAGGTTGTGGCTGCCGGCGAGCACGCGGTCACCGCACGGACGGGGCACCGGCCGGGATTCGCCGGTCAGCAGTGCTTCGTCGGCGCTGGTGTCACCTTCGATCACCACGCCATCGGCCGGGAATGCTTCACCCGGACGCACCCGCACCACGTCTCCCGCAGCGAGCCGGCGCACGGCCACGCGTTTCCAGCTGCCGTCGGCGGCGAGGCGGTCGATGCCATCGGGCAGGCGGTTCATCAGCGCGTCGAGGGAACCGGCGGTGCGCTCGCGCAGCCGTGCCTCCAGCCAGCGGCCAGTGAGCAGGAAGAAGACGAACATCGTCAGCGAGTCGAAGTACACCTCGTGGCCGAGTGGGCCCGTGGCATCGAAAGTGGCGGCGCTGCTGACCGCGAAGGTCGCGAGCACGCCGAAGGCCACCGGCAGGTCCATGCCGATGCGGCCCATGCGCAGGTCGCGCCAGGCGCTGCGGAAGAAAGGTCCGCAGGAGAAGAGCACCACGGGCAGGGTCAGCACCCAGGAGGCCCAGCGCAGCAGTTGCTCCGAATCGGCGCCCATGTCGCCGGGCCGCGCGACGTACGCCGGGTAGGCGTACATCATCACCTGCATCATGCAGAAGCCGCAGACCAGCCAGCGCCACAAGGCCAGCCGCGATTCGCGCCGGCGCAGTTCCCTGGCGCAGCGGTCACTGCCCGGCAGCAGCCGGTAGCCGGCTTTCGCGCCGGCCTCGAACCAGCGCGAAGGCCGCGTCAGCGCGGGCGACCAGACCACGCGCGCGCGCCGACTCGCCGCGTTGACTTGCGCTTCGCTCACGCCGGGCACCTGCCGCAGCGCGGCCTCGACGGTGAAGGCGCAGGCCGCGCAGTGCATGCCCTCGACCACGACCTGCGACTCCCAATGGCCTCCATCGACACGGTCCAGTTCACGGCCGAAGCCGGCCCATTCGGCCGGATCGTCCAGTATCTGCCAGGCCTCCTCGCTGGCTGCTTCGGGAGATGCGGGGATCGCGACGCGATCGGGGGCGAGCGTGGCATTCATCGGCAGAGCCTAAGAGCCGGGCCTGGCGAGGCGCTTGATCTGAATCAAGCCAGGCGGCCCGAGGCGCGCCTAAGCTCGGCCGCCACATACCCTGTGGAGATCCTCATGTTCAAACGCATCCTCGTCGCCACCGATGGCACCGCGCTTTCGAAGAAGGCCGTCGACAGCGCCATCTCGCTGGCGGTGCAGAACGACGCGGACCTGGTCGCACTGACCGTCGTTCCCCGATACCCGAAGAGCTATTTCGAAGGCTCGATGACTTTCTCCGCCGAAGACGTGGGCCGCATCGAGAAGCAGTGGGCGGAGAAGGCGCAGACCATGCTCGACAAGGTACGGGACCGCGCACGGGAACGTGGCGTGCGGATCAAGACGGCGCAGGCGAACTCGGACCTGGTCGCCGAATCGATCATCGCCGCGGCGAAGAAGCACAGGAGCGATCTGATCGTGATGGCCTCGCACGGGCGAAAGGGCCTCAAGCGCCTCTTGCTGGGCAGCGAGACGCAGCAGGTTCTGGTGCGCTCGACGCTGCCGGTTCTGGTGCTGCGGTAGCGGCCGCACCGGCATCGGCCAGACCTCGCAAGTGTCTCCGGCCGGGTCGGTCAATCCGAGGGAAAAGGTTGTGTTTCAACCAGCCTTCGATTCTTGCTCGGGCGGCTATTGGCGCCTGCTCGTGTGCTTTGCGCCAGTCGCGCTGGCTCTTCATTCGGCCGGCCTGTCGGTGGCCGTACAGACACGGTTGCGGCCGGCCAGCTTGGCCGCGTAGAGGGCCCTGTCCGCGGCCTGGACCAGTTCCTTCGGCGGTTGCCGCGTGCCGGCGGGACTGAGGGCATCGACGCCCGCGCTCAGCGTGACGAAGCCGTCGGGCGCGCCAGCGTGCACGATGGCCAGATCGCGCACCGCGCTGCGGATCTTTTCCGCGAGGACGGCGGCGGCGGCCACGTCGGTGTTCGGCAGCAGCACGGCCAGTTCCTCGCCGCCGTAGCGGRCGGCRAGATCGCCCGGGCGCCGGGCCGCGAGATTGGCGATCGTGCGGCCGATCGTCTGCAGGCATTCGTCCCCGGCCGTGTGGCCGTAGATGTCGTTGTACTGCTTGAAGCAGTCGACATCGATCAGGATCAGCGCCAGCGTGCTCGCGTCGCGCATTGCGCGGCTGAATTCGGTGTCGAGCGTCACGTCGAACTGGCGGCGGTTCGCGAGACCTGTGAGGCCGTCTTCCATGGCGAGGGTGTTCAGCGTCTTGTTGAGCTTTTCCAGCGCGTCGCGCGCGCTGCGCAACTCGGCCTCGGTCTTGTTCTGCAGCTCCATCTGCCTCACCAGCCGCCAGCCCACGAAGCCGATGATGGAGATCAGCAGAATCACGCCCCCGGTATGCCTGAGCGTTTCGCCCCACCACGCGGCCAGGATCTCGTCCTTGGAAAGAGCCGCCCCGACGAAGAGCGGGTAGCCGGAAAGGCGCCTGAAGCTGTTCAGGCGCGTGACGCCGTCCTGCGAAGACCTGATCTCGGCGGTGCCGACCGGCCCCAGGGACTTGTAGGCCTGGTAGAGGGCCGTGTCCAGCATGTTGCGCCCGACCATCTCGGTACTGAACGGCCGCCGCGTCATCATCGTGCCGCTGTCGAGGATGAGCGCTACGGCACCGGCCTCGCCGATATCGAGGCTGTCGTAGAACCTAGTGAAGAAGTCGACGTCGATGGTCGCGAGCGCCACGCCGCCGAAGCTGCCGTCGGGGTTGTCGATGCGCCGCGAGACGGGCACGAGCAGCTTGCCATTGGTGCGGCTCTTCACCGGTATGCCGATGTGCGGCCCACGGTCCTCGTGCTCGCGATGAAAGATGAAATATTCGCGCTCGGCGTTGTTGAGGTTCTGGGGCCGCGCCTGCCGCGAGTTCACGACCCAGTTGCCATCCCTGTCGTAGACGTGAATCGCATCGAGCTGCGGAAGCTCCGCCACCTGCAGGGCGAGGACCTTGTGGAGCCTCTCGAGGGCCGCGGGGCCGGTGCCGTCGTATTCGACGCGCTCGACGACGCCGATCAGGGCGGTGTCGGTTTCCTTGATCGTGTCGTCCGCCTGCTGCGCCATCGCCCGGGCAAGATTCGACGTGGCAACGCTCATCTGCCTTAGCTGGACCGCGCGCGACTGCCAGCTGTTCCAGCAGTCCAGCGCAACGAGGGCGAGACAGACGACGGCGACGAAGGCGGTTGTCCGGAAGGTGATGGAGGGTCGGCGGAACACGATGCGCTTTCTTTCGAAGCAATGCCGTGCACGGCACTGCCCTGACTTTGACACATCCGCGACCGATCCGACGGCACCCGGGCGCGGCCGGCTGCCGGGCTCAGACCGGCCGCACGTCGAAGAATGCCTCGTCGGTGTCGCCCAGATCTCGAAAGCCGGCGGTACGCGCCGCGTCATAGGCCTTGGCCCAGCGCTTGGCCAGCGCGATTTCCACCTTGGACAAGTCGCTCTCGCTTGACTCGCTTGCATTCTGGAACGCCCGCAGCGCCTCGACCACGTCGCCGCCGAGCTGCCGGTCGATCTCGCGCCGAAAGCGCTGCTCAGCCACCTTCACGGCATCGGCCACCGGATGCGAATAGTCCGCAAGCCTCACGGTGTACGCGACCCGCTCCTCGACGTCGACGTCCTCGAAGCGGAATGGCTCATCGGGCTCGGCCGGGGTGGCCGACGGTTTCGGCGGCAACGCCGGCAGACGCTGCTGCGGCAAGGCAATGGGCAAGGCGGCGGTTGCTGTTGCAGCACCCCGCGGGAAGAAAAGCTCGAACTGGTTCATGGTTCATCGCCCCCGGCGCGCAGGTGTGCGCCGACGCGGGCTCGTGGCCAAAGACTGGATGAATATACAGTCTTTGGCCCCTGCTAACCAGCCCAAGGCCGACGGAAGAAGCAGAAAGGGACGGCAACAGGGGTCATGTGGATCTACCTCAAGGAGATCTCGGCATCCACGCCCCGGGAGATAGCGCGCCCTACTCCGCCGGAGCCGGACCGGCTTCGCCATTGCGTTCACCCAATGGCTCCGCCGCCTCCCCCGCCTCCACATAGTTGAGCTCGATCGGATGAACGATGGACGCCGCCGGTTCGCCGTCGAAGCGCACAAGCAGATACTCGCCGCTGGCGCCGGTGATGGCACCGAATCGTCCGCAAAGCTCAACCCTGCCTCCGCGCCGAGCGGGCACCTTGAAGCGCATTCGGATATACGGGAGGCCTACCCGGAAATATTCGACCATGCAAACTCCCTGACTCGTTGGTCGTCGTGGGATCGGCATCGCTGCGGCCCCGCTCGAGGGCCGTGCAGCATCAGCGACCATTCGACTCAATCTCGTCGGGACCGTACCGGGTGCGTGTCAGTCAAAACCGCTCGCCGTTGACAGCCGCAGGGCATTCGGCCCGCGCGCCAAGATCGCTCAGCGTGCGTTGCCGAGGGCGTTTCTCATTCTGCAGCGATCGTGTCGTCGAGTTCCTCTCGAGGTCCGACATTCAGGTCTTCCGAGAGCCCCTTGAGCACGACATACCCGGCCTGCAGCGCCTCGGCATAGGTGTGGAAACCCTTGGCCGCCTCCATCAGCGGTTCGAACTCCATCGAGTTGTCGAAGGATTCCAGCAGCACCCAGAAATAGTGGCCCTCGTCGTGTTGGTCGACGGTCAGGGCGATGGAGATAAGTTGACCAGCCATGCCGCGCATGGTGGCGCGCACAAATGACAGACCCAAGTAGCGAAGATGAACATTCGGCTTCGTTGGCGACTGCTCGAAAACACTACACCCTTTAACGCAATAAGCCTTCACTGCGTCATGCAGGATCGGCGATGCTCAAGGCATGCCGCTTGCAAATACACGCTCGCCTTCGCGCTCCGGATGGCGCGTCGCCGCCCTGGCCTACACGGTCGTCGGCGTCGCCTGCATCCTGGCCTGCGCCGTCGCGCCCGACAGCGACGTGAGCCTGCTGATCGCCATCGCGGGCGGGCTGCCGTGGTCGCTGAGCCTGCTGACGCTGGGCCTGTCGCCCGGGGTGGCCCACACGGCACTCCTGATGCTCGCCGCGAGCTGGTCGGTCAACGCCGCGCTGCTGTGGTGGCTGGCGCTGCGCGGGCCGGGGCGGCACGGGCCCTCGCACCCGGCCTAGCGTCTGCACGGGGGCAGCCTGCGAGCGATTCAGTGCGATCATCTCGCCCGGAATCCCGCGCGCCAGTGCCGGGCGCGGGGTGTTTTCCACTCCTCAACAAGTACCGAGACAAAGGCTTTTCCCCGATGCCCCAAGACCTGCAGCAAGTCAACGCGCCGCTGATCGGCGTTCCCGGCGGCCGCCATCTGCTCGACACCCCCGCCCTGCTGATCGACCTGCCCGCGATGACGCGCAACATCGAGCGCATGGCCGCCTTCGCCAAGGCGCACGGCGTGAACCTTCGCCCGCACGTGAAGACGCACAAGTCGGTCGAGATAGCACGCCGCCAGGTGGCGGCCGGTGCCGTCGGCGTGAGCTGCGTCACGCTGGGCGAGGCGGAAGTGATGGTCCAGGGCGGCATTCCGGGCGTGCTCATCACCTCGCCGGCGGTCACGCCGAGCAAGATCGCGCGGCTCGTCAAGCTGGCACAGCGCGCCCGTCCGGGCGACGTGATGGTGGTGATCGACAACCCCCAGAACCTCGCCGAACTGGCGCGCGCCGCGAGCGAACTCACGCATCCGCTGGACGTGCTGGTGGACTACGGCGCGGGCTACAACCGCACCGGCGCCGCCACGCAGGCCAAGGTGCTCGAGATGGCCGCGCTGGCGGCCGCCGAGCCGCGCCTGCGGCTGCGCGGGCTGCAGGCTTACGCAGGCAACCTGCAGCACATCGTGGCGCGCGAGGAGCGCGGCGCGGCGGCCGCCGCGCTGCGCGAGACCGTGGCGGGCATCGTCGCGGCGGCGCGGCGCCAGGGCCTGAACTTCGACATCGTCACCGGCGCGGGCACCGGCACGCACGACCTCGATTCGCAGCAAAACGCCTTCACCGAGCTGCAGGCCGGCTCGTACGTGTTCATGGACGCCGAGTACAGCCGCGTGCTGGCCGACGGCGACCAGCCCTCGCCCTTCGAGACCTCGCTCTTCGTGCAGACGGCAGTGGTCAGCACCAATGCCGCCGACTGGGTGACGGTGGATGGAGGCACCAAGTGCTTTTCCACCGACAGCGGCGTGCCGCTGGTGGCGAAAGGCGCCGACGCGGCAAGCCGCTACGCCTTCTTCGGCGACGAGCACGGCAAGCTGATGCCGCCAGCGGGAGCGCCCAGGCCGGCGCTGGGTGCCAGGGTGGAGTTCGTCACCCCCCACTGCGATCCGACGGTGAATCTTCATGACGCTTACCACGTGGTCGAGGGAGGCACGCTGGCCGCCATCTGGCCGGTGGACGCGCGCGGCAGGCGATAGCGGCACAGGAAAACGCGAGAAGCGCATTCCACAAGCGCCGCGCAGCAAGGGGGCAGCCTGATGCTGTTCCTCTTCTCCAGGGCAGGCCTCGAGGCCGGCTTTCCATTGAGCGGTGGGAAGCGCTTAAAGTCCCGGGTCCTCCAACAATACCCATTACCCTTCATGCGCCGACTGCTGCTCGCCCTTCTTCCCGCCGCCATCGCTGCCTGCGCCACACCGGCGACCGGCGTGCAGCGCCTCAACGACGGCGTATTCAGGGCGGCGAACGAGCAGGAAGCGCAGGCCTACTGCCGCATCGACGGGAATCCGATCCGGTTCCTGACGCAGGCCGACGCACCGACCACACTGGGCAGCGGCGTGCTCTTCAGGTGCGACTGAAGAAGAAGAACTGAAGAATCAGCGGCGTCTTCAGACGCGCGGAAGCGCCGCAAGGAAGGTCGACACGACGATCGCCGCGGCCCGGTCGAGCTGCAGGATGTCAGCCACGTCGAAGACGTGCGGCGCCGTGCGTCCGCTCGAACCGAGCGGCTTGCGGATCTCGACAAGAACTTCGGCCGCCAGTTCGCGGTCGCTGCGCGGCCGGCCGTCAGGGTGCATCACCCATTCGTCGACTTGATCGAATGGAATGCTGCGGAAGACTCCCACCAGGGGGATGTACTTGTAGCGATCCTCGCCCACCAGGATGGGCACGCTGAGGTTACAGAAAAACGTGGTCGTCGACATGCAGGATCGCCGTCGCTAAGCAAAGCTTTTGATTGTTAATGAGTGAGCTGTCTGGAGCCATCCTCCGCAGGAGCGAGCGACCGGAAAGACGTGACCTTCTGCACACAAATTACCTCCATCCGCATCGTTTTACCCCAAAAAACAACCACTTTATTCTTACATAAAGATACACCGCGTGGGACTTTTTGATGTTTTCGGCAGTTCGGGACCCGATCTGAAGGGCTGGCCGAAGGGTGGGCGCAGATGTAAACACCTCCGTGCACCACGGGAGGTGTGAGCGTGCGTGAAGAACAGCATGGGCGTGCCGGAGGATTACCCGGCCGCCCGTTCACCTGATTGCGACGGATTGCATAGGGGGCGGCCGCGGCCCCCGGTTCGGAGGCTGTCAGCCAGGCGCGTTGAAACGCGGCGCGCGCCTGTCGAGGTTGGCCTTCACTGCCTCGACCTGGTTGGGGCTGCCGATCAGCGCCTTCTGCTCCACCGACTCCGCCAGCAGCAGTTCGGCCGCGCTCTGCGAGAGCGATGCATTCAGCAGGCGCTTTCCGGCACGGATCGCGTCAGGGCTCTTGCCCGCGATCTCATGCGCCATCTGCAGCGCCTCGGCCAACGGGTCCGCGCTGACACGGGTGGCGAAGCCCAGGCGCAGCGCCTCTTCGCCCGAGAAGATGCGCCCCGTGAAAGTGAGCTCGCGCACCACGTCGCTGCGCGCGAGCTCGCGCATCAGCACCATGCCGGCCATGTCGGGCACCAGGCCCCACTTGATCTCCATCACCGAGAGCCTGGTGTCGGGCGCGACGATGCGGATGTCCGCCCCCAGCGCCACCTGCAGGCCGCCGCCGAAGGCCACGCCGTGCACTGCTGCAATGACGGGCACCGGCACCTCGCGCCAGACCATCGCGACCTGCTGCGCGGCATTCGAGATGCCGTGCGTGCGCACCACAAGGTCGGCACCGGCGGCGCCCTCGCCCAGCACGCCGGCACCCGCGTCCTGCTGCTGCATGCGCTCGAACGAAGCCATGTCGAGCCCCGCGCAGAAGGCCTTGCCGCGGCCCGAGATCACCACCGCGCGCGCCGCCTTGTCTTCACGCAGCGCCTCGCCGGCCTCGATGAGCGCATCGAACATCGCCGGGTCGAGCGCGTTCATCTTGTCGGCGCGCGAGAGATGCAGTTCGACCACGCCGTCGGCGTGGCGGGTGCGTTCGATGCGGTCGGTCATTCGATGTCTCCTGGGCGGTTGCCGCGCCAGTATCGCCGGGCACGGGCTCAGGCGATGATGGCGGCTGTCGCCTACACAACACCGCGACCATGCCCCTGAACCGCCGCCGCTTTCTTCTTCAATCGGGTTCCGCCGCCGCCGTGGTCGCGTTGTTCGGGCAGGGTTGCACCACGGCATCGCCGTCCACCGGCACTGCCGCGCGCCCCGGCGAGCCGCTGGGCTTCACCGGCGTGCCGGCCTCCCTGCGTGACGGCATCGTCGTGCCGCCCGAATACGAGTGGCAGCTGCTCTACCCCTGGGGCGCACCCACCGGCATCGCGAACAGCATGCCGCCCTTCGCGCCCGACGCAGGCAACAGCGCCGACGACCAGGCCGTGCAGGCCGGCATGCACCACGACGGCATGCACTTCTTCCCACTCGACGCGGGCGGCGAGCGCGGCCTGCTGGTGATGAACCACGAGTACACCGACGAGCAGCTGCTGCACACCGATGGCGTCAAGGAATGGAGCGCCGTGAAGGTCCGCAAGTCGCTGCACGCCATGGGCGTCTCGGTGATCGAGATCCGGCGCAGCGGCCAGGGCTGGCAGCAGGTGCTGCCCTCGCCCTTCGCGCGCCGCGTGCACGGAAACACGCCGATGCGCATCGCCGGCCCCGCGGCCGGCACGCCGCTGATGCGCACCTCGGCCAATCCGGCCGGCGACGCGGTGTTCGGCACCTTCGCCAATTGCGCCATGGGCGTCACGCCGTGGGGCACCTACCTGACCTGCGAGGAGAACTTCCACGGCTACTTCGGTGGCCCGAAGGACGCGGCCCGCAACGCGACGCCGGCCCAGCGCCGATACGGCACGGTGGCCGGCTCGCAGTGGGTCGAGTACTGGCGCTTCGACGAGCGCTTCGACGTGAGCCGCCATCCCAACGAGCCGCACCGCTTCGGCTGGGTGGTCGAGATCGATCCGTTCGACCCCACGGCCACGCCCGTCAAGCGCACCGCGCTGGGCCGCAAGCGCCAGGAAAGCGCAACATGCACCGTCGCGAAGGACGGCCGCCTCGTGGTCTACATGGGCGACGACTCGCGCTTCGAGTACATCTACAAATTCATCAGCCGCGACAAGGTGCGCCCCGGCACCGACGCCGCCGCGCGGGCGGCCAACCGCCACCTGCTCGACGAGGGCACGCTCTACGCCGCGCGCTACGACGCCGACGGACGTGGCCAGTGGCTCGAACTCACGCACGGACGCAACGGCCTCGACGCAGCCAACGGCTTCGCAAACCAGGCCGAGGTGCTGATCCACGCGCGGCTGGCCGGCGACCATGTCGGCGCCACGAAGATGGACCGCCCCGAATGGATCGCCATCCACCCGCAAAGCGGCGAGGTCTACGTCACCCTCACCAACAACAGCCAGCGCGGCGATGCCGGCAAGCCCGCCCCGGACGCCGCCAACCCGCGCGCCAACAACCTCTTCGGCGGCATCCTGCGCTGGCGCGAGGACGCGGGCGATGCCGCCGCCACCGGCTTCGCCTGGGACCACTTCGCGCTGGCGGGCGACCCGGCGCAGCCCGGCAGCGGCGCGCGCTATCCCTCCGCCGAGGCCGACGCCTTCGGTGCGCCCGACGGCCTGCACTTCGACCGTGGCGGCCTGCTCTGGATCCAGACCGACATGAGCGGCCAGGTGATCGGCAAGCCGCCCTACACCGCGCTGGGCAACAACCAGATGCTGTGCGCCGACCCGGCCTCGGGCCGCATCAAGCGCTTTTTGACGGGGCCCAACGGCTGCGAGATCACCGGCCGCGTGGTCACGCCCGACCGGCGCACGCTGTTCGTCAACATCCAGCATCCGGGCGAGGCGCGCGACGACGGCGACACCAGGCCCAACAGCGCCTGGCCCGACGGTGCCACGCCGGGCAGCGCACGGCCGCGCTCGGCGACGCTGGCCATCCGCCGGCGCGATGGCGGTATCGTCGGCACCTGAGACAAGCACAAGCAGATAAAAAGGGAACCCCACCATGAGCATCCGCATCGTCCGCCTCGGCACACCGCGCGCGCCCGACGAGGGCCTGCGCGTAGGCACCGTGCGCCGTCCGCCGCGCGGCGTTCCGAAGACCGAGTTCGCCTCGCAGGACTGGTACGACGTGTGGTATCCGAACCTGGCGCCTTCCGTCGAGACGATGAAGCAGGCGCAGGAGGCCCAGAAAGAGGCATCGCCCGCACAGTGGAACGCCTTCGTGCGCAAGTTCAAGTCCGAGATGGCCGAGCCCGACGCGAGCCGCAGCCTCGACCTGCTGGCCGCGCTCTCGCACGGCGCATCGCTGTCGGTGGGCTGCTACTGCGAGGACGAATCGCGCTGCCACCGCTCCGTGCTTCGCAGCCTGCTGGCCGAGCGCGGCGCGAAGATCGTCGACTGAGCGACGTACCTCTTCAGACCATCGGCGCTGCGAGGAACACGGGCAGGCTCTCGGCCTGCGCGGAAAAAGCGGCCAGCGCCGGAAAGTCGCGCGGCGAAACCGCATCGGGCGTCAGCAGCTGCGTGAAGGCCCAGGCCACGGCCGTCGAGACGCCGGCCTGGGTCATCGCCTCTTCGCTGGCCGGCAGCGGCTCGGCAGCGATCTCGCGTTCGAGCGCCGAATACGCAGCGACGAGCTGGCCCTGCACGCGGTCCATCCACGGCTGGTGCAGCTTCTCGGCCGGACGCAGCTTGCGCTCGTAGACGATCTGCACCGTCTTCTCGCAGGCCGCGAGCGCGAGCCCCGTGAGGCGCAGCTCGCGCAGCCGCCGCGCCGGGTCTGCCGGCAGCAGGCTGCGCCCGCTGAGCGACTGCGCGTAGTCGACGATCAGCGTCGAATCCATCAGCACCGAGCCGTCGTCGCAGACCAGCGTGGGCGCCTTCACCACCGGGTTGATGGCGCTGAACTGCTCGAAGGTGCTGAAGACGGAGATCGAGCGGTGCTCGAAAGGAACGCCGAGCAGGCGCAGCGAGATGGCGGCGCGCCGCACATAGGGTGAGTCGAGCATGCCGACGAGTTGCATGGATGGTTTCTCCTGGAAGACCGGCCCACGATACCGGCAACATCGCCTGCGCCGAATGGCAATCCATCGAAAATCAGGGCCGCAAACCGATCAACCATCGGCGGCCATGCGCCCTGCCGACTCCGCTCCATGAACATCGACAAGAAAGACCGCCTGATCCTCGAAGCGCTGCAGAACGACGCGCGCCAGAGCCTGGCCGCCATCGGCAAGCGCATCGGCCTGTCGCAGCCGGCGATGAGCGAGCGCGTGCGCAAGCTGGAAGAAGCGGGCGTGATCGAGGGCTACGGCGCGCGCGTCAACCTGCGCGCGCTGGGCGTGGGGCTGCAGGCCATCATCCGCATCGACACCACGCATGCGGGCATCGCCAGATACCTGAAGCTGTTCGAGGCCATGCCGGAGGTGCTGAGCGCCGATCGCGTGACCGGCGAAGACTGTTTCTTCGTGCGCTGCGCGATCGCCGAGCCGGCCGACCTGGAGCGCGTGGTGGACGCACTGGCGGTCGATGGCTCGGTGACGACCTCGCTGGTGCTGTCCAGCCCGGTGAAGAAGTGGGTCACCGTGCACGCGGCCAGGCCGCCGAAGAAATAGACAGCCGAAAAGGCCCTCAGCGCTGCGCCTTGTCCTTCTGGTTCTGCGCCTCGATGCGCTCGCGCGCGGCCAGCCAGTCGGCATCGCTCCACTGGCGCAGTTCGTAGAAGTTGCCGCCGGTGGCCAGTGCGTTGCCGCCGTCCATCATGATGCTCTGGCCGGTGAGCCAGTCGCACTGGCCCGGCGCCATCAGGAAGGAAGCGAGGTTCTGCAGCTCGCTCATGCGGCCGGTGCGCGCCATCGGGTTGTTCTGCTTGCTGCGCGCGCCGGGCTCCTCGCCGGGGTTCAGGCGCTTGCTCATGCCCTCGGTCGGAATCTCGCCGGGGCCGACGGCGTTCAGGCGGATGCCGTGGCGCGCCCACTCGACCGCGAGCGACTTGGTCATGACCTCGATGCCGGCCTTGCTCATGGCCGAGGGCACCACGTAGGGGCTGCCGTTGTCGACCCAGGTGACGATGATGCTCATCACACTGCGGAAAGCATCGCCTGGCTTCCACTCACCCGACTTGGCCTGCGCCACCCAGCGCTTGCCGACCGCCTGCGTCACGTAGAAGCTGCCATGAAAGACGATGTTGGCGATGGCATCGAAGGCGCGCGGCGAGAGGGCCTCGGTGGGCGAGACGAAGTTGCCCGCCGCGTTGTTCACCAGCCCCGTGAGGCCGCCGCTCTGGAACAGGCTCTCGACCATGCTCGACCGCTTCGACGCGCAGCAGGCCGGGCAGCAGGCGCTGCTGGCGCGCTTCAGCGCGGTGTCTCCGGCGGCCGTGGCCTACGAGGGCATGACGGCGCTGGCTGGCACCGGCACGCGGCGCCAGGCGCGTTTCGAG
>NZ_JASMRZ010000075.1 GCF_030462475.1 Variovorax sp. CAN15
TTCGGCGACTTGGGCCAATTCCGTTGCCCGCGCCCTCAGCTGGCCGCATCCGCCGTCGATGTCCTGCCCCGCCGACTGCCGCAGCTTCGTGAGGATGCCGCGCTCGTGCAGCGTGCGGGCGATCAGCTTGCAGCGCTCCCGCGACGGGCGGTTGAACTCCACGCCATCCACCGCATTGAACGGAATCATGTTCAGCACGCCGAACTTGCCCGACAGCAGGCGGACGATGCCGTCGATCTCGTCCTGACCGTCGTTGACGCCTTCGAGCAGCGTCCACTGGTACTGGATCGGGTAGCCGCTGGCCCGCGCGTAGCGTTCGCCGGCGGCGACCAGCTCTTCGGGCGTCATGCTGGGCGCGCGCGGAAGCAGCTTCCTGCGCAGCTCGGCCTTGGTGGTGTGCAGCGAAAGCGCCAGCGCGGGCCTGACGCGCTCCTTGGCGAGCCGCTCGAATACGCGCGGATCGCCCACGGTGGAGAACACGAGGTTCTTGTGGCCGACGTTGCCCACGGTGCCGAGCAGCTCGATGGCCTCGAGCACGTTGTCCATGTTGTGCGCCGGCTCGCCCATGCCCATGAAGACCACCTTGCGCACCGGCCTGCGTGTGCGCGCGAGCGCAACCTGGGCAATGATCTCGGCGCTTCCCACCTGGCGCAGCAGGCCGTCGCGGCCCGTCATGCAGAACTGGCAGCCGACGGCGCAGCCCACCTGCGACGACACGCAGAGGCCGTCGCGCGGCAGCAGCACGCTTTCGACGGTCTGGCCGTCGGCGAGCGCGACCAGCAGCCGCTCGGAGCCATCGGCACCCGGATGCGCCGCGACCACGCGCGCCAGCCCCGCAAGCTCGGCCTCGATGGCCGGCAGCGCTTCCATCAGCGGCGCGGGAAAGAAGCTCGCGGGCAGGCGCCTGCCGCTGTTCCTGGGCAGGGCGTGGGACCACAGCCGCAGGATGCGCTGCTCGTGGCTGGGGCCGGCTCCGGCTTTTCGCAGCCGCTCTTTCAGTTCGTGGATTCGCATGCGCCCTCTGGGGCTGGAAGCTTCCCGTGCCTGCCGGCGGCCCCTTCGGGCCAATGCCGAACGCACGGGAGGATGGTCGACAAGCCCCGGATTGTGCACGGCGCCGGCCGCCTCAGCCCTGCGACTGCAGCCTCATGGCCCGGCGGCGGCTGCTGGCGATCATGGCCGAGCCCGCGAGGCACAGCACCGCCAGCAGGGCCAGCGCGGCGCTGGTGCCGCGGGTGAAGATGGCCACGTCGAGGCCGGAAAGCCCCGCGCCGCCGTTGCCGAGAACGCTGCGCTGCGAGTCCGGCGAAAGCCGCGCCAGCGCCACGCTGAGCGCCAGCGCGGTGCCCACCATGATCCCGGTGTTCTGCAGCGTCGAGCGCACGCCATTGGCGATGCCCCTGCGCCGGGGAGTCACCGTCTACAGGATCGACGCGTTGTTCGGCGTCACGAAGCTGCCGATGCCCAGGCCCAGCCCCCAGAGGCACAGCGACAGCTGCACCGCGCCGATCTCCGGCCGCAGCAGCGTGGCCAGTATCGCCAGCGCGCCGGCCGCGAGCAGCATGCCGCCCACGCACACCGACTCGGGGCTGAAGCGCCGGATCAGCATGCCCGCCACCGGCGCGGCCATCAGCATGCCGAATGCGACCGGGGCCACGCGCAGGCCCGCCTGCGAGGGCTCGAGCCCCGCGCAGGCCTGCAGGTACAGCGCCACCAGCACCAGCGGCGCGGCCTGCGCCATCGAGAGCAGCAGGATGCCCGCGTAGGCGGCGCGGCGCGCCGGGTCACCGAACAGAGAGGGATCGACCAGCGGACTCGATGCGCGCACCTGGACCCTGCAGAACAGCGCGACGGCGCCAAGCCCCGCGAGCATGAACGCCCACACCGGCATGCTCGTCCAGCCGCGCGTGCCCGCCATCGAGAGCGCGTAGGTCACGCATCCGATGCCGATGAAGGAAAGCGCCGCGCCTGCAAGGTCGAAGCGCTCGGACCGCGCGGGCGCGACCGCTGGCAGCACCTTCCACGACAGGGCCAGCACGCACAGCCCCAGCGGCACATTGAGCATGAAGAGCACGCGCCAGCCCCACCACGACACGACGAAGCCGCCGGCCAGCGGGCCCACGACCTGCGCCAGCGCCGCGACCATGGCGAGCACGCCGAGCGCGAGGCCCATCCTGCGGCGGCCGAAGGCATCGCCCACCAGCGCGCTGGCGTTGGCCATGACGCCGGCCGCGCCCACCGCCTGGCAGATGCGGGCCGCCAGCATCACGCCGGCATCGGGCGCGAATGCGCATGCCGCGCAGGCGGCCACGAAGACGCACAGCCCCGCGAGGAAGAGCCTGCGCCGCCCCCACAGGTCGGCCAGCCGCCCGAAGCTGAGGATGCAGACGGTGCTGACCAGCATGTACGACAGCAGGATCCAGCTCGCCTGCGTGGGCGAGGCATGCAGGCTGCGCGCCACGGCCGGCAGAGCGACGTTGAGCGCGCTGAGGTTGAGAAAGCACAGCAGCGCCCCGGCGCTGGCGGCTGCGAGCACCGCCCAGCCTGCCCTGTCCTCCCCGTCTGCGCCGTGGGTGGTCATCACTTCTGCGTTCAGTCTTCGCTCTTGAAGCCCGAGGCCTCGACGATGGGGCGCCAGTACGCGCGGTCCGAAGCCATGATCCGCGTCACTTCCGCACCGGGCTGCCCCGTGGGCTCGAGGCCCATGCGATCGACCTGAGCACGCACCTGCGGGCTGCGCATCGCGGAGAGAAAGGCCGACTCCAGCTTCGCGACCACGTCCTTCGGTGTGCCCGCCGGCACGAACGCGGCATACGCGGCATTGGCGCGGTCGAAGGCGTCGTAGCCCGATTCCTTGATCGTCGGAACATCGGGCAGCCAGCTCAGCCGCTTCGTGCCCGCCACGCCCAGGATGCGCAGCTTGCCCGCGCGGTGCAGTTCGAGCTGGCTGGCCAGCGCGTCGGCGCCCAGCGGCACGTGGTCGCCGATGATGTCGGTGGCCAGCGGCGCGCCGCCCCGGTAGGTGACGGGCGTGAGCGGCACGCCGATGGCCTTCGACAGCTGCAGCAGGCTGAAGTGCAGGCCGCCGCCGAGGTTGGTGAGCCCCACGCTGCCGCCGGAGGGGTTCTTCCGGACCCATGCGACGTATTCCGCGAGCGTTTTGAACGGCTGGTTCGCACCCGCGGAGATCACGCTGGGCACGTTCGCCAGGTGCGCGAGGGGAACGAAGTCCTTGTCGACGTCGTAGTTCAGCCGCGCGTAGGTCATCGGAAAGAGCACGAAGGGCGGCGTGGCGCCGAGCAGGATGGTGCGGCCGTCGGGCTTCGCCGTCTTCACCGCCTCGATGGAGATGCGAGTGGAAGCGCCGGGGCGGTTCTCCACCAGCACGGGCTCCTTCAGCGTGGTGCGCAGGTCCTCGGCCAGCGAGCGCGCGAGGCCGTCGAGCGCACCGCCCGGCGGAAAGCCGATGATCAGCCGGATGGGCGCGGCGCTGTCGGCATGCGCGACCGCGCCGGCCAGGGCGATCGAGGCGCCCAGCAGAAGTGTCTTGAGGAACGAGGCCATGGTGGGAGTACCTGCGGAGTTGGGAATGGGTGGCGAGCCGGCTCAGAAAGCCAGCACGGGCAATGCGTTCGCCGGCCGGTGCGCGGCCTCGAAGGCGGCCGCGGCCTGCAGCAGTTGCTGGTCTTCGCGGAAGCGGCCGACCAGCTGCATGCCGATGGGCAAGCCGTCGCGTCCGGCGCCGCAGGGCAGGCTGATGGCTGGGTGGCCCGTGAGGTTGAAAGGCATCGTCCACGGGAACCAGTTCGGCCTCAGGTCGGCAAACGATTCGCCGTCGATCTCGATGCTTCCGAACAGGTCCTGGTCGATCGGCAGCGCCGTGCGCGAAAGGGTCGGCGTGAAGATGAAGTCGTGCGTCTCCAGCTGCGCCTGCACCCGGCGAAAGAGCGCGGTCCTGGCGAACATGGCCTGCTGGAAGGCGACGCCGTCGACGTGCTGCGCCAGCGCGAGCTGCCGCAGCAGCGAGGGGCTGAGCTTCTCGCCGTGCGCCTCGGCCAGCGGCGCGAAGCGGCCGCGCCAGCTGGTGTGGTTGATCACGCGCCACACCGGCTCGACGTCATAGCCCTCGTCGGGCATCTCCTCCAGCCGCGCGCCCATCGAGCGCAGCGTGGCGAGCGCTGCCTCGAAGGCGGCGGCGACGTCGGTGGAGATCGAGCGCCCCTCCAGCGTCGCGCGGTACAGGATGCGCTTTCCGCGCAGGTCCGAGGCGGGCCGCAGCGCGTCGAAGTAAGGCTGCGTGGGTACGCCCAGCGACCACGGATCGCAGCCGTGCGCGCCGGTCATGGCCTGCAGCATGAGCGCGGTGTCGGCCACGTCGCGCGTGGTGGGCGTCACGTAGGTGTAGTTGCCGAAGGCGTCCTGCACCTGGCTGTGCGGCACCACGCCCAGGCTCTGCTTCAGGCCGACCACGCCGTTGCAGGCGGCGGGAATGCGGGTGGAGCCGCCGCCATCGGTGGCGATGGCCAGGGGCGCGACGCCCGCCGCCATGGAGGCGGCCGCGCCCCCACTGGAGCCGCCGCTGGTGCGGGTGGCATCCCACGCGTTGCGCGTGCTGCCGAAAAGAGGCGCATCGGTCATGCACTTGGCGCCGAACTCGGACGAGGTGGTCTTGCCGATCAAAATGCCGCCGGCCTGGCGAATGCGCGCCACGGCGAGCGCGTCCTGCGCGGGAACGTGGTCGCGGTGCAGCACCGAGCCGTAGGTGGTCCTGACGCCCGCGGTGTCGACGATGTCCTTCGCCGTGAACGGCAGGCCGTGCAGCAGGCCCGGCGCCTCGCCCTTCATCAGGGCCGCCTCCGCCTTCCTGGCCTCTTCCATGGCCTGCTCGTGGCACAGGGTGACGAAGCAGTTCAGAAGCGGCTGCACCGCGTCGGCACGGCGCAGCACCTCGGCGACGATCTCCACCGGCGAGAGCTTGCGTTGCGCGACGAGGGAGCGCAGCGTCACGGCGGACATTTCGCAGATCTCGGACTTCGGAAGGCGGGGATACTTTTGCATGCGCAAATGATTGATTCGCTCCCACAGCGAGTCCAATACTGTTTTCTCGAAAAGGCATATGACCAGCGTATGGCAGCACCAGACTTCAGAACGCTCCGCTACTTCGTGGCCGTCGCCGAGGAACGCAGCGTGGGCAAGGCGGCACGCCGGCTCAACATGGCACAGCCGCCGCTGTCGGTGCACATCAGGAACCTGGAAGCCTCGGTGGGCACACCCCTGTTCCAGCGAACGGCGCGCGGCATGGAGATCACCGACGCCGGCAACGCGCTCTTCAGGCGCGCGAAGGAAGCCCTGCTGCTGGCCAACGAGGGCTTCGACGCCGCGCGGGCCATAGGCTCGGGCAGCAGGGGCCGGCTCACGGTCGGGACCATGGTGGTGCTCTCTTACCTGGTGCTGCCCCGCCTGGAGAACGCGCTGCGCGCGAAGCTGCCCGACGTGGAGATCCAGTACGTGGAGCTCAACGCGGTGAACAACATCTCGGCCGTCGCCGATTCCGACGTGTCGGTGGCGATCTGCATCCCGCCCATCGCGCAGGCCGGCATCTCGGTCGAGCGCATCGGCACCCAGCCGCTGATGCTGGCGGTGCGCGCGGACTCGCCGCTGGCGCGCATGGCCAGCGTTCCGCTTCAGCGGCTCGAGGGCGTGCCGCTCATCGGGCTGCCGGTGCCCGAGGGCAATCTCGACAAGTCGGTGGTGGCCTCGATGCTGAGGCGGCACGGCGTGGGCATGCCCGTCGCGCAACGGGTCGAGACCATGGTGTCGGCGCTGGCACTGGTGCTGGCCGGCAAGGGCGTGGCCATCCTGCCCGCATGCGCGCGGATCGGCCGGCCGCCGGGCGTGGTGTTCAGGCCGCTGCGCAACGTCGACGCGAAGATGGAGATCGCCGCCTGCTGGCGCAGCGACTGGGACAGCCCGCTGATCCAGCCCTTCCTGGCGTGCGCGCGGGCATCGCTGCGACAGGCGGCCTAGGGCCTGTTCACACTATTTCCGGGGTCGCGTTGGCGATCCAAGGGGCTGGCTGCAAGGCGCCCGTGCGCAGCAAGGCTGGCGCCTTGCAAGCGCGGGCAACGCCGCAGACGGCCCCTTGGAGCGCCAACCCTGCGGGAAGGGCAGCCAGAGCGGGTCTCTCGGCGTTGCGCTCCTAGCGTGTGCGCATGCACACGCGTCGTCGCGCGCCTAGATTGACCCGCCCTGGCTGCCCTTCGCGACCCCGGAAATAGTGTGAACAGGCCCTAGCTAGAAAAGGCTGCCCTGCCCCGCCGTGCCCGGAGGCCGGAACGCGGAGACATCGAGCGGAATGCGCTCGCGGTTGTAGCCGAGACGGTTCGTCGCCTTCTGGAAGCGCTGGTGGATCAGGTCGGCCCACAGGCCCGAGCCCTTCATGCGCGTGGCGAAGTCGGCGTCGTAGTCCTTGCCGCCGCGCATCTCGTGGATGCGCGCCATGATGCGGTCGGCCCGCTGCGGGTAGTGCAGCGCGAGCCACTCCTTGAAGAGCGGCGCCACTTCCCAGGGCAGCCGCACGACCGTGTAGAAGGCGCTGCGCGCGCCGGCCTCCCATGCGGCCTCGAGCACCTGCTCCATGTCTTCGGTGACGAAGGGAATCTGCGGCGCCACGCTCACGCCCACCGGCACGCCGGCCTCGGTGAGCGCGCGGATGGTGCGCAGCCGGCGGTGCGGTGCGGCCGCGCGGGGCTCCAGCTTGCGGGCGAGGTCGCCGTCGAGCGTGGTCACGGTGATGTACACGGCCGCCAGGTGGTCGGCGGCCATGGGTGCGATCAGGTCGAGGTCGCGCTCGACGGCGCTCGACTTGGTGACCAGCGCGAACGGGTGCCGCGCCTCGCTCAGCAGCTGGATCACCGACCGGGTGAGCCGCAGCTCGCGCTCGATGGGCTGGTAGCAGTCGGTGGCGGTGCCGATGGCGATGTAGCTGGGCCGGTAGCTCCGGCGCCCGAGCTCGGTGCGCAGCACTTCGGCGATGTTGCGCTTGGCGATCAGCTTAGTCTCGAAGTCGAGGCCGGGCGACAGGTTGAGATAGCTGTGCGTGGGACGCGCGAAGCAATAGATGCATCCGTGCTCGCATCCCCGGTACGGGTTGAGCGAGCGGTCGAAGTAGATGTCGGGCGAGTCGTTCTCGTTGAGCGCAGACTTCACGTCTTCGAAGCGCACCTCGGTGGCGATGGGCTGCAGCGTCTCGGCCTCGGCCGCCCCCTCCTCCAGCGTGCCCCAGCCGTCGTCGAAGGCGTCGCGCTCGTCTTTCGAGAAACGGTGTGCGATGTGCGTGGCCGCGCCGCGGCCCTTGACGGCGTGGATGGGAATACGGGCGGCTGGCATGGTCGGCAACTCCTTGGCAACTCGATTTACTGTTTATTCATACAGTATTCCAACGATTCACCGTCGTTGCCTATTTTTTAATTTCTTTCTTGACAGAAATTTCGAGAATCCTAAACTCGGCGCCATGGAACTCACCGACATCCAACGCAAGTTCGTCCTGCACTGGGGCGAAATGGGCTCGCTGTGGGGCGTGAACCGCACCGTCTCGCAGATCCACGCCCTGCTCTTCGCCTACGGCAAGCCCATGAACGCCGAGGAGCTGTGCGACACGCTCGGCGTGGCCCGCTCCAACATCAGCAACAGCCTGAAGGAGCTCCAGGCCTGGAACCTGGTGCGCATCACCCACACGCTGGGCGACCGGCGCGACTACTTCGAGACCAGCGTCGACGTGTGGGAGCTGTTCCGCACCGTGGTGCGCGAGCGCAAGGAACGCGAGTTCGACCCCACGGTGCGCGTGCTGCGCGAGCTGGTGTCCAGCCCCGATTTCCAGAAGGAACCCGCCGACGCGCAGGACCGCATCCGCTCCACGATGGAGCTCATGGAAAAGCTCGCCACCTGGGCCGACGAGATGCTGCGGCTGTCGCCAGGCACGCTCGACAAGGTGCTGACGCTGGGTGCCAGCGTGCAGAAGTTCGTGCGCGGCGACTCGCCGCCAGGCGGCAAGAGCGGCGGCGACAAGGGCGAAGACCCCGACGCGCACCACGCCAGCCTTCCCATGATCTGAGGCCTCTTTTTTTGCCCAATCATTTCTTTTTCAACAGAAATATCGAGAACAAAGAACACCATGAGCCGCATCGCGACACCTGCCTACCCGCTCACGATCTATTTCGATGCGAGCTGCGCGATCTGCTCCGCCGAAATGGGCGCTCTCAAGGCGCGCGACGCGGCGGGCCGGCTTCTGCTGGTCGACTGCTCGCCCTCCGCCTTCACCGGCGGCCCGGCACCGCGCGAGGCGCTGATGGCGGCCATCCACGTCTGCGACGCCGAAGGCAAGGTGCATGTCGGCGTGCCGGCGATCCGCATCTGCCGCACGGCGGTGGGCCTGTCCAGCGGCAGCCTGCTGCTCGACCTTCCGCTGGTCGCGCCGCTGGCCGATCGCGCCTATGCGCTGCTGGCTCGCAACCGCTACCGCATTCCGCGCTGGCTGGCCGCAAGGCTGGCGGGGCGCGTTGCGCCGTCCTGCGATGACGGCAACTGCCGCATCTGAAGAGAAAGCAACAACCACCCGAGGGAACCACCATGCCCACCGTCTTCCAGACCGACTTCCGCATGCCACGCGAAACGCTTGCGCGCACCCAGTCCGAGAACACCGGCGCCCCCATCACGGCGGAGGACACGCAGGACTACTTCACCGAGGTCGCGACCGACTACAGCGCATGGAGCCCCAGCTACAACATGCACTTCGGCTTCTGGCGCGCGGGCCTGAACCCGCTGCGCCGCGAAGGCATGCTCGTCGAAATGAACCGCGTGGTCGGCCGTGCGCTGCGCCTCGACGACGCGCCCCGCCGCTGCGTGATCGACATGGGCTGCGGCGCCGGCGCCACCGCGCGCACGCTGGTTGGCGACCATGCATCGCTCTACGCGATCACAGTGACCAACGTCGCCGTGCAGAACCGCATCGCCGCGAAGCTCGACGCCGCCGCGGGCGTGGCGGACCGCATGGCGCACATCGAAGCCGACTACACCCGCACCGGCCTGCCCGCCGCCCAAGCCGACGGTGCGTGGGCTGTAGAAAGCGCCTGCTATGCCGGCGGCACCGACAAGGCCGACTTCATCCGCGAAGCCGCGCGGCTGCTGAAGCCCGGTGCGCGCTTCGCGGCGGTCGACGGCTTCCTGCTGCGCCGCAGCCCCGGCGGGATCGCAGGCTGGCTGCATCGCCTGTGGGCCGACAGCTGGGCCGTCCCGACGCTGGCCGTGCGCGAAGACTTCGTCGCCGCGCTGCACGCGCACGGCTTCGAGGACGTCGAAGTGAAGTCGCTGCGCTGGCGCGTGGCGCCGAGCGCGCTGCACATCCCGGTGCTGGCCACCCGTTTCACCCTGGCGGAACTCTGGAAGGCACGCGGCAGGCTCAGCCCATGGCGGCGCAAGCACATCGTGGCCAGCTACTGCGCCCTGGCGCTGGGCATGTTCTGGCGCGACTTCGACTACTGCATGGTCACCGCCACGCGCCGCGCCGACTGAGCACGACACGAATACAGACAGAAAGAGGAGAAGAGGCTTTTCATGCAAAACGATCCCGAAGAAAGCAGGCTCGCCGAGATGGCACCCGTTGAACCGCAGGAAGAACAGCCCAAGCCGGTTCGCGGCATGCCCTTCGGCTGGTTCTGGCCGATGGCCATCGGCGCCGCGGTCGCGCTGGTGCTGCGCCTGTTCTTCAGCAGCGCCCCCGGCAAGCCCTACTCGGCCATGCTGGCTTCCTTCGTCTACTTCGTGCCCGCGGTGTGCGGCGCGGTCACGGTGTACATGGCCGAGCGCATCGAGCGCCGCAGCTGGGGCTACTACATCTGGGCGCCGTGGGTGGCGACCTCGCTCTTCGTCGGCGGCACGCTGGTGGTGTTCATAGAGGGGCTGATATGCGCGATCGTCATCGTGCCGCTGTTCGCCACCATGGGCAGCGTGGGCGGGCTGGCGATGGGCATCGTGTGCCGCGTTACCAACTGGCCGAAGCAGGCGGTCTACAGCTTCGCGATGCTGCCGCTGGTGCTGGGCGCCATCGAGCCCCAGCTGCCCAACCCCGACCAGTTCTCCAGCACCTCGCGCGCGCTCTTCATCGCCGCGCCGGCAGAGCGCGTGTGGCACGAGCTCAACGCCGCGAGCGACATCCGCCCCGCCGAGGTCGGCGACGCATGGGCCTACCGCATCGGCGTGCCGATGCCGGTGTCGGGTGTGACCGTCGACACGCCCCAGGGCCGCGTGCGCCAGGTGCAGTGGCAGAAGAATGTGCACTTCGAGGAAGTCATCACCGAGTGGGAGCCCAACCGCCTGCTGAAGTGGCGCTTCCGCTTCTCGCCCGACTCCTTCCCGGCGGGCGCGCTCGACGACCACGTGATGATCGGCGGCCAGTACTTCGACCTGCGCGACGCCACCTACACGCTCACGCCGCGCGACGGCGGCACCGAGCTGCGCGTGGCTGTGTCGTGGCGGCTGAGCACCAGCTTCAACTGGTATGCCGACCGTGTCATGCACCTGCTGCTGAACGACGCCTCGGAGAACATCCTGCGTTTCTACAAGGCACGCGCCGAAGCCACGGCAACTGCGGCGGTTCGATGACGATGCAACCCGTCTTCCAGCAAGCGCTTGGTCCCGCGTGGGACCGGCTCGGCGACGTCGTCCGCCGCCACTACACGATGCGGCCCTTCTCCAACGACCACGTCTGCGTGCGCGGCACCATGGACGAGGTCTGGCACGCGCCCTGGGCCGCGCTGCTGATGCCCTTCGGCCGGCTGTTCGGCGCGCTGGTGCCGCACCAGGGCAAGGAGGTGCCCATGGAGGTGCACTACCGCTGCCGCCCCGAGAACGCCACGCTCTACTGGGACCGTGTCTTCCGCTTCCCCGGCAGGCCGCCCTTCCACTTCCGCTCGCACATGGAACACGACGCCGCCCATGGCAGCGAGGTGACCGAGTACGTGCGCTTCGGCATCGGCATGCGCCTCGCGGTGAGCGCCGAAGAGGGCGCACTCGTGTTCCGCGACCTGGGCTACGTCTGGCGCATCGCGGGGCTGCGCATTCCGCTGCCGCTCGGCCTGTTCATGGGCACCGCCTATGTGGGGGAACGGCCCGATCCGGCCGACGCCGACCGCTTCACCATGAAGATGCTGCTGCGCCACCGCTGGTTCGGCGACGTGTTCCGCTACGGCGGGCGCTTCCACCTCGGCCCGCGAACGGGATCACAATGAGCGCACCATGCCTCGCCGCCCAGAAAACCTCTACGCCCAGTACCACGCGCACGTCTATTTCGGCCCCGACACGCTGGCGCGGGCCAAGGCGCTCTGCGAAAGCGCGGGCCGCGAGCTGATGGTGGTGGTCGGCCGCGTGCACGAGCGGCTGGTGGGCCCGCATCCTCACTGGAGCTGCCAGCTCGCCTTCGACGCCGCCGAGTTCGACCAGGTCATCGGATGGCTCGAAGCCAACCGCGACGGGCTCGACGTGTTCGTGCACGGCGTGACCGGCGACGACCTCGCCGACCACACGACGCACGCCATGTGGCTGGGCGAGGAAAGCGAACTCGACCTGCGGATGTTCCGCCGTTAGGCCGTCTCTTCAGCGCCGGCGCCGTGCACCTTGAAGAAGGCGGCGCCCTCCACCTTCTGCCCGATGGCCTTCTCGTAGGCCGCGCGCACGTCGTCGGGCTGCCCGGCCTGCCCGAAGAAATCCTTCAGATACGGCCCCAGCAGCGGATGCGCCGCCAGCTCCTTGCGCGGCAGGCCATGGATCATCTCGTCGCGGCACGCCGAGGGCAGGAACACGTCGCGGTTCCTTTCCGGATCGCGGATCAGCCCCTTGGGCTCGTACGCCGGGTCGGCCTGCATCGCCTCCAGTTCCTCGAAGAAGCGGCGGCGCATCATCACGATGCCCTTGTCGCTCTGGCCCAGCTTCTCGCGCGTGCGGTCGGTGATGGCGCCCTGCCCCACCCACACCACGAAGTCCTGGTTGGCGACGTGGCTGGTGATCCATCGGCCCGTCGCCGGGTCCTTGATGGGCCCGTACCAGGAAGGAATGCGCTCCTGCACGTAAGGCTCCTGCTCGTTCGGCACGCGGCTCAGCACCCACAGCACGCTCAGCGTGTTGTGGTCGTCGATGGGCACGCGCCATTCGAAGTGGTGGCCCAGGAAGAAGCCGTTGGGCCACAGCGTGACGCGGCCGGTGGTCCACATCACGTTGTCCTCGCGCTCGCCGCCGCGCAGGCGCCTGTAGACGAAACCGTGCTCGAACTCCTCGAAAGCCAGCTTCAGGTGCGTGGGCACATACGGCCCTGCATCGCCCTGCAGGCGCGTGGTCCAGTTGTTGTGTGTCCACTCGAAGTGCACCGGGTCGATGGAGTTCTCCTGACACTGGAACCAGTTGCAAGGAATCTGTGCGAACACCGCCTGCGCGAAGCCGTTCGCGCAGTTGAAGAGCTCCCAGTCGGGCAAGAGCGGCGCCGGCTGCGGGCCCATGTAGGCCCAGAGCAGCCCGGCCTTCTCCTGCACCGGGTAGGCCTTGATCTTCGTGTTCCTGCGCATGCGCGCGCCGGGGTCCAGCGTTTCCTCGAAGGGCTGGTGCACGCACTGGCCGCTCTGGTCGTATTGCCAGCCGTGGTAGCTGCAGCGCAGGCCGCATTGCTCGACATAGCCGTACGACATGTCGGCGTTGCGGTGCGGGCAGCGGCGATCGACCAGGCCGTAGTTGCCGCTCAGGTCCTTGTAGAGCACCAGGTCCTCGCCGAGGATGCGCAGCGGCTTCACCGCCTTGCCGTCGAACTCACTCGCGCCGGCAATCGGGTGCCAGTAGCGGCGCAGGTAGTCGCCCATCGGCTTGCCGGGGCCCACTTCGGTCAGCAGGCGGTTCTTCTCTTCGCTCAACATTGCTCGGTCTCCTTGTCGCTTGTGTTCAATCGGCGCGGATGCCGAACTCGCGCACCAGCTTGCCGAAGCGCTGGTCGTCGTCGGAAATCTGCTTCGCCAGCACGGCCGGCGCACCGCCCACGGGTTCGATGCCGAGCGCGGCCATCCTGGCCTGCACGTCGGGCATCTTCAGGATCTCGTTGAAATGCTTGTTGAGCGCCTGCACCACGTCGGCAGGCATCGCCTTCGGGCCGAGCAGGCCCATCCATGCGCTCACGTCCACGTCCTTGAAGCCCAGCTCGATGAAGGTGGGCACCTCGGGCATCAGCTTCGTGCGCTGGCGTTCCGCGACGGCGAGCGGAAGCAGTTTGCCGGTGGCGATGTGGCCCGCCACCGCGCCGGGCGTGATCCAGCCCACGCTGACGTGGCCGCCCAGCGTGTCGTTCACCACCGGCGCCACGCCGCGATACGGCGCGTGGGTGGCCGAGATGCCGGCGTCCTTGTTGAGCAGTTCGCCCGCGATGTGCATCGGCGAGCCCGCGCCCGGCGTGCCGTAGGTGACGGTCTTGCCGGCCTTCGCCCCCGCCACGAGCTGCGCGACGCTCTGGATGCCGCTCGCCGGCGAGGTCACCAGCAGCAGCGGGATGTTGCCGGTCTTCACGATGGGAGTGAAGTCCTTCACCACGTCGTGCGCCACGCCGGGACCGGCCTTCAGCACGTGCTGCGCGATGGGAAAGGTGCTGGGCGTGAAGAGCAGCGTGTAGCCGTCGGCGGGCGCCTTCGCGACCCACACGTTGCCGATCATGCCGCTCGCACCGGGCCGGTTGTCGACCAGCACCGGCTGCCCGGTGCGCTGCGAGAGCTTCTCGGCGTAGGTACGCGCGATGGCGTCGGTGTCGCCGCCCGCCGGGTAGGCCACGACGATGGTGATGGGCTTGGAGGGCCATGCCTGCGCCATGGCCGCGGTGGCGGCACATAGCGAAAGAACGGCTGCAGCTGCGGCACGGGCCGCGTTTCGATGGTGAAACAACATGCTCTTTTCCTTCTCGGTGGGACGACGTTGGGGTCGAACGCACTGTAGGAACGAGGCTGCGCGGCCAGAAGATATAGTTTCACTGAGTGAACCTTTTTCTGGAGGCCGGCATGTCCGACACCATGGGCACGCAGAGCGTGAAGTCGATCGACGCACTGCGCCGAGGGCTCGACGTGATGCTGGCCATCCAGCGCTCCTCGGCCGTCACGCTGCAGGAGCTGCACCGGCAGACCGGCGTGTCGAAGGCCACGCTGCTGCGCATCCTCAAGACGCTGCAGCAGGCGGGCTGGGTCGAGCGCAGCGAGCATGACAAACGCTACGTGCCCGCGTCGGCCACCGGCCAGTCGGGGCCCGTGGCGGCATGGCGCACGCGGCTTTCGGCGCTTGCTGCGCCTGCACGTGCCACGCTGCAGCGGCTGGTGCCATGGCCCATCGACCTGGGCGTGCGCGACGGCACGGCGATGCTCATCCTCGACACCGACCGGCCGCGCAACGGCCTGGCGGTCAACTACCGCGCGCTGGGCTTCCGGCCGCCGATGCTGCTGTCGTCGCTGGGCCGCTGCTACCTGTCGTTCTGCCCCGAGGACGAGCGGCGCGAGATCCTCGCCGCGCTGGCGCGCTCGCCGAACGACTTCGACCGCGGCGCGCGGCGCCCCGAGAACATCCGACGCATGGTGGCGCATGCGCGCGACCTGGGCTACGTCGCGCGCGACCCGACCTCGACCAGCCTGGATTCGCCCGACCGCTTCGGCGCGGTGTCGGTGCCGCTGCGGCACGGAGACCGGGTAGTGGGCTGCCTCAGCTGCGCCTGGCTGCCGGCGGTGAAGAGCGAGCGCGAGATCGTGTCCGCGCACCTGGCCGACATGCAGCAGGCCGCGCAGAGCATCGAGCGCAAGCTGGCGCAGGCCGGCTTCGGGCCGCCGCCTTCCGCGAATGCATGAAGCGCGACGGCGGGCCCGGGCTCAGAACTCCGCGTCGAGTTCGTCGATCTCGTCGGGCTCCTGCTTCGCGGCAGCCACCCATTCCTTCATGGCCGGCAGTTCCATCACGCGCTTGCAATAGGCTGCGCAGACGCTGTCGAGCGCCACGTCGTAGCTCAGGAAGCGCGTGACCACCGGCGCATACATCGCGTCGGCCATGCCCGGCTGCCCGCCGAAGAGAAACGGGCCGCCATAGGCCTTGAGGCACTCGCGCCAGATGGCGACGATGCGATCGATGTCGGCCTGCGCGCGCGACCACACCTTGAAGTTCTTGAAATGGGCCTTGATGTTCATCGGCAGCGCGCCGCGCATCGAGGCGAAGCCCGAATGCATCTCGCCGCAGATGGCGCGGCAGTGGGCACGGGCCGCGATGTCGGAGGGCAGCAGGCCTGCCTTGGGCTTGATCTCGTTGAGGTACTCGCCGATGGCCAGCGTGTCCCACACCTTCACGCCGCCGTGCTGCAGCGAGGGCACCAGCATCGACGACGACAGCAGCAGCATTTCGGCCTTCATGGCCGGATCGTCGGGCGGGATCACCTTCTCGCTGAAATCCAGCCCCGCCAGCCTGCACATCAGCCAGCCGCGCAGCGCCCACGCACCGTAGTTCTTGCTGCTGATGGTGAGAACGGGTTTGGCCATCTCGAAGCTCTCCTTGGGCGTTGCGCCCTTTGGTCCAGTCCGCGTGCAAGCCCCATGCCATGCGGCTGGCCCGCAACTTGCCTGCGCGATGCCCATGCTGTACCGGGCCTACCAGAACCAAGCCGACCTGCTCTCCCCGGCGCGGCTCGCGGCCCAGTACATGGCCAAGGCGCTGTGGAAGGAAGGCACCGAACGCACCATGATGCGGCGCATGGCCGCCCAGTTCGAGGTGTTCTCGCGCATGCGGCTGACCCACACGCGGCCCGACTACGGCATCCACAGCGTGGTGTCCGACGGCGCCGAAGTGGCCGTGCACGAGGAGAAAACCCTCGTCTCGCCCTTCGGTACCCTGCTGCACTTCCGCAAGAACACCGATGCGGTGCATCCGCCGGTGCTGCTCGCCGCACCACTGTCGGGCCATTTCGCCACGCTGCTGCGCGAAACGGTGCGCACCCTGCTGCGCGACCACGACGTGTACCTGACCGACTGGCACAACGCGCGCGACGTGCCGCTGTGGCACGGCGGCTTCGGGCTGGACGACTACACGCTGCAGCTCATCCGCTTCCTGGAGGCCGTGGGCCCGGGCGTGCACATGGTGGCGGTATGCCAGCCCTGCGTGGCCGCACTGGCCGCGACCGCGCTGATGGCCGAGGACGACAACCCAGCCACGCCGCGCAGCCTGACGCTCATGGCCGGCCCGGTCGATTGCCGCATCAACCCCACGGCGGTGAACAAGCTCGCGACCGACCGGCCGATCGACTGGTTCCGGCGCAACCTCATCAGCCACGTGCCGTGGCCGCACGCCGGCATGATGCGGCGGGTGTACCCGGGCTTCCTGCAGCTGTCGGCCTTCATGAGCATGAACCCCGAGCGGCACAAGAAGCAGTTCGAGGACATGTACAGCCATCTGGTCGAAGGCGACATCGAGAAGGCCCGCACCATCGGCACCTTCTACGACGAGTACCTGGCGGTGAACGACCTGCCGGCCGAGTTCTACCTGGAGACGGTGGAGCGCGTGTTCCAGACCTACGACCTGCCGCTGGGCAGGCTCACCGTGGGCGAGCGCACCGTGAACCCGGCAGCCATCCGCCGCACGGCGCTGCTCACGGTGGAGGGTGAGCGCGACGACATCTGCGCCGTGGGGCAGACCGTGGCGGCGCAAGACCTCTGCACGGGCATCCGGCCCTACCTCAWGGCGCACCACCTGCAGGCCGGCGTGGGGCACTACGGCGTGTTCAGCGGCAGCAAGTGGAACGCGCAGATCTATCCACGCGTGCGCGAGACAATCTACGCGGCGGCCGAGCTGGGGTGAGCTGACTACGGCTGGCGCCGCGCCCGCACGCCCTTGCCGCTCACCCGCCGCACCGTCGCCTCGCCGGCCTGCGGCAGCCGCTCGCGCAGGAAGGCGATGAGCTCCTGTGCCACCACGTTGCGCATCGGCCCCGGCAGGTAGGCCAGCACCACGCGGCGCTCGACGCGCGGCTTCAGCAGCGGCACCACGGCCAGTTCGGGGTCGCGCAGCGACGAGGTGTACAGGCGCGGCATCAGCCCCAGCGCCTGCCCGCCGCGCACCAGCGCATAGAGCGTCTCGGAGTAGCTCACGCGGTACGGCTGCGGCCCCTGCGCGAACTGCGCGCGCGCCGGGTTGCCCAGCGCGGGCATGCTGCCGCTTTCGAAGAGCACCAGCCGTTCCTTGCCGATGGCCTCCCAGCTGGCGTCGCCGGCCGCCGCCAGCGGATGGTCGCGCCGCACCACCAGCACCAGCGGATCGCGGAACAGGTCGATGCAAGTCAGCCCGCCTGGCGGCTCTGTGATGGCGGCCACCGCCATGTCGATCTGGCCGCTGCGCAGCTCGGCCAGCAGCGTGTTCGAGGGGGCATCGCGCCACGAGAGCTCCACCTCGCGCCGGCCTTCCGTCTGCAGGAACTCGCTGGCCGCAGCCGCCACGCGCGCACTGGCCGAGGGAATCACGCCAACGCGCACGTAAGCCCGTCCGCGCTGCACCGTGCTTTCGATGTCCCGCAGCGCCACCTCGAAGGTGTTGACCAGGAAGTCGGTGCGCGAGAGCACTTCGGCGCCCACGGGCGTGAGTTCCAGTCGGTGGGTGGAACGGGTGAGCAGCTCGGCGCCGAGCAGCTTTTCCATCTGCTTGATGGCGTTGCTCAGGGCCGGCTGCGTGATGGCCAGCCGCCGCGCCGCCCGGCCGAACTGGCCTTCTTCCACCAGCACCGAGAAGAACTGGAGCTGGCGCAGCGTGAGCGCGCGCAGGGGCAAGGCGGCCATGGCGGATCCCCGGTTATTGATTCAGTGAATCAAATTATAGAAATTCAAAATTTTCCTTATGAGGACGCCATTACTAGACTGCCGCCATGACCAGCCCCACGTCCGCGCCCGTTGCCTCCGCAGCGCCCCTCACGCTGGAGCAGATGCTGCACGCCATGCCCAAGGCCGAGCTGCACTGCCACCTGTTCGGCACGGTGCGCCACGAGACCTTCAGGCAGCTCAACCGCCGCGCCGGCTCGCCGCTGGCGGACGACGAGATCGAGGGCTTCTACACGCGCGRCGAGAAGCCCGTCGGCGTGCTGCGGGTGCTGCGCGCGCTCGACGCCCAGCTGGTGCGCAGCGCTGTCGACCTCTACCAGCTCACGCTCGAATACCTGCAGGACGCCGCCGCCCACAACGTGCGCCACGCGGAGTTCTTCTGGAACCCGACCGGCACGGTGCACGAGTCGGGCATCGCCTACCCGCTCGCGCAGGGCGCCATCGTGCGCGCCATCCACGACGCCAAGCAGGAGTTCGGCATCTCGGGCCGCCTCATCGCCGCCATCGATCGCGAGGCCAGCCCCGAGGCGGCCGTGGAGATGGTCGAGTGGGTGAAGGCCAACCGCTGCGAGGAGGTGATCGGCATCGGCATCGACTACCGCGAGAACGACCGTCCGCCGGAATTGTTCGCGCAGGCTTACGCCGAAGCGAAGAAGGCTGGCCTGAAGACCACCGCCCACGCGGGCGAGTTCGGCATGCCCTGGACCAACGTGCGCACCGCGCTCGACGACCTGCAAGTCGACCGCATCGACCACGGCTACACGGTGGTCGACCAGCCCGACTACGCGCGCAAGTGCGCCGGGCGCGGCGTGATCTTCACCGTGGTGCCCACCAACTCGTATTACCTGCGCACGCTGCCGCCCGAGCGCTGGGCGCTGGATCATCCGATCCGCCGCATGCCCGCCCTGGGCCTGCGCATCCACCCCAACACCGACGACCCGACGCTGCACAAGGTCACGCCCACGCAGGCCTGGCTGATGATGGTGCGCGACTTCGGCTTCGGCCTGGACCACCTGGGCGGCTTCATGCTCAACGGCCTCGATGGCGCATGGATCGACGACGCGCAGCGCCGCGACTGGCGCACGCAGTGGAGCGCCGAGTTCGACGCCCTGCGCGCCCGGCTCGCAAGCGAACCCGCCCCCTCCCCCGATCACCAAGGATGACCCACGCCATGAACACGCCCCGCCGCCTGCTGCTTTGTGCAGCCCTTTCGGCCGCGCTCTGCGCCGCCCTGCCCACCATGGCCTTCGCCCAGCAGGCCTGGCCCTCTGCCAAGCCCATCACGCTGATCGTGCCTTTCACCGCCGGCGGCAGCGTGGACGTGAACGCGCGTCTCGTGGCCCAGCGCCTCGGCGAGCGGCTCAAGCAGTCGGTGGTGGTGGAGAACGTGGCCGGCGCGGGCGGCGCCATCGGCGTGGCCAAGGCGGTGAACGCGGCACCCGACGGCTACACGCTGGTGGCAGGCCCCGACAGCGCCATCGCCATCGGCAAGCTGGTGAACCCCTCGGCCTTCCGCTTCGATCCGCTGAAGGACCTGGCGCCGGTGGGCCTGCTGAACACCGCGCCGATGGTGCTGGTGGCGCGGCCCGGCCTGGAGGCCCAGACTTTCTCCGACTTCGTGAAGCTCGCCAAGGCCAAGCCCGGCAAGTACAACTACGCGACCTCGGGCGTGGGCACGGTGCTGCAGCTGGCCATGGAGCTGCTGAAGGAACGCAGCGGCATCTTCGTGACGCATGTGCCCTACCGCGGCGGCGCACAGATCGCCACCGACGTGATCGGCGAGCAGGTCGACCTGGCGATGCTGGTGAGCACCAGCGCCATTCCGCACGTGAACGGCAAGCGGCTGAAAGCGCTGGGCATCACCGGCACCAAGCGGCTCGCCGCGCTGCCCAACGTGCCCACCTTCGACGAGATGCCCGGCCTCAAGGGCTTCGACATGGTGAGCTGGACCGGCATCTTCGCGCCCGCGAAGACGCCGCCGGCGGTGGTCGCGCAGATCAACCACGAACTCAATGCGGTGCTTCAGGAAGAAGGGGTTCGCGCGAAGCTGGTGGAGCAAGGTGCGCTGCCGGGCAGCGGCACGCCGGAATCGTTCGCGAAGTTCGTGCAGGCCGAGTACGCACGCAACCAGAAGATCGTGCAGACCGCCAACATCAAAGAGTAGGGGCTCGCCCCCAGGCTGCGCGGCACTTCGTGTCCGCTTCCCCTACCCCCCACCGGGGGACAACACCCGAGGCCCGGCGGAACCGGTACCTCGGTGTTCCTGCATGGCGCCGGACGTTGCGCCCGGCACCCGAATGAATCAGCCGGCCTTTTCGTCTTCCGCCGGCCAGTCGCGGATGTAGGCCTTGAGCATCTTGTTCTCGAAGTTCTGGCTGTCCACCACGGCCTTGGCCACGTCGTAGAAGCTGATCACGCCCATCAGCATGCGCTTGTCCATCACGGGCATGTAGCGCGCGTGGCGCTCCAGCATGATGCGGCGGATCTCGTCGAGGTCGGTTTCGAGCGTGCAGGTGACGGGGGCGTCGTCCATGGCCTTGCGGACCTGCGTGGTGCCGACCTGGCCTCCGTTGCCGACGATGGTCACGATCACCTCGCGGAAGGTGAGCATGCCGACCAGGTCGCCGTGCTCCATGACCACCAGCGAACCAATGTCCTTTTCCGCCATCGTCTTGGCGGCTTCTGCCAGCAGGTCGTCTGGCGTGATGGTGAAGAGCGTATTGCCCTTGACGCGAAGGATGTCGCTGACTTTCATCGTTTTGCTCCTCTGGGAACTCAATCTCGGCTATCTCGGCGGGCGTGCCGTTTTTGAATATAGCCCACAATCGACGCCGACCTGAGCGCCCCTGTCGCGCACGCATGAATGCAGACGTAACGGGGCTTTGCCAGGAGACAACAGCTCAGACAAGAGAAAGGCCCTCATGCCCGGATATTCCGACCCCGGTTTCGACACCCTCGCGCTGCACGCCGGCGCCGCGCCCGACCCCGCCACCGGCGCGCGGGCGGTGCCGATCCACCTGACCACCTCCTTCGTCTTCGAATCCAGCGATCACGCCGCCGCCCTCTTCAACCTGGAGCGCGCCGGCCACGTGTATTCGCGCATCAGCAACCCGACCAACGCGGTGCTGGAGCAGCGCGTGTCGGCGCTCGAAGGCGGCATCGGCGCCATCGCCACCGCCAGCGGCCAGGCGGCGCTGCACCTGTCGGTGGCCACGCTGATGGGCGCCGGCTCGCACATCGTGGCCAGCACGGCGCTGTACGGCGGCTCGCAGAACCTGCTGCACTACACGATGCGCCGCTTCGGCATCGAGACCACCTTCGTGAAGCCGGGCGATCTCGACGGCTGGCGCGCCGCGGTGCGCCCCGAGACCAAGCTCTTCTTCGGCGAGACGGTGGGCAACCCCGGGCTGGACGTGCTCGACATCCCGGCCGTGGCCGACATCGCGCACGAGGCCGGCGTGCCGCTGCTGGTCGACTCCACGCTCACCTCGCCCTACCTCATCAAGCCCTTCGACTGGGGCGCCGATCTGGTCTACCACTCGGCCACCAAATTCCTCTCGGGCCACGGCACCGTCATCGGCGGCGTGGTGGTGGACGGCGGCAGCTTCGACTGGGAAAAATCGGGCAAGTTCGCCGAGCTGACGCAGGCCTACGACGGCTTCCACAACATGGTGTTCAGCGAGGAAAGCACGGTGGGCGCCTTCCTGCTGCGCGCGCGCCGCGAAGGCCTGCGCGACTTCGGCGCCTCGATGAGCCCGCACACGGCCTGGCTGATCCTCCAAGGCATCGAGACGCTGCCGCTTCGCATGGAGCGCCACATCGACAGCACGCAGAAGGTGGTCGAGTTCCTCGCGAGCCACCCGTTCGTGTCGCGCGTGGGGCACCCGCTGATCGAATCGCACCCGAGCCATGCGCTCGCGCAGAAGCTGCTGCGCCACGGCGCGCGCGGTGCGGGCGCGGTGTTCAGCTTCGACATCAAGGGCAGCCGCGCGCAGGGCAAGGCCTTCATCGAGGCGCTGAAGATCTTCAGCCACCTGGCCAACGTGGGCGACTGCCGCAGCCTGGTGATCCACCCCGCGAGCACCACGCACTTCCGCATGACCGACGAGGCGCTGGCGGGCGCGGGCATTTCGCAGGGCACGATCCGCCTGTCGATCGGCCTGGAAGACCCTGCCGACCTGATCGACGACTTGAAGCGCGCCCTGAAGGCCGCGGAAAAGGCGGGGGCCTGAGATGAACTACACCGTCAACGGCCACACCGCGTACTGCTACACCGGCGGCAAGCCCTTCGATGCGGCCAAGCCCACCGTCGTCTTCATCCACGGCGTGCTCAACGACCACAGCGTGTGGATCCTGCAGAGCCGCTGGTTCGCCAACCACGGCTGGAACGTGCTCGCGGTCGACCTGCCCGGCCACTGCAAGAGCGACGGCCCGCCGCCGGCCAGCGTGGAAGAGGCGGCGCAGTTCGTGATTGCGCTGCTCGACGCGGCCGGCGTGCAGAAGGCCGCGCTGGTCGGCCACAGCTTCGGCTCGCTGATCGCGCTGGAGGCGGCCTCGCGCGCGCCGGAGCGCATCACGCAGCTCGCGATGGTGGGCACGGCCTACCCGATGGTGGTGTCGCCCGCGCTGCTCGAAAGTTCGGTGAGCGACCCGCAGCGCGCCATCGCCATGGTCAACACCTTCTCGCACTCGCTGCTGGCGCCGCCGCCCTCCTCGCTCGGCCCCGGCACCTGGCTCTACGGCAGCTCGCGCGCGCTGATGCGCCGCGTGCTGGCGAGCAACCGCGAGGCCAACGTGTTCCACATCGGCTTCAAGGCCTGCAACGACTACGCCAACGGCGAGGCTGCGATGGAGAAGGTGCAGTGCCCGGTGCTGTTCCTGCTGGGCGATGCCGACCAGATGACGCCGCCGCGCGCCACCAAGGCGCTGGTGGGCAAGGCGCGCAACGCGAAGGTGGTGACGGTGCACGCGGGCCACTCGCTGATGAGCGAGGCGCCCGATGCGGTGCTGTTCGCGCTGCGCGACTTCCTGAGCGCCTGAGCGCTTATTCCGCCGCGATGCCCGCCCGGTGGGCGAGCGCGCGGTAGCGCGAGATCTCGCCTTCCATCTGCGCGCGGAATGCGGCCGCGCCGATGGCCACCGGCTCCATGCCCTGCGCGCGCAGTTGGGCCTGCAGCGCCGGGTGGCCCATGGTGGCGACCACCGTGCGAGCGAGCTTGTCGATCACCGGCGCCGGCGTGCGTGCCGGCGCGGCAAAGCCGTACCAGGCGTCGAAGGTGGCCTCTGGCAGGCCCTGCTCGGCCAGCGTGCGCACCTCGGGCAGCATGCTGGAGCGCGTCGCGCCCACGATGCCCAGCGCACGCAGCTTGCCCGCGCGCACGTGCGGCGCCACGGCGGCCACGGTATCGATGGCGATTTCGACCTCGCCGCCGATCACCGCCAGCGAACTCTGGCTGCTGCCCTTGTACGGAATGTCCTGCAGCTGGATGCCCGCGGCCATTGCGAACAGCTCGCCCGACAGGTGCGGCCCCGAGCCCGAACCGAAGGTGGCGTAGCGGATGCTCTTCGGCTTGGCCTTGGCCGCCGCGATAAGTTCGGGCAGCGATTGCCAGGGCTGGCCCTTGCCCACCACCAGCACCAGCGGCGTGCGCGCCACGATGGCGATGGGCGCGAGGTCGCGCACCGTGTCGTAGGGCAGCTTGGCGCGCAGGGCCGGGTTCACGCTGAAGCTGGTCGAGCCCGACAGCAGCAGCGTGTAGCCGTCGGGCGCGGCCTTGGCGACCGCGTCGGTGCCGATGATGGTGGAGGCGCCGGGCTTGTTGTCGATCACGACTGGCTGGCCGAGCTGCTCCGACAGCGTCTGCCCCATGGCGCGCGCGACGAGATCGGTGCCGCCGCCGGGCGGAAAGGGCACGACCAGCCGGATGGGCCGTCCGGGCCAGGTGCCCTGTGCGAAGGCGGGCGCATGGAGACCCGCGACGGCGGAGGCGGAAAGCAGCAGGCCGAAGCGGCGGCGTGAGATGGCGATGTCCATGGTGCGTGTCAGGAGAGAGTGGAAGCGGATTGCGAAAGACGGCCTGCGGCCCACGGCGCAAGGCCCGGCTCGCCCAGGTCCCAGTAGAGGCCGGCCATGATCTGCAGGCCCTCGCGCGCCAGCGGCGCGAGCAGGTGCTCGTTGGGCGCGTGCTGCGCACAGGCCGGGTACGAATGCGGCACCCACAGCGTGGGCAGCCCCAGCAGGTCGGCGAAGACGTCGTTGGGCAGCGAGCCGGCGAGGTTGGGCAGCAGGTCGAGCCGCTGGCCGCTGCTTTCCTCGATGGACTTGCGCGCCCAGCCCACCCAGGGGTTCTCCACGTCGAGCCGCGTCGCGGCGCCAGTCAGCGTGACCTGCACCTCGACCTGGCCGAAGCCGTGCGCGTCGAGGTGCGCGCGAACGATCTTCTGCAGGTCCTGCCACGGCGTGCCGACCACGAAGCGCAGCTGGCAGTGCGCCACGGCCTCGGAGGGAATCGCGTTGACGGGCCGCTGCGGCGAGCCCGCGCCAAGCGCCAGCACCTCGATGGTGTTCCAGGCCACGAGCCGCTCCGCCGGGCTCAGGCCCGGTTCGCCCCAGGCCTCGTCGACCTCGGGATCGTCCGCGCCGCCGCCGATGGCGATGCTGGCCAGCGCGTCGCGCACCGCCCGCGCCACCGGCGGCGGACGCAGCGCCTCGACGAGGATGCGGCCGCGCGCATCCACCAGCGAGGCCACCGCATGGCTGATGACCGTGCCCGGGTTGACCAGCACGCCGCCCCAGTTGCCCGAGTGGTAGCCGCGAGGCCGCGCGCGCAGCCGCAGGCTGAAGTTGACCGCGCCGCGCGAGCCGAGGAAGAGCGTGGGCCGCGCGGCGCTCACGCGCGGGCCGTCGCTGGCGATGAACAGATCGGCGCGCAGCTTGTCGCGCTGCTGCTCGCACACCGCGTGAAGGCCGGGCGAGGCAGCCTCCTCGCCCATCTCGATGAGCCAGGTCACGTTGTAGCCCAGGCGGCCGCCACGGGCTTCCAGCGCTGCAGCCAGGCCGCCCAGGTTGATGCTGTGCTGGCCCTTGTTGTCGGCCGTGCCGCGTCCGTACCAGCGCTCGCCGCGC
>NZ_JASMRZ010000076.1 GCF_030462475.1 Variovorax sp. CAN15
CCTCAAGGAGATCTCGGCATCCACGCCCCGGGAGATAGCGCGCCCTACTCCGCCGAAGCCGGCGTCAAGGGCTACGAGATGGGCTACTGGTTCGCCGCCTACGCGCCCGCGAAGACGCCGCCGGCCGTGGTCAAGCGCCTCAACGAGCTGCTGGTGAAGGCCGCGAAGAGCGAAGCCGCGAAGACCGCGTTCTACGAGCCGACCGGCACCGAGGTGTTCACGAGTTCGCCGGAAGAACTGGCGAAGTTCCAGGCCGGCGAGTCGCAGAAGTGGGGCCGCATCGTGAAGGCTGCCGGCATCGAGGCCGAGTAACGGCAGAGCGCGCGCCGTAGCGGGGATCGGCGCCGCACGCAGACAAAGACACAAAACGAAGGAGACAAACCATGAAACGCTGGAGCCTCAGGGCTGCCACGGTGGCTTCGGCCGCCCTTTTTCTTCTGAGCGCCTGCGGCGGAAGCGGCGGCGGAGGAGCGGGCGGGCTGATCCTGCCGCCGCCTTCCACCGGAACCCCGTCGACGCCCCCGCCCGCCGCGGCCTCCGCCCCGAAATACAAGCTCGCCATCAGCGCGACCGAGGACGTGCCCGGCACGTTCGGCAGCGTGGGCGCCTACCAGAAGATCACCGGCACCTTCACCGGCGAGGTCGACCCGAAGGACGCGCGCAACGCGATCATCCAGGACCTGCAGCTCGCGCCGCTCAACGCCAACGGCAAGGTCGAGTACACCTCCGACTTCGTGCTCTTCAAGCCCAAGGACATGAGCAAGGCCAGCGGCGTGCTGCGCTACGACGCGCCGAATCGCGGCAACATCGTGAACCTCGATCCTTACTTCGCCTCGCGCGGCTACATGTTCCTCACGGCCGCATGGCAGGGCGACGTGCCGGCGGCTGCCGGCAAGCTCACGCTGAAGGTGCCGGTCGCGAAGAACGCCGACGGCAGCAGCATCACCGGTACCTACCGCGCCGAACTGCTGCCCACCGCCGCCACCAACGATTCGCTGCCGCTGCCCGGCGGCCCGTTCAACGCGGCGATGCAGGCTTACCCGGCCGCGAGCCTCGACAACACGAAGCCCGGCTACGTGCTCACGCGCCGCATCAACGAGGGCGACGCGCGCCAGCTGATTCCCGCGAGCGAATGGAAGTTCGCCAAGTGCAGCACCGCCATGCCGTTCCCGGGCACGCCCGACGAGACGAACGTGTGCCTGAAGGACAAGTGGGACCCGGCCTATCTGTACGAGCTGGTCTACGTCGCGAAGGACCCGAAGGTCATGGGCCTGGGCCTCGCGGCGCTGCGCGACATGATCAGCTTCTTCCACCGCGATGCGAGCGACTCGGCCGGCACGGCCAATCCGGTGGCCGCGGCGATAAGGAACACCATCGCCTCGGGCGTCTCGCAGTGCGGCAACTTCATGAAGACCTTCGTGCACCTGGGCTTCAACGAGGACCGCGCGGGCCGGAAGGTGTTCGACGGCGTGTTCGCGCAGATCGCGGCGCGGCAGACGAACATCAACATGCGCTTCTCCATTCCGGGCGGCGGTGGCGGCGTGCGCGCCGACCACACGGCCTTCGGTCAGGCGGGCACGCGCGGCCTTTCGAAGGACTACGTGGACGACGTGGCACAGCGGCGCGGCGGCATCCTGTCGCGCTGCGAGGCCAGCGGTACATGCCCCAAGCTCTTCATCGGCTTCAGCGGCACCGAGTTCTACGTTCTGCAGGGCTCTCCGCTCCTGACCGACGCGTGGGGCACGACCGACCTCGTGCAGCCAGCCAACGCCCGTGTCTACTACTACGCGAGCACGCACCATCTGCTGGGCCTTGCCTCGCTGCCGGGCGCGAGCGCCGGCGCGCTCTATGCGACCAACGGCAATGCCGGCGTGATTCCGGTGGTGCGCGCGCTCTACCAGAACCTGGAGGACTGGGTCGTCAATGGCACGACGCCGCCCGACAGCCAGGTGCCGAAGATCGCCGACGCCACGCTGGTGCGGCCGCCGCAGGTCAAGTTCCCGGCCATTCCGGGCGTGAGCTTCACCGGCCTGGTCAACAACTACTCGCTGCTCGACTGGGGCCCCAGCTACCGTCCGCAGGACGAGAGCGGCATCGCCACGCAGGTGCCGCCGGCCTACCTGGGCCGCGACTACGCGATCCTGGTGCCGCAGGTGGACGCCGACGGCAACGACGTCGCCGGCATCCGCAGCCTCGACGTGGCCGTGCCGCTGGGCACGAACACCGGCTGGAACTACACGAGCGTGCCCGGCCGCATCGACCAGGCGGGCCTGTTCGGCTCGTACTTCCCGTTCGCGAAGACAGCCGCGCTGCGTGGCGCCGATCCGCGCCCCTCGCTGCAGGAGCGCTATACCGACCAGGCGGGCTATGTCGCTGCCGTGACGGCTGCCGCCAACGACCTGGTGGCGAAGCGATTCATGCTGCGGGTGGATGCCGATGCGGCGATCGCCAACGCGGCGGCGAACCCGGTGCTGCCCTGAGCCTGCGTCAATCCGCGGTGTGCACCGCGAAGCCCGTCTTGCCCGGCGCGATGTGCTCGCGCAGGGTGAGCGCGGGAATTTCGTAGTCGCCTCCGTTCTGGCGGCGGAAAGGAATCGGCTCGGTGCTGAAGAGCGTGTCGAGCCGCTCGCCCAGCTCCCGCGTGATGCGCGCATACGCGGCTTCGTCGACCTTGTGGGTGCGATGCACCACATAGGGCGGCAGCACGTCGAAGCCGGGGTAGTAGAGGATGCCGTGGTGGATGGGAAAGAGCAGGTCGTCCATCGGCCCGTTGATGCCGCGGGGCGCGTAGTGCGAGGCCCAGCCGCCGGTGGTCACCACGAGCATGGCGCGCTTGCCGGCCATGGTGCCTTCGCCGAAGCGGTCGCCCCAGTGCGTGTCGGAATGCTCGCCGACGCCGTACGCGAAGCCGTAGGCGTAGATGCGCTCGATCCAGCCCTTGAGGATGGCGGGCATCGAGTACCACCAGAGCGGGAACTGCAGGATCACCGCGTCGGCCCAGAGCAGCTTTTCCTGCTCGGCGGCGATGTCGACGGCCTGCGTGCCGGCCTCGAAGGCCCGTTGCGAATCCAGGGCGGGGTCGAAGCGCGCGGCGGTGTCGCGCGCGGGAAAGTCGTCGGCGTCGAGCGCGGGCTTCCAGCGCATGGCGTAGAGGTCCGACACGCGCACGCTGTGGCCGGCGGCCGTCAGGCGGTCGACCATGAAGCGGTGCAGCGCGCCGTTGAGGGAGGCGGGTTCGGGATGGGCGAGGACCAGAAGGACATTCATGATTTCTTGAGGTTTCGAGTGGAGACGCCCTCAGGTTAGGTACGCTGGCGATATATTGGAAATGAATAGTCTGAATTCCAGGAATTGCCATGAACAATTTCAGCCGCCTCGACCTCAACTTGCTGGTAACGCTCGACACCCTGCTGGCCGAGCGCAACGTCACGCGCGCGGCCGAGCGGCTGAATCTGTCGCAGCCCTCGGTGAGCGTGCAGCTCGCCAAGCTGCGGGAGGTGTTCAACGATCCGCTGCTGCTGCCCGCACAGCGCGGCATGCGTCCCACCGCGCGGGCTGATGAGCTGCGCGAGCCGTTGCGCGAGGCGCTCGAGGCGCTGGGCCGCGCGGTGGCGCCGACGCGGCCCTTCGAGCCGGCCGAGGCCAGCACCACCTGGCGCGTCGCTGCCGCCGACTATGCCGAGTCGGCCATCCTGCTGCCTGCGCTGGCCGGGCTGCGTGCCGCCGCGCCGAACACGCGGCTGGCGGTGGTGGAGGCGGTGCCGTCGCGCATGGCGCGGCAGCTGGAAAGCGGCGAGATCGATCTGTTCTTCCACACCAGCGTGGGCGCGCCGCCGGGCCTGCATGCGCGGGTGCTGTTCAACGAACGCTATGTGCTCGTCGGGCGCGCCGGTCATCCGCGCCTGAAGCGCCGGCCGACGCTCGCGCAGTTCTGCGCGCTGGAGCACGTGGTGGTCTCGCTGGGCGGCGGCGGCTTTGCTGGGCCTACCGACGAGGCGCTGGCGGAGAAGGGCCTGACGCGCCGCGTGGTGCTGTCGGTGCCGCACTTTCTTTTCATGATGTCGGCGGTGGCAGGCACGGACATGGTCGCGATGCTGCCGGAGCGGCTGGCGCGCAACGCCGCAGGGCTGAGCGTGGTGGAGGCGCCGCTGGAGGTGCCGGGCTACGAGATGGCGATGCTCTGGCACGAGCGCCGGCATCGCGATCCGGCGCACAGGTGGCTGCGCGAACAGATCGCGGCGAGCCTCTGAGCCGGGGAGCCTGCCTCAGGCCACGCCCAGCACCTTGCCGACGCCGGCCGGCCGCTCCAGCGGAAGCCAGAGCACGAAGCGCGTGCCGGCGGCGCCGGCCTCCCAGCTCACGCTGCCGCCGATTTCCTGTGCGCGACGCTGCTGGTTGCGCAGGCCGCGGCCGCCACGCCGCATGGCTTCGTTCACGTCGAAGCCGCCGCCGTTGTCCTCGACGATCACGCACACGCCTTCGTCCGCCATCGCGGTGCTGACGCAGATGGTGGTGGCGCGCGTATGGCGCAGCACATTGGCCACGCACTCCTGCACGATGCGCAGGATGTGCAGCGCGCCGTCCGGGTCCAGCCAGGCGAGGGCGGGAACGGGCTGCACTTCCCACTGGAGGGTGATGCCCGCGCTCTCGATGCGCGGCGCCAGGCGAAAGCGCATGGTCGCCAGCAGCAGCAGCAGGTCGGCGTCGACGCTTTCCATGGAGTCGATCACCAGCCGCAGGTCTTCCATGCAGCCCTTGAGCACGCGGGAGATCTCGGCCTCGCTCATGGCGCCGCGCTCCACCGAGCGGATGGCGCTGATGAGCGAGGAGCCCAGCCCGTCGTGCATGTCCTGCATGAGGCGGCGGCGCTCGGCGCTGAGCATGTGCTGGTTCTCGCTCACGCGCAGCCGCTGGTAGCTCTGCTCCAGCTCGGCCTCGCGCTCCCGCAGGCGCAGCGCCAGGCCCATGTTCAGTCGGCCCACCTCGGCGAACGCGCCGGTGTAGCGCTGGAACATGATGTACGAGAAGACGAAGAACAGGCTGATGATGGCGTAGGGCGACATGTAGACGCTCTCCGGGCTCACCAGGTTGTTCTGCAGCAGCCCGTCGTAGGAAGTCAGCGCGAGCGCGAACACCGTCCAGCCCGCCACCAGGCGGCCTTCGGTCTGCAGCGTGCCCAGCGACTTGCGCAGGTTCACCGTGAAGATGAGCACCGCCACGGGCAGCACCGCGAGGTTGAGCAGCGGCGTGAACAGGTAGAGGCTGACGATCCTCGTCGACACGTGGGGCAGCGTCGAGACGCTGCAGGCCACTGCCAGGCCGACCGCGACGCGGGTGAGCCACACCGAGGGCTGCTGGTGCAGTCGCTGCAGGAACAGATGGATGAGGATGACCAGCCAGAGCAGGCTGGAAACGGTGATCCATTCGAACCACTCGTCAGAGACGGGGAGGTAGCTGCCGCCCGCGTAGTAGTGCAGCGTCCTGAAGAAGGCGAGCGCGGAGATGGCGAAGAACAGCAGGTAGAGCAGTTCGCGCCGCCGGCCCAGCCATACCGCGAAGGCGAACGCGCCGACCGCCAGGAAGGCGGCGCTGCCCATGAAAGGCAGCTGCACCTGCAGCAACTGGCGGATCTGGTAGCGCCAGCCCAGCGATTCCTCGCTGCCCACCCAGACGGTGGAAAAACCGCTGCCACTGTTGCGCAGGCGGTCCACGCGAATCAGCACGGTCTTAGGCGGCGGCGTGTTGGCCGTCGCGTTCAGCGGGATCAGCAGGGGATGGTTGTAGCCGTTGTGGACCGGGCTGCCGTGCGACTGGTGGAGCAGGGCGCCGTCGCCATACACCGCGATGTGGCCCAGCGTCTTCCAGCGCGGGAGATAGAGCAGCTGGGGCTCCCCCGCGGAAGCCCTGCCGGACAGGTCGATGCGGTACCAGTCGGTCACGGTGCGTGTGCCGCTGCCTTCGTCGGGCACCAGCTCGCGTCCCACTGTGTGCGGGAGGTTGACCTTCCTCCAGCCCTTTTCGGGCAGTGCCGCCTCCTGCGCGTCGCGCGGAGGAGCGGTGTAGCCGTTACCCGGGACGGAAAGCAGCTCGACCCGCGTGATGTGGACGGCCTCGCCGTCCTGCGGAGACTGCCGCGCTGCCGTCTCGGCGGCTTGTGCGCAAGACAGGAGTACCGGCGCGGCGGCCAGCAAAAGCTTTGCGATCCACCTGCCGATTCGCCAACAGCTCTTGCTGCCAAGCCTCATAGATCGCATTGCCTTGGAAGTCGCTTCTTTGTGATTGGCACCGGCCCGAAGCCGCTGCGTTGCGGCCTCGGGCCGTGGAGCCCGGATCCCGCCCTTGCGAGACGGGCGCGATTATGTTCGCCGTCGAACATTCCCGCGATTACGACCGCTAACACGGCGGCGAGCCATGTGCGCGGGCGTCCCGGCTGAGCGGCCGCGGCATAGGCCGTCCGTCGAATGCACAGCCGTGGAGGCATTCCCTAGCATCGACAGGCGCCGCGTTTCGCTCCCGTTCCCGCTTCCATTTCTCTTCCAGGGCCCGCCGATGAAACAGTCCGCCTTCATGGTTCTCGTTGCCCGCCTGGCGGCAGGCGCACTGCTCTCGGCGGCCGCCGGCTCCTTCGCCGCCGAGCCGGCCAAGGACAACCCGCTGATCGGCCGCTACGAAGGCTCGGTGCTCGACGGCTACAAGGCCGCCTCCTACGACGAGGTCGGCCTCATCAAGGAGCCCTTCCAGAACTGGGGCGGCGGCAAGCCCGAGCTGCTCAAGGTGGAGGGCAAGGTCACGCTCTACCTGTACAGGCTGCCCAAGGAGCGCTCGCTGCTGGAGGTGCAGCGCAACTACGAGTCCAGCCTCAAGGCCAAGGGCTTCGAGCTGCTGTTCAGCTGCGCGACCTCCAACGCCTCCTGCTACAAGCCGCGCCCCGGCGGCGTGGACACGACCACGCCCTACGACTTCGCGCTGGCCTTCGACGAGCCCGAGTGGCCGCGCCTGGGCAGCCGGGGCGACTATGCGCGCAACTACTTCTCGGTGAGCGGACGCTACCTGCTCGCGAGGAAGACCGGCCCGGGCGGCACCGTCTACGCCAGCATCGCGCTGGCCGAGCACAACGCCGAGGTCGGCAACCACGCCTTCGTGCGCGTGGTCGAGAGCAAGGCGATGGAGGAGAACAAGATCGTGTTCCTCGACGCCACGGCCATGCAGAAGAGCCTGGCGGAGACGGGGCGGGTCAATCTCTACGGCATCCTGTTCGATCTCGACCGGGACGTGATCCGGCCCGAGTCGAAGCCCACGCTCGACGAAATGACCAAGCTGATGCGCAACAACCCGCCGCTGAAGCTGTCGGTGGTGGGCCACACCGACGCACAGGGCGACGCGAAGCACAACGACGATCTGTCGAAGCGACGGGCACTGGCGGTGATCGCGGTACTGGTGAAAGCCGGCGTGGACCCGCGCCGCTTCACCACGCGCGGGGCGGGCGCCTCGGAGCCGGTGGCGCCCAACGACAGCGAGGCGGGGCGGGCGAAGAACCGGCGGGTGGAACTGATCCGGCTCTGAGCCCGGCCATGGCAGCGCGCCTCAGATGATGGGCACGCTCGCTTCCTTCAGCACCCGCAGCACGAAGTGCGACTTGCTGTGGCGGATGCCCGGGATCTTGTAGAGCTTCTCGCGCAGCAGCCGCTCGTAGTCGCGCGTGTCGCGCACGGCGATGCGGATGTAGTAGTCGTAGTCGCCCGAGACCAGGTAGGCCTCCTGGATCTCCGGAATGGTGGCGAGCGTGCGGCCGAAGTCGTAGAGGGTCTCGTCGGTGTGGCTCTCGAGCGTGACCTGCACGATCACCGAGTCGTGGTAGCCCAGCTTGGCCGGGTCGACGTCCACCGTGTAGCGCTTGATGACGCCCGTGGCCTCCAGTTTCTTGATGCGCGTCCAGCAACTGGTGGGCGAGAGGCCGACCTCGTTGCCGATCTCCTGCAGGGTCTTGCGCGAGTCCAGCAGGAGCACCCGCAGGATCGCCAGGTCGGTCTTGTCGAAAGATCCTTCGCTGTCGCTCGGTGTTTGCCGATTGGTTTTCATGAATCGAGCTTAAAGGGCCAAAAGAAAGATGCATATTCTGCGCCCGAAACGGAAGAATTGACGGCATGCGACTGCTCGACCTACCCCCCACGTCCTCCCCGTCTCTCCACCCTGATGCGAAGCCGGTGCGCATCCGCAACGGCGCTGAAGCCCTGCTCGACACCCTGGTCGAGTGCGGCGTGGACACGATCTTCGGCTACCCCGGCGGTGCGGCGCTCCCGCTGTACGACGCGCTGCACGGTGAACCCCGGCTGCGCCACGTGCTGGTGCGCCACGAGCAGGCGGCCGTGCATGCGGCGGAGGGCTATGCGCGCAGCACCGGCCGCGTGGGCGTGGTGCTGGTCACCTCGGGGCCGGGCGTGGGCAACACCATCACCGGGCTGCTGGACGCGATGAGCGATTCGGTGCCGGTGCTGTGCATCAGCGGGCAGGTGGCCACCGCCGTCATCGGTACGCAGGCGTTCCAGGAGAGCGACGCGCTGGGCATGTCGCGCCCGGTGACGAAGTGGAACCGCCAGGTGCGCGCCGCCGACGACGTGCCCGCGCTGGTTCGCCGTGCGCTGGAGATCGCATCGACCGGCCGCCCCGGCCCCGTGCTGCTCGACGTGCCGAAGGACATCCAGCTCCAGCGCCTGGGCCGCGCCGCCGAGCCTGCGCAGTTGCGCGCCCTGCGCACCAGCCGTACCGCGCTGCCGCCGAAGGCCATGGTGCAGCGCGCGGCCGATCTGCTTTCGACCGCCCGCCGGCCCGTCATCTACGGCGGCGGCGGACTGGTCAACTCGGGGCCGGCGGCCTGTGAGGCTTTCGCGAAGCTGGTGAACCTGATGCACGCGCCGTGCACGCTCACGCTGATGGGGCTGGGCGCGTTTCCGGCGTCGGACCCGAAATTCATCGGCATGCTGGGCATGCACGGCATGCTCGAGGCCAACCTCGCGATGCACGAGGCCGACCTGGTGGTGTGCGTCGGAGCGCGCTTCGACGACCGCGTGACCGGCAAGCTCGACGAGTTCTGCCCGCACGCCCGCAAGATCCACATCGACATCGACCCCGGCAGCATCAACAAGGTGGTGCGCGTGGACGTGCCGATGGTGGGCGACTGCGCGGCGATCCTCGAGAGCCTGCTGTCGCTGCTGCCCGCCGAGGGCTTCTCGCCCGAGCGGCTGGCGCCGTGGTGGGAGCGCATCGAGCGCTGGCGCGCCGTCGACTGCCTGGCCTTCGAACCGAAGGCCGGTTCGATCCTGCCGCAGCAGCTGATGTCCTCGCTGCAGCGCGCCATCGCCGGGCGCGACGCCATCGTGTCGACCGACGTGGGCCAGCACCAGATGTGGGCCGCGCAGTACCTGCGCTTCGACAGCCCGCGCCGCTGGCTCACCTCCGGCGGCGCCGGCACCATGGGCTACGGGCTGCCCGCCGCCATCGGCGCGCAGATCGGCCACCCCGGCGCGCTCACCGTGTGCGTGAGCGGCGACGCCTCGGTGCTGATGAACATCCAGGAACTCTCCACGGCGGTGCAGCACCGCGTGCCGGTGAAGCTGGTGCTGAGCAACAACGGCTACATGGGTATGGTGCGCCAGTGGCAGGAGCTGAACCACGGCAACCGCCTGAGCCACAGCTGGAACGAGGCGTTGCCCGACTTCGTGGCGCTGGCCAAGGCCTTCGGCTGGGGTGCGCGGCGGGTGTGCGACCCGGCGGAGCTGGAAGACGCGCTGGCCGAGTGCCTCGCGAGCGAGGGCCCGTTCTTCCTCGACGTGCAGGTCGAAGCGCAGGAGAACTGCTTTCCGATGATGCCCTCGGGCCACGGCCACCACCGGGTGATGCTGGCGAAGGACCGGTGGTACGAGGATGTCTGAAGGTCTTGTTCCCTCTCCCTCTGGGAGAGGGCCAGGGTGAGGGCGCTGTGCGATCGATGAGGCGCGGCCTCGATGTGGAGGCCGAGGCTCTCACCCCAACCCTCTCCCCGAGGGGAGAGGGAGCCATGCGGATCAGACGCTCTGCAGCCGCACGTCGTTCGCCGGGATGGCGTTGAGTTCGGCCCAGTCCATCTCTTCCTCGAGCTGGTGGTAGGCGTCGTCCTCGATCTCGCCGGCGCGGCGTAGCGAGTCGAGTGCTTGCCGCTGCGCGCGGATGGCCACGGCGCGCAATTGGTCGTGCGCAGTCTTGGCCTGCGGCTGGCGCTGGTCCTGCGCCAGGACGCGGGCCGCGCGGTACTCGTCGCGCACTGCATCGGCTTCGCGGCTGTCTTCCGCTTCGATGGCTGCGAGCGCCGCGTCCATCATCGCGGTGCGGGCGAGCGAGAGTTCCTTGTCCAGCGAATCGTCGGGCTCGATCTTCAGCGCCCGGATCAGCGGCCCGATGGTGAAGCCCTGGATCACCAGCGTGCCCAGCACCACCGCGAATGCGCTGAGCACGATGAGGTCGCGCCCCGGAAAATCCGCCGGCAGCGCGAAGGCTGTGGCCAGCGTGACCAGCCCGCGCATGCCCGACCATCCGACCAGCACGCTGATGCGCCTCGAAGGCAGCGGCATCTTGCGCCCGCGCGCGATCAGCCGCAGCTTGTACCGGCGCATGGCCGCGCCATAGATCAGCACCCACGCCACCCGCACCGCGATCACCAGCACCAGCACGAGGCCCGCGAACTCCAGCGCATGCGCCAGCTGCGGACCCGACAGCCGCGTGAGGATGCCGCGCGCCTGCAGCCCCATGAGGAAGAAGGCCAGCACGTTGAGCGTGAACACCACCGCGCCCCACACCGCGTAGGAATGCACGCGGTCGCGCGGCGCATGGCGCTTCGGCGCGAACTGGCCCAGCGTCATGCCGAAGGCCACTACCGAGATGATGGGTGAAAGGTGCAGCCGCTCGGCCACGATCCACGCGCCGAAGGTCATCACGAACTGGAAGATGATGGCCGAGCGCGTGCCCGCGAAGAGCGGCGCGCCAAAGTGGAGATTGAGCTTGGCGAAGGCGAAGCCCACCAGCGCGCCGCCGGGCACCGCCACCAGCAGCATCGGCAGCGAGCTCGTCATCGGCACGTGCGCGGCGCCGGCCGCCGACACCGCCACGCCGAAGACCAGCAGCGCCACCGCGTCGTTGAGCAGGCTCTCGCCGTTGATGATCGACAGCGTGCGCCGTGGAATGCGGAACTGCTGCATCACCGCCGCCGCGGCCACCGCGTCGGGCGGCGCGACGATCGCGCCGAGCGTGATCGCCGCGGCCAGCGGCAGCCCCGCGAAAGCCCAGCCGGCCCATGCGACCACGGCCGTGGTCAGCAGCACCGCCACCAGCACCAGCGAGACCAGCGACATCCAGTTGCGCCGCAGCTCGCGCGGGGAGGTGTCGAAGGCCGAGTCGAGCAGGGCGGGCGCGATGAAGAGCGCGAGCGCCAGGTGCGGATCGAGGCTCACGTGCGGCACCCAGGGCATGGCGCCCAGGCACACGCCGGCCAGCGCCAGCATCGACGGGTAGGGCAGTGCCAGGCGCCGCGAGAGCTGCAGCAGCAGGCAGGCGGCGATCAGCATGATGAGCACGTTCTCGAAGACGTCCATCGGGGCCTCGGTCTTGGTGTTGTTGTCGGACGGACTGGATACTAGGGCCAGCCGCCGGCCTCGGGGCGCTCAGGAGTGCCCGTCCACCCGCATCTGGAACAGGAAGTAGGGCGGAATGCAGGCGCCTTGCCCCTCGGGCTTGCCATCGGCCTGTGCGCAGATGTAGTCGTCGCGGCAGGCCTGCTGCGCCGAGCAACTGCGCAGGTTGCCGGGCCGCGTGTGCTTCGCCAGGCATTCGCCGAAAGGTTTTTTCGCGGCGAGACAGCTGTTGAAGTCGCTGAGGATCGCGATGCCACCGCAGGTGCCGTTCGGGTTCCTGGGGTCGCAGGGGCCGGAGCACATGCCGCCCGGAAAGCCGACCGAGGTTTTCTCGCATACCGATGACGCGCCTTCGCAGGCAACGCGCGGCAGCTTCTCGGCGCGGTCGAGCCATGCGTTGGCCGACTGCGTGATGCGCGTGGGCTCGCAGCGCGCGCCGACGGTCGCGCGCCCGGCTGCGGCATTCGCTTCCATCGGCTCGGCCAGGGGCCGGAATGGATCGGGCCTTGGCGTGGAGAGCGCGGCGCGCACATAGCTTTCGCGCCGCGCCAGCTCGTCCTGCACGTGCGGCGAGTGCGGCACCGCCAGCGCGTTGCCGGTGGTGAAGGTCCGCGAGGCGCCGCGCCGGTCGACGCCCAGCAGGTGGAAGCCCGCGACCGCGCGGCTCTGGTGACAGCCCATGCAGCTCAGGTCGTCGAGGCGGCGCAGGATGGCTTGGGGCGACTGCAGCGTGCGGCTGGCGGGCACGGCCTGCCATTCGCCGGGCGTGAAGATCTGCGCGAAGGGCCGGTTCGCGAGCCGTTCCAGCCCGCGCGGCGCGACCGAGATGGCTTCGGTGGCGAGGAACCTGTCGGGAATCTGCAGCGTGGCCTCGTCCAGCGCGCGCAGGTTCGCAGGCTGCTGCAGCCACTTCTGCAGCTCCTTGCGCAGCGGGGCATTGGCCTTGAGCCTGGCGACGTCGGGCGTGTTCTCCAGCGGCGCGACATCGAAGCGCCTGGCGCCCGCGTTCCAGCGGAAGGCGCGCAGCATGTATTCGGCATGGCCGCCCAGGTCGGGCCGCACAGCCGAGGGCCRGCGCACGCTCTGCAGGTTGGTCGTGAGCTGCGCGATGCGCGCGTGCTCCAGCCGTTTCGGCGCCAGCGGGCCATCGGCGGAAATCAGCCAGCGGCCCAGCGCCTCGTCGGCCATCGCGGCCTGCGGCGGCTGCCAGCGCTTCGCAACAGTGGCGCAGCTTCCGTCGGCATCGGGTGCGTCGCCGCGCAGCTCGACGTTGACCGTCATCGGCAGGCGCGACTGCATCGCCGCCGTGCGGTAGGCCAGCCGGTACACCAGCCGCGTCTCGCCGCATGCGCCGTGCTGGAAGGGCCGGCGGTCCATGCGGTTGGCCACGCCAACCAGTTCGAAGAAGGCATCGGGGCTCGCGAGCCAGCGCGCGTCGAACAGCCGGTGCGGATAGCGCGAGACGCCTACGCCCGCCTGCTTGTCGCGCCGCTGGATGCTGGCGAGGCTCGCAGCCAGCGGGCCTGCGATGGAGCGCCAGGCCGGCGATGGCATCAGCGCCTCGTTGGGGGTGACGCCATCGGCGGATTGCGCCGATTCGCCGCCCATCCAGCGCGCGAAGCCGGCGCCGGATTTCTCCGCCGCCTGCAGCGCGGCGGGCGAAGTGATGAGCAGCACCGGCTGCGCCGCGAGCGCCGTGGGCGCGGCGGACGCGAACGTCAGTGCGAGCAGGAGGGCGAAGGGCAGGTGATGTCGGATGCACGGCACGCGGACGATTGTGCAGCCGGACTCGCGCGAGAGCCCCCGATGAGTAAGCCCCGCAGGGCTGCCCGACTTATCTCAGCGCCGCGGCGAGATGCTCAGCTTCCTGCAGAAGTCGTAGAAGGCTTCGAGCTGCAGCGACTTGTCGAACACTGCATCCACGCCGGCGGAGAGCGCGCCTTCGCGCACTTCCGACGTGGCATGGTTCATCAGCACCACCGTGCGCTGCGCCGGCGACTTGTGCTCCTGCAGGTACTGCGCCACGGTGAGCCCGTTGCCCTCGGCCAGGAAGATGTCGATGACCGCCGCGTCCCATTCCTCCGGGTTCCTCCCGAGCCAGTCGATGGCGTCCACGGAGGTGGTGGCGGTGCCGATCACGTCGCAGCCGGAAAACTCCTGCAGCCCGTCGGTCAGCGTGGTGGCGATCAGAGGGTTGTCTTCTATCAGGTAGATGCGGGTCATTATTCGCAGTCGGGCTTCTCGGGCAGTCTTCGTTCGTTCTCGTCGGCTTGTCTCGGGCCGACACAGGCATTCTCCCTGCCGGTGTGGCGTGTCGAGTCGGACAACGCCTCCATCGGCCGTAGAACCTTGAGCGGGCTGCGGCGCGCCGCAGGGTCGGCTGGCATGTTCAGCGCGACGCGGGCGGCTACATGGCCAGGCGGGAGCGCCTGGAAAGGGCGGCGTGAGAAACTAGCAGGCTTGCCCGCCCGGCTCGGCCAGTGCCCGGGCCCCGTCGCCAACCACAGGAATCCCGCGTTTTGGAAGAGAAGGTCGTCTCCGTTGCACCCATGATGGATTGGACCGACAGGCACTGTCGCTACCTCCATCGCCTGCTCTCGCGCCACGCGCTGCTCTACACCGAGATGGTCACGACCGGCGCATTGATGCACGGCGACGTGCCGCGCCACCTTCGCTTCAACGCCGAGGAGCACCCTGTCGCGTTGCAGCTCGGTGGCAGCGAGCCGGCCGATCTGGCGCACTGTGCGAAGCTCGGCGAGGAGTGGGGCTACGACGAGATCAATCTGAATTGCGGCTGCCCCAGCGAGCGGGTGCAGCGCGGTGCCTTCGGTGCCTGCCTCATGAACGAGCCGCAGTTAGTGGCCGACTGCGTGAAGGCGATGGTCGACGCGGTCGGCATTCCGGTGACGGTCAAGCACCGCATCGGCATCGACAGGATCGAGAGCTACGAATTCGTGCGCGACTTCGTCGGCCAGGTGAGCGAGGCCGGCTGCAGAACCTTCATCGTGCACGCGCGCAATGCGTGGCTGCAGGGGCTGAGCCCGAAGCAGAACCGCGAGATTCCGCCGCTGCGCTACGAGCTGGTGCACCGGCTGAAGCACGAGTTTCCCGACCTGCACATCGCCATCAACGGCGGCATCACGGTCAACGCGCAGGTGCACGAGCATCTGCGCCTGCTCGACGGCGTGATGGTGGGGCGCGAGGCATATCACAACCCCTGGTGGCTGGCCGAGTGGGACGCCGAGTTCTTCGGCGCCGGCGAGCAGACGCTGACGCGCGATGAAGTCGAGTCGCTGATGTGCGACTACATGGCCCGCGAGGCGGCCGGGCACGGCACGCACTGGTGGCCGATCGCCCGGCACATGCTGGGTCTGCGCAACGGTCTTCCGGGTGCGCGCCGCTGGCGGCAGGTCTGGAGCGACCATCGGCTCAAGACGCTGCCCGCGCACGAAGTCATGGCGCTGGCACGCGAGCCTGCCGCTGCGCAGGCGGCCTGAATCCGGGGCGCCGCGCGCGCTTTTGCCGGTACGGCATCAGGGGCCGGAATCGGCCACCAAGCCTTTCCTGAAACGATGTTCCGAAATTGCTACTTCACGATAAGTGGCGCGTCAACCGTTTTTTGCTGAAAAATGAGGACATCAGGGACATAAAAAGGTTTGGATACATGAGTGACGCGATTGGCGGCAAAGAAGAAGTAAGTGCGCTCGCCAGAGGACTGGCTCTCCTGAGAGTCATCGGCATGGCCTCGGCACCCATAGGCAATCGCGAACTGGCGGACACCACCGGCATTCCCAAAGCCACGGTGTCCCGGCTCACCGCCACGCTGGTGAGTGCGGGGTATTTACGACAGTCCCAGGACAGCGAGCGTTTCAGCCTCGGCCCCGCGCTGCTCGACATGAGCAGCCGCTACCTTCGCCACTTCGACCTGCGCACCGTGGCCCGGCCGCATCTGGCGGCGCTCTCGGAGGCTGCGGGCGTGAGCGTGCACCTCGGCGTGCGCGACGAGCTCGACATGCTGGTCATCGACTCGCTGCGGCCCCGCTCGGTGGTCATCAGCTCCCGCATCGAGGTCGGCACGCGCATGACCATCGCGACCTCGGCCGCCGGGCGCGCTTATCTCGCGGCCCTGCCTGCGGCGGAGCAGTCCGAGCTGCTGGCCCAGATACGGGCCGAGAGCGGCGAGAGCTGGGGCGTCATCGAGCCGGGCCTGATGTCCGGCCTCGATGAATACACCCGGCTGGGCTACTGCGGCTCCTTCGGCGAATGGAACCCCCACATCCACGCCATCGGCTTCGCGCTGGAAGGCCCGCGCGGCGAACGTTATTCCGTGAGCTGCGGCGGCCCTGCCTACCTGTTGCCCAAGGACACGATGGTGACCCGCATCGCACCGCTGCTGCTGGAAACCGCGCAGCACCTGGCCAACGAAACCGGCACCCTCGGCCTGGATTGAGCCGGGGGGTGCGAAGCGACACGAAGTGCGCGCAGCCTGGGGGCGGACCTAATTCGCCGCTTCAAGCCCGTTGCGGAAGTGCTCGCGCATGCGGGCCATGGCGGCTTCCGCGTCGCGTGCCTCGATGGCGGCCATCACCGCGCGGTGCTCGGCCAGCGATTCCCCGATGCGCCCGGCCTTCAGCAGCGAGTTGTGCCGGTTGAGCTTCATCACCTTGCGCAGGTCGGCCACCATCTGGTCGCGCCACTTGTTGTCGGCGATGGCCAGCAGCCGCATGTGGAAGCGCTCGTTCAGGGCGAAGAAGTGTTCCCGGTTCTCGGGCGAGGCCGCGGCCTCCAGCTCGGCATGCAGCGCCTTCAGCTCGGCGCGCTGGGCTTCGGTGGCGCGCTCGGCCACCACGCCGGCGGCATCGCTCTCCAGCAGCGAGAGCAGGTGATAGACGTCAGCCAGGTCCTGTTCCGACACCTCGGTCACGTACGCGCCGCGCCGCACCTTCATCGTCACCAGCCCCTCGGCCGCCAGCACCTTCAGCGCCTCGCGCAGCGGGGTGCGGCTGATGCCGTATTCCTCGGCCAGCTTGAGTTCGTCGATCCAGCTGCCGGGCTCCAGCTCGCGGCGAAAGATCCGCTGGCGCAGCAGTTCGGCGACCTCTTCGTAGAGGGCGCGGGGGGTGAGGGTGACGGCGGACATGGGCCGGACTGTACTTCAAAAATGGCGTTTGAATTAATAATTATGGATCGGTTAGACTCGCGGCCGGCTTGCAAATCCCTGCAGGCGAATTTGCGAACACCCTGCAAGACTCTGCGAACGGCCCCCTCATGAGCAGCAAACCCGAACCCTCTTTCAAGCAAGCCGACCTCGAAGCCTGGGCCAAGGCCGCAGCCAAGTCCGCACCCGGCGGCGACGTGAGCGCGCTGAACTGGATCACGCCCGACGGCATCGCCGTGAAGCCGCTGTACACCGCCGCCGACCTGCAGGGCCTGAAGTACACCGACACGCTGCCCGGCTTCGAGCCCTATCTGCGCGGCCCGCAGGCCACCATGTACGCGGTGCGCCCCTGGACCATCCGCCAGTACGCCGGCTTCTCGACCGCGGAAGAGTCGAACGCCTTCTACCGCAAGGCGCTGGCCGCCGGCGGGCAGGGCGTGAGCGTGGCCTTCGACCTCGCCACCCACCGCGGCTACGACAGCGACCATCCGCGCGTGACCGGCGACGTCGGCAAGGCCGGCGTGGCGATCGACTCGGTCGAGGACATGAAGATCCTGTTCGACCAGATCCCGCTCGACAAGGTGAGCGTGTCCATGACGATGAACGGCGCCGTGCTGCCGGTTCTCGCGGGCTACGTGGTTGCGGCCGAAGAGCAGGGCGTGGCGCAAGACCAGCTCAGCGGAACCATCCAGAACGACATCCTCAAGGAGTTCATGGTCCGCAACACGTACATCTTTCCGCCGGCGCCGAGCATGCGGATCATCGGCGACATCATCGAGTACACGGCGCAGAAGATGCCCAAGTTCAACTCGATCTCGATCAGCGGCTACCACATGCAGGAAGCCGGCGCCAACCAGGCGCTGGAGCTCGCCTTCACGCTCGCCGACGGCAAGGAATACGTGAAGACCGCGCTGGCCAAGGGCCTGGACGTCGATGGCTTCGCCGGCCGCCTGAGCTTCTTCTGGGCCATCGGCATGAACTTCTATCTCGAAGTCGCCAAGATGCGCGCCGCGCGCCTGCTGTGGTGCCGCATCATGAAGGAGTTCGAGCCCAAGAATCCCAAGAGCCTGATGCTGCGCACGCATTGCCAGACCTCCGGCTGGAGCCTCACCGAGCAGGACCCGTACAACAACGTGGTGCGCACCACCATCGAGGCGATGGCGGCGGTGTTCGGCGGCACGCAGAGCCTGCACACCAACGCGCTCGACGAAGCCATCGCGCTGCCCACCGAATTCAGCGCCCGGATCGCGCGCAACACGCAGCTCATCATCCAGGAAGAGACGCACATCACCAACGTGATCGACCCCTGGGCCGGCAGCTACATGATGGAGAAGCTCACGCAGGACATGGCTGACGCGGCCTGGACCATCATCGAGGAAGTCGAGGCCATGGGCGGCATGACCAAGGCTGTCGACAGCGGCTGGGCCAAGCTCAAGATCGAGGCGGCCGCCGCCGAGAAGCAGGCGCGCATCGACTCGGGCAAGGACGTGATCGTCGGCGTCAACAAGTACAAGCTGAAGAACGAAGATGCGATCGACAGCCTTTCGATCGACAACGTGAAGGTGCGCGAACAGCAGGTCGCGCGCCTGCAGAAGATCCGCGCCTCGCGCGACACGGCCAAGGTGCAGGCCGCGCTCGACGCGCTCACCGAGGCCGCCGAAAGCAACACCGGCAACCTGCTGGCGCTGAGCATCGACGCCGTGCGCCTGCGCGCCACGGTGGGCGAGATTTCCGACGCGCTCGAAAAGTCCTTCGGCCGCCACCGTGCCGACACGCAGAAGGTGACCGGCGTGTATGCGGCCGCCTACGACTCGGCCGAAGGCTGGGAAACGCTCAAGACCGAAATCAACGCCTTCGCCGAGGAGCAGGGCCGTCGCCCGCGGGTGATGATCTCCAAGCTCGGGCAGGACGGCCACGACCGCGGCGCCAAGGTCGTGGCCACGGCTTTTGCCGACCTGGGTTTCGACGTGGACATGGGACCGCTCTTCCAGACGCCCGAAGAGTGCGCGCGCCAGGCCATCGAGAACGACGTGCACGCAGTGGGTGTGAGCACGCTCGCGGCCGGCCACAAGACGCTTGTGCCGGCCATCATCAATGAGCTCAAGAAGCAGGGCGCGGACGACATCATCGTGTTCGTCGGCGGCGTGATTCCGCGTCAGGACTACGACTTTCTCTACGAAGCCGGCGTCAAGGGCATCTACGGACCGGGCACGCCCATTCCGGCCAGCGCCAAGGACGTGCTGGAGCAGATTCGCGCGGCGGTCACGGCCTGAGGCGCGCCGTCGTGAGCGATCTCTTGTCGCGGCTGTCGCTGCAGCCGGTCGATTCCAGCGAATTCGAGGCCATGCTGGCCCTGCGCATCGACGCGATGCGCCCGAGCCTGGAGCGCGTCGGCCGCTTCGACGCGGCGCGCTCGCGCGAGCGCCTGAGCGCGGGCTTCGTGGTGCCCTACATGCACCACATCGTGCTCGACGGCGACCAGCGCATCGGCTTCGTCACGCTCAAGCCCGAGGACAGCGACGCGCTGCGCCTCGACCATCTCTACCTGCGCACCGGCTTCCAGGGCCTGGGCATCGGCGAATGGGTGCTCGAATGGGCCAAGTCGCAGGCGCGCGAGCAGCGGCTGGACATCAAGCTCACCGCGCTCTTGAAAAGCGACGCCAACCGCTTCTACCTGCGCCACGGCTTCGTGCTCGAAGGCGGCGAGGGCGTCGACCTGCATTACCGCTGGCGCGTGGCGTCGGAGGCTGCGTGCTGAGCGACAAGGCACAGGCCCTCGAAAGCGCGATTGCCGGCACCGAAGGCATGCCGCAGCGGCGCGCCATCGCCAAGGCCATCACGCTGCTCGAATCGACGCGCGGTGACCACCGCGCGCAGGCCGACGAGCTGCTCACGGCGCTCCTGCCGCGCACCGGGAATTCCTTTCGCCTCGGCATTTCGGGCGTGCCCGGTGTCGGCAAATCGACCTTCATCGAGACGCTGGGCCTGCTGCTGATCGGCAAGGGGCACCGCGTCGCCGTGCTCACCATCGACCCTTCGTCCACCGTCTCGGGCGGCTCCATCCTCGGCGACAAGACGCGCATGGAACGGCTCTCGGTGAATGAGCGCGCCTACATCCGCCCCAGCCCGTCGAGCGGCACGCTGGGCGGCGTGGCCGAGAAGACGCGCGAGGCCATGCTGGTTTGCGAAGCGGCCGGCTACGACATCGTGATCGTCGAGACCGTCGGTGTGGGCCAGAGCGAGACGGCAGTGGCCGGCATGACCGACATGTTCGTGCTGCTGCAGCTGCCCAACGCGGGCGACGACCTGCAGGCCATCAAGAAGGGTGTGATGGAGCTGGCCGACCTCGTCGTCATCAACAAGGCCGACATCGACAAGGACGCTGCCACCCGCGCGCAGGCGCAGATCACCTCGGCGCTGCGGCTCTTCGGTCACCAGGGCAACCCCGAGCATGCGCACGCGGCGCACGACGCGCACAGCGGCGCCGAGGTGCGCTTCTGGCTGCCCAAGGTGCTGCAGCTCAGCGCGCTGGCCAACACGGGCGTCGACGCCTTCTGGGAGGCAGTCACGCAGTTCAGGCAGCTGCAGACCGCCAACGGCAGGCTGGCGAAGCGCCGCGAGAAGCAGGCCACCGCGTGGATGTGGGAGCGCATCGACGCCGGCCTCAAGCAGGCCTTCAGACATCACCCCCAGGTGCGCGAACTGCTGCCGCAGCTCACGCAGCAAGTGGCACAGGGCACGCTGCCGGCCTCCACGGCCGCGCGCAACCTGCTCGCCGCGGCCGCCATCGCGGCCAGACCATGAAGAAAAGACACGGAATCCAGGACCACAGCTTCGAAAGCACACCATGCAAGAACTGATCGAACAACTCGAAAAGCGCCGCGCCCAGGCGCGTCTCGGCGGCGGGCAGAAGCGCATCGACGCGCAGCATGCCAAGGGCAAGCTCACGGCGCGCGAGCGCATCGAGCTCCTGCTCGACGACAACACCTTCGAAGAGTGGGACATGTTCGTCGAGCACCGCTCGGTCGACTTCGGCATGGCCGAGCAGAAGATCCCCGGCGACGGCGTGGTCACCGGCTACGGCATGATCAACGGCCGCCTGGTGTTCGTGTTCAGCCAGGACTTCACCGTCTTCGGCGGCGCGCTCAGCGAGGCCCACGCCGAGAAGATCTGCAAGGTGATGGACCAGGCCATGAAGGTCGGCGCACCGGTCATCGGCCTCAACGACTCCGGCGGCGCACGCATCCAGGAAGGCGTGGCCTCGCTCGGCGGTTATGCCGACGTGTTCCAGCGCAACGTGATGGCCTCCGGTGTGGTGCCGCAGATCAGCATGATCATGGGCCCCTGCGCCGGCGGTGCGGTGTACTCGCCGGCCATGACCGACTTCATCTTCATGGTGAAGGACTCCAGCTACATGTTCGTCACCGGCCCCGAGGTGGTGAAGACCGTCACGCACGAGAGTGTCACGGCCGAGGAACTGGGCGGCGCCATCACCCACACCACCCGCAGCGGCGTGGCCGACATGGCGTTCGAGAACGACGTCGAGGCGCTGATGATGCTGCGCCGCCTCTACAACTACCTGCCGCTGAACAACCGCGAGAAGCCGCCCGTGCGCCTGGGCAACAACGGCCTGGGCGACCCGGCCGACCGGCCCGACTATTCGCTCGACACCCTGGTGCCCGACAACCCGAACAAGCCCTACGACATCAAGGAGCTGATCCTGAAGGTGGTGGACGACGGCGACTTCTTCGAGCTGCAGCCCGACTATGCGAAGAACATCGTGATCGGCTTCGCCCGCATGGAAGGCCAGACCATCGGCATCGTCGCCAACCAGCCGCTGGTGCTCGCGGGCTGCCTCGACATCAAGAGCAGCATCAAGGCCGCGCGCTTCGTGCGCTTCTGCGACGCCTTCAACATCCCGGTCGTCACCTTCGTCGACGTGCCCGGCTTCATGCCCGGCACCGGCCAGGAGTACGGCGGCATCATCAAGCACGGCGCCAAGCTGCTCTATGCGTATGCGGAGTGCACGGTGCCGAAGATCACCGTCATCACGCGCAAGGCCTACGGTGGCGCCTACGACGTGATGGCTTCCAAGCACCTGCGCGGCGACGTCAACCTCGCCTGGCCGCGCGCCGAGATCGCGGTGATGGGCGCCAAGGGCGCGGTGGAAATCATCTTCCGCGAGGACAAGAACGACCCCGAGAAGCTCGCCGCCCGCGAGGCCGAATACAAGGCCCGCTTCGCCAACCCCTACGTGGCCAGCGCACGCGGCTACATCGACGACGTGATCCTGCCGCACGAGACCCGCAAGCGCATCTGCCGCTCGCTGGTGATGCTGCGCGAGAAGAAGCTCGAGAACCCGTGGCGCAAGCACGGAAATATTCCACTGTGAGCGGTACGGAGAAGAAGAACATGTTCAAGAAAATCCTGATCGCCAACCGTGGCGAAATCGCCTGCCGCGTCATTCAGACGGCCAAGAAGATGGGCATCCTCACCGTCGCCGTCTACTCCGACGCCGACAAGGAGGCCCGCCACGTCGAACTGGCCGACGAGGCCGTGCACATCGGTGCCGCGCCCAGCCGCGAGAGTTACCTGCAGGCCGACCGCATCATCGCGGCCTGCAAGAAGACCGGCGCGCAAGCCGTGCACCCGGGCTACGGCTTCCTGTCGGAGAACGAAGCCTTCGCGCGGCAGGTCGAGGAAGAGGGCATCGCCTTCATCGGGCCGAAGCACTATTCGATCGCAGCGATGGGTGACAAGATCGCCTCCAAGAAGCTCGCGAACGAGGCCAAGGTCAACACCATTCCCGGCTGGAACGACGCCATCGAGACGGCGGAGCGCGCGGTCGAGATCGCCAAGGACATCGGCTACCCGGTGATGATCAAGGCCTCGGCCGGCGGCGGCGGCAAGGGCCTGCGCGTGGCCTTCAACGACAAGGAGGCCTTCGAGGGCTTCACATCCTGCCGCAACGAGGCGCGCAACAGCTTCGGCGACGACCGCGTGTTCATCGAGAAGTTCGTGGAGGAGCCGCGCCACATCGAGATCCAGGTGCTGGGCGACTCGCACGGCAACGTCATCTACCTGAACGAGCGCGAGTGCTCCATCCAGCGCCGCCACCAGAAGGTGATCGAGGAGGCGCCGTCGCCCTTCATCTCCGACGCCACGCGCAAGGCGATGGGCGAGCAGGCTGTGGCGCTGGCCAAGGCCGTGAAGTACCAGAGCGCGGGCACGGTGGAGTTCGTGGTCGGCAAGGACCAGAGCTTCTATTTCCTCGAAATGAACACCCGCCTGCAGGTGGAGCACCCGGTGACGGAGTGCATCACCGGCCTCGACCTGGTGGAGCTGATGATCCGCGTGGCCGCCGGCGAGAAGCTGCCGCTGACGCAGGAGCAGGTGAAGCGCGACGGCTGGGCCATCGAGTGCCGCATCAACGCGGAAGACCCGTTCCGCAACTTCCTGCCTTCCACCGGCCGGCTGGTGAAGTTCCAGCCACCGGGCGAAACCATGTTCGCGAGCGACACGCAGCGCCTGAACGGCGTGCGCGTGGACACCGGCGTGTACGAGGGCGGCGAGATCCCGATGTACTACGACTCGATGATCGCCAAGCTCATCGTGCACGGAAAGGACCGCCAGCACGCGATCGCCCGCATGCGCGAGGCGCTCAACGGCTTCGTGATCCGCGGCATCAGCAGCAACATCCCGTTCCAGGCGGCGCTGCTGGCGCATCCGAAGTTCGTGGCGGGCGACTTCAACACCGGCTTCATCGCCGAGCACTACGGCAAGGGCTTCCACGCGGAAGACGTGCCGCACACCGACCCTTCGTTCCTGATCGCGCTGGCGGCGTATGTGCATCGCCGTTACCGCGCGCGGGCTTCCGGCATCAGCGGGCAGCTCGAAGGCCACGGCGTGAAGGTGGGCGAGCAGTTCGTGGTGGTCGAGCTGGGGCACGAGGGCAAGCATGTGCATCACCCGGTCTCGGTCACCGATTTCCACGGCAAGACCGGCGCGAGCTCCGTGACCGTGGGCGGCAAGAGCTACAAGATCGACAGCAGCCTCGCGCTGGGCTCGATCCGGGTGCAGGGCACCGTCAACGACAGGCCCTTCACCGCCCAGGTGGAGCGCGGCGCGGGCAAGAGCCCGCTGGCGTTGCGCGTGTCGCACGACGGCACGCAGATCGAGGCGATGGTGATGTCGCCGCTGGGCGCGCGCCTGCTCGAACTCATGCCCTACAAGGCACCGCCGGACCTGAGCAAGTTCCTGATGTCGCCGATGCCGGGCCTGCTCGTGGAGGTGTCGGTGCAGCCGGGCCAGCAGGTGCGCGCCGGCGAGAAGCTGGCCGTCATCGAGGCGATGAAGATGGAAAACGTGCTGTTCGCCGCGCAGGATGGTGTGGTGGGCAAGATTTCGGCGAACAAGGGCGAATCGCTCTCCGTCGATCAGATCATTCTGGAGTTCAACTGATGGGTGCCAACGACTTTCAACACGCGCAACAGGTGCAGCAGGGGATAAAGCTGCATCGCCCGGCCAAGGTCGCGGCGCCGCAGGGCCCGTGGTCCGTGGAGGCGATCCAGGCGCTGCTCGACAAGCCGCTGATGGACCTGCTGTTCGAGGCGCAGACCGTGCACCGCCAGCATTTCCCCGAAGGCGACATCGAGCTGGCGACGCTGCTGTCGGTGAAGACCGGCGGCTGCCCCGAGAACTGCGGCTACTGCCCGCAGTCGGCCGAGTTCGACACCGGCGTGAAGGCGCAGAAGCTCATGGAGATCGAGGAGGTTGTGCGCGCCGCGCAGGCCGCCAAGGACGCCGGCGCCACACGCTTCTGCATGGGCGCCGCGTGGCGCGCCCCGAAAGACCGCGACGTGGAAAAGGTGGCCGTGCTGGTCGAGGCCGTGAAGGGGCTGGGCATGCAGACCTGCGCCACGCTCGGCATGCTGGAGCCGCACCATGCGCACCAGCTCAAGGCCGCCGGCCTGGACTACTACAACCACAACCTCGACACCGCGCCCGAGTACTACACCGACGTGGTCGACACACGCACCTACCAGGACCGGCTCGACACGCTGGCCAACGTGCGCAGCGCGGGCATCAGCGTGTGCTGCGGCGGCA
>NZ_JASMRZ010000077.1 GCF_030462475.1 Variovorax sp. CAN15
TGCTGGATGGCGCCCGAGATGCCCGCTGCGATGTACAGCTGAGGGGCGACGATCTTGCCCGTCTGGCCCACTTGCCAGTCGTTCGGGGCATAGCCCGCGTCCACTGCAGCACGGCTGGCGCCGAGGCCGGCGTTCAGCTTGTCCGCCAGAGGTGCCATCACCTCGGTGAACTTTTCGGCGCTGCCGAGTGCGCGGCCACCCGAGACGATGATCTTGGCGGCAGTCAGTTCGGGACGCTCGCTCTTCGTGACTTCACGGCCCACGAAGCTGCTCTTGCCGCTGTCGGCAACACCTGCAGCCGATTCGACTGCAGCACTGCCACCCGTGGCTGCAGCCGCATCGAAGCCGGTCGTGCGAACGGTGATGACCTTGGTCGCGTCACTGCTCTGCACGGTGGCAATCGCGTTGCCCGCGTAGATCGGACGCTCGAAGGTGTCCGCGCTCACCACGGCGGTGATGTCGCTGATCTGGGCCACATCGAGCTTCGCAGCCACGCGCGGGGCGACGTTCTTGCCGTTGGCGGTCGAGGGGAACAGGATGTGGCTGTAGTTGCCGGCAATCGCGAGCACTTGGGCGGCGACGTTCTCGGCGAGGTTTTCAGCGAGGCTCGGGCTGTCTGCTGCGATGACCTTGGAAACGCCTGCGATCTGGGCTGCGGCCTTGGCCGCTTCGGCGGCATTGGCACCGGCCACGAGCAGGTGGACGTCGCCGCCGCAGGCCAGCGCTGCGGTCACGGTGTTGAGGGTGGCCGGCTTGATGCTGGCGTGGTCGTGTTCTGCAATGACGAGTGCGGTCATGTTCTTGTCTCTCTTCCTCAGATCACTTTGGCTTCGTTCTTGAGCTTGTCCACCAGGGTGGCGACATCGGGCACCTTGATGCCGGCACCGCGCTTCGGGGGCTCCGCGACCTTCAGGGTCTTCAGGCGGGGCTTCACGTCCACGCCCAGCTCTTCGGGCTTGACCGTGTCGAGCTGCTTCTTCTTGGCCTTCATGATGTTGGGCAGCGTCACGTAGCGCGGCTCGTTCAGGCGCAGGTCGGTGGTGATGACCGCGGGCAGCGTGAGGGAGACCGTTTCCAGGCCGCCATCGACCTCACGGGTCACCGTTGCCTTGTCGCCAGCGACTTCGACCTTGGAGGCGAAGGTGGCTTGGGGAAGATCAGCCAGTGCAGCCAGCATCTGGCCGGTCTGGTTGGCGTCGTCGTCGATGGCCTGCTTGCCCAGGATGACGAGAGACGGCTGTTCCTTGTCGACCAGTGCCTTCAGCAGCTTGGCGACGGCCAGCGGCTGCAGTTCTTCGGCGGTTTCCACCAGGATGCCGCGGTCGGCGCCGATGGCCATGGCGGTGCGCAGGGTTTCCTGGCACTTGGCGTCGCCGCAGGAGACGGCGATCACTTCGGTGACCACGCCCTTTTCCTTCAGCCGCACCGCTTCTTCAACGGCGATCTCGTCGAAGGGGTTCATGCTCATCTTGACGTTGGCAATGTCCACTCCGGTGCCGTCGCTCTTCACGCGCACCTTCACGTTGTAATCGACGACCCGTTTGACAGGCACAAGAACCTTCATTGACTTGACTCCATTGGATTGCAAAAAGGGGGCTTCGAGGGCAAACCGGTCATTCTAGGGCGCGACCTTTGCCGCCTCTCCATTCTTCTCATTGGTGCAGGCACCACAAAAAAGAACGATCGTGCTTTTCCGTGATTATAAAGCGGTGAATGCCCGGGTCACTCCAGCCAGCAAAGATATTTACATCCCGTCGGGCTTGAAAACCTTCGTTCCTTCAACCTGAGCCCCGCGACCGAAGCTGCGCCGCGCGGGCAACTCCCGGGATGGGTCGGCCCTACAACACTCTCGCACGCAAATCGATCCCACACGCCCGCTCGCGGTGCACGCGCAGCCGGCCGTGGCGCCATCTGCAGCCAATTTCCGGGTTTTTGCCGATATCTGGGCTGGCATGCAACCTGCAAGATGAATACTGTCGACAGATGACTGTCGATCTTCGGAGATTCAATGGAAACAGCAGAACGAAGCATCCCGGACGTACGCGGCAGCGCGCGCCCTCCCACGACGCCTGCGGAGCGCCAGCTCCGGCAAGACCTGGCAGCCGCCTACCGGCTCGTCGCCCTCTACGGAATGGACGACAGCATCTACACCCACATCTCCGCCCGGGTGCCCGGCACCACGGACCAGTTCCTGATCAACCCCTTCGGCATGCTGTTTCGCGACATCACGGCGTCCTCGCTCGTGAAGATCGACCTGGACGGCAACATCGTCGAGCCCTCCGAGTACGACGTGAACCCGGCCGGCTTCACGATCCACAGCGCGGTGCATGCCGCGCGCCATGACGCCGTCTGCGTGCTGCATACCCACACCGTCGCCGGCGTGGCGGTTTCCTCGCTGGCCGGCGGGCTGCAGCCGTGCAACCAGTGGGCGCTGCAGTTCCACAAGCGCGTGACCTATCACGAGTTCGAGGGGATCGCGCTCAACCACGAGGAGCGCGAGCGCCTGGTCGCCGACCTCGGGCCGACTTCCCGCGCGCTGATCCTGCGCAACCACGGGCTGATCACGCTGGGCCGCAGCGTGGCCGAAGCCTTCATCCTCATGCACAACCTGGAGCGCGCCTGCCGCGTGCAGGTGGCCATCCAGGGCACGGGCCAACCGGTGCACCCGGTTCCCGAGGAAGTCTGCGAGCTGACCGCGCGCCAGTACGAGAGCGGCGACACGAATCGCCTCGCCTCTGCACCGCACGACCCCTACGCCCGCGAATGGCGCGCGCTCCTTCAGCGCCTGTCCCCGCCCAGCCCCGCCTCGTTCCGCGACTGAGATTCACCCGTTCTTCACCGCCCTCCCCACTCTGAAAGGTCCGCTCCGATGAAACGCCGCCACCTGATCCAAGCCGGCTCCGCCGCCCTCGGCCTGTCCATTGCGGGGGTGCCACTGCACAGCCTGGCGCAAACCAGGAAGGGCGTGGTCAACGTGCTGGTCCAGCCCGAGCCGCCCGGCCTGATGATGGGCATCGTGCAGAACGGCCCCACGCAGCTGATCGCCGGCAACATCTACGAAGGCCTGCTGCGCTACAACGAGAAGCTCGAGCCGCAGCCGCAGCTCGCCACCTCCTGGACCGTGAGCGCGGACAGCAAGACCTACGTCTTCAAGCTCAAGCCCGGCGTCAAGTGGCACGACGGCAGCCCCTTCACGGCCGACGACGTGGTGTTCTCCTGCGACGTGTTCCTGCGCAAGACGCATGCGCGCTTCCGCGCCAGCCTGGCGCAGGTGGAATCGATCAAGGCGCTCGACCCGCTCACCGTCGAGTTCAAGCTCAAGCAGCCCTTCGCCCCTTTCATGGGCATCTTCGAGAACGGCACCATGCCGATGGTGCCCAAGCACATCTACGAAGGCACCGACTTCGCGACCAACCCGGCCAACGCCACGCCCATCGGCACGGGTCCGCTCAAGTTCAAGGAGTGGGTCAAGGGCTCCTACATCCAGCTGGTGGCCAACGAGAACTACCACCAGCCCGGCGCCGTCGGCGTGGAAAGCGTCTATTTCCACGTCATTCCCGACGCGGCCGCGCGCGCCGCCGCCTTCGAATCGGGCAAGGTCGACATCGCCCCGGGCGGCACGGTGGAGTACTTCGACGTGGGCCGCCTCGCAAAGCTGCCGGGCGCGGCCGTGACCACCAAGGGCTGGGAGTTCTTCGCGCCGCACAGCTGGCTGTGGATGAACAACCGCACGGCGCCGATGAACAACGTCAAGTTCCGCCAGGCCGTGTGGACCGCCATCGACCGCGAGGCCATGGCCAAGGTCGCCTGGTACGGCTACGCCAAACCGGCCACCGGCCCCTTCAACAGCCACATCGCCTACGCCAGCGACGACGTGACCAAGTACCCGCGCGACCTCGCCAAGGCCAAGAAGCTGCTGTCCGAGTCGGGCTACAAGGGCGAGACGCTTCGCCTGCTGCCGCTGCCCTACGGCGAGTCCTGGCAGCGCCAGGCCGAGATCGTGCGCCAGAACCTCACGCAGGCCGGCATCAAGATCGAGATGGTCGCCACCGACGTGGCCGGCTGGAACCAGCGCAACAGCGAGTGGGACTTCGACCTGGCCTTCACCTACGTCTACCAGTACGGCGACCCGGCCCTGGGCGTGAGCCGCAACTACACCAGCGACAACATCGCCAAGGGCTCGCCCTTCAACAACGTGGCGGGCTACACCAACCCCAAGGTCGACGAGCTGTTCGCCGCCGGTGCGCGCGAAAGCGACCCGGCCAGGCGCCGCGCGATCTACCTGGAAGTGCAGAAGCTGCTGGTCGACGAGGTGCCCGTGGCCTGGCTGCACGAGATCAACTTCCCGACGCTGTACCGCAGCAAGATCCAGAACGTGGTGTCCTCAGGCATCGGCCTGAACGACAGCCTGGGCCGCGTCAAGCTGGCCTGACTTTCCTCCTCCGCATGCGACGCCGGGCCCACGGGCCGGGTCACCGCATGCCCGAATCGAGCTTGCCATGAAACGACTGCAGTTCATGTCCGTGCGCTTGCTGCAGGGCCTTCTGGCCCTTCTGGTGATCGCCACCGTCAATTTCCTGCTGGTGCGCGCGGCGCCGGGCGACCCGGTCTCCGTCATGGCCGGCGAGGCCGGTGCGTCCGATGCGCAGTTCGTGGCCCAGCTGCGCCAGCAGTTCGGCCTCGACCAGCCGCTGCCCGTGCAGCTCGGCAACTACCTGGGCCATGTGATCAAGCTCGACCTGGGCTTCTCCTACCGCCAGCAGCAGCCGGTGGTCGACCTGATCATGGAGCGTCTGCCGGCCACGCTGCTGCTGACGGGCACGGCCTTCGGGCTCTCGCTGCTCTTCGGCATCGTGCTCGGCGCGCTGGCCAGCCGCAACGCGGGCAAATGGCAGGACAGCCTGATCACCGTCGTCGCGCTGGTGTTCTACGCCACGCCGCTGTACTGGCTGGCGATGATGGCGGTGCTGCTCTTCACGGTGCAGCTCGACCTGCTGCCGGCCTTCGGCTTCTTCACCGTGGGCGCGGACCTCACGGGCATCGACAAGGCAGTGGACATCGCGAAGCACCTGATCCTGCCTTCGCTCACGCTGGCGCTCTTCTACATGGCGGTCTATGCGCGCATGACGCGCGCCTCCATGCTGGAAGTCGCGCAGATGGATTTCGTGAAGACCGCGCGCGCCAAGGGCGTGGCTCCGGGCCGAATCCAGCGCAAGCACATCCTGCGCAACGCGCTGCTGCCGGTGGTCACTCTGGCCGGCATCCAGGCCGGCGGGATGATCGGCGGCGCGGTGCTCACCGAGACCGTGTTCGCCTGGCCCGGGATCGGCCGCCTCATGTTCGACGCCCTGCTGCAGCGCGACTACAACCTGCTGCTCGGCTGCTTCCTGTTCACCGCGGCCATGGCCGTGCTGTTCAACCTGATCACCGACTTCGTCTACACGCTCGTCGATCCCCGCATCGAGCTGGGCTGAGCCAAGGAGCCCCTCATGAAAAGCAAATTCTGGCGGCGCTTCAGCCGCAACAAGGGCGCGGTCTTCGGCCTCATCGTGCTGATGCTGGTGGCGCTGGTCACCGCGCTCGGCCCCTTCATCGCGCAGAACAACCCCTGGGACATGGTTGGCACGCCGTTCGCCGCGCCCCTGGCCGAACAGGGCCTGCTGCTGGGCACCGACACCATGGGCCGCGACATCCTGTCGGGCATCGTCACCGGCGCGCGCGTCTCGCTGCTGATCGGCGTAGTCTCCACCGTGGTCTCGCTTTTGATCGGCGTGAGCATCGGTGCCGTCTCGGGCTACTTCGGCGGCTGGGTCGACGCCACGCTGATGCGCTTCACCGAGCTGTTCCAGGCCATCCCGAGCTTCGCGCTGGCCATCGTGCTGGTGGCCATCTTCCAGCCCTCGGTGCAGTCCATCGTCACGGCCATCGCGATCGTGTCGTGGCCGCCCGTGGCGCGGCTGGTGCGCAGCGAGTTCCTCACGCTGCGCCAGCGCGACTTCGTGGCGGCGGCCCAGCTGGCCGGCCAGTCCACGCCGCGCATCATCCTCACGCAGATCCTGCCCAACGCCGCCTCGCCCATCGTGGTGATGGCCTCGCTGATGGTGGCAACGGCCATCCTGCTCGAGTCCAGCCTGAGCTTCCTGGGCCTGGGCGACCCGAACCAGATGAGCTGGGGCTACATGGTCGGCTCGGCGCGAACGGTGCTGCGCCAGGCGTGGTGGATGGCGGTGTTCCCGGGCGTGGCCATCCTGCTCACCGTGCTCGCGCTGAACCTGGTGGGCGAAGGCCTGAACGACGGACTCAACGCGCGCGCCGACGGGAGGGGCAAATGAAGATGGAAAACCTCGTTCTTCCCGTGCTCGACGTCAAGGGCCTGGACATCCGCCTGCCCCAGGGCGCCGACCGCGAACTGGCGGTGCAAGGCGCCTCGCTGCAGCTGCTGCCGGGCCAGACGCTGTGCGTGGTCGGCGAATCCGGTTCGGGCAAGTCGATGATCGCCAACGCCATCATGGGCCTGCTGCCGCGGCCGCACGTGGAACCCGTGGCCGGCCGCATCCTGTTCGACGGGCAAGACCTTCTGCAGCTCGACGAAGCACAGTTGCGCACGCTGCGCGGCCGACGCATCGGCATGGTGTTCCAGGAGCCGATGACGGCGCTGAACCCGGTGATGCGCATCGGCGAGCAGATCGCCGAGGTATTCGACGCGCACGTGAAGCTCTCGGCCGCGCAGAAACGCCAGCGCATCCTCGCGGCGCTGGCCGACGTCGGCCTGCCCGAACCCGAAGTGCTGATCGACAGCTACCCGTTTCGCCTGTCCGGCGGCCAGCGCCAGCGCGTGATGATCGCCTGCGCGCTGGCGCTGGAACCCGCCCTGCTGATCTGCGACGAACCCACGACCGCGCTGGACGTGACCACGCAGGCGCAGATCCTGAAGCTCATCCGCGAGCTGCAGCAGCGCAAGGGCACGGCGGTGCTGTTCATCACGCACGACTTCGGCGTGGTCTCCGAGATCGCCGACCAGGTCGTCGTGATGCAGACCGGCCAGGTGGTGGAAGCCGGCCCGGCCGCCGCCGTGCTGGCGCGGCCCCAGCATGCCTACACGCGCAAGCTCATCGCGGCCATTCCCAACGGACAGGTGCGCGCGCCGGTAGAGGCACGCGCCGTCGAGCATGTGCTGCAGGTGCAGGAACTGCGCAAGACCTACGTGACCGGCGGCGGCCTGTTCAGCAAGGGCCGGCGCGTTGAGGCGGCCAAGGGCCTGTCGTTCGACCTGCGCCGCGGCGAGACGCTGGGGCTGGTCGGCGAATCGGGCTCGGGCAAGTCGACCGTGGGCCGCTGCATCGTGGGCCTGGCGCCCTTCGACAGCGGCCGCGTGCTGTTCAAGGGCCGCGCGCTGCAGTCGGGCGCGCAGTTCCGCGCACAGTCGCAGGGCAAGATCCAGATGGTGTTCCAGGACCCGTACGCCTCGCTGAACCCGCGCCACCGCATCGGGCCGGCCATCGCGGCCGGCCCCATCGCGCAGGGCGTGCCCAAGGCACAGGCCATGGCCCGCGCGATGGAGCTGCTGGAGCTGGTGGGCCTCAAGCCCGACGCTGCGGAACGCTTTCCGCACGAGTTCTCCGGCGGCCAGCGCCAACGCATCGGCATCGCACGTGCACTGGCCATGGAGCCGCAACTGCTGGTGGCCGACGAGCCAGTCTCCGCGCTCGACGTATCGGTGCAGGCCCAGGTGCTCAAGCTGTTCGCCGAGGTGCGCGAGCGCTTCCAGCTGGCGATGGTGTTCATCACGCACGACCTGCGCGTGGCAGGCGAGATGTGCGACCACATCGCCGTGATGCAGCGCGGCCAGATCGTCGAATACGGCGAGACCGCCACCGTGCTCGCGAACCCGCAGCATGCCTACACACGCACGCTGATCGAGGCGCAGCCGAGGCTGTCGGCCGCGCCTTCGGAGCAGGCGGTGGCCGCATGACCCAAGAGCTCAACATCGCACTGGTCTCCGACCAGATTGCCATGGACTACCTGCAGCCCGCCTTCCGCGCGCGCTTTCCGCAGGCCCGGCTGCACCGTATCGACACCGAGGTGCAGGAGCTGGATGCGCTCGACCGCATCGACACCGTGGTCTGCTGGTCGCCGCCGCCGGGACTGCTCGCGCGCATGCCGCGCCTGCGGCTGGTGCAGTCGGTAGGCGCGGGCACCGACCACATCACGCGCGACCCCGCGCTTCCCGACGTGCCGGTGCGCCGCATCGTCGACCCCGACATGGCCGACGGCATGAACGCCTACGTGGCCTGGGCCGTGGTGCACGGCCAGCGCCACATGGGCGCCTACCTCGAGAGCCAGCGCCGCGCAGCCTGGGAGGAAGCGCCCATAGAGCCGCCGGGGCACCACCGCGTGGGCATCGCCGGGCTGGGCGTGCTGGGCCAGTCGGTCGCGCGCGCACTGCTGGCCATCGGCTACCGCGTGCGGGGCTGGAGCCGCAGCCCCAAAAACACGAATGAGCTGCCCGCCGGCATCGAGGCCTTCCACGGCGATGCCGCGCGCGCCGAATTCCTGTCGGGCTGCGACACGCTGGTCTGCCTGCTGCCGCTGACCGAAGACACACGCGGCATCCTGAACGCCGGACTGTTCGCGCAGTTGCCGCGCGGCGCGCGCCTCGTCAACGCCGGCCGTGGCGCGCATCTCGTGCAGGACGACCTGTTGGCCGCGCTGCAAAGCGGTCAGCTCGCCTCGGCCGTGCTCGACGCCTTCGTCGAGGAGCCGCTGCCGCAAGGCCACCCGTTCTGGCGCCATCCGCGCATCACCGTCACACCGCACATCGCGACACGCACCGGGCCCGAGGCCATCGCGCGGCAGACCCACGACAACCTGGCGCGGCTGTAGCCATTTTTCAGCGCCCTGCACACAAAAAGAGGAACCCCATGGCAGAACCCCTAGGCACTGGCGACAAGGACGTCGCCACCCACCTGCACTCCTACACCAACCTGGCCGCGCTGCCGCAGACGCCGCCGCTGGTCATCGTCCAAGGCGACGGCATCCACGTAGTTGACGAACACGGCCGTCGCTACCTGGAGGCCATGTCGGGCCTGTGGTGCGCCTCGCTGGGCTTTTCCAACAAGCGCCTGGCCGAGGCTGGCGCGAAGGCGCTGAACACCCTGCCCTATTACCACACGTTCAACCAGCGCACCAACGTGGCGGTGGCCGACCTGGCCGAGCGGCTGCTCGCGCTGGCGCCCGCGCCCATGGCCCGCGTGTTCTTCGCCAACTCGGGCTCCGAGGCCAACGACAGCGCGGTGAAGATGGTCTGGTACTACCACAACGCCATCGGCCAGCCACAGCGCAAAAAGATCATCGCGCGGCGCAATGCCTACCACGGCGTGACCGTGGCCGCCGCCAGCATGGGCGGGCTCGACGGCAACCACCGCGACTTCGACCTGCCCATCGCCACCGCGCCCGCGCGCTTCCTGCACGTGGACTGCCCGCACCACTACCGCTATGCCGACCCCGGCGAGACGGAGCAGGACTTCTCCAGCCGCCTCGCGCAGCAGCTGGAGCAGACCATCCTGGCCGAAGGCCCGGAGACCGTGGCCGCCTTCATCGCCGAGCCGGTGATGGGCGCGGGCGGCGTGCTGGTGCCGCCAGCCGGCTACTTCGAGAAGGTGCAGGCCGTGCTGCGCAAGTACGGCGTGCTCATGATCGCCGACGAGGTCATCTGCGGCTTCGGCCGCACGGGCAACATGTTCGGCTCCACCACCTTCGGCATCCAGCCCGACATCCTGAGCTGCGCCAAGGCGCTGTCGTCGGGCTACGTGCCGATCTCGGCGGTCATGGTCAACGAGAAGGTGCACAGCGCCATCGCCGCCAACAGCGGCAAGCTCGGCAGCTTCGGCCACGGCTACACCTACTCGGGGCATCCCGTCGCCTGTGCGGTGGCGCTGGAGACGCTGAAGGTCTACGAGGACGAGCGCATCCTCGACCATGTCCGCGAGATCGCCCCTGCGTTCCAGGCCGGGCTGCGCGCCTTCGCCGAGCGGCCCTGGGTGGGCAACGTGCGCGGCGTGGGCCTGATCGGCGCCATCGAGCTCATGGCCGACAAGGCCGCGCGCACGCCATTCGCACCCGAGCGCAAGGCCGGCTACCGCTTCGCGGCGCTGGCGCTGGAAGAAGGGCTGATCGTGCGCGCCATGGGCGACAGCATCGGCCTGTGCCCGCCGCTGATCATCACGCGGGCCGAACTGGATGAACTGTTCGCGCGCCTGACGCGCACGATGGACCGCTTCGAGAGGGAGCTCTGACATGCAGGCCTTCTTTTCCGACGACCAGCTGCTGCACGACCCGCAGCAGTACATGCGCGTGGGCCGCATCTGCAAGCCCGCCGACCTGCCCACGCGCGCCGAGGCGCTGATGGGAACGCTGGCCACGCGCGGCATCACGGTCAGCGCGCCGCCCGACGCCGGCCGCGCCGCGCTGGAGCAGGTGCACAGCACCGACTACCTCGACTACCTGGAGACCGCGTTCGAGCGCTGGCGCAAGGTCGAGAGCTTCGGGCTGGAACCCGGCATCGAGGTGCTGCCCAACATGTCGCCGCACGGACCGCGCGTGGGCCCCTGCCCTTCGCCTTCGGTGCTGGCGCAGACGGGCTGGTACGTCGGCGACCTGTCCTGCCCCATCGGCCCGAACACCTGGCGCTCCGTGCTGCGATCGGCCCACGCCGCGCTGGCGGCGGCCGAGGCGGTGCTCGACGACGGCGGCGTCGCCTACGCACTGTGCCGGCCCTCGGGCCACCATGCGCAACGCGCGCGCGCGGCGGGCTTCTGCTACGTGAACAACAGCGCCATCGCGGCCGCCACGCTGCGCCAGCGCCACGCGCGCGTGGCGGTGCTCGACATCGACGCCCACCACGGCGACGGCACGCAGCAGATCTTCTACGAGCGCGGCGACGTGCTGACCGTGTCCACGCACGCCGACCCGGCCGGCTACTACCCCTGGTACACGGGCTACTCGCACGAGCGCGGCGTCGGCGAGGGCGAAGGCTTCAACCTCAACCTGCCGCTGGCGCACGGCAGCGGCAACGCCGAATTCGCTCAAGCGCTGGACCAGGCCACCGCCGCCATCGAGCGCTTCCAGCCACAGGCGCTGGTGCTGCCGCTGGGCTTCGACACCTACAAGGACGACCCGATCAGCGTGCTGAAGTTCGACATGGAAGCCTTCCGCCTCGCCGGCGCGCGCGTGCGTGCGCTGGGCCTGCCCACGGTCGTGGTGCAGGAAGGCGGCTACATGGTCGAGGCCATCGGCGCCGCGCTCGATGCGTTCCTGGAGGGGCTGCGCGCATGACCGTTCCGACGATGGGCGGCGACGTGCTTGCGGGGGCGATGCCGTCGCGGCAGGCGGCATGAGCGCCGCCCCCGCCTCCGTCTCGCTGGCGCGTGCCGACAACAGCGCGGGTGCCGGCATCGCGCTCTTTCTCTGCGCGCTGGTGCTGTTCGCGGCGTACGACGCCTTCGCCAAGCAGATGGTGGCCACACATGCACCGGCCGTCGTCAACCTGGGCCGCTACAGCGCCATCGGCGTCATCGCGCTGGCGCTGCTGCTGCGCCACGGCGACCTGCGCCTGTGGCGCCAGCCACACCAGAAGCTGCTGGCCGCGCGCAGCGTGGCGCTGGCCATCGTCGCCACCTGCTTCATGACGGCGCTGGTGACGATGCCTCTGGCCGAGGCCACGGCCATCTACTTCACCGCCCCTTTGATCATGGTCGCGCTGTCGCCCTGGCTGCTCGGCGAGCGCGTGGGCCGCGCGCAGTGGACAGCCGTTCTGCTGGGCTTCGCGGGCATGCTGTGCATCGTGCGCCCCGGGGGCAGCCTGCCGCTGGCGGGCACGCTGCTGATGGCGGTGTCGGCAGTGTGCTATGCGCTCTTCCAGGTTCTCACGCGACGGCTCTCGGGGCTGGTGCCCGCGCCGGTGCAGTTCGCGCACATGGCGCTGGCCTGCCTGGTCATCACGAACCTGCCGGTGCTTTTCATGCCGCACGTCACGCTGCCGCCGTGGCCGGAGATGGCGCTGCTGGTCGCCGGAGGCGCGGTCAGCGGCAGCGCCCAGCTGTTGCTCCTGGCCGCATTTCGCCGCGTCGGCGCCGCCACGCTGGCACCGCTGAACTACGTGCAGTTGCTGCTGGCGGTGCTCATCAGCACGCTGTGGTTCCAGCGCCCGCCCGATGCGCCGGCGCTGGCGGGCATGGCGCTGATCGCCGTCGCGGGCGTGTACCTGGCGCGCGCGGGCGGCGGGAGCCCCAAGGCGGCCGGCATGATACGCACAAGAGATTGAGACAAGGAACTCAGATGACCACCAGCCGGGCCGAAGCCGCAACCCCTCCCGCCTTCTCGTCGATCCAGGTGCCCGACCTGGTCGGCGTGGTGGAGGCGCAACTGCAGCAAGCCATCCTGTCGGGCCGCATCGCGCCCGGCGAACGCATCGTCGAGGCCGAGCTGGCCCGGCAGATGGGCGTGAGCCGCGCGCCCGTGCGCGAGGCGGCGCGCCGCCTGGAAAGCCTGGGCCTGCTGATCTCGCGCCCGCGCCACGGCTTCGCGGTGCGCACGGTGTCGCCCAAGCAGGTCAACGACCTGTACGAGGTGCGCATCCAGCTCGAACTGCTGGGCGCCTCGCTGGCCTGCACGCACGCCACCGACGCCGAACTTGCCCAGCTGGACGCGCGCGTGGACGACATGGTGGAACGCGCAGAGACGCTCTCTTCGCCCGAACGCGTGGCGCTCGACCTGGACTTCCACTTCGCGATCAGCGCGCTCTCGGGCAATCACTACCTGCACCGGCTGTTCGACAACATGCAGACCGAGGTGCGCATGTTCCTGGCCCTCAGCGAGGACAGCTACGGCGACCTGAAGGCGCTGGCCGAGACGCACCGGCCCATCGCCAAGGCGATGGCGGCGCGCGACGTCGGCGCCGTCGAGCACGCGCTGCGCTACCACCTCGAGACCGCCAAAGACCACGTGCGCGGCCTCTTCACCAAACCCTGACATGAATGCGCTGCCCCGCGTCGCGATGGTCAGCGGAGGCAGCCGCGGCATCGGCCTTGCCATCGTGCGCGAGCTGCTGGCCGGTGGCTGGCGCGTGAGCGTGGGCGCGCGCGGCGCCACCGACGCCTTCGCCGAGTACGGACCTGCTCAAGTACGCAGCTACCGCTTCGACGCTGAGGACGCGCGCAGCGAAACCGACTGGGTGGCAGCGACCGTGCGCGACTTCGGCGGCATCGACGCGCTGGTGCACAACGCCGGCATCCTGAGCACGCGCTCGGTCATCGCGGCCGACGACGCGGAGGTCGACCGGCTGCTGGAAGTCAACGTCAAGTCGCCGCTGCGGCTCACGCGCAAGGCCTGGGCGCACCTGCTGGCCGCCGACGAGGGCAAGGTGCTGGTGATGGCATCGCTGGCCGCCAAGCGCGTGCGCACGGCCGACGCCTCTCTCTATGCGCTGAGCAAGGCGGCGGTGCTGTCGCTGGCGCACGGCATCCAGCACTGCGGCGCCGAATCGCGCGTGCGCTGCACGGCCCTGTGCCCGGGCTTCGTCGACACCGACATGGCGGCCACCCTGCCGCCCGAGCAGCGGCAACAAGCCACGCGACCCGAGGACGTCGCCCGCATCGCGCGCATGGTGCTGGAGCTGCCGGCCTCGGCCAGCGTCGCCGAGATTCCCATCAGCTGGACCGTCGAACCCCAATACTGAAAGCCCGACATGAAAGTCATCTACAGCGACCAGCACACCGGCCACGACCCGCAGCAGTTCATCGTGCGCGGACGCATGAAGCGCAGCAACGAGCAGCCCGAGCGCGGCACGCTTCTGCTGAACGCCGCGCGCGCGCAGGGCCACGACATCGTCGCGCCCGAAGACCACGGCCCCGGCCCGCGCGCCGCGATCCACACACCGCAGTACCTGCGCTTCCTGGAGACCGCCTGGGAGCGCTGGCAGCAGTTGGAAGACGCCTCCGAGGAGGTCATGCCCAACGTGCACCCGTTTCCGGGCCAGCCCTTCACCTACCCCGAAAGCCTGGTCGGCCAGGCCGGCTACCACATGGGCGACATGGCCTGCTCCATCGGCCGGCACACCTGGCATGCCGCGACCTGGTCGGCGCACGTGGCGACGCATGCCGCGCAGCTGGTGCTGGATGGCGAGCGCGCGGCCTATGCGCTGTGCCGGCCGCCCGGCCACCACGCCTACGCAGACCGCGCCAACGGCTTCACCTACCTCAACAACGCCGCGATCGCGGCCCAGCACCTGCGCCGCAGGCACGAGCGCGTGGCCATCCTCGACATCGACGTACACCACGGCAACGGCACACAGGGCATCTTCTGGCGCCGCAAGGACGTGCTGACCGTATCGCTGCACGGCGACCCGCATTTCTGCACGCCCTTCTTCACCGGCCACGCGCACGAGACCGGCGAAGGCGAGGGCCTGGGCTACAACCTGAACCTGCCGCTGGCGCGCGGCACGCAGGACGAGGGTTTCCTCGCCGCGCTCGCGACGGCACACGCCACCATCCGCGCCTTCGCGCCCGGCGCGCTGGTCGTGGCCCTGGGCCTGGACGCGCACGAGAACGACCCCTACCAGGCGCTGGCCGTCAGCACGCCGGGCTTCGGCCGCATCCTCGGAGAGATCGCCCGGTTGGGACTGCCCACGGTGCTCGTGCAGGAAGGCGGCTACCTGTCGGAAGACCTCGGCCGCAACCTCGCCAGCGCGCTTGGCGGCTTCGAGAAGGCGGCCTGATGACGCACGACCTCGACGCCGCCATCAAGGCGGCCCTGCCCGAGGCGGCGGTGCTGACCTCGCCGCCCGCCCCCGTCGCGACGGAATGGGCGGCGGACCTGCTGCAGCGCCTGTACGGCAAGCGCGGCCGCCTCAAGCCGCTCACCGGCGAGCGCGATGCCAACTTCCTGCTGGAGCCGGAGGACGGCGGCGCGCGCTGCATGCTCAAGCTCTCGCATCCCGATGAAGACCCGCTGGTCGCCGACTTCCAGACGCAGGCGCTGCTGCACCTCGCGCGCACGGACCCCGGCCTTCCGGTGCAGCGGCTGCTGCCCGACCGCTGCGGCGCGGCCTCGGTGCAGATCGAGGACGCCGAGGGCCGCACACGCGTGGCGCGCCTCTTCAGCTACCTCGAAGGCCAACCCATGCCGCAGGCGCCGCGCTCGGCGGCGCAGCGCAGCAGCGTGGCCCGCATGCTGGCGCGGCTGGACCTGGCGCTGGCGGGCTTCGAGCACCCGGCCGGCGCCCGCGAACTGCCGTGGGACATCCAGCGCGCCGACCGCGTGCGCGCGCTGCTGGTGCACGTGGCCGACCCGGAGCGGCGCGCGCTGGCCGAGTCCGCGCTGGACGGCTTCGTGCAGCGCACCAAGCCCCAGCTTGGCCTGCTGCGCCGCCAGCCCATCCACAACGACTTCAATCTCTACAACCTGCTGGTCGACCCGGACGACCCGGCGCGCGTGGCCGGCATCCTCGATTTCGGAGACATGGTGCATGCGCCGCTGGTGGACGATCTCGCCGTCGCGGCCTCGTACCACCTCGACGAGCATGGCGACGCACTGGCGACGATCGCGCGCTTCGCGGCCGACTACCACGCCGTCTCTCCGCTGACCGACGCCGAAAGCTTCGCCCTGCTCGATCTCGTGCGCGCGCGGCTGGCCATGGTGGTCGCCATCAGCGGCTGGCGCGCGGCGCGGCAGCCCGACAACGCCCCCTACCTCATGCGCAACAACGCCATCTCGTGGGCAAGGCTGCAGGCCTGCGCCGAGCTGACGCCCGAACAGGTACAGGCCGCCATCCAGGCCGCCTGCCGCACCACGGAAGCCATCCATGACTGAGACGAAAAGCACCGCCGAGCTGCTCGCGCGCCGCGCGCACCTGCTGGGGCCCGCCTACAGGCTGTTCTACGACGAGCCCTTCCACCCCGTGCGCGGCGAAGGCGTCTGGCTCTACGACGCGGCCGGCACGCCCTGGCTGGACGCCTACAACAACGTCGTGCCGCTGGGCCATGCGCGGCCCGAGGTGGTCGAGGCCATCGCGCGGCAGGCTTCCGTGCTCAACACGCACACGCGCTACCTGCACGAAGGCATCCTCGACTACGCGGAGCGGCTGCTCGCCACCATGCCGCCCGAGCTGGGCCACGCCACCTTCACCTGCACCGGCAGCGAGGCCAACGACCTGGCCATGCGCATCGCCACGGCGCACACGGGCAACACCGGTTTGATCGTCACGCGCTTCGCCTACCACGGCGTGACCTCGGCTCTCGCCTGCGCCTCGCCCTCGCTGGGCCAGTACGTGCGCGTGGGCGAGCACGTGCGGCTGGTGGATGCGCCCGAGGGTGCGGATGCCGGCACCGGCCAGCGCTTTGCCGAGGGCGTGCGCGCGGCCATCGCCGACCTGAAGGCACACGGCATCGCGCCCGCAGCGCTGCTCGTGGACACGGTGTTCTCCAGCGACGGCGTGTTCACCGCGCCGACCGGGTTCCTGCGCGAAGCGGTGGACGTGATCCACGCTGCCGGCGGTGTGTTCATCGCCGACGAAGTACAGCCCGGCTTCGGCCGCACCGGCGAGGCCTTCTGGGGCTTCCTGCGCCATGGCGTGGTGCCCGACATCGTGACCATGGGCAAGCCCATGGGCAACGGCCACCCCGTCGCGGGCCTGGCGGTTCGCCCGGAAGTCATGAAGGAATTCGGCCAGGCCAGCCGCTACTTCAACACCTTCGGCGGCAACCCCGTCTCGATGGCCGCGGCCTCCGCCGTGCTCGACGTGATCCAGCGCAACGGCCTGCAGGACAACGCGCTGCAGGTCGGCAACTACCTGCGCGAGCGCCTGGCCGCGCTCGGCCAGCGCCATGCGCTGGTCGGCGAAGCGCGCGGCGCCGGGCTGTTCATCGGTTTGGAACTCGTGACCGACCGCGCCACGCGCGCACCGGCCACCGCGCAGGCGGTCAAGGTGGTCAACGGCCTGCGGCAGCGGCAGGTGCTGCTGAGCGCAACGGGGCCGCAGGGGAATGTGCTCAAGATCAGGCCGCCGCTGGTGTTCACGCGGGAGCATGCCGATCTGCTGGTCGAGCGGCTGGATGAGGTGCTGGGCACTCTTCAATAGCTGCGATGCCATCGGTCGTGCATCGGTGGGCCGCCGGGCAGAACCGCGCTCTCGATTGCAGACCGCAGCCGAAGCTCGACGGGCAGGCCGGCTTCGAGCATGGCCGTGCGTCGTGCAGGATGCTTGGTCGCTAGCGTCGAACCGAGCCGAGATGCTGTGCATCACGCTCGTTCCTGCGGCGTTCCAGCAGCCTCAACTTCCGCATGCTCTGTGCATCGACCGGCGTGTAGACGACGAGCCGCATGTCTGGCGACTCCTCGACCATGAAAGAGCTTTGCTCCAGTTCCATCCGGCCGACGCCGCGGACCTCGAAGCGCTTGGTCCGGTCGGTGCGCATGCTGACGTCATGGTCGGGCCACCACTGCCTGAACTCCGGGCTGGCGACCTGCAGGCGCTCGATCAATGCCAGGAAGGCCGGGTCGTCGCGATGCCGCCCGAACTCGACGCGAAAGCGCGCGAGCATCGCGCGCGCATCGGTTTCCCACTGCGGTATCGCAGCCCGGTGCGCCGGGCTCGCGAACACCAGCCACAGCATGTTCCTGTCTTCAGGCGCGATGGTCGAGAGGTCGCCGAACACGGCCGAGAGCGCGTGGTTCCACGCAATCACGTGCATCGATGCGGTGGCAAGGTAGGCAGGCCCGGTGACCGCATCGAGCATGCGGCGCAGGTGCGGCGTGACCGCCAGCGAGGGACCAGGGACGATCGGCGGCGGACGGTTGTGTGCCAGCGTGAAAAGGTGCGCGCGCTCGGTTGCATCGAGCTTCAGCGCCTGGGCGATGCGGTCGAGGAAATGTGCCGACACCTCGATCTCGCGCGCCTGCTCCAGCCACGTGTACCAGGCGAGGCCGACGCCCGCGAGATGGCAGACCTCCTCGCGCCGCAGGCCCGGCGTGCGCCGCCTCGCCGTTGTGGGGAGACCGACTTCGGCGGGCTTCAAGCGCTCGCGGCGGCTGCGCAGGAACGCGGCCACTTCGGCACGCGCCTGGGGGCTGGACGGATGGCTCATTGCGCGAGGCTGGTGGTTCCTGTACCTGGATAACTTCCTGTCTTGTCGGAGGATATTAGGCGCTCTACGCTGGGCTTTTCAACCGACGAAGGAACACCCGATGACCTCCACAGCCCGCACCAGGGAACGCTTTCTGAACTTTCGCAGCCGACTCTACGATCGGCACGACCTCACGGCCGTCGACGACCACCTGCATCCGGAATTCTCGAGCCACAGCGCCAATGTCCGTCCTCTGCTGGAAGCGGCCCGATCGGGCGATGGATCGCACGTCGATGTACGGCCCGCCTACAAGGAATTCGTGAAAACCTTCTACGTCGGCTTGCCCGACCTCAGACCGGCGCGCCAGGAGGTCATGGTCGAAGACCAAGGCCTCATGGCGATGACTCGGTGGGAGGCAACGCACACCGGCGTCTTCTTCGGCGTGCCGGCCACCGGCAAGGCGCTGCATTTCTCGACGGCGGATCGCTATCGCCTGCAAGACGGACTATTGGTCGAGCACTGGGATGTGGTGGATGTGCAGGAGGCGTGGCTCGCGCTCGGCATTGTCGTGCGCCCTGGGCCCTCGGCGTCCAGCGCGCGATAGCCGATAGCCGAAACGCGCGCGAAAGCGCGAAGCCCGGAGAACCTACTTTTCCGAGGGCACGCCCGCAGGCTCGGCTCCCGCCGGCAGCGACTCCACCCGCACCACCCGCTGCGGATAAGGAATGTCGATCCCCGCACCGCGCAGCCCGTCGAGGATCGCGATGTTGATCGCCGAGCGCAGGTTGTCCTTGCCCTTGTCCGGATCAGTCACCCAGAAATTGAGCGTGAACTCCAGCCCGTCGGGCGCGAAGTTCATGAGGAAGGCCACCGGCGCCGGGTCGGTCATCACGCGCGGCTGGGCCTTGGCGGCCTCGCAGAGGATGGACTGCACCTGCGCCACGTCGCTGTCGTAGCCGACCACGATGGTGGTCGTGATGTTGAACTTGCGGTCGGCCAGAGAGAGGTTTTCGACCCGGCTGGTGATGAGCGACTCGTTCGGCACGATGGCCTCGCGCCCGTTGCCCGCGCGGATGAGGGTGTAGCGGGTCTTGATATCGGTGATGCGGCCCTCGAAGGTGTCGACCTTGACGTTGTCGCCGATGCGGATCGAACGCTCCAGCAGGATCACAAAGCCGCTCACGTAGTTGGCCGCCAGCTTCTGCAGGCCGAAGCCCAGGCCCACGCCGAGCGCGCCGCCGAGCACCGAGAGCGCCGTGAGGTCCACCCCTACCGCCGAGAGCGCAAACAGCAGGCCCACCAGCAGCAGGAAGGCGCGCACCGCGTTCGAGGCCACCTTGCGCATCGACAGGTCGGAAACCGCCTCGCGCAGGATGCGCTTCTCGATGGTGCTGGAGATCCACAGCGAGATCATCAGCACCACGCCCGCCGACAGCACGCCCTGGAAGATGGTCTGCAGGCTCACGCGCGTCTTGCCGAAGGCCAGCGTGATGTCGTCGAGTTCCGCCAACACTGGCGGCAGCAGCCCCACGATCCAGAGCACCGCCGCGATCCAGGCCAGCCAGGAGATGGTGCGCTCGATCAGCCTGACGAGGTTGGAGGCCGGGAACACTGCCCTGAGCACCCGTGCGAAAAGCCGGATGACCGCCAGCGACAGGAACACCGGCACCGCGATGCGCAGCACCAGCACGGTCTGGAAGTCGAGCGCCACGCGCCGGGCCAGGTCGGTGAACACCAGCGCCAGCAGCGGGAAGAGCAGCCCGTCGAAGGTGCTCTCGCCGAACCAGATCGAGTCCTTGGGCTGGTCGCGGCCGAACCACTTGCAGATGGACCAGGCCAGCGCCACGCAGGCCACCAGCGCGATCAGTTCGATGCCCAGGCCGCGCGCGTCGACCTGGTTCAGTCGTTGGAGGAAATCGTTGAAGTTCATCTATCGGAACAGGACGTCGGCGCAGGCCGTGTCCGCTGCGTCACAGGGAAGCCAGCACGCGGATGTGGGCTTCCACGCTGCGCGCCAGCGCGTCGAGGTTGTAGCCGCCTTCGAGCATCGAGACGATACGGCCCTTTGCATGGCGCTTCGCGACATCGTGTATGCGGCCGGTGATCCAGGCGAAGTCGTTCTCGTTGAGGCCGAGCTGGCCCAGGTCGTCCTCGCGGTGCGCGTCGAAGCCGGCGCTCACGAAGATCATCTGCGGCTTGAATTCTTCCAGCCGCGGCATCCAGGTCGCCTCGATCATCTCGCGCACGTCCATGCCCCGGGTGTACGCCGGTATCGGCAGGTTGAGCATGTTCGCCGCCGGATGGTTGGTGCCGCTGTACGGGTAGAACGGATGCTGGAAGAAACCCACCATCAGCACGCGCGGGTCGTTCGAGAGGATGTCCTCGGTGCCGTTGCCGTGGTGCACGTCGAAATCGACGACGGCCACGCGCTCGATGCCATGCACTTCGACGGCGTGCCGCGCGGCGATGGCCACGTTGTTGAAGAAGCAGAAGCCCATCGCCTGCTCCCGGCAGGCGTGGTGGCCGGGCGGGCGCACCGAGCAGAAGGCGTTTTCCAGGTCGCCGGCGATCACCGCGTCGGTCGCGGCGATCGCGGCGCCGGCCGCACGGCGCGCGGCCAGCAGGGTGAAGCGGGTGAGCGTGGTATCGGGGTCGACCTGCGCGTGGTCCGGGCCGCCGGCGGGCTCGTCGGCCACCAGACGCTGGTGCAGCGACTCCAGGTACTCGACGTGTTCGGTGCTGTGCGCCCGGGTGAGTTGCTCCAGCGTGGCCAGCGGCACTTCGCGGTGCTCCAGCGCGTCGCCCACGCCGGTGAGCAGGAGGCGGTCCTCAATGGCATCGAGCCGGCCGGGGCACTCGGGATGCCCTCCGCCCATGTCGTGCTTCCAGAAGTCCCGGTGTGTGAAGTAGCCTGTCTTGCCCATGTGTCTCTATCGCCACGTCTAGACCTCACGCGGCATGGGGCCGGCGGGTCTTACGGTATCGTTTGCATATGGATACAAATATGGACGTTGCCGCAAAGCTAGCCACTTTGTTAACTCAGCTTAACACGGTGATCGTGGGCAAAGAGGCCCAGGTTCGCGACTGCGTGGCCTGCCTGCTGGCCGGCGGCCACCTGCTGATCGAGGACGTGCCGGGTGTCGGCAAGACCACCCTCGCACACGCACTCTCGCACACCTTCGGACTGCAGTTCTCCCGCGTGCAGTTCACCGCCGACCTGATGCCGGGCGATCTCTCGGGCGTGGCGATCTACGACCGGGGCCAACAGGCCTTCACCTTCCACCCGGGGCCGATCTTCGCGCAGGTGCTGCTGGCCGACGAAATCAACCGCGCCAGCCCCAAGACCCAGAGCGCGCTGCTGGAGGCCATGGAAGAGAAGCAGGTCACCGTCGAAGGCGAGACCCGCCCCCTGCCCTCGCCCTTCTTCGTGATCGCCACCCAGAATCCGCAGGACCAGCTCGGCACCTTCGCCCTGCCCGAATCGCAGCTCGACCGCTTCCTGATGCGCATCTCGCTCGGCTACCCCGACCGCGCCGCCGAGCGCCAGCTGCTCGCGGGCGTCGACCGCCGCGAGATGCTGGCCACCCTGCCCGCGATGCTGACCGCCGGCGAGCTGACTGCCCTGCAGCAGCGCGTGCAGCAGGTGCACGCGGCCGACGCGCTGCTCAACTACGTGCAGGACCTGATCGCAGCCACCCGCTCCGGCCGCTGGTTCCTGCAAGGCCTGTCGCCGCGCGCCGGCATCGCGGTGCTGCGCGCGGCCAAGGCTCAGGCGCTGCTGGCCAATCGCAACTACGTCGCGCCCGACGACGTGCAGGCCGTGCTGCCGCAGACCATCGCGCACCGCCTCACGCCGGTGGGCGACGCCGGCCGGGGTGCCGTGGAGCAGGTGCGCGCAATGATCGCCGCGGTGCCCTTGCCGTGAACCCTGCCGGCGCTCTCCGCGCGCGCATCGACGGCTGGTTCCTGTCGCGCCGCGCGCCCTCCGACACGCTGGAGCTCACCCAGCGCAACGTCTACATCCTGCCCACGCGGGCCGGCTGGACGCTGGGGGCGACGCTGCTGGTGCTGCTGATCGCGTCGATCAACTACCAGCTCAACCTGGGCTACCTGCTGACCTTTCTTCTCGCGGGCAGCGTGGCCGTGGGCATGCACGTGTGCCACGGCACGCTGCGCGGGCTGGCGATGCACATGATGCAGCCCGAAGCACACTACGCGGGCGCCGCCGCAGTGTTCAGGGTCGTGCTGCACAACACCCGTCGCCGCGTGCGCTACGGCATCGGCATGGCGGTGCGCGGCAGCGGGCAATGGGCCTGGACCGACGTGCCGGCGGAGGGAACGTCGACCGTCGAGATCGCCTTCCAGCCCGAGCGGCGCGGGCTGCACCCGGTGCCGCCGCTCACGGCCGAGACGCGCTTTCCGCTCGGCACCTTCCGCGTGTGGACGGTCTGGCGGCCGGCCGCGCAGATGCTGGTCTACCCCGCGCCCGAGGCGCACCCGCCGCCGCTGCCGCCCGGCGAGCCCCTTTCCGGGCCGGCCGCGCTGACCGCCTCGATGCGCGCCCACAACGCCGGCGAATACGACGGCGTGCGCGCCTACCGCCGCGGCGATCCGCTCAAGCTCGTGGTCTGGAAGAAGGCCGCGCGCGCGCAGGCCACGGGCTCCGAAGACCTGGTCAGCCGCGACACGCAGCAGGCCCAGCGCGAGGAACTCTGGCTCGACGCGCAGGCCACCGGCCTCGCCGACACCGAGGGCCGCCTCTCGCGCCTGTGCGCCTGGGTGCTGATGGCCGACCGGCTGGGCGTGGACTACGGCCTGCGGGTGGCCGGCCGGGTCGTGAAGCCCTCCCAGGGCGAGGCGCATCGCCGGGCCTGCCTCGAAGCGCTGGCGCTTTGCTGAACGGGAACGCCGCATGAACAGAGTGATGCGCGAACTCGCCGCCCTGCCCCGCGACGCGCGGGACACGCTCTTTCTTCTCAGCGTGATCGGCCTGATCCTGCTGCCGCAGATCGAGAACCTGCCGTGGTGGTGCTCCGCCCTCACCGCGATGGTGCTGCTGTGGCGCGCTTCGCTGGCCGTGCAGGCCCGGCCGCTTCCCAGCCGGTGGTGGCGCCTCGCGCTGCTGGCGCTGATATTGGCCGCCACATACGCCACCCACCGCACACTGCTGGGCCGCGACGCAGGCGTCACGCTCATCGTGAGCCTGCTCGCGCTCAAGACGCTGGAGCTGCGCGCGCGGCGCGACGCCTTCGTCATCTTCTTCCTGGGCTTCTTCGCGATGCTCACGAACTTCTTCTACTCGCAGTCGCTGCTGACGGCCTTCACCATGCTGCTGGCGCTGCTGGGCCTGCTGACCGCGCTGGTCAACGCGCACATGCCCGTGGGCCGGCCGCCGCTGATGCAGGCGGCGCGCACGGCCGGCTGGATGGCGCTGGCGGGCGCGCCGATCATGCTCGCGCTGTTCCTGCTGTTCCCGCGCTTCGCGCCGCTGTGGGGCACGCCCAGCGACGCGATGATGGGCCGCAGCGGCCTGTCGAACAGCATGCGCGTGGGCACCATCGCCGAGCTGGCGCTGGACGACCGCATCGCCGCGCGCATCAAGTTCGAGGACGGCCGCGCGCCGCCGCAGAGCCAGCTGTACTTCCGCGGACCGGTGCTGGCGCAGTTCGACGGCCGCGAATGGACGGCGCTGCCGTCGTGGGCACGCGGTGCGCAGCGGTCGTCCAGCCTGCGCGTGAGCGGCTCGCCCGTGCGCTACCAAGTGACGCTGGAAGCCAGCAACCGGCCCTGGCTGCTGACCCTCGACGTCGCGCAGCGCCCGCCCAAGGTGCCCGGCTTCGAGGTCAGCGGCACGCCCGACCTGCAGTGGTTCGCCAGCCGCCCCATCAACGACCTGGTGCGCTACAGCGCCGAGAGCTACACGCAGTTCCAGAGCGGCCCGCTCAAGCGCGTGGGCGGCCAGTTGCAGGCCTACCTCGCGCTGCCGCCCGGCACCAATCCGCGCACCGCCGCGCTGGCCGCCGAGATGCGCGCCGACCCCGTGCGCTGGGCCGCCGAGGACGTGTTCGCGCTGTATCACGAGCGCTGGGAGATCGAACTCGCGTACGGGGAGATCAAGACCGACATGCTGCGCCAGTCCATGACGCTGCGCAGTCAGCACCCCGACGGCGTCGAGCAGGAACTGTGGGCGACCCTGCTGATGTACAACCTGATCCGTCTGGAAATCACGCGCATCGCCGACGAAGCCAAGCTCGAGCCTTGTCGCATCAGCTTCATCACGGCCTTGCGCTACATCGTCGAC
>NZ_JASMRZ010000078.1 GCF_030462475.1 Variovorax sp. CAN15
GTCATGACAGCGCTCTCCCGGCCAGCCAGGCGGCGTGCCGCTCGGCGCTGTATTCGGGCAACTGCAGGCGCGCCGCGAGCCGGTTGCCCAGCGTGCGCCAGTACGCGGGCGAAGCGCCAGCAGGCACGATGCCCAGCGCCTCGATGGCGTCGATGCGTGCCAGCACCGCACGCACCGACTGCTCACCCTCGGCGTGCAGCAACAGGCGCGCGCCTGGCTGCACGCCGGGGATGCGCTGCGCGCCATCCATCGACATGCACGCCTGCATCACCATGAGCTGCCAGCGGATCGTGCCGTAGTCGTTGGCCTGCCAACGGATGCGGCAGAGAACCGCATTCGGAGTGAACACCGCGCAGCGGCGCCAGCGATCCAACCGGATGATGTGAGCAGGATCACCGAAGCGCAGGTAGAGGTCGAAGCGTTGGTCGATGTATGCGAGCGCAACGCGCGTCAGCGGCACGCCGTCGGCCACGCCGACAGGCGGGATGGACGGCGGTGCCGATGCAGTCGAAGTCGTTGAGGCGGACGTGTTCATGAGGACTTCTCCGGGAATTCGCGCTCCAGCAGCGCGCGCAGCAGATCGGCCACCGTCACGCCTAGCGTGAAGGCCGATACCTTGATGCGCGCCCGCATGGCGGGCGTGATGTCGAGGGTCAGGCGAGCTGTGTAGAGGTCGCCTTTCTGGAGGTCATCGGCGCTGCCCTGGCGAATCCACGCCTCAGCGTGCGGATTCGCGGGCGGACGCGCGCCGATACCGACGCGCTTTGCCGTGCGCTTGCTGGCGGGACTGCTCATGACGGCCACCGCAGCAGTTCATCGACCAGCGCAGCGATTTCGCGCGCGGCGGCGCTGTCCGGCGCCGTCTCGCGTGCAAGCCGGCCAGCGGCCACGCTGTCGGCGAACACGATGCGCTGATGCATTTCCGCGCGCAGCGCAGGCAGCGGCTGCTCGGCCAGCGCGCCACGTGCCTCGCGTCCGATTACGGTGGTGCTGACGCGCCGATTGATGACGAAGGCCGCGCGCAGCGCTGGCCGGAACACCTGCGCCTCGCGGATCAGCGCCACCATCTCGGCAGAAGCCCACAGGTCGTAGGGGCTGGGCTGAACCGGGATCAGCACGCGCTCGGCCGCCAGCAGCGCGGAGCGCGCCAAGGCGGCGATGCGCGGCGGGCCGTCGATGACGACATGATCGGCCCGCCTGGCGAGTTCTGGTGCTTCCTGATGCAGCGTTTCGCGTGCGAGGCCCACGGCGCTGAACAGCCTTGGCAAACCTTGCTGGCTGCGGCGCTGTGTCCAGTCCAGCGCGGAGCCCTGTGGATCGGCATCCAGCAGGATGACCGACTGCCCGCGCATCGCCAGCTCGCCGGCGATGTGGGTGGCGAGCGTGGTCTTGCCCACGCCGCCTTTTTGGTTCAGCAGCGCGACGATCATGGCCTGGCCCTCCGCGTTGGAAAGCCTGGCTGTTGCAGCTGGATTTCGGGCAGCGTGGTGGTTGTCCACCGTGGCGCGGCGCTTCTACTATCAGTTAGATGTTTTAAGTTAGGGAAGTTAAGGGAGGCCGAAACCCGCGCCAGCATTGGCTTTGCGGCCGATGGACACGCCTGATAGCACGATAGTCCCACGCCTGATAGCACGACACCGGGCACGCCTGATAGCACGAGTCCGTCCACAGGGCGCGCACCGTTTATCCCCGTGCCGCGGACGGCACGGGACGCCCTGGCCGGAACGTCAGCAGCTCGGCGCCATCCAGCCGCTCGATGCCCAGGACGTAGCCCGGTAGCGACTGCCGCGCCACCAGGGCGCGCAGGTCGCAGGCGAAGTCGTAGGGCTTGGCCGTGCTGCCCGACTTGCGGTGCAGGTGCCGGAAGTCGAATTGCCAGCCGCCCGGCTGTCGCCCGCCGTGCTTGCGCACCAGACGGTACAGCCACCGCTCGATCCCGCCCGTCAGCTGGAAATACGCCGGATCGATGGTCAGCACCAGCGCGGCATCGAGCACGCCCGCATAGAACCAGTCCGGCAGGATCAGCTCCAGCCCCAAGGGCGTGCCCTTGGCATCGGCCAGCTCCTTCCACTCGTTGATCCACGAGAAGCGATGCAGGCGCCGCCCAGTCGTCTCGCGGATCGACGTGGCCACCGTCGTGGATTGCAGGCGATCCAGCGCCGCCTTGAGGCGCTGGTAGTCTCGCAGCGACGTACCGCGCCCGATGAAGCGCAGGATCTCGTAGGGCGTGGCCTGCATCAGCCGCGACGGGCGCAAGCCCGCGTCGCGGGCTTCCACGATCTGCGAAGCCGCCCAGATCAGCACGTCCGCGTCCCAAATCGTGGCGATGCCGTGCTCCTGCGTGCCCTCCACGCGGATCGTCACGCCGCTGGCCTGGAAGTCGATGGGCGCCGTGCGCCGCGACTTTGCCAGCGAGAAGAACGGAAAGGCCATCAGGTCCTGGCTGTCGCGCGGCGCCATGTTGCCCGGCAAGGCGCGGAACAGATCGAGCTGTTCGCGCTCCTGCCTGACTGCCCCGGATGGGCTGGACATGGCGAAGGCCACCCGCACTCCAGCGATCAGCGCGCACGGCTGTCCGCCGAGTGCTGCTCGGCGTATTCGGGATCGGACGTGCTCTCGAAGCTGCGATCCGCAGCCCAGGCATCGAGGTCGGCCACGGCGTACATGACGCGGCGGCCGAACTTGCGAAACTTGGGGCCGCCACCCAGCACGCGCTGCTTTTCCAGCGTGCGCGGCGACAGCCGCAGGTAATCGGCAGCCTCGTCGTTGGTGAGATAACGCTGCGGTTGCGCGGCAGCGGTCGAGACAGTAGCGGCAGGCCGCAAGGGAGCAGGACGCATGGTGAGAACCTCCATCGGTTGCAGGGCTCCGGCCACACAGCGCAACCGGATGGAGGCAGTCTCAGAAAACGAAGCCCTCGTGCTCAGGGTCGTTTTGCGCTCTCTTCAAAACGACCCTTCTCAAGCGGCGGCAGTTGTGCTAGGCGGCGATAGCCGCCGCGCATCAGCGCATCGCCGCGCCGCACCAGGCGGCGCACCTTGGAGCGCAGGCCGCCGTCGCTGTACCAACCAGCTGCGGCATCCGCGCCGAACAAGCCTTCAGCTACGTCGCGTAAGGACGCACCCGCCAGGGTCGCATCGAGCGCCTGCAGGGTGTGCAGCTCCAGCAGCGCCGCAGGCGGTGGCCTGGGCCGCGCCATTGGCGCAGGCGTGTCGGGCACATGCGTGGTGCCGTGACCGCGGTGGGCGTAAGCCACGGCCATGCCGTCCTCCAGGCCAGGCGCCAGCGCATAGCGCAGGCAATGGCCTGAACTGCGCGCGATCAGCGCCAGGCCCTTGCCGTCATGCAGCAGCTGCTTGTGACCGGGGATGCACCAGAAGGCGAAGGCCGCAGCGTCAGGCGGCGGATCGGCATCCGGGTGGAGCTGCACCACGGCTTCATGGCCAGGCAGCCAGGCCGGATGCGCGTCACGCGCATCCAGGGCCGGGTCTTCCAGCAGACGCAAGCCCCAGCGATGCGCAGCATCGAGGCGGCGCGCACGGTGGAGCCAGTCAAGCCGGTAATCGGGATGGCGGCGCAGATACTCCCAGGCCAGTGCCAGCGTATCCAGGCACAGCACGTAGAGGTAGGCGGCAGTCGGATACCAGTGCGCGAGGTGGTGCGGTTCGGCCATGACGCAAACTCCCGTAGAGCAGGACGGCCGTCACCGGTTTCACACGCAAACGTCACCGCATCGAACTAGCATCCAATCGTGAATAAGCTGGTAGATTAGTAACTTGCGTGTCAAGACGAAAAGCATCCGATGGATTGCGTGGATCGTCTGAATGCGACGGTGGCGCGCGAGGAAATGCGGCCTCCTGCGATACCCACCGTGCCCGATGGCACGGCCGGCATCATGACTGTTTGCGTCAGGATGGCACCGGTTTGGTGCAACAGTGCGAACTAAGACCTGACAGGTCTGAAGCAAGACCGAAATAGTCTCAATGCGCCCGGCTAGACCGTGGCGCGAACGGCTCAATCGAGGACGGAACCGTTCTCCTTAGCCAGCCGCAGGTACTCCGACAACGGGCGCACCGCCCGGAAATACCGATCCCGCATGACGGGTTGCTGGCGTGGCCCGACGATGGAAGCCAGGTCGGAAAGTTTCACCGTCCCCAACTCGGGCATGCTGATTCCCAGGTCGATCAGGCCGTAGGCCGTGTCGCCATCGACGGGATCGAGCGAAGTCAGCAGCCAGGTGGCGTGCGCATCTGGCGTGAACAACCGCACCACGGGCAACGGGTCATTGGCCAAGCCAGCGGCCCGGACCCGGCCGTGTTCCAGCAGTTGCTTGCGCTCGTCCTCGGTGATGAGCCGGTTCATAGATACCCCCTCATTCGTACAAAACCGCCGAAGAGTGAAAGCGCAGAACCGTATCGGCGGGTTTGAGGAAAGGCACGCAAGCGGCTTTGCGCTTCCGTCCAAAACCGCAGATACGGATTTCCGTAAAAGCACAAAAGCGGTAGGTTTACATGAATGAACACTATAGGTTGTAGTCCTATAGGGCGCAATCGACTGTCATCTTGGATTTTGGGGAGATCCAAGGTTGGCAGCGAAACATACATTGTCGGAGGCACTAAAGACCATCAGGAAAGCGCGTGGATTGAGCCAGGAGGCGTTCTCCGACGTGTCCAGCCGCACCTACATGAGTACGCTGGAGCGCGACCTCAAAAGTCCGACCCTGAACAAGCTCGCCGAGCTGTGCGAGGTCATGGAGATCCACCCGCTCACGCTGCTGACGCTGGCCTATGCCGGCGACGACCTGCAGCAGGTCGATCAACTGCTGGCGCAGGTGCGCCAGCAGTTGGAGACTGTGACGAAGAAGAGTGACACGCCATAGCGTGCGACGTCGCTGGCGTGGCCGATCCGGCGCCGCCGGTTCGGGGACTGCAGGGGCGCCAAGCATCGCGCGGCGGGGATAGGCCGCAGGGCTTTCCCCGGGAAGCAAGCGAAGCGCGCAGCGCCGTAGGCGCGAAGGCGTGAGGGATTGAAGCCGGATGGCCGTGACGGCGAAGTCGGCACGGGGCGCAGCCCGCAAAGCCCGGCGGTGCAAGGCACCGACACGCCCGGCCATTCTTGCAACCGAAGGCTGCAACGCCCAGGAAGCAACTCGACACGGCGCAACCCAGGCGATGGTGTCGCCTCCTTGAAGTGCCGCGAAGGCAGCACTGCGCCCCGCCGCGGTGGACGGGGCGCTGGCGGCCGTCAGGCCGCCTGGGGCTTGCTGCGCGACCAGATCAAGTCGTGCGTGCCGTTCTCGCCTTCGATTAGCCGGGCATAGACCGTTGCCGGAAACGAAGGATCATCCAGGGTCACAGAGATGTACTCCCGCCCAGCTTCGCTGGTCTTCTTCCACGCCGCGCCGATGTCGTGACTGGCCGCCTGCAGGCGGAAGTCCGGGGCCTTCTCGTTGTCGCCCTTGTCGTTGGGCACCAGCTTGACCTTGACGTTGAGCGTCAGGGTGCGAAGCGTGCCGGTGAAGCCGTCTTTGTCTGCGGTGAAGGTGCCGATGTTGGCCATGATGGATCTCCTTTTGGTGGAACAAGGTTCGCGCCCATCGCGTCCTTGTTGTGATCCGGCCGGCGGGGGACGGGCGGGCTGCACCGCTTGCGGGCGCAACGCAGTGGAGCACCGGGAGGAGAAAACAATTTGGCCCGCGAGGAATCTGCGCAGCAGAGGGGAAATTGTTTTCGCTGGACGGTTGCAGCCATGAAGCCCGAGGCGCAGCCGCGCCACCGCCAGGATTCACAACAACACAAGGACGCCTTGGGCCGAACCGCACCGAACGGAGGCAGGGCCGGCTCGGCATCCCCGCACAAAGGCTGCACCGGCTCGCCCACTGACGCGGGCCAGGTCAACCACCCGACGACAAGCGAAAACGCCCCGGCCGCACCGAGCGGCGCCGGTCTTGAGGCGTGGCGTGGAAGCTCCATAGCGAGGCCGGGCGGGCTGTCCGTGAACCGTCCTTCGTGACGTGATGGGTGAGAACCTCCAGCGTTGAGGACGGCACCGATTCGCACAACCTGCCGCAGCAAGCTCCAGCGTGTTCGCCAACCCGTCCATTGCGGCGAGGCACTGGCCGGCCCGATCCGGCACAGCCGGTTCGGTGGTATCGAGGGGCGCCAAGCCTGCGCGGCGGGGATGGGCCTTGCGCCCATCCCCTGGAGGCAAGCGCAGCGCGCAGCGCCGCAGGCGCGAAGGCGTGAGGGATTGAAGCCGGATGGCCGTGACGCCGGAGTCGGCACGGGGCGCAGCCCGAAAGCCCGGCGGCGCAACTCGCCGACACGCTCACCTCACGCTGTCATTCTTAAAGCGCGCGAATGGAAACGTAGGCAACCTTCCCATCCGTGGAAAACCGCACTTCGTCAACCCAAGATCCAGCAACTCCGGGATGGTCAGCGCTTTCGAGCGTGACATTTGGCGGGAGACTCAGAACGCTTCTCGCAATCTCCCTAACGCGCGCCGTGTCACCGACAGAGGTGTTGAAAGACCCCCTGTCGTGACGAGAACCATCGTCATTCCATGAGGCCTGCATACCTTTTGAGCTGGTGTGCTTGCTCCTTGCAATGTGGATGTGACGTTTCAAGGGAATGCTTGGATTTTCCGGGTCAACACGGTACATCCAGTCTTTATGCCCAGAATGTTCCCATCGGCTTTCCAATGTGATTTGCAGGCCGCAGCGCTTCAAAATTTCCGACGTGACTTCAATCAAAATTTCGTCCGGATCTTTCTCTGCGTCAAGGTCCTTCAAAATATCAGCAAGCTTCATCTAGATTCCCTCCTGAAGACACTGTTTTACAAACATGAAGCAAGCAATATGAGGGGGCCAGCCGAAATCTCAATGCCGCACTGAGCCATTGCGAAGGCTGCGGCGTTCTGATTGGGCTATTGGCCTTCAACACCGGGCGCGGCCACCGCCGCGCCCGGATTTTTTGAAGTTCACCGCGCCCAGGGCGGAACGGCCTGGGCGCGGTGTTGACGACGGTTATTCCTTCGTCTCGATGATCCACCACATGGCGCGCACCAAAGCGCGGCCCGTGATGGGGTGAATATCGGTGAGGTCTGCGCGGGCCGTCCAGCCCGAGGGCGGGCGGTAGCCGCGCACGTCGCCATCGCCGTGCCAGCGGCGAGCGCGTACCGTGCCGGGGGAGTAGATCGCCGCCATGCGCGGGCGGCTGGTGGTGGTGCGGGTCATGGGGGGTGCTCCTGACAGCGAAGCGCCCCGGTCGAGGCCGGGGCGCGCGCCTTCAGCGCGGGTCAAGCGGCCAACACTTCAGTGGGTTCATCCGCCTCGGTGGCGACTTCCTCCGCACCGTCCTGCGGGCCTTTCTCGGGCCCGTCTTCCGTCTTGAAGATGGCAGGCATCCAACCCTTGCCGTTCACCAGCCGCTCGGCCTCGCTGGCAATGTCGGCCTTCTTGAGCTTCGCCAGCCGATTGACGCTCTCGGGCGCAAATTCGCCCACGGCTTGCAGAACCACCACCTTCGGAACGTGCTTGAAATACCCTTCGGCGGTCGGCTTCCACCATGCGGCCATATCGAGGCCCACGGCCTGCGCCAGTTCCGCACCGGGTTGCTGCGCCGTGGCGCGCGGTGTCACCACATCAACCGTCGAGGCCACGCACACCGCCAGCAACTTGACCAACTCGCCTTGCTCCATCGCCAGCAGCGCGGCGAACAGTTCGGCACTGTCCTCGGGTAGCTTGCCGCTCCATGCCTCTTGCAATTCGCGCAGTGCCACGGCGGCAGGCGATTCCGGCCAGTCCGGGGCCATGCCTTCCAGCCGGTCCTGCACCGTGAGGCGCACGCCCAGCGGTAGATCGTGGCCGTAGTAGCGGCCTCGCAAGACGGTCTGCACCATGCCATGCATCAGCGCGGCCAGTGCGACTTGCGGATGCTGGGCCACTTCGATTTGCAGCGCAGCGGTGCGATGGGCGCTCAGGCGCTGGGCCAGCCGGTCGGAAATCGCTGCGGCCTTGGGCGCTTCGTCTTCCTCGCCTTCGTCATCGCTGGCAGCATCCGCGCCACTGAACCCTAGGCGCAGCTTTTCGAGCGTGCGCAGCGCCTTGGCCTCGGCCTCGCGCAGCAGCCCGCGATGAATCACGGCCTCGCCGTTGCGGTCAATGGTGACGATGGCCCCGGCTGCGGCCTTCACGTTCGCGGCATATCCCTGCAAGCCATCCTCCAGCGCCTGCAACTGCTCGCCCAGCCGCTCGCCTTCCTCTTGCAGCGCGTCGGCCTTGTCCTCGTCCTCGGCGTCCACCGCGGCATCCACCGCTTCGGCGACCTCCTGCATCTTGGCTTGCAGCTTCTCGATGCGCTGCGCTTCGCGCTTGTTGGGTTCGCGCCGCTCTCTCGGAGCACGCTGGAAGGCGTGCAGGTCAGCGTGGGTCACGCCCGGCGTGGCATCGGCCCAAGCCCAGCCCTCGGCCTTCACTTCGGCGGCGATGCCCGCCAGCTTGTCTTGTGCCAGCCGTTCCAGCAGCGCGGCGTCGGTCAGGTACACGCCCGTATCACCTTCCGCGAACAGGTCGCGGCGGATGCCGCCGCCTGCGGCTTCGTAGCTGTCCAGTCCGACGAAGCGCACCAGAGGATGGTGGTAAGCGTCAATCTCGCGCTCGGTGAGGCGTTCGCGCAGCGCGGACGGCTGACGTTGCCATTGCGGCGCATCGTAAAACGCGCTTTCCTGCGCGGCGTGGTCGTCGGTGATGGAAAGGGCCATCAGTTGGTCAAGGCTCACGGCGTCGGCCCGGTAGTCCGCCATCAGGCGCGGCGAGACGTTCGCCAGCTTCAAACGGCGCTGCACCACCAGCGGCGTGACGGAGAAATCCGCTGCAATGTCCTCAATCGGTCGGCCTTCGGCCACCAGCGCCGCGAAGGCTTCAAACTGGTCGGCCGGGTGCATGGCTTCGCGCTGCACGTTCTCGGTGAGGCTCGCCGTGCGTGCGGTGCCATCGGCCACCTGCAGGCAAGGCACGTCCCAATCCTTGGCGATGCGGTGCTTTTTCGCCAGCAACTTCAATGCGGCCAGCCTGCGCCCACCGGCCACCACCTCGTAATGCAGGCCATCGGCGGCGGGAATCACGATCAGGTTTTGCAGCAGGCCCACGCGCTGAATGGACGCGGCCAGTTCAGGGATGGACATGCGCGGGACAGCCTTGCGCACGTTGCGGCCCGTGGGACGCAGCACCAACCGCGAGAGCGGAACCAGAATCATGTGCTTGCTCGGGTCGGCGGCTTGCAGCACATTGGCGCGGGTGTCGAGGGCTTGGGTTTCGATGTAGGTAACGGCGTTCATGGTGAATCTCCAATCGAGTGAAGCAAGGGAATGGAGGGGAAACCGCCCCTCCGGCGGGGGAACGGCTAAGCTTTGAGGGCGCGCATGCCATCGGCCAGCAGCCACAGGGCGCGGTTCAGTCGAATGTCGGAATCAATGCCCTGCACGGGCCGGGTGCTCTGGCGGCGTCCATTGCTGCTGCGGCCATGCAATCCGCCCTTGGTCAAGTTCTCCTGCGTGCGGTTGAACACACTCCACAGGTCGGGGCGGCGGTCTTCAAACCGGCGCGGCATCAGGATTTGCGATTCCGTGACGGGCGCGGGCTTGTTCGGGTCGTCGTACTTGAGTGCCAGCGCGGCGCGGGCGAACACTTCGGATTCACCATCGTCCAAGGTGATTGCGCGCATGGCATCGCGGGAATCGCGCACGCGGTCAAAGCCGCTCAGTACCTGATACGCGCCTTCGATCACCAGTCCGGCCACGTCGCCTTTGTGGGGCACGCGCACATCGGCCACCGTGTCACCACAAACAAGGCCATTGCTGCAAACGAACCTGAACTGGCCCGCCAGCATCTGATAGCTGCTCGTGCCATCGTGCGAGTTCAGCAGCACAATCTCGTTAGCTTCCGCGCCGTTGATCTGGCTGGCGTGGCGCAGACGCAGCATGTGTTTGGTGTGCTCGCGCTTGCCTTCATCGCGCACGCGGGTCTGCGTCACCATGAAGGGCTGAAACCCCTCCTTGCGCAGTTCGGTCAGAACCGCAGCCGTGGGGATGTAGGCGTACCGCTCGGAACGGCTCTCATGCGGGGCATCCGCGAAGATGGACGGGGCCACCCTGCGAATCTGGTCATCCGACAGCGGGTAGTCGCTGCGCAGCGTCGGGGAGTGGGAGGCGAAACGGGTTGCAAGCATGTCGTTCTCCTGAACAAAAAGGCTGTTGAAGAAAACCGCACACCGGATTCCAAGATTCGGAGCCCAGCCTTTCGGCTGTTCGGTGCGGTCGGCGCGAGGAACCCGGTTGGCCCTGTTGCCACCGTCTTTCCTGAGTTCATCGCCCGCGACGAAAGGGAGCGCGCGGACGGGGGCCGTCAAGGAAACAAGCGCAGGGTGGGGGCGGCCCGCAGGCGCAGCCGAGGACACGGCCCTGCGCGCCTTGACGGCACACGGCCGCGGGCTACAGTCGCGGACAAGGTGATGAAGTCAGGGAAGAGGACTGGACATGGCAACGGCCATCCCACAAGCCGACCGCACGGCAAGCGAAGCGCGCAGGCTCGAAGCTGGAAGCCGGGCCGGAGGCGTCAGCCGAACGGAGTGAGGGAACGATCGAAGCCCGAAGGGGGCGAGACGCCGCAGGCGGCTCGATGCGCTAGCACGAGAGCGCGACCGGCCATCTCCCAGGTGGCCGGGGACGCCCACATGACTTCAATGAAATCCCCGTGGACAGCTACCCACCCAGCCATCGGCAAAATGGCAATGGCATGGACATACGAGCCCTACAAGACGATGAACTGATGGCCCAGGCCCGAGACTGGCGGCAACGGGCACTGCGCGGCGAGAAGGACGCACGCGGCCTCGCGCACGAACTGGAATGCGAAGTGCGCCGGCGCTTCCCCAGGAACAATGCGCCCCATGCACTGCCGCCGATCCAATTGCTCGGCGCCGTGCCGCAAACACCCCAGCGGCGCTGGAAGCCCTGGTAAGCACCGGCTCAAAGGCAGCCCGCCCGCATGACTGCGCCACGGCCGATCGGCGCTGATCCCGAAATCCCCCCGAAATAGCGCGAATTTCGAGTGGCCCGGTCACGGGCCAATGCCTACCGTGGAATCTCCACCTTCTGGAGAACCACCATGAGCGATCCCATGCAACCCGGAACGCCTGCGCCTGGAGCAGAAGGGCCTGGCATCTTTCTGCCGACCCTCATCTGGACCACCGACCGCAAGACGGTAGGCAACGAGATGCAGCGCCTGCTGGGACGGCGCGCACAGCTCAACGTCCTGCTGTCCGCCTCCGAAGAAACGGACGACGGCACCACCTGGTACGCAATGGCCCAGGCCACGCTGAACCAGCTGGACTGCGATATCGAACGTCTCTTCGAGTGGCTGGGCGACTACGAACCCGACACACCCACGCCCGAAGTGCCATCGTAATGTCCGGCATGAAGGGAGCGATCCGGCACCAGCCGGTTCGCTGCGCGAGAGGGGCGCCAAGCCTGCGCGGCGGGGATAGCCCGCAGGGCTTTCCCCTGGAGGCAAGCGCAGCGCGCAGCGCCCCGCCAGGGGCGCGAAGGCATCAGGCCGGGTCGTCGGGGCGCAGGCTGGCTTCCGACACCGGCATCCACGGCGATGACGAGTCCAGCAGGTAGCGCGCACCGCGCGCGTACAGGCCCGAAAGTCCGCTGGGACGATAAAACCCGGTGACGCGGCACCGGAACTGTGCGCCAAACTCGTTGGTATAGATCACCGCGTCGCCGAGCGCAAAGCGCAAGGGCTGGCCGTTCTCCGGTGGGAACGGCTTGAACGCATCATGCTCTGCCGTGATTTCGAGGATGTAGTCGTGGTGGCTGCTCATGGCCTTGACCTCCTGAAATGATTGAGAACGCTCAGGAGCGCCTTGCGGCGCCCCAGAACCAGGTCAGACAACGACACGCCCCGCCAGCCGCGCATCGCGCGCATAGGCGCTCAGCCGCTTCTCGGCACGAAAGTGCAGATCCCGCTCTACCGGCAAGCCCAGCCGCCCGCGCACGGTCGCCAGTTCGGAAAGACTGACCCAGCCGATTTCCGGCATCCCTAGGCCCAGGTCGCAAAGACCGAAGGCGTGATCGTGGTCATCGGGATCAATCTCGGTCAGCAGCCAGGTCGCGCCGGCATCCGGCGTGAACAGCTTGACCACTGGGGCCGGATCGAAGTCCGGGTTCTCCAAGGATTCGCGGCCGTTGGCCAGCAGCACGATGCGCTGCTCGTCCGTGATGAATGCGTGGTTCATGGTGAACTCCTGTAAGGTTACCGGGCGGAATTGCCCAGCCCTTGCAGGGCACGGCGCAGCGCAAGCAGTCAAAGATCGAAGACGGCCGCCAGGCCGCAAGCGCCGAAGGTGCGCAGTCATTGACGGCGAGCACGCCGTGGCACGATGAAGGGAACAGCAAGCCGCCACACCTCACCACGCAGCCACCCCGGTATTGACAAGCGTAGCGCGCAGGTCCGAAGCGTCAGTCCAGATCAGAGCGTCCGGGCTTGAAGCCGGATGACTGCGATTCGGCACGAAGCTCGGGGCGCAGCCCATGAGCCCGACGAAGGAACGTCGGGATGCAGGCCAAGTTGCCAGCAGGCAGTTGAAAAGTGGTGCTGGCCTTCAGGCGCTGTCAATTTTCTTGATCTTCCGGATACGCCGCCTGGGGAATCGGCACCCAGCCATCGCGGGTGATGCCTGCCCCGATGCGTATGTTCTGGCTTTCAGTTGCCGCCCAGTGCCCACCCCGGTGCAATACGGCGCGAATCACCGACTTCCGCGGATGATCCTCATCCGCCTTGGCAGAACTGCATATGGCATTCCAATGGTGCTTGTCCGGCATACTGTTCAACCGTGGGCCGAGCAGTTGATCCAAGACTTCGGTCGAAACGTTGTGTCGCCCGCCGTGATGGGGCACTTGGAAATACCGAATACCTGGCAGCGCGAGTCCCACGAAAGGTGCGTAGTCGATCACCTCCTGCAGTGCTTCACGCCCGGCATCGCCAGTAAGCATGACGCGATGACCGTTCAAGACAGCCGACTGCACCACACTCATTTCATTCTCACGACTGGTCGGCTCAGGCGGGAAATATTCCTCGCCCCACAGGGACTTGATGTAGGCGGTCGCGGCCTTCACTGCCCGGAATATGCTGCTCAGCGCGCTATCAAAAGCACTTTCTTCGACAGCTTCCGGTGTCTTCGCGGAGTCCACGATCAGGTCCAAGTAGCGCCCCAGGGTAGGTGCCATGACCGCGAACGGACCGATGCTCTGCCCCTGAAGGGGGGCATGGATTGGAATTCCCTTCTCCACCGCAATATCCTCAAGAATTGCCGTGGCATCGTAGATTGAGCGCAACTTCCGTCGCAGGGCTTCAACCGATTCATAGGTCTCAAAGCGATCGATCAACTGGTCCGCGTATATCCACGGCCGGTTGATCCAAAGATTCCTGACCGTGCATTGCTCCAGGACTTTTCGTAGTCCGTTGGCGTGATCGCGATCTGGGTGCGTGAGGATCACATGGTCGATGACTGTTGTTCCATAGTACGTCTTCAGATGCTCGACTATCTGATCACCCGTATCCAGATACCCACCGTCAACAACGTGCACGCCCTCGGTGCCATTCACCGAGTAGCGCAGCGTGATCGCGTCCCCGCTTTTCGCTGTTTCGACGCCAAGAAAGTCGATCTCGAAGTAGTCAGCCATACATCCCTCTTGTTTTATGCCAACAAAGTGCCGGTGGCTTTGCACCTACCAGCGATCCACCGCACACGTGAGTCCTGTCGGAGTCCATACCAACGACACGGCCGGAAGGCCGCCAGCATCCTCGGCGATGCCGCGCAATGTATTTCGGTCGATACCCGAATGTGCGCCGCCTTTCGGGTGGCTGTGCCACGTTCCTATAAAGGCGAGATACCCCAAAGAGGCCGCGTTTGCGGCGCGCAAATTTTGAACAAGCCCGTTGGTTCCGAGGACGAAGCGGGCGGCCTCTCGAACACTGTCAGGCGGTGCCTCAACAAGGCCTGCAATGGTGATGGTTCGATTTTCAAACGAGATGCGGCCGATCAAGGCGCCGCCTGTTTCCAGAGCACCCCAGCGCAGCGCATCAGCATGGATTGCTTGCGCAACTGGGGACAGGACCCGAATGTTCCAGCCACCATCGTCTGCGACTTCAAGCGCAGTGGTCGGGCCAAGGCTGGCGCGGGTCCATGCCATTCCAAGGCCTTCGGCATCTGAGATTCCGGCGCAAAGCGTCGCTTCCTTCGGAAGCCCATCAACGAGCCATCGTTCCAGTTGCAGGCCGGCCAGTGACGTCGACCGCGAAACAACGGCGTCAGACATAGGCATCGTCAGCGAACGACAGTTGTCACCCACGAAAATCCGAGTCGGCTCAGACGTCTCGCCGGCAATCGACGCACGCAGTTCCGGTGCAAACCGGCAGCACTCGAACAAGAACGCCGTGAGGTCGTCAACTCGGCCGGCACGGCCAGCTCCTTCGAGCAATACCGCCACACAGCGCCCCTGACCATACATCGCGATCCGTGCCAATCGGGCTGGGGATTGATCCAACGCTGCCGATTGTGTTTCTGCAGCCAGCACCTGAAGTGACGCCGTCGCATCCACGATGAGGGCCGCATCCTGCGGAACGGTTGCCGCAAACTGTTCCGGATCGACCAAAAGAGTCACTGCGTCGGTGTCGAACGCTCGCGATTGAAGATGCGACAGCGATTCAAAGGCTGTCTTCATCAGCGCCGACTTCCGAGGCGGAACCAGAACTGATGCCCGCTCAATGAGTGCATGCCGCGCGGCGTTGTGAGGCGACATGGGTTCGTTGTCGACGAAAGTCATCGAACCAAAGCCCGCTCGCCCCAGTTGCATCGCGACTTTCGATCCCACGCTTCCGCAGCCGAGCACGACCAGCGGCTGTGATGTGGCTGCGTATGGAATGCCGGACGTCCTTGCCAGCAGTTCAGGAGACAACGCATGCGCGTGAAAGGCCGGGTGAACCGTGGCGTTACGCTCCAGGAGCGATTGAGCGTTGAGTTCATAGCGCACCACATAGGGCAATACCTCGACACTCCTCCCTGGCGAGCCCACAAGCGACGCTGGCCTTTGCACAGCCAGAATCACAATCGCGTACAAACCATGCACCCAGCCATGCGAGTCCTGTCGCATATCCAGGATTGAGCGTCCGAAATAACCGTCCACTTCCTGGGCCAAAGCGTCGCGATCAATACCAAGCTCCGCTGCTCGATCGAGCAGCGTCGCGAGATCGACAACTGTCTCTGGTTGATAGCGTCCGATCACATGCGGGAGGCCGTCGGTCATCGGAGCGCGCGCGATGAAGGCCGCGGCATGGCCGTTCCCCCATTTGCCCAGCTTGTCGTTGTGAACATCCTGATAAAACACAGGATCGACTTGTGCGGTCAGTTCGGCGTTGATGATGGCGTACAGACCGCCATCGATCGTCACGTAGCCTGCGGGAACCACCAGAATCGTGCCGTCAGCGGGAGCGGCGGCCGCGACCTTCTCGGCACTGAATACAACGGTCGAAGGACAGCTGTCTCGGCGCGTTGGTTCCCACCCCTGCTCCAGGTCCAGGAGTGTTCCGGCCGCGGCCTTGTGCAGCCAGTCGATCAACTGATCGACAACGGCGTCCAGGCCAAACCGATGCAGCAGCTCGTTCAACGACCCTTCGAATAGGCACGGCGAGACTAACTCGCCTTGGCGATGGGGGTTGATGTGCGGCAAGTTGAGCGGGAAGTCCGCACGTAAGAAGGGCTCGGGTGCAGACAGGGGCCAGTCACTACCGAATACCAGCACGCACGTCTCGACGGTGCGCACTCCGGTCTCAGAGATACCATTGCGCCGAGACCTGTTCGGCAGTTGGACCGCAACATCGACTTCAATCTCCGTCGATGCACCAGTTGTCCTTGGCTCGCCAACGCGGATAAGGCCTCGATGCCGCTGAAGTTGATGCAGTGCGTCTGCGATGGTGCCCGTCATGATGCTCCGTGCGGCATGGGGGTGCGCGCAGAGGTCACCACGGCAGCGGCCTTCGATCCGGACTCCTTCTTCGCGGGAGGTTGCACACCCTGAGCGGTTACGGTGAAAACGAGCGGTTCCACGGACTTTTCGCTGGGGTACTCGCCTGTGCAGTAGAACTCGCCTTTTGCTTCGTCCACGATCGTCACGTACTCACGCTTCGCACGGATGCAGGGCGGATCGCTGTCATCATCTGCAATCGGCTTGCAGCTGGCGACGATGACGGCGCCGTCACGGGTCTGCGAAAGCGCCTTGCGAGCATCAGCATCGAGCTTGGCTTTTTCACGGTAGTCGGACCAGCTGTCATAGGACAGCGAATGCCAGGAACAATGATGAGGCGCCTGCATGATGTCGTACTCAAGCACATCTGCTTCAGCCTTGTGGCGTTGCCACTGGCGGTTCCAGATGAACACCTCAGCATCGCCACCAGTAAGGAATTTCGCACCATCCGGCGTCTGCGCGTCAGCCGCCAACGTGATGTTCAGAATAACGCTGGACTGGTTCTTGACCAGGCACTCTTCCTCTTCCTCGTCATCCTGGGCGTCCAGTGGAGCCAAAAGAAACGCAGAAAAGAATGCGGAACTCTTGCCATTGATCGTTGAAAAGCGCGTGTCCACCTTCCGCACAATCGAAGTGAGATCATCGGTTTTTCCGTCGATGTCCTCGCCCATGATCTGAATGCGGTCACCGTTCCCGACGGCGAAATTCTTGTCACGGTTCAGTTGCACGCGCCGACGCGCCTCCGTGTTGAATGCCTTGGCGTCGTCGCTCAAGGTGTGCGTCTTGCTGGCGCGTCGAAACACGATCGGGGACGACCACATCTCGCGGATCACGATTTTCTTGTCCTTGTCGTCCTTCTTGTCGTCCGGGTACTTGTCGAGTGGCCCTAGGTAGAAGTGTCGCTTCAACCCTCGGCAATGGTCTTGATCCGGGTGGCTCAGCAGGAACGCATCGACATACGGCCTGCCGTTCTCATCCTTCTTCAGTCGTTCGCGCAAATCCTTGGCGACATCGCGCGCCTCCCCGTCAGGGTCGTCGGCGTCTTGCCTGATGTTTACGTCGATCAGCAGAGTCGTCGCGTCGAGATCGCCGAACTTGATGAGGGTCATGTCCCCGTTGTCGACGGGAAAAAACGTGATGGTTGTAGGCACTGGGGTCTCCGGGTAGACGACCGAAGGATGATCGCGTATAGTTAATGTACGACGATTTTTTATATCCGTCTACTTTTTAGGCGTGACTGATGCAAAAACCTTCCTTTCCTGCCGCCGAACCTGCTGAGCCTAAGGGGCTAAGTTGGGGGCTGGAGAGCAGACTTCAATTCATCGATTTCCGTCTGCGCTGGGAGCGGCGCATCAACCGGATGGATCTCACCGAGCACTTTGGTATTTCGGTCCCGCAGGCATCGCTGGACATTTCCAAGTACATGGAGTTGGCGCCGAGCAACCTGACTTACGACCGCAGCTCCAAGACCTACACGGCAGCGCAGAGTTTTCACCCGCTTTACCAACGAAGCTCGGCGCAACGCTATCTAGCAGAACTGCTAGCGACAAAGATGGGAATTGTCGAGCCGACGGCCAGCTTCATCGGCTCCGCGCCGGAGACAGATTGGGCCCCGTCCCCTTGGCGCACGATCAATGAGCAGACCGTCGAAGCAGTGGTGCGCGCAATCCGCCAGCAGGAATCCATTCTGGTGAGCTACCAGTCCATGACGTCGTTGGATGAATCGGTTCGCTTGCTGTCTCCCCACGCCCTTGGCAATGACGGTTTTCGCTGGCACATGCGCGCGTTTTGCCACAAGCGCCAGCGCTTCAGCGATTTCGTCCTTGCTCGAATCCTGCGCATCGATGGCTTCGAGGCGACCCAAGTGGACTCCAACCAAGATTCGCATTGGCAAACTGTATTGACGCTGGTACTTGCACCGCATCCCGATTTGCCTGCAGCCAAGAAACGAGTCTTAGAGTTGGACTACGGCATGGAAGATGGAGAGGTCAAACTTCCATGCCGCCAAGCGTTTCTGTACTACACGCTGAGACGTTTGGGTTTGCATACCAAGGAAGCACCAGACCCCCTCGCACAGCAGATCACGCTGAAAAACCGCGATGAAATCCAACCCTATATCGACGCCTTGGCGGCACAGGCCTGACTTCACATGACAACAATTTTTGAACTGGTCAAAGACCCCTACGAGCGCAAGGCACGTGTTATCCCTGGCCTTCTTGTGGCCTTACCCGTGCTGGTGCCGCTGTTGTGCGTCTACGGGGCTCGGCACCCTGTGCTTACAGGTGTGATCGGCCTGCTGGGCGGCTGCGGCGCTATCTATGCACTCGCGAGCGTAGCGCGCGGACGTGGTAAAAAACTTGAAGAGATGCTGGTCTCAAAATGGGGTGGCATGCCCACGACCATCGCACTACGCCACCGCGACAAGTTCCTTGATGGTGTCAGCAAGCAGCGTTATCACACGGCGATCACTGCCAAGTTGGGTATCGCCATGCCAACGGCAGAAGAAGAATCAGCAAACCCAGACAAGGCAGACGACATCTACATCGGTGCCACTAAGCGGCTTCGCGAACTCACGCGTTCCAACAAGCAGCTCTTGCTGAAAGAGAACATCGCCTATGGATTTCATCGCAACATGCTGGCGATGAAGCCTGTCGGTATCCTGTCGTGCCTCATGGGCGTCGTCTACGGATTGTTGATTGCAAAGATTTTGCAGGTAGCACCTCTCCAATTTGACTTGGTGCACCTTGCCGATCCAGGGCTTGCCGCAGGCTTGACATTGCTCATTTCGCTGGCGCTACTTGCCGCATGGCTACTGTATTTCGATCAGGACGCAGTAAGGCGGATGGGATTCGTCTATGCGGAACGTTTGTTTGAATGTTTGCCGTCGTTGCCTTCTTCCTCCTCACGGAAGAAAGCCGTAAAACCGACTACAGACTGAGGTTCTGCCCAATCTCCAAACAGGCGTATAGCTCCGCAGGTGTGTCTACCGCTTCCACGTCTTGGGACGAATCGTTCCGCGAGACTCTAGCAAGAGCCGCGTGCTTTCCAGTTCCTTTTGCAGCACATCGGTATCCGGCAGAACCATCCGGTAGTTCGCCGCCATGACCTTGGTGGGTAAGCCCTCCAGCGCATACCGCGCCAGGGCGAGCCCCTTGTCGGCACAAAGAATCAGCCCCACCGGCGGGTTCTCCTCGGGATAGGCCCAGTGTTCCTTGGCATAGTTGCAGTACATGTGCATCTGGCCTACGTCCGCATGCGTCAGACTCCCCAGCTTCAGGTCGATGATGACCAGGCAGCGTAACTTGCGATGGAACAGCAGCAAGTCCACCCGATACCAGGTCTGGTCGATGCGCAAGCGCCGCTGCCGTCCAATGAAGGTGAACCCTTCACCCAATTCGAGCAGGAAGTCTTCCAGCCGCCGGATCAAGGCGGCCTCCAGATCGGACTCCGAATACTCGTCCTTGAGGTCGAGGAACTCCAGCACATAGGGGTCTTTGATGGCATCGCCGGGCGCGACGGCATCTTCGGGCTTGGCCACCGCGCCCTTGGCCAGCATCGCCGCCTTGTTTTTCGACAGCGCCGTGCGCTCGTAGAACTGGCTGCCGATCTGCCGATCCAACTGGCGCACGCTCCAGCCGCCGCGCAAGGCCTCGGCTTCATAGAACTGGCGCGCATGCTCGTCCTTGACCGACAACAGCCGCACATAGGCCGACCACGGCAGCGTGAAGACCTGCGCCAGCTCGTCCAGCCGCCAAGGCCGCACTGGCTCCGGGGAAGATTCGCCAGACACTGTCTGGCGAATTGGCCGGGTCAGAAAAAACGACCGCATCTGCTGCAGGTTCTGACGGCTGAAGCCACGGCCGAACTGCTGGGTGAGGTCGCTTGCCAGCCGCTCGATCAACTGCTCGCCATAACCCGCGCGCCGCTTGCCCTGTTGCTCGGCCTCCACGATGCGGCGGCCAATCTCCCAGTAGCTGGCCGTCATCAGCGCATTGACGCTGCGCGCTGCCGTCTGGCGCGCGGCATCGAGCAGATCCACGATGCCGCCGTGGATGCTGGCGTAGCCGGCAGGCACGGCGGCGGGTGCGACTCCCGCCATCGCAGGCGCCTTCTTGGTCATGCAGCCACCTCCGCAGGCCGCTGCGCCTCGGTGATCGTCTTGCGCCGGTTCGCCACCAGCTCGGCCGCCTTGCGCACCGGATCGTCCTCGGTGTGGACGTAGCGCATGAACATCGCCACGGTCTTGTGCGCCGTCAGCGCCATGCCGACCTTGACCGGGATGCCCGAGTTGGCAATGTCGGTCGCGGAGCGGTGGCGGATGCCATGCGTGCCGACGTGCGTGGCGCCCGCCGCCTTGAGGGCGCGGCTCCAGCCGCCGTAATACTCGCCCGTGGTCAGGTGCTTGCCGGGATGGCTTGGAGACGGCAGCACATAGGGAGTGCCTTCCTGCCGTGGCGCCGTCGAGAGCAGTCGATAGGCTTCCTCGCTCATGGGCTTGGACATGCCGCCCGTCTTGCTGTCCGGCCAGACCACGCGGCGGTTGTCCAGGTCCACCCAATCCCATCGGAGCGTCACGATTTCGGAGCGGCGGCCGGCGAACTCGAATTGAAGGCGGATCGCCAGCGGGATGACGTAGTTCTCCAGACCCTCGGCTTCGATGTGCTCCAGTCGCCGAAACAGCTTGCCCATGTCCTCGTCGCTGATGAGGTGGGTGGCCTTGCCGTTGGGGTACATCGGGACGTGGCGGCAGGGGTTGGTGCCGTCAGGCCGGTGGCCCCACACCTCGGCCAGGTTGAACATCTTGCGCATCACGCTGAAAGCACGGTTGGCCTCGGCCGGCTTGTGCGCCATCTTCTTCATCGCCGTGGCCACGTCCGGGCGCTTCACGTCCTGGACCTTCAAACGGCCCAGCATCGGAACGATGCAGCGGTCGATGACGGCCTGATACCCGCGCTGGGTGCTGGGCTTGTTGCGCTGCTTGGAGTAATCCTCCATGAACTTGGTACACAGCTCCTTGACCGTGGGGGCTGAACGGGCGGCGGCCTTGGCCGCGCTGGGGTCGCCGCCCCGGCGCACCTCGGCCAGCCATTCCTGGGCCAGCGAGCGGGCCTGCTCGACGGTCAGTTCCCCGTACAGGCCCAGGGCGGGCTTGCGCCGCTCGCCAGCGTTCGTGCGGTACTGGAGCATGAACACCTTGCGGCCCGCTGGTGTAACCTTGCACAGGAAGCCGGGCACCAGCGTGTCCCGGAGTTCGACGGCCTGCGCCTGGGGTTGTGCCGCATCGACTGCGGACTTGGTGAGCTTGAGTTTTGCCACGATGACTCCTCGGAAAGACCCGATTCCCAAGAGCCATGTAGGGGCCATCAGAGGGGAAGCCGGGTCAGGTTTCGGAAAGCACCGGCATATGTTGGACTCGCCTAAGTTATTGATAAACCTGCTGTATCGGGCTTCGGCGTAGTCCAGCAAAGTTCGGTGCTGGAGTCATGGTGAAATGAAAAAGGCCCTGCGAGGGCCTTTTTCATTCGATGCCGAGTTCCTGGATCTTCCGGGTGATGGTGTTGCGCCCGATGCCGAGCTTCTGAGCGGCCTCGATGCGGCGGCCGCGCGTGTTGGCCAGCGCGGTGAGGATCAGCCTGGACTCGAAGCGGCGCGAAAGGACGTCCCACACGTCCGTTCGGCCAGCCGCCAGCAGGGCATGGGCTTCGACTTCGAGGCCGCTTTCCCAATTGCCGCTCGTGCTGGCCGCGGGCGCATGGGCGTCGGCGGGCTCCGCAACGGCGTGCATCGAGGGCAACGCCTCGCCGCCTGCCAACGGCAGCGACGGCACCGGTTGCGCCGCCACGGCGACCGGGGCTTCGGCCACCGCGTGTGCTTCGACGCCAGTGCCGCCAGCCATCACTTCCGGTGGGAGATCCTTTGCCTCGATCAGCTGGGCCGGCGCCATCACCGTGAGCCAGTGGCAGATGTTCTCCAGCTGGCGCACGTTGCCCGGGAAGTTGAATGCCGCCAGCTTGGCGAGCGCCGCATCGGAAATCCGCTTGGGCTCCACGCCGAGCTGGCGCGCGCTCACCTGCAGGAAGTGGCGCGTGAGCGCGGGCACGTCCTCGCCGCGTTCGCGCAGCGCCGGCAGGCGCAGGCGGATCACGTTGAGGCGGTGGAACAAGTCTTCGCGGAAGCCGCCGAGCTTGACGCGCTGCTCCAGGTCCTGGTGGGTCGCCGCGATGACGCGCACGTTGGCCTTCACCGAGTTGTGGCCGCCCACACGGTAGAAATGGCCGTCGCTCAGCACGCGCAGCAGCCGCGTCTGCAGGTCGAAGGGCATGTCGCCGATTTCGTCGAGGAAGAGCGTGCCGCCCTCGGCCTGCTCGAAGCGGCCGCGGCGCATGGTCTGCGCGCCGGTGAAGGCGCCGCGCTCGTGGCCGAAGAGTTCGCTCTCCAGCAGGTCCTTGGGGATAGCGGCGGTATTGATGGCCACGAAGGGGCCGTTGGCGCGTGGCGAGTGCTTGTGCAGCGCGCGCGCCACCAGCTCCTTGCCCGAGCCCGACTCGCCGGTGATGAGCACCGTGACGTTGCTCTGCGAAAGCCGGCCTATGGCGCGGAACACGTCCTGCATGGCGGGCGCCTGGCCGAGCATCTCGGGCGCGGCGACCATGCGTTCTTCGGCCACTTCCTCGCGCTGGCTTTCGTCGACCGCGCGGCGAATGAGCTCGACCGCGCGCGGCAGGTCGAAGGGCTTGGGCAGGTATTCGAAGGCGCCGCCCTGGAAGGCCGAGACGGCGCTGTCGAGATCGGAGAACGCCGTCATGATGATGACGGGCAGGCCCGGATGCATGGCCTTGATCTTGTCGAGCAGGTCGAGCCCGGAGCCGCCAGGCATGCGGATGTCGCTCACCAGGACCTGGGGCGCCAGCTGGTCGTCGTCGGCGGCCTGCTCGAGTGCCGCCAGAACTTCGCGCGTGTTGGTGAAGCTGCGCGTGGGCAGGTCTTCGCGCAGCAGGGCCTTCTCGAGCACGAAGCGAATCGATTGGTCGTCATCAACTATCCAGATCGGCTTCATGCATCTCCTCTGTTGCCGGTGGCTGCGCTAGGGCAGCGGTATCAATATCTTGAAATCGGTTCGGCCCGGGACGCTGTCGCACTCGATCACGCCGTGATGCTGTTGCACAAAAGTCTGTGCGAGCGTCAATCCCAGCCCGGTCCCGCCTTCCCTGCCCGATACGAGCGGATAGAAGATGCGGTCCTTGATCGTGTCCGGCACACCCGGTCCATTGTCGATTACATGCAATTCCAGTGCCAGTCGATACCACTGCTTGTTGAAGATCACCTGGCGGGCCACCCGCGTCTTGAAAGTGATCTGCGCGTCACCGGCCGCGCGGCGCTCCGCCAGCGCCTGCGCCGCGTTGTGCGCGATGTTCAGCGTGGCCTGGATGAGCTGCTCGCGGTCGCCGCGGAACTCGGGAATGGAAACGTCGAAGTCACGCTCGATGTGCAGGTCGCGCGGAAACTCGGCAAGGATGACCGAGCGCACGCGCTCGCAGACTTCATGGATGTTGACGTCGCCCACCACGTGCGGGCGGCGGTGCGGCGCCAGCAGCCGGTCGACCAGCGTCTGCAGCCGGTCGGCCTCGTGGATGATGACCTGGGTGTATTCGATGAGGTCGCGCGACTCGACTTCCATCTGCAGCAGCTGCGCCGCGCCGCGAATGCCGCCCAGCGGGTTCTTGATCTCGTGCGCGAGGTTGCGGATGAGCTCCTTGTTCGCCTGCGCCTGGTCGATGAGCCGCTCCTCGCGGTCCTGCCGCACCTGCTGCTCCAGCGGCGACATCTCGATGATGAGCTCGCCCTTCTTCTCGCCCTGCGCGAGCGAGACCTGCACCGGCATCAGCTCGTGGTTCACGCGGCGCAGGAAGGCTTCGTAGCGAAGCGCGGCGAAGTCGTTGCTGCTCACGCCGTCGATGGCGGTGCGCAACACCTGCGGCTCATGGAAGCAAGCGCCGAACTGGGAGCCTTCGAGCGTGCGGCGCGATGTGCCGAGTGCGTCCTCGAGTCCTGCATTGGCGAACAGGACCGAGCCCTTGCCGTCGACCACAGCGATCAGCGTGGAGAGCAGGTCGAAGGACTGGAAGCGCGAATTGGCGCCGGCCGCCTTCTTTCCGAACACCATGACAGCGGCTACTGCTGGTTCGGCTGCTTGGCCGGCAGGCGTCCGATCTCGCGGCGGATGCCGGCGATGTCGCTCTCGTTGCGCGCCAGCTCGGCCTTCATCTCGGCGACGAATGGACCCCTGCGCTGCCGCCCAAAGAAAGAAACTGAGAAGAAACCGAACCA
>NZ_JASMRZ010000079.1 GCF_030462475.1 Variovorax sp. CAN15
CGCGGCGTTGTTGTAGATGCCGCCGCTGGACTTCTTGACGATCTCCTCGAGCGTCATCGACTCGAACTCGGTGCCCTTTTGCAGGTTGTTGAGGTTCACCACGTAGGCGTTGTGGTGCTTGCCGTAGTGGTACTCGAGGGTTTCCTTCGAATACTCGGGCGCCAGTGCGTCGAGTGCGTACGGCAGGGGTGGGAGCACATGTTCCATGGTTTTTTCTCGGGGGTTGGTTGTGGGAATCAAGGATTCTAGGAAGTAATTATTGAGACGGCGTCGGACGCGTTCCCGTCGAGTCGCCCGGCGTGACGGTCAGGTCGACCTCGCCATCGGCGAGCCGCGCCTTGACCGCATCGCCAGGCGCAAGTTGCTTTGCGCTGACGATCGCATGACCTTGTGTATCGGTCAGCCATGCATAGCCGCGTTGCAAGACCAGTGCCGGATCGAGCAACCGCATGCGCAGGGCCACGCGTTCCAGACGATCGCGCCGCTGCACCAGCGCGCGCCCCAGCTTCTGCGGAAAATCGGCGGCGACCAGACGCGGGACCTGTGCGAGGCGCTCCCTTCGGGTGAGCACGGTGTAGCGCAGACGCTGCGCATGATGCGCCAGACGCAACTGCTGTCGAGTCACGAGGCCCGAGGGCCGGCCGAGACGCCCCGCAGCCTGGTCAAGCCGCTGCCCGAGCGCGTCGAGACGCCCGCCCAGTACATCGCCCAGGCGCTCTTCGATCAGATCGAGCGCGCCCAACCATACGTCGCGCGGTGCACTCACCAGTTCCGCAGCGGCCGTGGGTGTGGGGGCACGCAGGTCGGCGCAGAAGTCGGCGATGGTGAAGTCGGTTTCGTGCCCCACGCCGCTGATCAGCGGCACCGGGCTCCGCACGATGGTGCGCGCCAGCGTCTCGTCGTTGAAGGCCCAGAGGTCTTCTATGGAGCCGCCGCCACGCACCAGAAGAATCACGTCGACGGCGGACGCGAGTTCATACAGCGACTGCAGCGCCCGCACCAGCTCTCCCGGCGCGTTGACACCCTGCACCGCCGCCGGGGCAAGCACGACCGGAATGTGCGGAACACGCCTGCGCAGCGCGGTGACCACGTCGTGCAATGCGGCCGCACCGAGCGAGGTGACGATGCCGATCGATCGCGGCATGGTCGGCAACGCCCGCTTGCGCGCGGGATCGAAGAGGCCTTCGGCTTCCAGGCGCGCCTTGCGCTGCAGGAACTGCTCGAACAGGGCCCCCTGCCCGGCCCGCCTCAGGCTCTCGACCACCAGTTGCAGATCGCCGCGCGGCTCGTAGACGGCGAGGCGCCCGCGCACCTCGACCTGGTCGCCGTCGCGCGGCGAAAAATCGAGCAGGCTGGCGGCACGGCGGAACATCGCGCAGCGCAGTTGGCCGGACTCGTCTTTGAGCGCGAAGTAACAATGTCCACTCGAGGCGCGGGAAAAGCCGGAAATTTCGCCGCGCACGGAGACCGGGTTGAAGCGCGCGTCGAGCGCATCGGCCACAGCGCGGCACAAGGCGCCGACGGCCCACACGCGCGGCCCCGGCGCGGAATTCGGTTCACGCAAGTTCACAAAGCGCACGCTCGGCCGGATGCCACTCTTCCACAACAGGCAGCACAGTCCCCACCTTCAGCGCCCAAGGCGGGACAGGCGCACGATTTTCCGTGCAACTCATTGATTTCATTGAAAAAAGTGCTGCTCAAAATTCAGTCGATCCAGCGAAAAGGCCGTCCCATGCGGGTCCGGACGCGTTGCGCAGCGGGTTAATCACAAAGTTATCCACAGAATCTGTGCGTCCTTGCCGACATAAAAACAAGGCACGTGACGATGGTGGCTCAGTGGATAATCGCCGCGCATTTGCAGTCTACGGGCCGGAGGATTTTCTTGTTTTCCATCATAGTTGCCGCGGGTTGGCCGATCTGGCCCTTGCTCGCTTGTTCGGTCGTCGCGCTCGCGCTGGTTATAGAACGTTTCACCAGCCTCAAGACGGTGAGAGTGCTTCCGCCGAAACTGCTCGACGAAACCATTACAGCGTCGCACGGAACCGTTCCCGGTCCCGACGTGGTGACAAAACTGGAACGCAACTCGATGCTCGGCCAGGTTCTGGCCGCGGGCCTGCGCGCGCTGAATGCCAATCCGCGCTGCACTGAAGACGATCTGCGCGCGGCCATGGAGGCCTCAGGCCGCACCGTGGCCCACAAGCTGGAACGGTACTTGCCGGCGCTGGCCACCATCGCCTCGGCAGCCCCGTTGCTGGGACTCCTGGGCACAGTGATCGGCATGATCGAGATCTTTGGCTCGCAATCGCCGGTCAGCGGCGCGGTGGGTTCGGGCAACCCGGCCCAGCTGGCGCACGGCATCTCGATCGCGCTCTACAACACCGCCTTCGGCCTGATCGTGGCCATCCCGACGTTGATCTTCTGGCGCTACTTCCGTAGCCGGGTCGACGAGTACCTGCTGAACCTCGAACTCTCGGGCGAGCGCTTCGCACGCCACCTGAACGCATTGCGCAAATGACGCGCGGCCGCATGCAATTCCGTCACGGCGCGCGCGACGAGCCGGAGATCAACCTGATCCCGTTCATCGACGTGCTGCTGGTGATCCTGATCTTCCTGATGCTGTCGACCACCTACAGCAAGTTCACCGAGATGCAACTGCGCCTGCCCACGGCGGACGTCGACGCGCAGCGCGACTATCCGAAGGAAGTGATCGTGGCGGTATCGGCCGACGGCCGCTACTCGGTCAACAAGAATCCGGTGGCCGACCGCAGCGTGGAGACCGTGACGGCCGCTCTCGCCGCCGCGGCCACAGGCGGCAAGGACAGCGTGGTGATCATCAGCGCCGACGCGACCAGCCCGCACCAGGCCGTGGTGACGGTGATGGAAGCCGCGCGCCGCGCCGGCCTCATGCAGATCACCTTCGCGGCCCAGTCGACGGCGCAAGCCGGGCACTGAGTGCCTTCCCGCGGCAGCAGCGAAAGCAGCAGCACGGGTTCGCGCCTGCAGACGGCATGGCTGCATCGTGGCTTGCTGGCCTGCCTGCTATGGCCACTGTCGCTCATCTACGCCGCGCTGTTCGCCGTGCGCGGCCTTCTCTATCGCGCCGGATGGCTGCGGACCGAGCGCGTGGGCGTGCCGGTGATCGTGGTCGGCAACGTGATTGCGGGCGGTGCGGGCAAGACGCCAGTCGTGATGGCCGTCGTGCGTCATCTGCAGGCGCGCGGCGTCGAGGTCGGCGTGATATCGCGGGGCTATGGCCGCCAGACGGATGACTGCCGCGAAGTGCTCGGCGGCGGCGATCCCAGGGACGTGGGTGACGAGCCCACGCTGATTCACCATGCGACCGCGGCCCCGGTATTCGTGGCGCGTCGGCGCATCGATGCAGCGCGTGCCCTGATCGAACGGTATCCGGCCACTCAGGTCATCGTCAGCGACGACGGACTTCAGCACCTGGCGCTGGCACGCGACATCGAGATCTGCGTGTTCGACGACCGGGGCATCGGCAACGGCTGGCGGCTGCCCGCCGGTCCGCTGCGCGAAGCCTGGCCCCGCCCCTGCGACCTGGTGTTGCACAGCGGATCGAAACCGGCCTTTGCCGGCGGCCATGCCGCCACCCGGACCCTCGCGAGCGAAGCGCTCGGCAGCGACGGAAAACCTGTGCCCCTGGCCTCCCTGGCAGCCCGGCCCTTGACAGCCCTGGCCGCGATCGCGCGGCCGGAAGCCTTCTTCGAGATGCTGCGCGCCCGCGGCCTGACGCTCGCCGAAACCATCGCGCTGCCGGATCACTTCGATTTCGAGAACTGGCAACGCCCGGCCGGCAACGGCCAGACGCTCGTCTGCACCGAAAAGGACGCCGTCAAGCTGTGGCGCAAGGCGCCCGATGCGCTGGCCGTGCCGCTGGAGTTCTCGCCGTCCGCGGAATTCTTCGCCGCACTCGACGCAAAGCTATCATCGCTCGATGGATACCAAGCTGCTTGAACTGCTCGTCTGCCCCGTCACCAAGGGGCCGTTGACCTGGAACCCCGACAAGCAGGAGCTGTGGTCTCGCAGCGCCCGCCTGGCGTATCCGGTACGCGACGGCATTCCTGTGCTGCTCGAGAACGAGGCACGCACGCTCTCCGACGAAGAGCTCGGGCTGTGAGCTTCACCGTTCTGGTTCCGGCGCGCCTCGCGTCGACGCGGCTTCCCAACAAACCCCTGGCCGACATCGCCGGCGTGCCGATGGTGGTGCGCGTGGCGCGGCGCGCGAACGAATCCGGCGCGACCCGTGTTGTGGTAGCAGGCGACGATCCTTCGATCATCGAGGCGTGCAAGGCACATGGCGTCGAAGTGGTTCTCACCCGCCAGGACCACCCCAGCGGCACCGACCGGCTGGCCGAAGCCTGCGAGCAGCTTGGACTCGGCGGCGACGACATCGTCGTCAACGTTCAGGGCGACGAGCCGCTGATCGACCCCACGCTGATCGACGCGGTGGCCTCCACGCTGGCCACGCACGCCGAAGCGGCGATGAGCACCGCCGCCCATGAGATCGACTCGGTCGTCGATTTCATGAATCCCAATGTGGTGAAGGTGGTGCTCGATGCGCAGGGCAACGCGATGTATTTCAGTCGCGCGCCCATCCCATGGTGGCGCGACGGCTCCGCCAACGGCGCCGCACCCGCGGTGCTGCCTGCCGGTCCTGCCCCGCTGCGCCACATCGGAATCTATGGCTACCGTGCAGGCTTCGTGCGGCAGTTCCCCGCACTGCCTCATGCGCCCGTCGAGGCGACGGAAGCACTCGAACAGCTTCGCGCCCTGTGGCACGGCCATCGCATCGCGGTACATGTGAGCCATGTCGCGCCGGGCCCCGGCATCGACACGCCCGAAGACCTGGCACGCGTGCGCGCGGTCTTCGCAGCCGCCGGCGCCTGAGCCAGCGCGTCGGCGCGGCTGCACCAGCGGGATTTCCCGAAGGGCACGCATGCTATCCTCGAAGCAACTCCGCCCAGCCCAGCCATGGGGCTACAGCTCGGCGCGACACAAGATCCAAGAACCGTCCGAGGACACCATGAGACTAATTTTGCTGGGCGCGCCCGGGGCGGGCAAAGGCACGCAAGCGGCCTTCATTTGCCAGAAGTACAGCATTCCCCAGATTTCGACCGGCGACATGCTGCGCGCAGCCGTCAAGGCCGGCACGCCGCTCGGGCTGCAGGCCAAGGCGGTCATGGATGCCGGGGCACTGGTCAGCGACGACCTCATCATCAATCTCGTGAAGGAACGCATTGCTCAGCCCGACTGCGCAGGCGGCTTCCTCTTCGACGGCTTCCCCCGCACCATTCCCCAGGCCGACGCCATGAAGGCGGCCGGCGTCAAGCTCGACTACGTGCTCGAGATCGACGTGCCCTTCGGCGACATCATCGAGCGCATGAGCGGCCGCCGATCGCACCCGGCTTCGGGCCGCACCTATCACGTCAAGTTCAATCCGCCCAAGGTGGAAGGCAAGGACGACGTGACTGGCGAGGATCTGATCCAGCGCGAGGACGACAAGGAAGAAACCGTGCGCAAGCGGCTCGATGTGTACAGCCAGCAGACGCGCCCGCTGGTCGACTACTACTCGGCCTGGGCCAAGGCCGATCCGGCCGCAGCGCCGAAGTACCGCGCCATCAAGGGCGTGGGCACGGTCGACGAGATCACGCAGCGTGCGTTGTCCGCGCTTAGCAGCTGATCGATCCGGATCACACAGAACCGCCCCTCTCGAGGGGCGGTTCTGCTTTCAGCCCAGCAATTCGAGCATCAGGGCGATACGGGCCTTCACAGGCGTCAGCGCGCCTGCATCGCGAAGCAGATCTCCGGTCTTCGGCAGGATGCGTCCGTTCGGACAGCGCGTTGCCCGAAGGACTGTGATACCAGCGTCCTGCGCCTTGAGCGCGGCCGCTTCGAGCGCATGGTGCAAGGTGCCGTTGCCGGTGGCCGCGAGCACCAACCCGCGCAGCGGATCCGCGGCGCCAGCCTGAAGAAGCGCCTCGATCACCGCGCCGCCTGCACCCGCGTGGCTCATCACGATCTCGACTCGGGGCCATTGCACCTCTGCCGCCCCGAAGAGCTTTGCCACCGGCAGCGTGCCGCCCTGCGGCCACGGCCGGACAAGGCGTGCTTCACCCTCCTCCACGTAGCCCACCGGGCCCGCATCGCCTGAACCAAAGGCATCGAGCCGGTACGTATGGACTTTCTGGATATCGACGCCGGCATGAATCGCACCGGCGCATACCACCGTGACCCCACGCGCGCCCCGTGTCGCGGCGACACTGATCGCGTCGCGAACATTCTGCGGCCCGTCCGGAGAAAGCGCGGTGGCCGGGCGCATCGCGCAGGTCAGCACGACCGGCTTCGACGGCACCAGCACCGAGTGCAGGAAGAACGCTGTTTCCTCGATCGTGTCTGTACCGTGGGCGATCACCACACCCGCCACGTCGGACTGCGCCAGCCAGTGCGCACAGCGCCGGGCCAACCGCTGCCAGATGGAGAAGGACATGTCCTTGCTGTCGAGCTGCGCAACCTGCTCGGCCTCCAGCATCACACCATCTGGCGCCTCGATGCCGCCCAGAAGGTCGGCCACGCCCACTTGCGCGGCGGTGTAGCCGATGTTGTCGCCGCTGCTGGCGGCCCGGCCCGCGATCGTGCCGCCGGTGCCCAGAACCACCACGCGGCGCGGCAATTCGGACGAAGAGCAATTGACCATGACTTGTCAACTTCAAAAAACTGGTTAAAAATACAGTCACTGGATATCCAGCCAGTGCCGCAAGGAACCACACATGCAGTTCGCCATCAAGCTTACAGCCCGCCAGCAGCAGATCCTCGACCTCATCCAGAGCGCCATCGCACGCACAGGTGCGCCACCCACGCGCGCCGAAATCGCCAATGAACTCGGGTTCAAGTCGGCCAACGCCGCCGAAGAGCACCTGCAGGCGCTGGCGCGCAAGGGCGTCATCGAGTTGGTCAGCGGTACTTCCCGCGGCATCCGCCTCAAGGGCGACGCGCTGCGTTCGCTCAACGAAACGCGCCACCGCGAAGGTGGCCAGTTCTCGCTCTCGCTACCGGGCATGGCCCAACTGGCCCTGCCGCTCATCGGTCGCGTCGCGGCCGGTTCACCCATCCTCGCGCAGGAGCATGTCGACCAGACCTACTACGTGGAGAACACGCTGTTCCAGCGCCAGCCCGACTACCTGCTCAAGGTGCGCGGCATGTCGATGCGAGACGCCGGCATCATGGACGGCGACCTGCTCGCGGTGCAGGCCACCAAGGAAGCACGCAACGGCCAGATCGTGGTCGCGCGCCTGGGCGACGAAGTGACCGTCAAGCGCCTGAAGCGCAACAAGCAGGTCATCGAGTTGCACGCCGAGAACCCCGACTACCCAACCATCATCGTGCAGCCCGGCGAGCCTTTCGAAATCGAAGGTCTCGCGGTCGGCCTCATCCGCAACACCATGCTGATGTAGGCCAGGCAAGCTGCTTTCCACAGCAACAGCACCCATCCGGCAGTGACAGGTGGCGGGCGTATGGCGAAGAGTCGCCATCACCCTGTCGCGGCCGATTCAAGAAATCCTGCCTGTGTTCAACCTCATACTTTCTTGGAGTTCACATGGGAATCGCCCTCCTCGCCATCGCCGACATCTGGATGCCGCTGCAATCGCTGGCCAACCGGCTGATGCCGGCTCGCCGCTCTTCCTCCCACCGCAGGGATCATCTCGATGCCGCCGAGTCCTCCGCAGGGCTGCGCTACGTGGCGGTGCGTCCCGCCTGCACCGCCCGCTCCGACGGCACCGCTCCCTCTGGATCATCAGCCCCGGCACGCCCGCTGCGAGTGGTCCGCGTGGTCGATGGCAAGGGCCAGCAGCGCAGCAACAACCGTGTGGTGATCTCCGGCCGCATGGCCGATGTCTGCGCCGAACTCGACCGGCTGGCCGCGCTCGAAGCTGCGGAAACCGTGGCCACGGGCCCGCGCTCGGCACGTCTGCATTGAGCTTGAACTGAAGCCCGCGCCGGGCCCGAACCGCTCTGCAAGCGGCTGCAGGGCGGGTATCCAAACGTTCGCCGGCGCGACATTCCAATGCTGCGAGGCACAATGGCACGCCATGAACATTGTGATCCTCGACGACTATCAGGATGCCGTGCGCAAGCTGCGCTGCGCTTCCAAGCTGGACGCCTACGCAGCCAAGGTCTATACCAACACGGTCAAAGGCATTGGGCAGTTGTCGGTCCGACTCAAGGACGCCGACGTGATCGTGCTGATCCGCGAGCGCACCCAGATCTCGCGCCAGCTCATCGAGAAGCTGCCCAAGCTCAAGCTAATTTCCCAGACCGGGCGCGTCGCCGGACACATCGACGTCGCAGCCTGCACCGAGCGCGGCGTGGCCGTGGCGGAAGGCTCCGGCTCCCCCCAGGCCCCCGCCGAGCTCACCTGGGCACTCATCATGGCCGCCATGCGCCGGCTGCCGCAGTACATCAGCAACCTCAAGCACGGTGCCTGGCAGCAGTCGGGGCTCAAGTCGGCCTCGATGCCGCCCAATTTCGGGATCGGCTCGGTGCTCAAGGGCAAGACGCTGTGCATCTGGGGCTACGGCCGCATCGGCCAGCTGGTCGCGCGCTACGGGCAGGCCTTCGGCATGCAGGTCGTGATCTGGGGCCGTGAAGCCAGCTGCGCCAAGGCTCGCTCCGACGGCTTCCAGGTGGCGCAGAACCGCCACGAGTTCTTCGCCGCCGCCGACGTGCTCTCGGTGCACCTGCGGCTCAACGAGGAGACCAACGGCCTCATCACGCTGGAAGATCTCTCGCGCATGAAGCCGACCGCTCTCTTCGTGAACACTTCGCGCGCGGAGCTGGTCGAGGCCGACGCCCTGCTGGCGGCCCTCAACCGCGGCCGCCCCGGGCTCGCGGCCGTCGACGTGTTCGAAAGCGAACCGCCGCTGCAGGGCCATGCGCTGCTGCGCCTCGAGAACTGCATCTGCACGCCGCACATCGGCTACGTCGAGCAGGAAAGCTACGAGAGCTACTTCGGCCAGGCTTTCGACAACGTCGTGAGCTACATCAACGGCAACCCCACGAACATCGTGAATCCCGGCGCGCTGCAGGTCCGTCGGTGAGCCAGCCGGCGCCACGGAGGGCGCTCTGGGCGCTGCTTGCCGGCAATTTCGTGATCGGCACGGGCGTGATGGTCGTGCCCGGCACGCTCAACGAGATCAGCGCCTCGCTCTCGGTCACCGCCGCCACGGCGGGGCAGCTCATCACGGCCGCCGCGGCTGTCATGTGCATAGGCGCTCCGCTGCTGGCCGCCGCAGTGGCAGGCTGGGACCGCCGCCAGCTCCTCGCCCTCACCCTCCTCTGGTACGCCATCGGCCACGTCCTCTGCGCGCTGATGCCCAGCTTCGGCGCCCTGCTGCCGGTGCGCATGCTCACGGTGATCGCGCCAGCCATCTTCACGCCGCAGGCCGCTGCCTGCGCCGGCCTGCTGGTGCCACCGGAGCATCGCGGACGCGCCGTGACCTTCGTCTTTCTCGGCTGGTCGATGGCCTCGGTGCTGGGGTTGCCCATCGGTGCGCTGATCGGCGGGCACCTGGGCTGGCGCATGGCTTTCGCGGCCATCGCGGTGCTCAGTGTCGCAAGCGCGACATCGGTGTGGCTCACCTTGCCGAACGGCATCCGCCCCGCTGCGCTGACGGCTGCCGCATGGTCGCGCGTGCTGCGCAGTCCGGTGCTGATGGGCATCGTCTCGGTCACGGCGCTGCAGGGAGCCGGCCAGTTCGTGCTGTTCAGCTATTTCGGTCCGATCCTCAAGCAGAGCTTCGGCGCCGACGCCACCACGCTGAGCGTGATGTGGGCGCTGTTCGGTGCCTGCGGGCTGGTCGGCAACATGGTGGTCAGCCGCTTCATCGACCGCGTGGGCGCAGGGCGCATGGTGCTCGTCACCACCCTGCTGATCGCCGCAAGCCTGCTGCTGTGGCCGCTGGCCTCCACGCTGGCCTGGCTGGCGGTGGTGCTCGTTCCATGGGGGCTGGGCTGCTTCGCCACCAATTCGGCGCAGCAGGCCCGGCTCGTGGGCCTGGCGCCCGCGCTCGCGCCGGGATCGGTGGCGCTCAACAGCTCCGGCATCTACACCGGCCAGGCCGTGGGCGCGGCGCTGGGCGGATGGCTGCTCGCCAACGACGCCAGTGCATGGATGAGCTGGGTCGGCCTGGCTCTGGTGCTGATCGCCATCTTGCTGAGCGTGGCCATCGACCGCAGCCGCCGCGCCCCTTGAAAGCGCGCCCTCGCGTAAAACCCGTCACGCCCCATCCGCGCGGGGCTGCAAAATCGGAGGCTTCGACAGCAACAGCGGCGTCCAAGGGGCACCGTGCCCGCCTGGACGCCTGCGCGCAGGCCCGGATACCACCCAACCAGTGAAAATCTCCAGCAAATGACAGTGAACTACTCCCGAATCGGCATCGTGGGCGCCGGCGCCATGGGGCGCGGCATCGCGCAGATCGCCGCACAGGCAGGCAGCGAGGTGCTGCTGCTCGACAGCTTCGCGGGCGCCGCAGAGCGCGGCCGCGAGGCTCTCTCCGCCCAATGGAACAAGCTGCACGAGAAGAACAAGATCGACGCCGCCACGCGCGACGCCTGCATCGCCCGCGTGAAGGCGGTCGATTCGATCCAGGCGCTGGCCGGTTGCGACCTGGTCGTCGAGGCCATCGTCGAAGACCTGGAAGTCAAGCGCAAGCTGTTCCGCGAACTCGAAGCCGTGGTGGCCGAGACCGCCACGCTGGTCACCAACACGTCCTCCCTCTCGGTGACGGCCATCGCCGCGGGCTTGCAGCATCCGGCGCGCGTCGCGGGCTTTCACTTCTTCAACCCCGTGCCGCTGATGAAGGTGGTCGAGGTGGTCGCGGGCTTCAAGACCTCGCCCGAGGTCTGCAGGCAGCTTGCGGGCTACGCCACGCAGATGGGCCACAGCGCCGTGCAGGCGCAGGACACGCCCGGCTTCATCGTCAACCACGCCGGCCGGGGCTACGGCACCGAGGCGCTGCGCATCGTGGGCGAAGGCGTGGCCGACTTCGCGACCATCGACCGCATCCTCAAGGACCAGGCCGGCTTCCGCCTCGGCCCCTTCGAGCTGCTGGACCTGACGGCGCTCGACGTGTCGCACCCGGTGATGGAATCGATCTACCACCAGTACTTCGAGGAGCCGCGCTTCCGACCCAGCGTGATCACCGCCCAGCGCCTGGCCGCCGGTGCACTGGGCCGCAAGACCAACGAAGGTTTCTACCGCTACGACAACGGCGTGATGCAGCAGGTGCCAGAGGCGCCCGCGCCAGTGGTCGAAGGCCCGCCCTCCGTGTGGGTGTCGCCGCGCGCGGCACGCCGCGCCGAGCTGCTGCGCCTGGTGAACACGCTGGGCGCGCAGATCGACAGCGGCGCCACCGCCGCGCCGCACTCGCTGATCCTGGTCGCGCCGCTGGGCTTCGACGTGACCACCGTGGCCGCCGTCGAGCGCCTGGACGCCACGCGCACCGTCGGCATCGACATGCTGATCGACGACGCAGCCACCAAGCGCCGCGTGCTGGCCACCAACCCGGCCACGCGCCGCGACATCCGCGACGCCGCGCACGCCCTCTTCGCACGCGACGGCAAGGCCGTGAGCGTGATCCGCGACAGCGGCGGCTTCGTCACGCAGCGCGTGATCGGCACCATCGTCAACATCGCCGCGGACATGTGCCAGCAGCGCGTGTGCACGCCGGCCGACCTCGAGACCGCCGTGCAGCTGGGGCTGGGCTATCCGCGCGGCCCGCTGGCCATGGGCAACCTCTACGGTCCGACCAACATGCTCGAAGTGCTGTTCAACCTGCAGACGGTTTACGGAGACCCGCGCTATCGCCCGAGCCCGTGGCTGCGCCGCCGCGGCGCGCTGGGCCTGAGCCTGCTGCACGAAGAAGAATGACGGCGGAATAAGGCACAGGAACCGAGCCATGAGCACCGCAGAACTCAAGAGCACGAGCGAGGGCAGCACCATGGTGCTGACGATCTCCAACCCCACCCAGCGCAACGCACTGGGCCCCGACATCTACGCAGCGGGCATCGAGGCGCTGAACAAGGCGGAGAACAGCGCGGAAATCCGCAGCGTGGTCATCGTGGGCGAAGGCTCATGGTTCTGCGCTGGAGGCTCGCTGCAGCGCCTGCTGGCCAACCGGCAGCTCGACCGCTCGGTGCAGGCCGAGAGCATCGAGGGGCTGCACAACTGGATCGATTCGATCCGCACCTTCCCCAAGCCGGTCATCGCGGCCGTCGAAGGCGCTGCGGCGGGCGCAGGCTTCTCGCTCGCGCTGGCCTGCGACTTCGTGGTGTCCGCGCGCGACGCGGTCTTCGCGGCCTCGTACAGCAACGTGGCGCTGTCGCCCGACGGCGGCCTGAGCTGGCACCTGGGCCGGCAGCTGCCGCGCCAGCTCGCGAGCGAATGGCTCATGAACGGCGAGCGCATCGAGGCCTCGCGCCTGCATGCGCTGGGCCTCGTCAACGAGCTCACCGAAAGCGGCCAGGCGCTCTCGGGCGCGCTGGCGCTGGCGGGCCGGCTCAACGCGCGCGCGCCGAACTCTCTCGCCAGCATCAAGGAGCTGCTGAGCGAGGCCCAGGGCGCCACGCTGGCCTCCCAGCTCTCGCAGGAGCGGGACCACTTCGTGCGCAACCTGCACCACGCGAACGCTGGCATCGGCATCGCGGCGTTCCTCGAGAAGAAGCCGCCGCAGTACGAGTAAGTACCCATGTGACGGGGCAGCGCCGGACGGCGTCGCTCCCGTGACACCCATCAGCTTTCCAGTCGCCGAGAGGACAGACCAATGGACGACCCCATTCTTACCATCGAAGAACGTGAAGCGATCAACAGTGGTCGCTGGTTTTCTTCCCTTTCTCCATCGCTGCGGCACGACATCCTCCGATGCGCCTTCGTCAAACGCTACAAGGACGGCGACCTGATCGCTGCCCGCGGCGATCCGCCCGAACACTGGATCGCCTGCGCCAAGGGCGCGGTGCGGGTCAGCTCGACGGCCGTCTCGGGCAAGCAGGTGACGCTGACCTACGTGGAGCCGGGCATCTGGTTCGGCGATGTGGCGATGTTCGACGGGGACCGGCGCACGCACGACACCTACTCGCATGGCGACACCACCATCCTGTGCGTGGCGCGCGCCGACTTCCAGAAGATCCTGGCCTCGCACGTGGAGCTGTACGAGGCGCTGATGCGGCTGCAGGCACGCCGCATCCGCACGCTCTTCGGGCTGGTGGAAGACCTCAACACCCTGCCGCTGCGCGCGCGGCTGGCCAAGCAGCTCATCCATCTGGTGCGCAGCTACGGCGTGCCGAACCTGGAGGACGGCAGCCAGATGCGCATCGGCCTGCAACTGGCGCAGGAAGAACTGGCGCAGTTGCTGGGTGCGTCGCGCCAGCGGGTCAACCAGGAACTGAAGACCATGGAGCGCGAGGGCACCATCCGCATCGAGCCGGGCGGCCTCGTGGTGCTCGACCGCTCGGCGCTGATGCGCGTCTCGGAAGCTGAAAGCTAGAACGACAACTACAACGACGACCACAGGCAGATAGACATACCGACATGAGCCAGGACTTCTCCAACTTCATAGGCACCCGTGCCGTCTCGCAACAGCACGCCTTCGACGTCGACGCGCTTGCGGCCTGGCTCGAGAAGAACCTCGACGGGTTCAAGGGCCCGCTGACGGTCGAGATGTTCAAGGGCGGCCAGTCGAACCCGACCTACAAGCTGGTCACGCCCACGCAGAGCTACGTGATGCGCGCCAAGCCGGGACCGGTCGCGAAGCTGCTGCCCTCGGCCCATGCGGTGGAGCGCGAATACAAGGTGATGAGCGGCCTGGCCGGTACTGACGTGCCGGTGCCCCGCATGTACTGCCTGTGCGAGGACGAGAGCGTGATCGGCCGTGCCTTCTACGTCATGGAGTTCATGCAGGGCCGCGTGCTGTGGGACCAGTCGCTGCCCGGCATGAGCAACGCCGAGCGCGCCGCCCACTACGACGAGATGAACCGCGTGATCGCGGCGCTGCACACGGTCGACTTCGCCGCCCGCGGCCTGGCCGACTACGGCAAGCCCGGCAACTACTTCGAGCGCCAGATCGGCCGCTGGAGCAAGCAGTACAAGGCCTCGGCCGACGGTGCGGGCGAGCTTTCGCAGCCCATCGAGGCCATGGAGCGGCTGATCGACTGGCTGCCCGCTCACATGCCGGCGAGCGCGCGCGACGAGAGCAAGGTGTCGATCGTGCATGGCGACTACCGGCTCGACAACGTGATGTTCCATGCCACCGAGCCGCGCATCGTCGCGGTGCTCGACTGGGAGCTGTCCACGCTGGGCCATCCGCTGGCCGACTTCAGCTACCACTGCATGTCCTGGCACATGCCGCCCAGCACCGGGCGCGGCATCGGCGGTGTCGATGTCGCCTCGCTGGGAATTCCCACCGAGAGCGAATACATCCGCCGCTACTGCGAGCGCACCCGCATCAGCACGCCCGAGGCGCTGGCGCCGGACTGGAACTTCTACCAGGCCTACAACCTGTTCCGCATGGCCGCGATCCTGCAAGGCATTGCCAAGCGGGTCGAGGCCGGCACCGCGTCGAGCGAGCAAGCCGTGGCTTCGGCCCGCGGCGCCCGCCCCATGGCCGACATGGCCTGGCAGTTTGCCCAGAAGGCATAAGCCGCCCCACCCCACCAGGAGAGACAAAGATGGACTTCGAATACTCGGCCAAGACCAAAGACCTGCAGAAGCGCGTCCAGGCATTCATGGACGACCACATCTATCCGGCCGAAGCCGAGTACGCCGCAGAGCTGGCCGCGAACACCGCCGCCGGCAAGCGCTGGTCGGCGCTCAAGACCGTCGAGAAGCTCAAGGAAAAGGCCAAGGCCCAGGGCCTGTGGAACCTGTTCCTGCCGGTCGACAGCGCCGCCGCCTCGGGTTATGACGGTGCGGGTCTCACCAACCAGGAATACGCGCCCCTGGCCGAAATCATGGGTGCGGTGCCGTGGGCGAGCGAGGCCTTCAACTGCTCGGCGCCCGACACCGGCAACATGGAGACCATCGCGCGCTACGGCTCCGACGAAATCAAGGCACGCTGGCTCAAGCCGCTGCTCGAAGGCCAGATCCGCTCGGCCTTCGCCATGACCGAGCCCGAGGTTGCGTCGAGCGACGCCACCAATATCTCCACGCGCATCGAGCGCCAGGGCGACGAATACGTCATCAACGGCCACAAGTGGTGGATCTCGGGCGCGGCCGATCCGCGCTGCGCGGTCTTCATCACCATGGGCAAGAGCGACCCCGAGGCGCCGCGCCACTCGCAGCAGAGCATGATCGTCGTGCCGGCCGACGCCAAGGGCATCCGCATCGTGCGCCCGCTGAACGTGATGGGCTACGACGACGCGCCGCACGGCCACGTCGAGATGTACTTCGAGAACGTGCGCGTGCCGGCCAGCAACATGCTGCTGGGCGAAGGCCGCGGCTTCGAGATCGCCCAGGGCCGCCTCGGCCCCGGCCGCATCCACCACTGCATGCGCCTGATCGGCCTGGCCGAGCGCGCGCTGGAGTTGATGTGCAAGCGCGCCTCCTCGCGCGTGGCCTTCGGCAAGACCGTCGCCTCGCAGACCGTGACGCAGGAGCGCATCGCCGAGGCCCGCTGCAAGATCGACATGGCCCGGCTGCTCACGCTCAAGGCAGCCTGGCTGATGGACGTGGCCGGCAACAAGGTCGCCAAGAACGAGATCGCCATGATCAAGGTCGTCGCGCCGTCGATGGCCTGCCAGGTGATCGACTGGGCCATGCAGGTCCACGGCGGCGGCGGCATGTGCGACGACTTCCCACTGGCTGCCGCCTATGCCGGCGCGCGCACGCTGCGCTTCGCGGACGGTCCGGACGAAGTGCACCGCAATGCGATCGCCAAGTGGGAGCTGGGCAAGTACGCTCCGGGCAAGGCCGACACCGAAATGCCGGTGACGCGTTTCTGATCTGGCGGTAAAGAACAAAGGGCCGGTGGCGAACGATTCGCCCCGGCCCTTTTCCTTTGGTTGTTTGCCCTCAGAGCTTCTTCTGCAGGAAGACTGCCGTGCCGAACGACGGATCGAGCTGGTAGCCCGCGAAGCCTTCGCGCTCATAGGCACGCAGCGCGGGCGCGTTGCCCGACAGCACCTCGAGCGTGAGCTTGCAGGCGCCACGCCTGCGGGCCTCGTCCTCTACCGACGCGAACATCTTCTGCGCCACGCGCTGCCCGCGGTGGCTGGGCAGCACGACCACGTCGTGGACGTTCACCAGCGGCTTGCAGGCGAAGGTCGAGAAGCCTTCGATGCAATTGATCAGGCCGACGGGCTGCTCGCCTTCGTAAGCCAGCACGCTGAAGGCCTGGGGACGCGCAGCCAGCGCCGAAGGCAGACTTGCGAGCACTTCACGGGCCAGCGGTGTGCCCCCGCCGGCCGGGTCGCTGGCGTAGGCGTTCAGAAGATCGACCAGCGCGGCTGCGTGAGCGGCGTTGCGGTAGTCGGCGATGAAGACTTCGATCGGTCGCGCGCCAGCCGCTGCCGTCATCGCGCGGGCTCCAGCGTGGCCGCGAGGCGCTTGGCACAGGACTCGGCCTGCTTCGCGTCACGCGCCTCGACCATCACGCGCACCAGCGGCTCGGTGCCGCTCGCGCGGATCAGCACGCGGCCGGAATCGCCGAGCTCGGCCTCGATGCGCGTGGTTTCGCTGGCCAGCGCCTTGTTGGCCTTCCAGTCCTGCTCGGGCGAGATGCGCACATTGATCAGCGTCTGCGGGAACAGCGTGACGCCTTCGAGCAGTTGCGCCACCGTCTTGCCGCTGCGCACGCAGGCCTGCAGCACCTGCAGCGCGCTCACGATGCCGTCGCCGGTGGTGTGGCGGTCGAGCGCCAGCAGATGGCCGGAGCCCTCGCCGCCCAGCAGCCAGCCGCGCTTGTCGAGCTCCTCGAGCACGTAGCGGTCACCGACCTTGGCGCGCACGAACTCGATGCCCTGCCCTCGCAGGGCGACTTCGACGGCCTTGTTGGTCATGAGCGTACCCACCACGCCCACCGGCTTGTCGCCGCGCGCGATGCGCTCGGACACCATGAGGTAGAGCAGTTCGTCGCCGTTGAAGAGGCGCCCGCTGCCGTCGACCAGCTGCAGCCGGTCGGCGTCGCCGTCGAGGGCAATGCCGTAGTCGGCCTTCTGCGCCGTCACCGCGGCGATCAGCGCCTCGGGATGCGTGGCGCCGAAGCCCTTGTTGATGTTCAGCCCGTCGGGCGAGACGCCGATGCTCGTCACTTCCGCGCCCAGCTCGTGGAACACGTTGGGTGCCACCTGGTAGGCCGCGCCGTGGGCTGCGTCGACCACCAGCTTCATGTCGCGCAGCGTCAGGTCGTTGGCGAAGGTGCTCTTGCAGAACTCGATGTAGCGGCCAGGCGCGTCGTTGAGGCGGCGGGCCTTGCCGAGGTTGGCGGAATCGACCCACACCGGGTCTTCTTCCAGCGCGGCCTCGACCGCCAGTTCCCAGGCGTCGTCGAGCTTGGTGCCCTGCGCGCTGAAGAACTTGATGCCGTTGTCGGGGTAGGCGTTGTGGCTCGCGCTGATCACCACGCCGAGGCTGGCGCGCTGGGCGCGCGTGAGATACGCCACCCCGGGCGTCGGCAGCGGCCCCAGCAGCACCACATCGACGCCGGCCGAGTTGAAACCCGACTCAAGCGCGGATTCGAGCATGTAGCCCGAGATGCGCGTGTCCTTTCCGATCAGCACGGTGGGACGCGACTGCGTCTTCTTGAGCACGCGGCCCACGGCGTGCGCGAGACGCAGGACGAAGTCGGGGGTGATGAGGGCCTGACCGACGGTTCCACGGATGCCGTCGGTGCCGAAATATCTGCGGGTCATGTTGATGATGTCTGCTCTTGTGTTTGTTGTCGTGACTCTTGCGCCTTCATGGCGCGCCATACGGCGAGCGCGGCGACGGTATCGCGCACGTCGTGCACACGCACCACGGCCGCGCCCCGGTCCACCGCGAGCACGGCGGCCGCGACGCTGGGCACGATGCGCTCCCCCGCCATCTCGATGCCCGTGACCGCACCGATCGACGACTTGCGCGACCAGCCCAGCAGCAGCGGATAGCCGCCGGCGAGCAGTTCACGCTGTCGCGCGAGCAAGGCGAAGTTCTGTGCCACCGTCTTGCCGAAGCCCACGCCGGGATCGAGCGTGATGCGCGAAGCGTCGACGCCGAGCCTGCGCAGGAGTTGCGCCTGCTGCTCCAGGAAGGAAAGCACCTCCGGAACCACGTCGCCCCACATCGGCGCGGCCTGCATGGTCTGTGGATCGCGATGCATGTGCATCAGGCAGACGCCGCACGAGGGATGCGCAGCGACCGCCTCGCGCGCGCCCGGCTGGCGCAGCGCCCAGATGTCGTTGACGATGTCTGCGCCCAGGTCGAGCACTGCGCGCATGACTTCGGGCTTGTAGGTGTCGATGGAGATCGGCGCGTTGAGCTTCACCGCCTCGCGCACCACCGGCATCACGCGCGCCAGCTCGGCTTCGAGCGGCACGGCGGGGCTTCCGGGGCGGGTCGACTCGCCGCCGATGTCGAGGATGTCGGCGCCGTCCTTAAGCAGTTGCTCGCAGTGCCGCAGGGCCGCCCCGGTGGAGGCATGGGCGCCGCCGTCGGAAAAGGAATCGGGTGTTACGTTGACGATGCCCATCACGCGTGGCTGCGCGAGGTCGACGCGGAAGCGGGAGGCCTGCCAGAAGGCGCCGGCGCCAGCAGTCGTTCGTCCGCCATCGAAAACGGGGCCAGAGGCCCCGTTGTTGCTTGACGCCGGATTCGCGCTCACGCTGCGTTGGGCGCCGGGTCGGTCGCCACGGCCGGCGTGCCGCCGCTGCCGCCACCGCTGCCCGAGGGCGGAATGCGGGGCGTCCAGTCCTTGGGAGGACGGGGGGCGCGGCCGGCCATGATGTCGTCGAGCTGCTCGGTGTCGATGGTTTCCCACTCGAGCAGCGCCTTGGCCATGGCGTGCATCTTGTCGCTGTTCTCCTCGATCAGGTGGCGCGCCAGGGCGTACTGCTCGTCGATGATTCGGCGGACTTCCGAGTCGACCTTCTCCATCGTCTGCTCGCTCATGTTCGTGGTCTTGGTGACCGAGCGCCCCAGGAACACTTCGCCTTCGTTCTCGGCGTAGACCATCGGGCCGAGCGCATCGCTCATGCCGTACTTCATGACCATGTCGCGCGCCAGGTTGGTGGCACGCTCGAAGTCGTTGCTGGCGCCGGTGGTCATCTGGTGCATGAACACTTCCTCGGCGATGCGGCCACCGAACAGCATGCTGATCTGGTTCAGCATGTACTCGCGGTCGTAGCTGTAGCGGTCCTGCGCCGGCAGGCTCATGGTCACGCCGAGGGCGCGGCCGCGCGGAATGATCGTGACCTTGTGGACCGGGTCGCACTTGGGCAGCAGCTTGCCGATGAGGGCGTGGCCGGACTCGTGATAGGCCGTGTTGCGGCGCTCTTCCTCGGGCATGACCATGCTCTTGCGCTCGGGGCCCATGAAAATCTTGTCCTTGGCCTTCTCGAAGTCCTGCATCTCGACCACGCGCGCATTGCGGCGGGCGGCCATCAGGGCGGCTTCGTTGCAGAGGTTGGCCAGGTCGGCGCCGGACATACCCGGCGTGCCGCGGGCGATCACGCTCGGGTTCACGTCCTGGCCCAGCGGGACCTTGCGCATGTGCACGCCGAGGATCTGCTCGCGGCCGCGGATGTCGGGCAGCGTGACGTAGACCTGGCGGTCGAAACGGCCGGGGCGCAGCAGAGCGGCGTCCAGGATGTCGGGGCGGTTGGTGGCAGCCACCACGATCACGCCGAGGTTGGTTTCGAAGCCGTCCATCTCGACCAGCATCTGGTTGAGCGTCTGCTCGCGCTCATCGTTGCCGCCGCCAAGGCCGGCACCGCGCTGGCGGCCGACCGCGTCGATTTCGTCGATGAAGATGATGCAGGGGGCGTTCTTCTTGGCGTTCTCGAACATGTCGCGGACACGGGCCGCGCCCACGCCGACGAACATTTCGACGAAGTCGGAACCGGAGATGGAGAAGAAAGGCACCTTGGCTTCGCCGGCGATCGACTTGGCCAGCAGCGTCTTGCCGGTACCCGGGGGGCCGACCAGCAGCAGGCCACGCGGAATGCGGCCACCGAGCTTCTGGAAGCGCTGCGGGTCTTTCAGGAAGTCGACCACTTCACGGACTTCTTCCTTGGCCTCGTCGCAGCCCGCGACGTCGGCGAAGGTGACCGTGTTGTTGTTCTCGTCCATCATGCGGGCCTTGCTCTTGCCGAAGCTGAACGCCCCGCCCTTGCCGCCGCCCTGCATCTGCCGCATGAAGTAGATCCACACGCCGATCAGCAACAGCATGGGCCCCCAGCTGACCAGCAGGGTCATGAGCAGGGAGCTTTCTTCGCGCGGCTTGACGTCGAACTTGACGTTGTGGTCGATCAGGTCGCCCACGAGGCCGCGGTCGAGCACGGTTGCGGTCGTGCGGATCTTGCGGTCGTCGTTGGTGACGGCGACGATCTCGCCGCCGGCTGCGCCTTCAGGAATGACGGCGCTCTTGATCTGGTTGTTGCGGACCTGATCCAGAAATTCGGAGTAGCTGACTGTCCCCGAGCCGACGCCACCGCGGGTGTCGAACTGCTTGAAGACAGTGAACAACACCATGGCAATGACGAGCCATACGGCAACTTTGGAAAACCACTGATTGTTCAAACGAAGCTCCAGGCTAAAGCGCGTGACAGGTGAATGAAAAAACGCGCTGTGGGTACGCAATTGCGCCCCATTTTAGGCTTTTCAAGCTACGAAAAGCTGGCATTTCCCTAATGCAGCCATAGCCTGACATGGGTTTGCGCTGCAAAGGATGTTGCTCAGGCCGGTATCAAGGCGTATCCAGCGCCTTCAACCCTACTCCGACCAGGAAGGTCTCGGCCGATTTGTCCCGCGACGCCTTGGGCTTGAAGGGTTTCACGACACGGAAATTGGCCTTGAAGAGCTTCACCAGTTCGTCGTAGCCGCTGCCGTGGAAAACCTTGGCAACCAGCGCCCCTTCGGGCTTCAGGTGGTTCTGGGCGAAGTCGATGGCGAGTTCGATCAGGTGCGACACGCGGGCGGCATCGGCCGAATGGATGCCCGACAGGTTGGGCGCCATGTCCGAAACCACAAGATCGGCCTTGCGCCCGGCGAGCACGCCGAGCAACTGCCGCAGCAGGTCGTCTTCGCGGAAATCGCCCTGCAGGAAGGTCACGCCCTCGATGGGCTCCATCGGCAGCAGGTCGAGCGAAACGATGGTGCCGTTCAGCTCGCCAGCCGCAGCCCCGCCGGGCGACATCCGCCGGCGCAGGTACTGGCTCCAGGCGCCCGGGGCGGAGCCGAGGTCCACCACCAGCTGGCCCGGCTTGACCAGGCCCAGCGACTCATCGATCTCCTTGAGCTTGTAGGCGGCGCGCGCCCGATAACCCTCCTTCGTGGCGAGCTTCACGTAGGGGTCGTTGATATGGTCGTGCAGCCACGCCTTGTTGACTTTCTTGCTTTTGGCTTTGGTGCTCATGGGGGTCTTCGTATACGGGTCGATAATACGGGGATGCCCGCCATTCAACTTACCCCTGCCGAGCGCAAGGTGCATCGCGCCGAAGCTCACCACCTGGATCCGATCGTCATGGTCGGTGGAGACGGGCTCACCCCTGCCGTGAAGAAGGAAGCCGACGCGGCGCTCAAGGCCCACGGCCTGATCAAGATCCGCGTCTTCTCCGACGACCGCCTGGCCCGCGACGCCATGCTGCGCGAGCTGGCCGAGGAGCTCGATGCCGCCCCCATCCAGCACATCGGCAAGCTGCTCGTGCTGTGGCGCCCGAAGCCCGAGAAAGAGCGCGTGGTCGACGAAGACCGCATGCCCGGACCGCGCGACGTGAAGATCGTCAAGTACAGCAAGCGCGGCGGCCAGCGCCCCGAAATCAAGACCCTGCGCGTGCTCGGCAACCAGCGCCTCACCCCCGGCGGCACCATCAAGCGTGCCAAGGCGAAGCGGCCGCTGTCGGACAAGAAACGCAACCAGGCGGACTGAACTTGGCGCCAGCGCAAGGCGCCCAGCGCCACATCCTCTGCATGAAATGGGGCACCAAATACGGCCCCGAATACGTCAACCGGCTCTACGCGATGGTTCGCCGCAACCTCGGCGGCGACTTCAAGTTCGTGTGCCTGACCGACGACGGCAATGGCGTGCACCCCGAGGTGACCTGCCTGCCGATCCCGCCGCTCAACCTGCACCTCGCCCCCGGCCAGCGCGACGGCGCCTGGAAAAAACTCACCACTTTCGAGAAAGACCTGCACGGGCTGCGCGGCACCGCCCTCTTCCTCGACCTCGACGTGGTGGTGGTGGGCAGCCTGGACGCCTTCTTCGAGCAACCGGGCGAGTTCCTGATCATCCACGACTACGACCGCCCCTGGCGGCGCGGGCGCATCACGGGCAATTCGTCGGTCTACCGCTTCGAGCTCGGTGCGCATGCCGACGTGCTGGCGTACTTCCGCGCCAACATGGACAAGGTCCAGGCCGAGTACCGCAACGAGCAGACCTACCTGTCGGATGTGCTCCACAAGCAGGGCAAGCTGGCCTACTGGCCCGAGGGCTGGTGCCCGAGCTTCAAGTACCACGGCATCCCGACCTGGCCGACCAACTACTGGGAAGAGCCCTTCGTACCCGAAGGTGCGCGGATCATGGTGTTCCACGGCGAATGCAACCCGCCGGACGCATTGGCGGGCCGCCGCAACCGGGCCTTCCGGTTCATCAAGCCGGCGCGCTGGGTCGCGAAATACTGGAAAGAGTAGGTAGCGCCTGCAGAAACGAAAAAGGCGGCCCGGAGCCAATGCCGCTCAGTTAATTCTGAGCGGCATTTTTCTTGATGGGGTACTGCGTCTTGGTCATGCGAACGGCGCGAGGATATCGGCGTTCGCTGCGGCGGGGTGGAAGGACGAAGCGGCGGATGTTCTGGCGCATGGCGCGCAGCTTGGCGGGGATCGCACCGGGCGCAGTGCTGCTCGAACTCCAGAGCCACTCGTCGACGATGTAGCGCAAGGCCGTGATGAAGCTGATGCGAC
>NZ_JASMRZ010000008.1 GCF_030462475.1 Variovorax sp. CAN15
CGCCACCCCCCTCGAGGGGGCAACACCTGCGGCCCGGCAAAGCCGGTTCCGCGGTGAGTCCAGGTTCTCCCCCAGGCTTCGCGCACTTCGTGTCGCTTCGCCACCCCCCTCGAGGGGGCAACACCTGCGGCCCGGCAAAGCCGGTTCCGCGGTGTTCCTGGCGAAAACCGGCTACCCGCTGCGCTTCAGTCTGGCCGCGGGCGGCACCGCCCCCTGCTGCTTCGCCGCTTCGCGCAGCAGTGCGGCCATCGCGGCGCGCAATGCCGAGGGCTCGGCGTCGCTGCGCTGCAGCAGGCCGACCGGTTCTTCCGTGCCGGCCGTCTCGATGCGCAGCCGCACGAGGCGCCCTTCCGTCAGCTCGCCGCGCGCGGCGCCCAGCGGCGTGATCCACACCGCATCGGACACCGCCACCAACGCGCGCGCCACCGCCACGTCGAGCGTCTGCAGCGCGTTGGCCGGCAGCACGAGGCCGCGCGCCGAGAGGAAACTCTCGGTGTTGTGGCGGGGGATCGTGCCCTCGCCGTACACCACCAGCGGATAGGCCAGCACCGCCTGCACCGACGCCGCCTTGTGCGCCAGCGGATGGCCCGCGCGCACCGCGAACACCAGCGCCTCGGTGTGCAGCAGCTCGAAGCTCAGGCCGCCCATCAGGCGCGGATCGCTCATGCGGCCCACCACCAGGTCGAGCTCGCCGGCGCGCAGCTCGTCGAGCAGCGCGGCGTTGGCCGCGCTCTTCACCACGATCTGCACCGAGGGGCGGCTGTCGCGCAGCCGCGCGAGCGCTACCGGCAGCAGGGCCGGCGCCACGCTGGGCAGCGCGCCAATGCGCAGCCGCTCGATGCGCTCGCCCGCCACCGGCGCCACGGCCTGCGCGCTGGCGTCCAGCGCCTCGAGCACGCGCAGCGCATGCGCGAGCAGCTGTTCGCCGACGGCCGTGAGGCCCTGCACGCCGCGACGGCCGGCCTTGCTGCGCTCGACCAGCCGCGTGCCGGCGATGGCCTCGAGCTCGGAGAGCGTCTTCGACACTGCCGGCTGGCTCAGCGCCAGCCGCTCGGCGGCGCGCGCGAGGTGGCGTTCCTGCGCCACCGTGACGAAGCAGCGCAGGTGCCGCAACTGCACGTTGCGCACGAAGTCCTGGCGAAGATCGGTAAGGGGGTCTTTCAATTCCTGATGGTTATTGAAAACGTAGCAATCTTCAATTTACATCATCGGATGCCGCTTCTAAAGTGGCAGCTTCCGGATTCGTCCCACGACAGGAGACAACGTTGACCAAGAGCCAAGATCCCCGGGGCCCCTCGCCCACCCTCACGCCGCGCGACTGGGATGTCCACCCCAGCTACATCTACCCCGGCTACAAGTCGACCGTGAAGCGCGGCCCGCAGAAGCCGCTCATCCCGCTGAAGGCCTCGCTCGGCGAGCTGCAGCAGCCGGTGTACGGCCACGACAGCATCGGCGAGTTCGACCACGACCTCACGCGCAACGCGCGCAAGAACGGCGAGCCGCTGGGCGAGCGCATGATCCTCACCGGCCGCGTGCTCGACGACCGCCGCCGCCCGGTGGCCAACACGCTGGTCGAGCTCTGGCAGGCCAACGCCGCCGGCCGCTACGTGCACAAGGTCGACCAGCACGACGCGCCGCTGGACCCCAACTTCCTCGGCGCAGGCCGCTGCCTGACCGACAGCGAAGGCCGCTACCGCTTCCTCACCATCAAGCCCGGCGCCTATCCGTGGGGCAACCACCCCAACGCCTGGCGTCCGCAGCACATCCACCTGTCGCTGTTCGGCCAGAGCTTCGCGAGCCGCCTGGTCACGCAGATGTACTTCCCCGGCGACCCGCTGCACCAGTACGACCCGATGATCACAGGCACCCCCGAGCGCTATCGCAACCGCCTGATCGCCGACTTCAGCCTCGACATCACCGAAGAAGGCTACGCACTGGGCTACCAGTTCGACATGGTGCTGCGCGGCGCCGACGAAACGCCGTTCGAAAACCGCTGAGCCAGGAGACACACACCATGCTGATGACCGCACTGGAAGCCGACTTCGGCCAGACCCCTTCGCAGACCGTGGGCCCCTACTTCGCCTACGGCCTCACCGCCACGCAGTACGGCTATGACTTCGACCAGCCCTTCGACGCGGTGCTCGCGCTCGACAACGCCACGGGCCAGCGCATCCGCCTCGAAGGCCGCGTGCTCGACGGCGACGGCAACCCGATCAACGACGCGCTCGTCGAGATCAGCCAGCCCGACGGCGAAGGCCGCTATCCGCAGACACCCGAAGATGCGCGCGCCATCGGCTTTCGCGCCTTCGGCCGCGTCGGCACCGGCACCACCGAGGGCAACCGCTTCGTGTTCCACACGGTGAAGCCCGGTGCCGAGTCGCCCGGCGAGGCACCGCACATCAACGCGATCGTGCTGATGCGCGGCCTGCTGCTGCATGCCTTCACGCGCATCTACTTCAGCGACGAGGCCGAGGCCAACGCGAAGGACGCAGTGCTGCAGAGCGTGCCGGCCGAGCGCCGCCACACGCTGATCGCCCAGCGCGTGGAGCAAGGCGGCGCCATCACCTACCGCTTCGACATCCACATGCAGGGTGCGGACGAGACGGCTTTCTTCGACGTCTGATCCTCAGGGAAATCCCGGACACAAAAAAGCCCGCGTCGCGGGCTTTTTGTTTTCTGGAAGCGCTCGGCTTGCTTATTCAGCGCCGTGGTGAATGCGCGACTCGGGCACCGTCTTCAGTTCGCCCGGCAGCGAGCTGATGTAGCTGGCCAGCGTCTTGAGTTCGGCGTTGGTGAACTTCTTCTCCTCGACCTGCTGGCCCATCACCGCGTTCGAACGGCCCAGGTGCGGGTTGTTCTTCACGCGGTACGACTTCAGCGCGACGAACAGGTAGTCGGCATGCTGGCCGGCCAGCTTGGGCACCGTGCCATCGTTCGGCGTGTTGAAGTTGGCGCCGTGGCACTTGGTGCAGCTGTTGTCGGCGTTGCGGGTGATGAGCGCCTCGACGTTGGCCGGCGTGGGCTTGGCCAGCGTGGCGGGCGGTGCGCCGCCGTCCTTCAGGCCGAGTTGGCTGTAGTAGGCGGCGACGTCGGCGATGTCCTGGTCGGTGAGCGTGTCCGCGATGGCGCGCATGGTGGGATGCTTGCGGTCGCCGCCCTTGTATGCGGTGAGCGCTGCCGTGATGTAGGTGGCGCTCTGGCCAGCGATCATCGGCACCTTGTGAATCTCCGGGAAGCTGGCCTGGTAGCCGATGATGCCGTGGCAGCCCACGCACATCTGCACCTTCTTTGCTCCGTCCTGGGCCTTGCCAGTGACTTGTTGGGCTTCAGCCGAGACCGTCACGGAAGCGACAGCAAGGGCAAACATCGTGGTCAACAACTTGTTCATTTTGCGCGCACAATCTCGTGGAGAGTACAGTTTTTCGGATCAACATTCGATTATATGCAGGGGTCCCCTGGAACCCTGTGCAGGCCAACCCTGAGGCTGCACGACGCACATCGGGTGTGTTCTTTTCTCCACCCCCGTCCTCGTTCCATCCGTTCCATTCATCGCACTCATGAAATTCCAGGGCTCAGACAACTACGTCGCCACGCAGGACCTGATGCTCGCGGTCAACGCGGCCATCACGCTCAAGCGCCCGCTGCTCGTAAAGGGCGAACCCGGCACCGGCAAGACCATGCTCGCCGAGGAAGTGGCCCAGTCGCTGGGCCTGCCGCTGCTGCAGTGGCACATCAAGTCGACCACCAAGGCGCAGCAGGGCCTGTATGAATACGACGCCGTGAGCCGCCTGCGCGACTCGCAGCTCAAGGACCTCGACGGCGGCGAGCGCGTGAGCGACATCAACAACTACATCGTCAAGGGCGTGCTCTGGCAGGCCTTCACGGCCGACCAGCCGGTGGCGCTGCTGATCGACGAGATCGACAAGGCCGACATCGAATTCCCGAACGACCTGCTGCGCGAAATCGACCGCATGGAGTTCTACTGCTACGAGACGCGCGAACTCATTCGCGCCAAGCACCGGCCGGTGGTGTTCATCACCTCCAACAACGAGAAGGAACTGCCCGACGCATTCCTGCGCCGCTGCTTCTTCCACTACATCAAGTTCCCCGATGCCGAGACGATGAAGCACATCGTCGCCGTGCACTTCCCCGGCCTCAAGCAAGAGCTGCTCGCTGCCGCGATGAAGACCTTCTACGACGTGCGCAACCTGCCCGGCCTGAAGAAGAAGCCCTCCACCTCCGAGTTGCTCGACTGGCTCAAGCTGCTGGTGGCCGAAGACATCCCGCTCGAAGCACTGCAGAGCAAGGACGACAAGGTCGCCGTGCCGCCGCTGGTGGGCGCGCTGCTGAAGAACGAACAGGACGTGACGCTCTTCGAGAAGCTCGTCTTCATGCAGCGCAACAACCGCTGAACCCATGAGCGGCCAGAAACACTCCACCAGGCAGCTCATGAAGCTGGGCATCGCCCAGGCGGTGCTGTTCATGGTGGGCGCGATGCTCGGTCGCGGGCTCGGGCTGCTGCTGGGCCTCGACGCCTTCGGCAGCGGCGAATACAACAAGCGAGAGCTCTTCGGCATTGCGCTGATCGGCCTGGGCGGAGGTGCCGGTGCACAGGCCGCGCGCGTCTGGTACGTGCACAAGTACGGCGATCCGCGCGGCTGAAGAATCACGAAGAGAAGGTGCTGAAGATGGCGTTCGTCGAACCTGTCACGCTGAAGGCACGCGGCCTCGCGCTGGTGCCGCTCTCGCTCGCGCACGAAGAAGGCCTTCGCGCCGCGGCCGCCGACGGCGAGCTGTGGAAGCTGCGCGTGACCTCCGTGCCCGAGCCGCGGGACACCCGCGCCTACATCGACACCGCCCTCAAGACCGCCGACCGCTTCGCCTTCGCCGTCACCGACGAGGCCACCGGCACCGTGCTCGGCAGCACCAGCTTCCACGACATCCTGCCGGCCGTGAAGCGCGTGGAGATCGGCTACACGTGGTACGCCGCGCGCTGCCAGCGCACCCACGTCAACACCACCTGCAAGCTGCTGATGCTCACGCATGCCTTCGACGCGCTGGGCTGCAACACCGTGGGCTGGCGCACCGACAACTTCAACTTCGCCTCGCAGCGCGCCATCGAGCGCCTGGGCGCGAAAAAAGACGGCGTGATCCGCGGCCACGCGATGCGCCGCGACGGCACCATCCGCGACACCGTCATGTACAGCCTGCGCGCAGGTGAATGGCCCGAGGTGAAGGCGCAGCTGCTGTATCTGCTCGACAAGCCGCGCGGCTGAAAGAAACACAAGGAGCGCCCCATGCTCATCGACTTCTTCTACACCCTGCGCTCGGCCAAGCTGCCGGTGTCGGTCAAGGAATACCTCACGCTGCTGGAGGCCCTGCAGGCCGACGTGGTGGGCCCGAACTCCGACGGCGCCTACGGCATCGACGACTTCTACTACCTCTCGCGCACCGCGCTGGTGAAGGACGAGAAGCACTACGACAAGTTCGACCGCGCCTTCGCCGCCTACTTCAAGGGCGTGGAGATGCTGACCGACTTCACCAAGGAAGTGCCGCTCGACTGGCTCAGGAAGACGCTGGAGCGCGAGTTCACGGCCGAAGAAAAAGCCAAGATCGAGAAGATGGGCTGGGACGAGCTCATGGAAACGCTCAAGAAGCGCTTCGAGGAGCAGAAGGAGCGCCACGAGGGCGGCAGCAAGTGGATCGGCACCGGCGGCACCTCGCCCTTCGGCAACGGCGGCTACAACCCGCAGGGCATCCGCATCGGCGGCGCGGGCAAGAACAAGAGCGCGGTGAAGGTGTGGGACCAGCGCGCCTACAAGGACTACGACGACACGCAGGAACTGGGCACGCGCAACATCAAGGTCGCGCTGCGCCGGCTGCGCAAGTTCGCGCGCGAGGGCCATGAGGAAGAGCTGGACCTCGACGACACCATCCACTCCACCGCCGCCAACGCCGGCTTCCTCGACATCAAGATGCGGCCCGAGCGCCACAACAACGTCAAGGTGCTGCTGCTGATGGACGTGGGCGGCACCATGGACGAGCACATCCAGCGCGTGGAAGAACTGTTCTCGGCCGTGAAGACCGAGTTCAAGCACCTGGAGTTCTTCTACTTCCACAACTGCGTCTACGACTTCATGTGGAAGAACAACAAGCGCCGCTTCTCCGAGAAGTTCGCCACCTGGGACATCCTGCGCAAGTACAACAAGGACTACAAGCTCATCTTCGTCGGCGACGCGACCATGAGCCCCTACGAGATCCTGCAGCCCGGCGGCAGCGTCGAATACAACAACGAAGAAGCCGGCGCCGAGTGGATCCAGCGCCTCACGCACACCTTCCCGAAGTTCGCGTGGATCAACCCCGAGCCGCAGGGCGTGTGGCAGTACCGCCAGAGCATCGCGGTGATGCAGCAGCTGATGTCCAACCGCATGTACCCCCTCACCCTGCGCGGGCTCGAGGAGGCGATGCGCATGCTGTCCAAGTAGGACGATGCCGCCGATCCTGCGGGGCCTTCGGGAACCGGCCGGGCTTGCTGTCAGAATCCGCCCATGGTCAGGGCGGTTACTGTTTCCTCGCCGGCATGGTGGCCGGCTTTCCTTTTGTTCGGCGTCCTGCTCTTGCAAGGCTGCAGCCTGCTGCCGAAAAAGGAATCCGCCGACGAAAGCAAGCCCGTGTCGGGCCTCGTACGCAGCGGGGTGGCCGAGACCGGCACTGCAGGGCCGGAGAAGGACGGCAAGGATGACGGCAGGAAGGAAGCCCGCAAGCGCGACGCCTTCACCGTCGACGTGCGCGGCCCCGAGGCCGTGCGCGACTACCTCCGGCTGCACCTCGAGATCCAGCGCTACCGCGAGCTCGACGACCTGGGCGCCACCGAGATCTCCCGCCTCATGGTGGCCGCCGAGGCCAACGCCCGCGAGCTGCTCGGCACGCTCGGCTACTTCACTCCCACGCTGACGCTGGAGCTCAACGAGACGCCGCAGGGCGAGAAAGCCCCGCGCGAGGTCGTCATCAACGTCTCGCCCGGCGAGCTCACCAAAGTGAGCAACGTGCAGATCAGCTATGCCGGGCCCATCGCCGACGACCCGGCCGCCGAATCGCAGCGCGACACCATCCGCACCGCCTGGGCCCTGCGCGCCGGCCAGCCCTTCACCCAGCAGGCCTGGGACAATGCCAAGACCACCGCACTGCGCAGCCTCACGGCCAGGCGCTTTCCCACAGGCAGCATCGCGATCAGCCGCGCCGAAGTGGACGCCGACCGCAGCGAGGCGCGCCTGAGCGTCACCTACCAGTCGGGCCCGGCGTACAAGTTCGGCCCGCTGGTGCTGCGCGGCATCCAGCGCTACGACCCCGACGGCGCGCGCCGCATCGCGCGCCTGCCCAGCGGCCAGGACTACGACCAGCAGAAGCTGCTCGACGCCCAGCAGCGCCTGGCCAGCAGCGGCTACTACGACTCGGTGTTCCTCACGCTCGACACCGACAGCGGCAACCCGCTGGCCGCGCCCGTCATCGCGCAGCTGCGCGAGGCGCCGCTGCAGAAGGTGGTGCTGGGCGTGGGCTTCACCACCGACAACGGCCCGCGGCTTTCGATCGACCACGTCCACAACCAGGTGCCGCTGCTGGGCTGGCGCGCCGTCTCGCGGCTGTCGGTGGACAACGACATCAAGTCGCTGTCGACCGAGCTGAAGGCCATTCCCGACGACCGCGGCTGGCGCTGGTTCGCGGGCGCCGAGCTCAAGAGCGAGCAGTCGGGCAGCTACGTGGTCGACAGCGGCCGGCTGCGCGGCGGGCGCAGCAAGTCGGGCGACCACATCGACCGCAGCTACTTCCTGCAGTACGACTACGCGCAGAACCGCGGCACCAATGCACCGCCCTCGGCCTCGGCCGTGACCGCCAACTGGGGCTGGACCGGGCGCTATTTCGACGACAACTCCGCGCCCTCGCGCGGCTACGGCCTCGCGCTCGAAGTGGCCGCGGGCTACACGCTCACCGGCGAGCAGGTGCCCTTCACCCGCACCTACGCGCGCTGGCTCGGCGTGCTGCCGCTGGGCTCGGCGGAAGACAAGGAACTGCGCGCGCGCCGCAGCCGCCTGCAGCTGCGCTTGGAAGCCGGCGCGGTGTCGGCCAAGGACAGCGCGCAGATCCCCTCCACGCTGATGTTCCTGACCGGCGGCGACACCACCGTGCGCGGCTACAGCTACAAGCAGATCGGCACCGTGCGCGCCGACGGCACCACCGTGGCCGGCCGCTACCTCGGCGTGGCCAGCGTCGAGTGGCAGCGCCCCTTCGTCTACAACAACAAGCTCACCGAATGGGAGAGCGTGGTGTTCATGGACGCGGGCGCCGTGGCCGACAAGCCCGGCGAGCTCAAGCCGAAAGTCGGCGTGGGCGTGGGCGCGCGCTGGCGCAGCCCGGTGGGGCCTGTGCAGGCCGACCTGGCCTATGGCGTGGACTCGAAGAAGTTCCGCCTGCACTTCCGCCTCGGCTTCACCTTCTGACGGGACGCGAGCCAGATGCAGACCGACGTTCAGACTCCGCCGACGCCCCCTCGGAAGCCCCCGTCCGGCTCGCGCACGCGGCGCGCGATGCGCGCGCTGGCCTGGACCGTCGCCGGCCTGCTGCTGGCCGTGGTGCTGCTGGCCGCGGGCGCATGGTGGTGGCTGGGCTCGAACACCTCGCTGGCCTTCGCGCTCGCGCAGGCGGCACAGCGGCTGCCGGCCGGGCAGACGCTGGAGAGCCGCGACGTGAGCGGCTCGCTGCGCGCCGGCGGGCGCATCGGCTGGCTCAAGTACCAGAGCGAGAGCATCGCCGTGGAAGTGAACGACGCCACCATCGGCTGGCAGCTCGCGCCGCTGCTGCAGCGCAGGGTGCAGCTCGGCGAGGTGCATGCGAAGCTGGTGCTGATCGAGAAGCGCGGCCCGCCCAGCGACAAGCCCACCGAGCCGCTGGAGCAGCTCGCCCTGCCGGTGGAGGTCGAGCTGCCCTTCCGCATCGACGAGATCCGCTTCGCAGGCCCGCCCGCGCTGCAGGCACTCAACCTCGCGGGCAGCTACAGCTACAAGGCCGCCGAGCATGCGCTGGAGGTCAAGGGCGTGGACATCGCCGACGGCCACTACAGCGCCCGCGTGAAGCTGCAGGGCCCCGCGCCGATGGCCATCGACGCCGCCCTCGACGGCCGCGTGAAGGCACCTCTCGCCGAGGACCACGACATCGACGTGCTGGCCGCCGCCACCGTCAAGGGCACGCTCGCCGGCACCGGCGCACGGCTGCAGGCGGCGGCCGAACTGAAGCCGGCCGAGGAGAACGCCGAAGCGCCGATGGAGGCCAACCTGCGCGCGCAGATCGCGCCCTGGCTGCCCCAGCCGGTGATCGACGCCAAGGCCGACCTGCGCAACGTCGATGCTTCGAGCCTGTGGCCCGGCGCGCCTGAAACGCGGCTCACCGGCACCGTCGAGCTGCAACCCGATGCCGACACCGGCCCCGCAGCCTGGAAGGCCTCGGCCGACATCCGCAACGCCCTGCCCGGCCCGTGGGACAAAGAGAAACTGCCGCTCGACCAGTTGCTGGCCAGGGTCGGCTTCGACGGCACGAGCTGGACCATCTCCGAAGCCACCGTGCGCGCGGGCGGTGGGCGCATCGACGCGGYCGGCAAGTGGAGCCCGGCGCCCTCGCCCTGGCAGGCGCAGGCCACCGTGCGCGGCGTGCGGCCCGCCGCGCTCTACAGCGAGCTTTCGGGCGCGCCGGTCAGCGGCCAGCTCAAGGCCGAGCAGAAGGACAGCACCATCGCCTTCGACGCCAGCCTGCGCGCCGAGGGCGGCGGCGCGGGCAGCAAGGCCCTGCCCGGCTTCGCGCTCGACCGCGCGCTGGCGCAGGGCCAGTGGAAGGACCAGGTGCTCGACCTGCGCACGCTGCGCATCGAGGCGCAGCGCGCCAGCGTCGACGGCCGCCTGCAGGTGCGCGTGGCCGAGCAGGCCGCCAGCGGCAAGCTGGCCCTCGCCCTGCCCGGCGGCAGCGCGCAGGTCGAGGGCCGCATCGCGCCCGATTCGGGCAGCGGCGAATTCAAGGCCGCCATCGACGACGCCGACACCGTGCAGCGATGGGTTCAGGGCCTGCCCGGGCTGTCGAAGGTGTTCGCGAATGCGGGCGCCAAGGGCTCCGCGAAGCTCGATGCCGGCTGGCAGGGCGGCTGGCGCACCATCCAGCGCCGGCTCGAGAACCCCAACGCACCCGCCCCGCGCGGCATCGCCGAACCAAGCCTCAAGGCCGCACTCTCGGTGCCTCGCCTCGAACTCAACCTGCCCTCCGAGCAGCCCGGCGGAACAAGCACCGATATCCAGGTGCGCAACCTGCAGGCCGACCTTGCGGGCAGCCTTGCGCAGGCCACGCTCGCACTGAAGGGCGAGGCCGCCACCGGCACGCAGAAGTTCGACATCGACACCCGCGCCAGCGGTGGCATCGCGGGCGCCGGCCAGTGGCGCGCGGCGCTGGCCAGCCTGAAGCTGCAGGCGCAGGACAGCGCCCGCCCCGGCGCGCCATGGGTGCTGGAGCTGGGCCGCGAGGTCACCGCGACCATCCGGACCGCGAGCGGCACCGCGCCGCGCCTGGACGTGGAAGCCTCCGCCGCCTCGGCCACGCTGCGCGGCCCCGTGCCCGGCACAGTGCGCATCGACTGGCAGCCGCTGCGCTTCAGCCAGAGCGGCGCGGCGCCCAACCGCGTGTTCCGCGTGCAGTCCAAGGGCCAGTTGCAGGGCCTGCCGATGGCCTGGGCCGGTGCACTGGGTGCCAGCGCGGCGCTCAGCGACTACGGCATCAGCGGCGACCTGATGTTCAACGGCGACTGGGACATCGACGCCGGCGACACGCTGCACGCCAAGGCCCGCCTCGCGCGCCAGAGCGGCGACATCCGTGTGCAGGCCGGCGAGGCCGCGCTGGTCACGCGCATCACCAGCACCGGCACAGGCACCGCGAGCGAGCGCACGATGAACTCGGCCTCGGCCAGCGGCGACGCGCCCAGCACCCCGGCCGGCCTGCGCCAGGCCGAGCTGCGCCTGGATGCCGAAGGCGACGCGGTGCGCGCCGTTCTCGCATGGGACAGCGAGCGCGCCGGCAAGATCGACGCGCGGCTCGACACCCGCGTGCAGCAGCGCGCCGGAGGCTGGCAATGGGCGCCCGACGCGCCGCTGGGCGGCGACATCAAGGCGACGCTGCCGAACCTGGGCGTGTGGTCGATGCTCGCGCCGCCGGGCTGGCGCATCGCGGGCACGCTGGACGCCAACGCCACGCTCTCGGGCAACCGCGCCGCGCCGCGCTGGAATGGCACGCTGGGAGCCGACAAGCTCGCGCTGCGCGCGCCGGTCGAAGGGCTGGACCTGCGCGACGGCCGGCTGCGCGCCACGCTCACCGGCGAGCGCGTGGAGATCACCGAATTCACGCTCAAGGGCGGTGCCGGCAGCTCCGCGCGCATCGGCGGCCAGAGCGGCAACCGCAGCACCGCCGCCAGCGAGGCCCGCACCGACGGCGGCACCCTCTCGGCCAGCGGCGAACTCGCCTGGGGCCCGGCCAGCGGCTCGGCCTCCGGCATCCGCATGGCAGTACAGGGCCAGCTGCGCGCGCTGCGCGTGCTGGTGCGCACCGACCGGCAAGTCACGCTCTCGGGCGACCTGCAGGCGCGGCTGGACAACGGCCAGTTCACCGTGCGCGGCAAGCTCAGGACCGACCGTGCCGTCATCATCCTGCCCGACGAGACCGCGCCCAGCCTGGGCAGCGACGTCGTCGTGCGCTCCGCCGCCAAGGACCGCGAGGCCGCCGAGGCGGCGAAGCGCGAAGCCGCCCGCGCCGACGCGCAGGCCGCGAAGCCGCAGACCGCGAAACCGCCGGACATCACCGTCGAGTTCGACCTGGGCGACGACTTCGCGGTGCAGGGCCGCGGCATCACCACGCGCCTCGAAGGCAACCTGGAGATCCGCAGCACCCGGCTCGATGCGCCGCCGCGCATCACTGGCGAGGTGAAGACCGTGAAGGGCCAGTACCGCGCCTATGGCCAGCAGCTCGACGTGGAGACCGGCATCGCGCGCTTCAACGGCCCCTTCGACAACCCGGCGCTCGACATCCTCGCCATCCGCCCCAACCTCTCGCAGCGCGCTGGCGTGCAGATCACCGGCACCGCGCAGTCGCCGCGCGTGAAGCTGTATTCGGAGCCTGCCCTGTCCGATGCCGAAACGCTGTCGTGGGTCGTCCTGGGCCGCGCCTCGGCCACCAGCGGCGGCGAATCGGCGCTGCTGCAGCAGGCCGCGCTCTCGCTGCTCGGCAAGATCGGCGGCGCCTCCACCGGCGGCAGCCTTGCAAGCCGCTTCGGCCTCGACGAACTCGGCTTCAAGGGCCCGGGCGACGGCGGCGACCTGCGCGAATCGGCAGTGACGCTCGGCAAGCGCCTGTCGAAGGACTTCTACATCACCTACGAACGCAGCATCGGCGGCACCTTCGGCACCCTCTTCATCTTCTACGACCTCACGACGCGCCTCACCCTGCGCGGCCAGGCCGGCCAGACCAGCGGGCTCGACCTGATCTACACGGTCAAGTACGACTGAAGCCGGGGGCGGTCTCGCCGCCGACTTCGGCCTTGACCCGCCTCTCGCGCGCGTGATAAGAACCGTGCCTCGCCTTCACCGAGGAGCGACCACGATGAAAAGAGTTGGAGACAAGGGCGAGAGCCTTCGGAACTTTCCAGATGGCTCTCGGACATCCGCCCCGCCGGGGCTCTCGCGCATCGCCCTCACGCGCGGCGCATTGCGCGGCACGATCGCGCTGATCGCGGGCCTTGCGCTCGCGGCGTCCATTCCCTACTGGGGCGGCATGCACTTTCCCGTCACCAGCCTCGTGATCTACGTCGCGGGCATGGTGTTCATCGCGATGCCGCTGTGCCTTTACTACGAGTCGCTGCTCATGGCGCAGGCAGCAGCGTCGACCGATGGCTGCGAAGCGCCGATGCCACGATAGGCATCAACAGCGGCGTCTTGCCCGCATCGAAATCGCGCAGCAGCTGGATGCGCATGCTCGGTGCCCAGAACGACTTCAGGTGCGCGGCGATGGCCTGCGTGGCCGCGCCCGCGTCGCTGGGCGACTGCGCCTGGAAGAAGCTGCCGATCTGGTTGGCCATCTTGACCAGTTGCGCCGATTGATCGTGCTCCATTTGGCTTCCGGGAATTTGTTGGGTTGAAAAGGGAAAGGCTCAGCGCAGCCGCTGAGGGTGGCTGTACACGCCAAGATCCTGCTGCCGCACGAAGCCCACCAGCGTGAGCCCCGCGCGCTGCGCCGTGGTCACCGCGAACGAGGTCGGCGCCGACACCGCCGCAAGCAGCGGCGCCCCGGCCATCGCGGCCTTCTGCACCATCTCGAAACTCGCGCGGCTGGTAACGGCGATGAAGCCGCCGGATGCATCGACATCGTTGGCCGCGAGCGCGCCCACCAGCTTGTCGAGCGCGTTGTGGCGGCCCACGTCCTCGCGCAGCCACATCACCTCGCCGTCGGGCGAGCACCAAGCCGCCGCATGCACGGCGCCGGTGGCTTCCTGCAAGGTCTGCTGCGAGGGCAGCTGCGACATTGCGCGGCCGATGGCTTCGCGTTCGAAGCGCACGGCGGCATCGTCCTGCAGCATGGGCAGTTCGCGCGACACCTGCGTGAGGCTCTCGGTGCCGCACAGGCCGCAGCCGGTGCGCCCGGCCATCGATCGGCGGCGCTGCCTGAGGCGCGCGAAGGCGGCGCTCGACACCTGCATGTGCACCGTGAAGCCCAGCGCCGACTGCTCGGCCTCCACCGAATAGAGCTCGTGCGCCGCGCCGAGGATGCCCTCGCTCAGCGAGAAGCCGAGCGCGAAGTCTTCCAGGTCGAGCGGCGTCGCCAGCATCACCGCGTGCGAGATGCCGTTGTATTCGAGCGCGACCGGCACTTCCTCGGCCACCCAGTCCTGCACGTCGAAGGGCCGGCCGCCGCGCACGCCGTGCACGGGCAGCAACTGCGCGCCTTCGCAGAAGCGGACGGTGTCGGCGGCCTGCATGTTCATGCGGCGGGCACTCCGCTCTTTCCCTGGCTCTTCACTTGGCCGGCACCGTCTCGTTGCTCTGGTGCGAGGCGGCGGCGAGCAGGTCGTGCTGCGTCCGGTTGAAGCGGCTGTACTCCTGCTGCCAGGCCGAGGGCTGCATCACCGGCGCCACCTGCACCGCCGTGACCTTGTACTCGGGGCAGTTGGTGGCCCAGTCGGAGTTGTCGGTGGTGATCACGTTCGCGCCCGACTCGGGGAAGTGGAAGGTGGTGTAGACCACGCCCGGCTGCATGCGCTCCGACACCGTGGCGCGCAGCACCGTCTCGCCCGCGCGGCTCTGGATGCCGACCCAGTCGCCTTCCTTCACGCCGCGCTCCTCCGCGTCGTGCGGATGGATCTCCAGCCGGTCCTCGCTGTGCCACTGGTTGTTCTCGGTGCGCCGCGTCTGCGCGCCCACGTTGTACTGCGAGAGGATGCGCCCCGTGGTCAAGAGCAGCGGGAACCTGCGCGTGACCTTCTCGTCGCTCGCCACGTACTGCGTGACGATGAACTTGCCCTTGCCGCGCACGAAGCGGTCGATGTGCATGGTGGGCGTGCCCTCGGGCGCGTTCTCGTTGCAGGGCCACTGGATGCTGCCCAGTTCGTCGAGGCGCTTGTAGCTCACGCCGTGGAAGGTGGGCGTGAGCGCGGCGATCTCGTCCATGATTTCTTCCGGGCTCCTGTAGTCCATCGGATAGCCCAGCGCCTGCGCGAGCTTCACCGTCACCTCCCAGTCGGCATAGCCGGCCTTCGGCGGCATCACCTTGCGCACGCGCGAGATGCGGCGCTCGGCGTTGGTGAAGGTGCCGTCCTTCTCCAGGAAGGAGGAGCCCGGCAGGAACACGTGCGCGTACTTGGCGGTCTCGTTGAGGAAAATGTCCTGCACCACCACGCATTCCATGGCCATCATCGCGGCGGCCACGTGCTGGGTGTTCGGGTCGGACTGCACGATGTCCTCTCCCTCGCAGTACAGCCCCTTGAAGCTGCCGCCGATGGCGGCGTCGAACATGTTGGGAATGCGCAGGCCCGGCTCGGGGTCGATCGGCACGCCCCATGCGGCCTCGAACGCGGAGCGCGTGGTGCTGTCCGACACGTGGCGGTAGCCCGGCAGCTCGTGCGGAAAGGAGCCCATGTCGCAGGAGCCCTGCACGTTGTTCTGGCCGCGCAGCGGGTTCACGCCCACGCCCTCGCGGCCCACGTTGCCGGTGACCATCGCAAGGTTGGCGATACCCATCACCGTGGTCGAGCCCTGGCTGTGCTCGGTCACGCCCAGGCCGTAGTAGATGGCGGCATTGCCGCCCGTGGCGAAGAGCCGCGCGGCGGCGCGCATCTCGGCGGCTGGCACGCCGGTGACCGCCTCGGTGGCCTCGGGCGACTGCTCGGGGCGCTCGACGTACGACTTCCATTCCTTGAACGAGGCCGTGTCGCAGCGCTCGGCCACGAACTCGTCGGCCATCAGCCCCTCGGTCACGATGACGTGCGCCAGCGCCGTGACCACCGCCACGTTGGTGCCGGGGCGCAGCTGCAGGTGGTGCGCCGCCTGGATGTGCGGCGACTTCACGATGTCGATGCGGCGCGGGTCGACCACGATCAGCTTCGCGCCCTGGCGCAGCCGCTTCTTCATGCGCGACGCGAACACCGGGTGGCCGTCGGTCGGGTTGGCGCCGATCACCATGATCACGTCGGCCTTGTCCACCGAAGCGAAGGTCTGCGTGCCCGCCGATTCGCCCAGCGTCTGCTTCAGGCCGTAGCCCGTGGGCGAATGGCACACGCGCGCGCAGGTGTCGACGTTGTTGTTGCCGAAGGCGGCGCGCACCAGCTTCTGCACGAGGTAGGTTTCCTCGTTGGTGCAGCGCGAGGAAGTGATGCCGCCGATGGAGTCGCGGCCGTACTTGGCCTGCAGGCGCTTGAACTCGCTCGCGGCGTAGTTGAGCGCGGTCTCCCAGCTCACCTCCTGCCAAGGGTCGCTGATGTTCTTGCGGATCATCGGCTTGAGCATGCGGTCCTGGTGCGTGGCGTAGCCCCAGGCGAAGCGGCCCTTCACGCAGGAGTGGCCCTCGTTGGCCTTGCCGTCCTTCCACGGCACCATGCGCACGACCTCGTTGCCCTTCATCTCGGCCTTGAACGAGCAGCCCACGCCGCAGTAGGCGCAGGTGGTGATCACGCTGTGCTCGGGCTGGCCGAGCCAGATCACCGACTTCTCCTGCAGCGTGGCGGTGGGGCAGGCCTCGACGCAGGCGCCGCAGCTCACGCACTCCGAATCCATGAAGGCCTCGTCCTGGCCCGGCGACACGCGCGACTCGAAGCCGCGGCCGCTGATGGTCAGCGCGAAGGTGCCCTGCGTTTCCTCGCAGGCGCGCACGCAGCGGTTGCACACGATGCACTTCGAGGGGTCGTAGCTGAAGTACGGGTTCGACTCGTCCTTCTCGCTCTTGAGGTGGTTGGCGCCGTCGAAGCCGTAGCGCACGTTGCGCAGGCCGGTCACGCCCGCCATGTCCTGCAGCTCGCAGTTGCCGTTGGCCGAGCAGGTGAGGCAGTCGAGCGGATGGTCGGAGATGTAGAGCTCCATCACGCCCTTGCGCAGGTCCTGCAGCCTGGGCGTCTGCGTGCGCACCTTCATGCCCGCCTCGGCGGGCGTGGTGCACGAGGCCGGGAAGCCCCGGCGGCCCTCGATCTCGACCAGGCACAGCCGGCAGGAGCCGAAGGGCTCCAGGCTGTCGGTGGCGCAGAGCTTGGGCACCTGGATGCCCGCATCCACCGCCGCGCGCATCAGCGAAGTGCCCGCGGGCACCGTGACTTCGTTGCCGTCGATCTCCAGCGTCACCTCGCGCTCCGATTCGCGCCTGGGGGTGCCGTAGTCGATTTCCTTGAGATGGTCCAACATGTCCTTAGCTTTCTCTCTGGTCTGGCAAATTCACTACCGCCGTGCGAAGCGCGAACCGGCTTCGTCACACCTGCAGCTCTCGCACCTGGGTCGCGGAACACCGTGGAACCGGCTTTGCCGGGCCACCGATGTTGCCCCCTTGAGGGGGGAGGCGGCTACACGAAGTGAGCAAGCAACGGGGGTGGGCATATCACGCGGCCTTGCGGTCCGGCACGGTGATGCCGAAGTCCTGCGGGAAATGGTCGAGCGCCGAGAGCACCGGGAACGGCGTCATGCCGCCCATGGCGCACAGCGAGCCGTGGACCATCGTGTCGCACAGGTCGCGCAGCAGCATCACCTGCTGCGGTCGGTTCTGGTTGCCGCGGATCTTGTCGATCACCTCCACGCCGCGCGTCGAGCCGATGCGGCAGGGCGTGCACTTGCCGCAGGATTCGAGCGCGCAGAACTCCATGGCGTAGCGCGCGAGCTTCGAGAGGTCGGCCGTGTCGTCGTGCACCACGATGCCGCCATGGCCCACGGTGCCGCCGACGGCCGCATAGGCCTCGTAGTCCAGCGGCAGGTCCCACTTCGATTCGGGCAGGTAGGCGCCCAGGGGCCCGCCGACCTGCACCGCCTTGATGGGCCGGCCCGAGGCCGAGCCGCCGCCGTAGTCGTACAGCAGCTCGCGCAGCGTGACGCCGAAGGCCTTCTCGACCAGGCCGCCGTACTTGATATTGCCCGCCAGCTGCATCGGCAGCGTGCCGCGCGAGCGGCCCACGCCGTAGTCGCGGTAGAAGGCCGCGCCGCGCGCCAGGATCAGCGGCACGCTGGCCAGCGTGATGACGTTGTTGATGAGCGTGGGCTGCCCGAACAGCCCCTCGATGGCCGGCAGCGGCGGCTTGGCGCGCACGATGCCGCGCTTGCCCTCCAGGCTTTCAAGCAGCGCCGTCTCTTCACCGCACACGTACGAGCCCGCCCCCTTGCGCACTTCGAGCGAGAAGCGCTTGCCCGAACGCAGGATGTTGTCGCCCAGAAAGCCCGCAACCTCCGCGACGCTGATGGCCTCGTTCAGGGTCGCGATCGCATGCGGGTACTCGGAGCGCACGTAGATGTAGCCCTTCGTCGCGCCGGTGGCGAGGCCCGCGATGGTCATGCCCTCGATCAGCATGAAGGGGTCGCCCTCCATCGTCATGCGGTCGGAGAAAGTGCCCGAGTCGCCTTCGTCGGCGTTGCAGACGATGTACTTCTGCGCCGCAGCCGTGCCCAGCACCRTCTTCCACTTGATGCCCGCCGGAAAGGCCGCGCCGCCGCGTCCGCGCAGGCCCGAGTCGAGCACCTGCTGCACGATGTCCTCCGGCGCGAGCGCCAGCGCGCGGCGCAGTCCGGCGAAGCCCTCGCAGGCCTGGTAGTCGGTGAGCGACACCGGGTCGGTGATGCCCATGCGCGAGAAGGTCAGTCGCTCCTGCTTCTTCAGGTACGGGATCTCCTCGGTGAGACCGAGCGCCAGCGGATGCCTGCCGCCGGTGAGGAAGCCCGCATCGAACAGGCCCGCCACCTCGTCGGGCGTCACCGGCCCGTAGGCGATGCGGCCGGCGGGCGTGTTCACCTCCACCAGCGGCTCGAGCCAGAACATGCCGCGCGAACCGTTGCGCACGATCTCCAGCATCAGGCCGCGCGCGGCCGCTTCCTTGGCGATGCGCCGGGCCACGCTGTCGGCGCCGACAGCGAGCGCGGCCGAGTCGCGCGGAACGTAGACGGTGATGGTGCTCATGGGGCGACCTGGGCGAGAAGCGCGTCGAACGCGCGGGGCGTCATGCGCGCGTGCGGCTGCTCGTCCAGCGTCATCGCGGGAGAGGAGGCGCACAGGCCGAGGCAGAAGGCCGGCTCCAGCGTGAACGCGCCGTCCTTCGTGGTGCCGTGCGCGCTGCAGCCCAGGCGCAGCTCCGCGTGGGCCAGCAGGGCATCGGCGCCCATCGACTGGCAGGCCTCGGCGCGGCAGATCTGGATCACGTGGCGGCCCGCGGGCGCGCTGCGGAAGTGGTGGTAGTAGGTGACGACGCCGTGCACCTCGGCGCGCGAGAGGTTCTGCGCCTCGGCGATCACCGCCACCGTGTGCGCGGGGATGTAGCCGAGCGCGTCCTGCACGTCGTGCAATATCGGCAGCAGCGCGCCGGGCTCGTTCTCGTGCGCCTGCAGGATGCGCTGCACGGCGGCGAGTTCGTCTGCCTCGTGCCTTTGCTGCGCCTGCTGACCCTGTTCTTGTTTCATGGTCCGTCCGATCTGCTCCGTCGCTGCATGAAGCCTTCAAGGGCTTGCAAACGGAGCTGGTTTCATCGTGGTTCCGTCGCGGGTCCGGCGTCTCGAATTCGACGCGAATCCCGTGGTGGTCCGCTTGGGGATCAATGTCGATGAATCGGGCGTCGGGGGCCTTGACACAAGTCAATTTCCGCCGAAACAAGCACGGTGCCAATGCGCACAAACCCTGCGCGCGCAGGGTTTCGCAAGGACCGGAAGAACTGAGCGAAAGGCCCTATCGGGCGGAGGCTTCGCGCGCCCTGCGCAGCTGCGCTTCGGCCTCTTCGTCGCCCACCTCGCCAGTGACCTTCGCGGGGCGGCCCGCGATGCGCGAACGGTCGGGAAAGACCTTGCCTTCGGTCAGCAGCGAACCCGGCTCGACGACGCAGCCGCGGCCCACCACTGAGCCGTTGAGCGCGACGGTGTTCTCGCCGACGACGGCGCCGTCGCCCACGGTGCAGCCGTGCAGCATCACGTGCGGACCCACCGTCACGTCGGCGCCGATGGTGAGCGGAAAGCCGGGGTCGGCATGCAGCATCACGCCGGCCTGCACTTGGCTGCCGCGGCCGACAGTGATGGGCTCGTTGTCGCCGCGCAGCACCGAGTGCGCGCCGATGCGGCTGCCGGGCCCGAGCACGACCTGGCCGATCACGCTGGCGCTCTCGGCCACGCGGGCGCTGGCGTCGATGGCAGGTTCATGCGCGTCAAGTCGGTAGATCGTCACTGCGAAGGCTCCTGTTCATCGGCAAAAGGCCCCGCCATCTTCATGGCGGGGCCGTGTGGGGGAAGACGGCTTGCGCGAATGTTACCGGTGCAGGCGCCTCGCGTGGTGTCCAGGTGTTCTGTTCTCTAGTCGGCGCGGCTCGCTTCGATGTGCTTGCGGCGCATCGGCCGCAGTACGAACCAGGCCATCAGCGCCGCAAGCGCATTGACCGCGCTGGCCGCGATGAAGACGGCCTGCCAGCTGCCGGTGGCGGCCGCGAGCACGCTCGACAGCGGCACCAGCAGCGAGGCCGTGCCCTTGGCGGTGTAGAGCATGCCGGCGTTCGATGCGGCGTACTTGGAGCCGAAGGTGTCGGCGCAGGTCGAGGGGAACAGGCTGTAGATCTCGCCCCAGGCGAAGAACACGATGCCGGTCAGGATCACGAAGAGGATCGGGTTCTGGCCATAGTGGTAGAGCATCAGGATGCCGACCGACTCCATCGCGAAGGCGATGAACATGGTCTGCTCGCGACCGATCTTGTCGGACACCCAGCCGAAGAAGGGCCGCGTGAGGCCGTTGAGCACGCGGTCGATGGCCAGCGCGAAGGTCAGCGCGGGCAGCACGAGGCCCATGATGTTGACCGGCACGTCGATGATCTTGAAGTCCTTGGCGATGGGCGCGAGCTGCGCGGTGGCCATCAGGCCGCCGGCCGCCACCATCACGAACATCGCGTACATCACCCAGAACACGGGGGAGCGCAGCACTTCGGAGGGCGCATAGTCGCGGCGCGACTGCTGGACGCTTCGGCTTCCCGAAGCCTTGGCATGGTCGGGTGCGCGGGTCAGCATCCATGCGAGCAGGAACACGATCAGTCCCTGCCCGATCCCAAAATAGAGAAACGCCGATTCGTAGCCGCTCGACTTGATCATCGCGGAGATCGGGATGATCGTGAGCGCGGAACCCGCGCCGAAGCCCGCGGCGGTCATGCCAGCCGCGAGCCCCCGGCGGTCGGGGAACCACTTGAGCGCGTTGCCCACGCAGGTGCCATAGACCGCGCCGGCACCGACGCCGCCGATGGCCGCCGCGATGTACAGCAGCGCGAGCGAATCGGCGAACGAATTGAGCACCCAGCCCAGCCCGCACAGCACGCCGCCCACCAGCACCACAGGTCGCGGGCCGAAGCGGTCGACAAGGTAGCCCTCGATGGGCACGAGCCAGGTCTCGGTGAGGACGAAGATGGTGAACGCGACCTGGATCGCGGCGCGGCTCCAGCCATGCTTGTCGGCGATCGGATTGACGAAGAGCGTCCAGCCGTATTGCAGGTTGGCGATCATCGCCATGCAGACGATGCCGATGAGCAGCTGACCCCATCGATACGCCTCGGATCGGGTCGCGCTGGCGCCATAGGTTTCGGACGGTGGGTACATCGCGGCGTTGGAACCTGCGATCGTGGAGGTGGGCCGAGTCATGGAGTTGTCCTTGGTGTTTTCGTTGAAATCCGACAGGCTGCAAAGCTGAGCAATCAGTCGAGCGATCTGTGCGCATCGACGGGCGACGAGGCTTCGTTGACATCGATACACGGCATGGGAATCACCAGTTGTCTGCGCGTGGATGACTGTCGGACCGAGCGAGTCAAAAACTCTTGACCTCAGTCAAGTTCACACGAATCGCGCTCCCTCGAAACCCCCGTGATATCCCTAGCACAGGCAGTGCATCGAATCGCCGCGCGCATGAGGCGCGATCACGCCGACGAACGCAGGCGCAATGAGCAGTGGCATCGGCACGCATCACACGATGCGCGGTGCATGACGGATGAAGAATCGATGATGCGATTTCGATGATCCATGCGTGATGCATGGCATGGGCCTTCGATCGATCGCGCGATGCTGCATGGCGGTCTCGACCATGGCTTGTGGATGCTTTGCGCGATCTGCGCGCATGCATCCGAATGGCTCTGGCAGGGGAACTATTCGCACAGGAAGAGAACCTGTCCGACACCGGAAAAATTGACCTGGGTCAAGAAACACGAAAATCGCGTTTGCCCTCGTCTAGGGTAAACCCTAAAATTCAGGGTAATCCCTTCGGACTTTCCGATTCAGTTTCAGATTTCTTTCTTGGAGCAATCAAATGAGCCACACCACTCTCGATTCCAACGCGCTGCGCGCCCCCGCCTCTTCCTCGACCGCAAGCAACGTCATGCGCGAACTGTTCGCCGTGATGCCCATCGTGATCTTCTACAAGGCCGCACGCGCCGCGCTGATGCAGCGCCGCTCGTCGTTCGTGCAGCGCTGAGAAGCCCCACGCCGCAGCACAATCAAGCCCTGGCGAAGAGCGCGCGCGAGTCACTCGCCGCGCTCTTTTTCATTGGGTCCTTCGAAGGGAACGATCTGCGAGATCAGCGACGGTCCGTCGCTCAGCAGGAAATCCTTGAAGGCCTGCGCCACCGGCGGCAGCCGCTTGCCGCGGCGATGCACCACGTACCAGTTGAGCATCAGCGGAAAGCCTTCCACGTCGAGCACGCAGAGGCTGCCGGTGCGCAGTTCCTGGCTCACGGTATGGGCCGACACGAAGCTCACGCCCATGCCCGCGATCACCGCCTGCTTGATGGTCTCGGTGCTGCGTATCTCCATCGCGATGTTGATGCCGCTCAGGTCGCCGCCGAAGCCGTCCTCCATCGAGTGCCAGGTATCGGACGCCTTCTCGCGCACCACGAAGGGCTCGCGCATCAGCCGCGCCCGCGGGATGTTTCTCTCTCGCGCCAGCGGATGGCCCGGTGCCGCGACGATCACGTAGGGATGCGGCGCGAAGGGCTGGTTGACGGTGTCCAGATCGGTCGGCGGCCGCACCATGATCGCGAGGTCCGTGAGGTTCTCTGCGATGTGGGTCAGGAGACCCGCGCGGTTGTGCACGGTGAAGTTCAGCGTCACGCCCTGGTGGCGGCTCGCGAACTCCACCAGCAGGCGCGGAAAGAAGTAGTCGCCCGCGCTGATCACGCCCACGTTGAGCTTGCCGCCCGAGACGCCCTTGAACTGCATCATCGCGTTCTCGGCCGCCTCGAACTGCTGGATGATCGATCGGCTGATCTGCAGCAGCTCGGTGCCCGCTGGCGTGAGATAGATCTTCTTGCCGAACTGCTCGAACAGCGCGTTGTCCGCATGCTCCTCGAGCTTGCGAACCTGCGTGGAGACCGCGGGCTGCGTGAGGTGAAGCTCCTGCGCCGCGCGCGAGAAGCTCAGCAGCCGCGCCACCGCTTCGAAGACCTTCAGCTGGCGCAAAGTCGCATGCTTCATCGCAACCGCCTGCAGCAGCGCTCAGCGCGGTATCCGGGCCACGTGCAGCAGGTTGGTGGTGCCCGATTGCCCGAAGGGCAGGCCCGCCACCACCACCACGTCGTCGCCCTCTTTCGCGAAGCCCTCGGCGCGCGCCGTGCGGCAGGCGCATTCGATCATTTCCGCCACGTCGTGCACGTCGTCGACCAGCACGGCATGCACGCCCCACACCATCGCCATGCGCCGCGCGGCGGCAACGTCGGGCGTGAGGCTCAGGATGGGCACCGCCGGGCGCTCGCGCGCCGCGCGCAGGCTCGTGAAGCCCGACGACGTGTAGGTCACGGTGGCGGCCGGCGCGAGCAGCGACGCCACCTGGCGCATCGAAGCGCATACGGCATCGGCGGTGGTGGAAAGCGCCGCATCGTGCGTGGCATCGATGCCCGCGCGGTACGACGGGTCGGCCTCCACGCGCGCGATGATGCGGTCCATCATCGCGACCGCCTCCAGCGGATATTTGCCCGAGGCCGATTCGGCCGAGAGCATCACCGCGTCGACGCCGTCGTACACGGCGGTCGCCACATCCGACACCTCGGCGCGCGTGGGTACGGGCGAGAAGATCATCGATTCGAGCATCTGCGTGGCCACCACCACGGGCTTGCCGCGCTTGCGGCAGGTGCGCACGATCAGCCGCTGAAGCTCCGGTACCTGCTCGGGCGGCAACTCCACGCCGAGGTCGCCGCGCGCGACCATGATGCCGTCGCACAGCTCGACGATCGCATCCAGGTGCTCAATGGCCGCGGGCTTCTCCAGCTTGGCCATGATCCAGGCGCGCGAGCCGATGATGGCGCGTGCCTCCTCGATGTCCTCGGGCCGCTGCACGAAGGAGAGCGCGACCCAGTCCACGCCCATAGACAGGCCGAAGGCCAGGTCGTCGCGGTCCTTGGGCGTGAGCGGCGAGATCGGCAGCAGCACGCTGGGCACGTTGACACCCTTGCGGTCGGAGATCGGCCCGCCCACCAGCACCGTGGTCTCGGCGAAGTCGGTGCCGTGGCTGTCCACGCGCAGGCGCAGCTTGCCGTCGTCGAGCAGCAGCTCGGTGCCGTCCCGCAGCGCGGCGAAGATTTCCGGATGCGGCAGCGGCGCGCGGCGTTCGTTGCCTGCAGCCTCGTCCATGTCGAGCCGGAAGCGCGCGCCCGCGTCGAGATGCGCACGGCCGCCCTCGAAGCTGCCCAGCCGCAGCTTGGGCCCCTGCAGGTCGAGCAGGATGCCGATGGGCCGGCCGTATTCCTGCTCGAGACGGCGGATGCTCTCGATGCGGCGCGCGTGGTCGTGCTGCGTACCGTGGCTGAAGTTGAGCCGGAACACGTCCACGCCACGCTCGAACAGCGCGCGGATGGCCGGCTCGTCGGTGGTGGCCGGGCCGAGGGTGGCGACGATCCGGGCGCTGCGCGTGCGTCTCATCGAACGCCCCCGGTACCCAGGGCATTGCTCCCTCTCCCCTCGGGGAGAGGGTTGGGGTGAGGGCTTGCGGCGGTGGCCGAGGCAGGGCTTGCGCGAAGGCCGCCCCCCTCACCCCTGCCCTCTCCCCGAGGGGAGAGCGAGAAACACCGTCCGCTCATGCCGCGATCTCGTCGAGCTTCACCCGGCCGCGCTGGTCTTCCATCGTGCGCGCGAGCAACTTGACGAGGCTGTAGACGGTGTCGATGTGCGGCGTGGGTGTGTCGGTGAGCCGGGCCAGTTCGACCACGGCGCCGACCAGCGCGTCGATCTCGGGCGCGCGGCCTGCTTCCACGTCCTGCAGCATCGAAGTCTTGTGCTTGCCGACCTTCTCGGCGCCCGCGATGCGCTTTTCCAGCGTCACGCGGAATTCGATGCCGAGCTTGTGCGCGACGGCCTGCGCCTCGCGCATCATCGCGGCGGCCAGCTCGCGCGAGGGTGGGTACTGGCAGATGTCCACGAGCGTGGAATGCGCGAGGCTGCTGATCGGGTTGAAGGTGAGATTGCCCCACAGCTTGAGCCAGATCTCGGAGCGGATGTTGTCGAGCACCGGCGCCTTGAAGCCCGCGCCGGTGAAGCAGGCCGAAACGCGGTTCACGCGCTCGCTGGCCGAGCCGTCGAGCTCGCCCACCGGAAAGCGGTCGCCCTCGATGTGCCTGACCACGCCGGGCGCGATGAGCTCCGAGGCCGGATACACCACGCAGCCGATCACGCGCTGCGCGGGGATCTTCGCGGCGACGATTCCCGAAGGATCGACGCTGCGCACCGGCGTGCCTTCGAGCGCGCCGCCGTGCTTGTGGAAGTACCAGTACGGGATGCCGTTCTGCATGGTCACGATCACCGTGTCGGGCCCGAAGAGCCTGGGCACGTCGTTGGCGACGGCCTCGACCTGGTGGGCCTTCATCGCGAGCACCACGATGTCCTGCACTCCCGCCTCGTCGTAGCGGTCGGTGGCCCTGACGTTGCGCGCCACCTGTTCCTCGCCTTCGGCCGATACCAGCTTGATGCCGTTGCGGCCTATGGCTTCGAGGTTGGCGCCTCGCACGATGAACGTGACGTCCTCGCCGGCCAGCGCGAGCTTCGCGCCGACCAGCCCGCCGATGGCGCCGGCTCCGATGATTGCAATCTTCATGTCGTCTATCCCCAAGAGTTGAAATCCTTGCGCGACCCCTGCGCTGCGTTCAGCCGAAGCGGTTGCCGAGCTTTCCGATGCCGCCGATCTCGATCTCGACGAGGCTGCCGGGCTTCATGGAGCCGACGCCGACCGAGGTGCCGCAGAGGATCACGTCGCCGCGGTGCAGCGTCATGTCCTGCGAGATCAGGCTCACGAGCTGCTGTACCGAGAAGCGCATGTCGCTGATCGGGTAGTTCTGCCGCTGCTCGCCGTTGAGCGTGGTGGTCACGGTGAGCGTGGCGGGGTCGAGGCCGGTGGCCACCACCGGGCCCATGGGACAGAAGGTGTCGAAGCCCTTGGCGCGCACCCACTGCGCGAAGGAGGCATCGCGGTTGAGGATGTCGGCCACGGTGACGTCGTTGGCGCAGGTGTAGCCGAACACGTGGTCGAGCGCGTCGGCCTCCGGCACGGCGGTGGCGGTCTTGCCGATGACGATGCCGAGCTCGCCCTCGAACACCACCTTGCCGTCGCACAGCGGCTTGCGGATGGGCGCACCGGGCGCGAGGTACGAGTTGGGCGTCTTCAGCAGGTACAGCGGCTCGGCCGGCACCGGCAGGCTCAGCTTGGCGCCCAGCGCGTGGAAGTTGTTCCACAGCGCGATCACCTTGGTGGGCTCGGTGGGCGTGAGCAGCTGCAGCCCGGCCAGCGCGAACACGCGGCCCGTGGGCTCGGAGCCGCCGAACATGTCGCCCTGCCGCTCGTGCACCGCATCGCCTTCGAGCGTGCCGAAACCGATGCCGCCCGCGTGCTCGAAGCGGACCCATTTCCTTTGCTGCTGTTGCTCTTGCATGTTGTTATCTGCTTTCTGGATGTTGAGGATTCGGGTCCGCCGTCGATCAGCCGATGGGAGGCAGGTCAGTCGAACGGGAGGTAGTCGGGTATCACGAGCGAGGCGAGCAGCTTTCCCATGTCCGCCGGATTGCGCGTGACGTGGATGCCGCACTCCTTCATCACCGCGAGCTTTTCCTGCGCGGTGCCGCGGCCTCCGGAGACGATGGCGCCCGCATGACCCATGCGCTTGCCGGGCGGCGCGCTGGCACCGGCGATGAAGCCGACCACGGGCTTGGTCATGTGGTCGCGTATCCAGCGCGCGCATTGCTCCTCGGCGTCGCCGCCGATCTCGCCGACCATGATCACGGCGTCGGTGCGCGGGTCGTCGTTGAACATCTTCAGCACGTCGATGTGCCGCAGCCCGCCGACCGGATCGCCGCCGATGCCCACCACCGTCGACTGCCCGATGCCGAAGCTCGCGAGCTGGCTCGCGGCCTCGTAGGTCAGCGTGCCCGAGCGCGAGACCACGCCGATGCGCCCGCGCTGGTGGATGTGGCCGGGCATGATGCCGATCTTGATCTCGCCGGGCGTGATCAGCCCCGGGCAGTTGGGCCCCAGCAGCAGCGTCTTGCGGCCCTGCATGCGGTGGCGCGTGCGGATCATGTCGCGCACCGGGATGCCCTCGGTGATGCAGATGACCAGGTCGAGTTCGGCATCGACGGCCTCGTCGATGGCGGCTGCCGCGAAGGTCGGCGGCACGTAGATCACCGAGACCGTCGCGCCGGTTTCCGCCTTGGCCTCCTTCACCGTGCCGAAGATCGGAATGCCCGCCATCGACTGGCCGCCCTTCAGCGGATTCACTCCGGCCACGAAGCAATGCCTGCCGTTGCCGTATTCGAGGCAGGCCTGCGTGTGGAACTGGCCCGTCCTGCCGGTGATGCCCTGCGTGATGACGCGGGTGTGCTTGTCGATCAGGATGGACATGCGGCGAACTCCATCGACTGTTGCTGGAAACAGCAAGAGCGGCTCATCGCTGGCGCTCCCAGTTGCCGGCAGCGCCGATGGCCCGCTGCGCGGCCTCGGCCATGTCGTCGGCGTTGATGATCGACAGGCCCGACTGCGCGAGGATGGTCCGGCCCAGGTCCTCGTTGGTGCCCTTCATGCGCACGATCAGCGGCACCCTGAGGCCGGTCTCGCGCACCGCGTCGACCACGCCGTGCGCGATCACGTCGCACTTCATGATCCCGCCGAAGATGTTGACCAGCACGGCCTTGAGCCTCGGGTTGCGCAGCATCAGCCGCACGGCCTCGGCCACCTTGTCGGCCGTCGCGCCGCCGCCCACGTCGAGGAAGTTGGCGGGCGAGCCGCCGTAGAGCTTGATGGCGTCCATCGTCGCCATCGCGAGGCCCGCGCCGTTGACCAGGCAGCCGATGTCGCCGTCGAGCGCGATGTACGAGAGGCCGGCGTCCGAGGCCTCGATCTCCACCGGGTCTTCCTCGTCGAGGTCGCGCATCGCGGCGATGCCGGGTTGGCGGAAGAGCGCGTTGTCGTCGAAGTCGAACCTGGCGTCGAGCGCGATCACGCGGCCGTCGCGTGTGAGCACCAGCGGGTTGATCTCGGCCAGCGAGGCATCGCTGCCGTCGAAGGCCTGCCAGAGGTTCTGCATCAGCACGCGCGCCTGCACCACCGCGCGGTCGGCGATGCCGATGCGCCGCGCGATGCCGTCCGCCTCGGCCACGCCGAGGCCGGTGTCGGGGTTGATGAAGAGCCGGTGAATCTTCTCGGGCGTGCGCGCGGCCACCTCCTCGATGTCCATGCCGCCTTCGCTCGAAGCCATCAGCGCCACGCGCTGCGAGTTGCGGTCGACCACGAAGCCCAGGTAGAGCTCCTTGTCGATCTCCACGCTTTCTTCCACCAGCAGCTGCTTCACCACGCGGCCTTCGGGGCCGGTCTGCGGCGTCTTCAGCGTCATGCCGAGCATCTGGCCGGCGTGGCGCCGCACCTCGTCCACCGACCAGGCCGGCTTCACGCCGCCGCCCTTGCCGCGGCCGCCCGCGTGGATCTGCGCCTTGACCACCCAGGCGCGCCCGCCGATGCGGCTGGCGGCCTCGGCCGCCTCGTCAGGCGAGCGGCAGACGAAGCCGCGAGGCGTTGCCACGCCGTATTGGCGCAGCACCTCCTTGCCCTGGAATTCGTGGATGTTCATGGCCGCAATTACCTGAAATCGTTAATTGAAATTCAGGCGCCCAGCTCGACGCCGTGGCTTTCTGCCCAATTGAAATAGCTCGACGAAGCCATTTCGCGCTTGCGGTGGATTTCCTTTTTCTGCTCGATGGCCACGGCGAGGAATTCGGCGTCGTAGGCCTTCAACAGATGCGGCTGCTCGGTCTTCAGGTAATGGCCGATGCGCGTATTGGCGTCCTGGCCCAGGCCCATGAGGCGGTCGTAGGTCTCGCCGTCCCAGTGCCAGCGCAGCCCCAGCTCGAAGAAGGCGGCGTTGTAGGCATTGCGCTCGATTTCATCGCGCCAATATTGAACGGGCGAATGGCTTTCCATGATCTTCTCCTTGAATGAATGCCGAATAGATTGAATTGATCGAGAAATTCCGGCGAGTTCAAAATGTAGGATCGATGGACGATAAATAAAAATTAAATGAATTTATAAAATCCATTCACCAGGAGTTATGGATGGAGGGTGTGCAATTTCACGGGCGCAGCAATCCTCCGCGCCGCCCGCAGGCCGCGCTGTCGCAAGACTCGAAGATGAAAGGGAAGGCGGACCTGCGCCGCGCCTCAGATCACGCGCTCGGCCCGCAGGGTCGCCAGGTCGTCCGCGCCGTAGCCGAGCTGCCTCAGCACTTCCTCGGTGTGTTCGCCGAGCAGCGGCGAACGCGTCACCACCGTCGGGCTGTCGGACATCTTGATGGGGTTGCCCACCGTCAGGTACTTGCCGCGCACCGGGTGGTCGACCTCGACGATGGTGCCGGTCTCGCGCAGCGACTCATCCGCGGCGATCTCCTTCATCGAGAGGATCGGCCCGCACGGGATGTCGTATTCGTTGAGGATGTCCATGGCCTCGAACTTGGTCTTGGTCATGGTCCACTGCTCGATGCGCGCGAAGATCGGCTTCAGGTGCAGCAGGCGCGCCGCCGGCGTGGCGTAGGCCTCGTCGGTGATCCAGCCTTCCTCGCCGATGACCTTGCACACCGCCGGCCACACCGCCGCCTGCGTGATGAAGTAGATGTACGCGTTGGGGTCGGTTTCCCAGCCCTTGCACTTGAGGATGGAGCCGGGCTGGCCACCGCCCGACGCATTGCCCGCGCGCGGCACCGCGTCGCCGAACTTGCCGTCGGGGTACTGCGGGTACTCGTGCATGGTGCCGGTGCGCTCCAGCCGCTGCTGGTCGCGCATCTTCACGCGGCACAGGTTGAGCACCGCGTCCTGCATCGGCGCGAGCACCTGCTGGCCGCGCCCGGTGCTGTTGCGCTGGAACAGCGCCGCCAGGATGCCGAGCGCCAGGTGCAGGCCGGTGCCGCTGTCGCCGATCTGTGCGCCGGTGACCAGCGGCGGACCGTCCTCGAAGCCGGTGGTGGAGGCCGCGCCGCCCGCGCACTGGGCCACGTTCTCGTAGACCTTGCAGTGCTCGTACTTGCCGGGCCCGAAGCCCTTGACCGAGGCGACGATCATGCGCGGGTTGAGCTTCTGGATGTGGGCCCAGGTGATGCCCATGCGGTCGAGCGCGCCGGGCGCGAAGTTCTCGACCAGCACGTCGCAGGTCTTGATGAGGCTGTCGAGAACCTCCTTGCCCTTGGGGTTCTTGGTGTCCAGCGTGATCGAGCGCTTGTTGTGGTTCAGCATCGTGAAGTAGAGGCTGTCCGCGCCGGGAATGTCGCGCAGCTGGCCGCGCGTGGCGTCGCCTTCTTCCGCGCGCTCGACCTTGATCACATCGGCGCCGAACCACGCCAGAAGCTGGGTGCAGGTGGGGCCCGACTGCACGTGGGTGAAGTCGAGGATGCGCACGCCCTCGAGTGCTTGGCTCATTGACTGTCTCCTTCTCTGATCGTGTTGGCTTCGACTTCTACCAGACGGGCGCGAAGCTTGCGCTCCTCGGCGAAGCGGGCGGTCTCGTCGCGAACGATGGCGACGATGCCGGTGACCTCATGATCGGCGGAGAACAGCATCGACACGGTGAAGGCGACCGACAGGGTTCGGCCGTCCTTGTGCAGCGCCGGTACGCGCAGCAGGTCGGCGCCGTACTTGGTGACGCCGGTTTCCATCGTCTTGTGATAGCCGTCCCAGTGCCGCTGGCGTTGGCGCTGGGGGATGATCAGGTCGAGCGACTGGCCGAGCGCCTCGGCCTCGCTGAAGCCGAAGATGCGTTCGGCGGCACGGTTCCACAGCGTGATCGCGCCCTTCGCATCGCACACCATGATCGCATCGCCGGCGCCTTCGACGAGCTGCTTGAAATCGACATTCGCTTGCATGTTTGCCTCCGGCGCTTCATTCCAATCCAGCCCCCGCAGTGCCGCCTCCTTCCAGAGACACCGCGGAACCGGCTTTGCCGGGCCGCGGGTGTCGCCCCCTCGAAGGGGGTGGGCGCTGCCACACGAAGTGGGCAAGCCTGGGGGTGAGCCGATCACACGGCTTTTGCTTCCTTGAGATTGTCGATCTGCTGCTTGGTGTAGCCCAGTTCGGCCAGCACCTCTTCGGTGTGCTCGCCCAGCAGGGGCGAGGCGGTGACTTCGGGCTTGAGGTCCGAGAACTTGATCGGGCTGCCGATGGTCCAGTAGCTGCCGCGCTCCTTGTGCGGGACTTCGACGATCGAGCCGCTCTTGCGCAGCGACTCGTCGTGCAGCAGCTCCTTCATCGACAGCACCGGGGCGCAAGGAATGTCGTACTTGCGGAAGATGTCCACCGCCTCGAACTTGGTCTTGTCCTTGATGAAGTCCTCGATGGTCGCGAAGATCTGTTCGATATGCGGCTGGCGGGCCTTGGCCGTCATGTAGTCGGGGTCGGTCTTCCACTCGGGCTTGCCCAGCGCCTCGCAGATCGGCTCCCAGGCGTGGCCCTGCACCGTGAAGTAGATGTAGGCGTTGGGGTCGGTCTGCCAGCCCTTGCACTTCAGGATCCAGCCGGGCTGGCCGCCGCCGCCGGCATTGCCGCCGCGCGGCACGACCTTGTCGGCGAACGCGCTCATCTCGTGCGGGTACTGCGGGTATTCCTCGAGGTAGCCCACGCTGTCCAGGCGCTGCTGGTCGCGCATCTTCACGCGGCACAGGTTGAGCACCGCGTCCTGCATCGAGCAGGCCACCTTCTGGCCCTTGCCGGTCTGCTGGCGGCCGATGATGGCCGTCAGGATGCCGATGGCCAGGTGCATGCCGGTGTTGGAGTCGCCCAGAGCGGCCGCCGAGATCGTCGGCACCGAGTTCTCGCCCTTCCACCAGCCGGTGGTGGAGGCGGAGCCGCCGGCGCACTGCGCCACGTTCTCGTACACCTTCAGGTCCTCGTAGTGGTGGCCTTCGCTGAAGCCCTTGACCGAGGCGACGATCATCTTCGGGTTCAGCTCCTGCAGGCGTTCCCAGGTGAAGCCCATGCGGTCCAGCGCGCCGGGGCCGAAGTTTTCCACCAGCACGTCGGATTCGCGGATCAGCTTTTCCAGCACGATCTTGCCCTCGGGCTTCTTCGTGTCCAGCGTGATCGAGCGCTTGTTGCTGTTGAGCATGGTGAAGTACAGCGCGTCGACGTTCGGGATGTCGCGCAGCTGGCTGCGGGTGACGTCGCCGGCGCCCGGGCGCTCCACCTTGATCACGTCGGCGCCGAACCAGGCCAGCATCTGCGTGCAGGCCGGACCGGCTTGCACGTGCGTGAAGTCGATGATCTTGATGCCGTTGAGGGGCTTGATGCTGCTCATTTGGAAAATCTCCTTGGATGGGATTGAGTTACTTCTTCTTCGCCGTGCTGGGGTTCAGGCTCGTGATGCGGCCGCTCTCGGTGCCGGCGGTCTCGTCGATGACGGCATTGATCAGGGTCGGGCGGCCCGAGGCGACGGCCTCGGCCAGGGCCTTCTGCAGCTCGTCGGCGGTGGTTGCGTTCACGCCGACGCCGCCGAAGGCCTCCATCAGCTTGTCGTAGCGCGCGTTCTTGACGAACACGGTGGGCGCCACGTCGCTCGTGCCGCTGGCGTTCACGTCGGTGCCGCGGTAGACACCGTTGTTGTTGAAGACGATCACGCAGACCGGCAGGTTGTAGCGGCAGATGGTCTCCACCTCCATGCCGCTGAAGCCGAAGGCGCTGTCGCCCTCGATGGCGATCACCGGCTTGCCCGTGACCACGGCGGCGGCCACCGAGAAGCCCATGCCGATGCCCATGATCCCCCAGGTGCCCACGTCCAGGCGCTTGCGCGGCTCGTACATGTCGACGATGCTGCGCGCGAAGTCCAGCGTGTTGGCGCCCTCGTTGACGACGATGGCGTCGGGCCGCGCCTTCACCTGGTCGCGGATCACGCTGAGCGCGCTGTGGAAGTTCATCGGCGAGGGCCGCGCGGCCAGCGTGGCGGCCATCTTCGACAGGTTCTTGTCCTTGCGCTCGGCGATGGCGCCGGTCCACTCGGCCGGCGGCCTGGCCCACCTGGCGTCGATGCCGGCCAGCAGCGCAGCCACGCACGAGCCGATGTCGCCGATCACCGGCGCCTCGATGGCGACGTTGCTGTCGATCTCGGTCGGCGCGATGTCGATCTGGATGAAGCGCTTCGCGCCTTTCTCCTGCGCCCAGGTCTTGCCCTTGCCGTGCGAGAGCAGCCAGTTCAGGCGCGCGCCGACCAGCAGCACCACGTCGGCTTCCTGCAGCACGTAGGAGCGTGCCGCTGCCGCCGACTGCGCGTGCGTGTCGGGCAGCAGGCCCTTGGCCATGGACATCGGCAGGTAGGGAATACCCGTCTTCTCGACCAGCGCGCGGATGTCGGCGTCGGCCTGCGCGTAGGCGGCGCCCTTGCCCAGCAGGATCAGCGGACGCTTCGCGCCCTTGAGGATGTCGAGGGCGCGGTTCACCGCGTCGGGCGCCGGAATCTGGCGCGGCGCGGCGTCCACCACCTTGATGAGCGAAGCCTTGCCCGCAGCCGCGTCCATGGTCTGCGCGAAGAGCTTGGCCGGCAGGTCGAGATACACGCCGCCCGGGCGGCCCGAGAGCGCGGCGCGGATGGCGCGCGCGATGCCCACGCCGATGTCCTGCGCGTGCAGCACGCGGAAGGCGGCCTTGCACAGCGGCTTGGCGATGGCCAGCTGGTCCATCTCCTCGTAGTCGCCCTGCTGCAGGTCGACGATCTCGCGCTCGCTGGAGCCGCTGATGAGGATCATCGGGAAGCAGTTGGTGGTGGCGTTGGCCAGCGCGGTCAGGCCGTTGAGGAAGCCGGGGGCCGACACGGTCAGGCAGATGCCGGGCTTCTGCGTGAGGAAGCCGGCGGCGGCTGCCGCGTTGCCGGCGTGCTGCTCGTGGCGGAAGGAGATCACGCGCAGCCCTTCGGCCTGGGCCATGCGCGTGAGGTCGGTGATCGGGATGCCGGGCAGGCCGAAGATGGTGTCGATGTCGTTGAGCTTGAGCGCATCGATGACGAGGTGGAAGCCGTCGATGGTCTCGGCCGCCGGCGTGTCTTCCGCCATGTTCTTGATGGCGCGGACCACCGGTTCGCCGTCGGCATCACGGTTTTTTGCGGGCTTGAGGGCTTCGTCCAGCGTGGTGGTCGCCTCTTTCTCTGTTCTGACTGAAGACATGTCTCTCCTTCTGCATGGGTGAATGGCCGAGGCCCGAGCCGCGACTATGATTCGGGCCAAACTTTCGGCCGTTGACCTCGGTCAACTTTCCCGAAAACGGCGCAGCCCCCGATGAGCAGCGCCGGCAGCGAACTCGAGCAAGACGGTGACCATGACGACGTTGGAAAACCATCCGGAGAAGAACATCATTCGCGCCCAGCTGCGGCAGAACGTGCTTCTCAAGGACCTGAGCGAAGCCGACCGCGCCGAGCTCGAGGCGCACCTGGTCATCGTGGACGGCAACAAGGGCGAGTTCCTGCTGCACCAGGGCGTGCGGGAGATGGAGCAGTACTTCATCCTCGACGGCATCCTCAAGCGGGTGGTGAGCAACCCGGAGGGCAAGGAAATGATCCTTCGCTTCGCCGACGAGAACGACATGGAGACGAGCTACGCCGCGCTGCGGCTGGGCACGCCCACGCCCTACGGCATCGTCTGCGTGACCAAGGCGCGGGTGGCGAGCCTGCCGCTGAAGGAGTGGATCGCCTTCCTGAACAAGCACCCGCAGACGAAGGAGCTGTTCGAGTTCCTCGTGATGCGCGGCATGAGCGAGATCATGGCGCACACGATCACGCTGCACCTGCTCGACGCCGCCGGGCGCGTGCATCGGTTCCTGCGCAAGCATCCGGAACTGGTGGACCGGATTCCGAGCAAGGAATTGGCTTCGTATCTGAATCTGTCGGCGGAGACGCTCAGTCGGTTGCGCAAGCGCGGGAAGATCTGAGCCGGTCTTGCTCCCTCCCCCTCTGGGGGAGGGCTGGGGTGGGGGCACGGGGTGCATCAAGGGCCGCCAGCGTGTCTACCGCCGACTGCCCCCATCCCGACCTTCCCCCAGAGGGGGAAGGAGCAAAGCCTAAGTCTGCTTCGCCGAAGCAAAGCGCCGCGTACTCGCCATCAGCCTCAGCTGGTTGTGCACCCCGCTGACGCCCGAGACTTCAGCCGCGACCGCCTCGGCCTGCGCCCTTTCATCCGAGTCCAGCACGATCCCGCGCAGCATCACCTCACCCTGGTTCGCGGCAATGGTCACGTTGATGTCGCGCGTGGCCTCGTGCTCCTTCAGCGCCGCGCGCACGCGCGCCTCCAGCGCCATGTTGGCGAGCAGCGCGCGCGATGCCGGCGTTTCCGCGAACTCGGGGCGATTCACCATCAGCCCGATCTGCTCGACGCAGCTTTCCACCGAAAGCCGGTCGGTGTTGAGCACCAGGTCGTAGAGCACCGGGTCGCCCCAGGCCACGCCGAATTGCGCGTGCATGCGAGCGGCATGCGCCTGGTCGCTGCGGCGGATCTCGGCTTCGGCGAACTCGGCGTCGTCGGTCTCGAGGTCGCCCATCAGCCACTCGACGCGCTTCTTCATCGAGCGCGTGATGCGCACGCACACCACATGCGGCACCGGCCGCAGCAGGCAGGTGGCGCCCCAGCCGCGCAGCACCACGTTGCCGCGATCGGCAAGCGCGAAGAGCTCTTCGGCGGTGTAGAGCGCCACGCTGCGCCTGTCGGTGGTCAGGCGTTCCACCAGCCCGGCCTTGCCGCTGCGCAGCCGGCCGATGAGGCTGGTGGAGACCTGCATCCGGTCCGCGACGTGCTCGATGACCTCGTGGCGCATCACGGCGAGGCCGAGCGTCTCGGCAAGCTTGAGCGAAACGTCTTTCGCGAGGGAACCCATCTCCTGGGTCAGTGCGATCACTGGCATGTGCTGGCCTCCTTCATTCAATCCACCGGCCGTTCGACGGCGAACTCGTCGGGCTTCTTTGGCTTCCTGACGAACGCCAGCGCCTTGGAGATCAGCGGCCAGAACAGCAGCACCAGCGCGAGCGTGGTGATGGTGCCGACCAGCGGGTTGGAGAACATGATCATCACGTCGCCCTGCGAGACCAGCATGGCCTGGCGGAACGAGTCCTCGGCCTTGTCGCCGAGTACCAGCGCCAGCACCAGCGGCGCGAGCGGGAAGTCGAGCTTCTTGAAGAGATAGCCCAGCACGCCGAAGCCGAGCATGAACCAGATGTCGAGCATCGCGTTGTGCACGGTGTAGGCGCCGATCGCGCAGATCACGATGATCACCGGCGCGATGATCGAGAACGGAATTCGCAGGATCGACGCGAAGAGCGGCACGGTGCTGAGCACCACGATCAGGCCGACGATGTTGCCGAGGTACATGCTGGCGATGAGGCCCCAGACGAAGTCCTTCTGCTCGACGAAGAGCAGCGGCCCCGGCTGCAGGCCCCAGATCAGCAGGCCGCCCAGCAGCACCGCGGCAGTGGGCGAACCGGGAATGCCCAGCGCCAGCATCGGCAGCAGCGCGCTGGTGCCGGCGGCATGCGCGGCGGTCTCGGGCGCGACCACGCCTTCGGTCTCGCCGGTGCCGAACTTGGCGCCCCTCTTCGACATCTTCTTGGCCAGGCCGTAGGCCATGAACGAGGCCGGGGTGGCGCCGCCGGGCGTGATGCCCATCCAGATGCCGATGAGCGAACTGCGGATGGAGGTCATCCAGTACTTTGGCAGCTGCTTCCAGGTTTGCCACACCACCTTCGGATCGATCTTCGCGCTCTTGCCCGAGAACTTCAGGCCCTCTTCCATCGACAGCAGGATCTCGCCGATGCCGAACAGGCCGATCACCGCGATCAGGAAGTCGAAGCCGCGCATCAGCTCGGGCTGGCCGAAGGTCAGGCGCAGCTGGCCGGTGACGGTGTCCATGCCCACGCTGGCGAGCGCGAAGCCCAGCGCCATCGACGCGAGGATCTTGAAGGGCGAGCCCTTGCCCATGCCCACGAAGCTGCAAAAGGTGAGCAGGTACACCGCGAAGAACTCGGGCGAGCCGAACTTGAGCGCGAACTTGGCGACCAGCGGCGCGAGGAAGGTGATCATCACCACCGCGAGGAAGGCGCCCACGAAGGACGACGTGAACGCGGTGGTGAGCGCCGCGCCGGCATGCCCGTTCTGCGCCATCGGGTAGCCGTCGAAGGTGGTGGCTACCGACCAGGGCTCGCCCGGTATGTTGAACAGGATCGAAGTGATGGCCCCGCCGAACAGCGCCCCCCAGTAGATGCACGACAGCATGATGATGGCCGAGGTCGGCGACATCGTGAAGGTGAGCGGCAGCAGGATCGCCACGCCGTTGGCGCCGCCGAGCCCCGGCAGCACGCCGATCAGCACGCCGAGGATGATGCCCACGAACATCAGGCCGATGTTCATCGGCGAGAGGATCACGTAGAAGCCCTGCATCAGGGCACTGATTTCTTCCATTTCGCTTGTGCTCCGTGAGTGTGGGGTTCGGTCAGTAGCCGAGGAACCGAAGCGGATCGAGCGCGCCCTTGAACAGCGGCACCTTGAACCAGACCTCGAACATGCAGAAGAAGAGCGTGTTCACGGCCAGCGCGGCGAACACGCTCTTGAACCACGCGTACTTGCCCAGCACCATCATGAAGAGCGCGATGTAGATCGCCGACGCCACGTAGATGCCGAGGAGGGAGATCGCCAGCACGTAGACCGTGGCCGGCACCAGCACCGACAGCACGCGCTTGAGCTGCACCGGGTCGACGAAGACCGTGGTGTTGCGGTTCTTGCCGAGCAGCGACTGGTAGAGGATGCCGGCGCCCGATATCGTGATGATCACGCCGATGAAGAACGGGAAGTAGCCGGCGCCCGGGCCGTCGGTGGTCCAGCCGGCGCCGAGCTTGCGCGCCTCGAAGACCACCACCAGGCCGATGACCAGCAGCGCCACGGCCACCGCCGCTTCTACGAGGTGGGTGGAGATGCCCGTGCGCGCCGGGCCCTCGGATGATTCGTCGTGCTCCATGGAGCCCCCATCGTGGTTGTTTGAAGGAAGGAAAGAACGAAGAAAGGAAACCGGCGTGCGCTCGCGGCGCACGCACCCGCTGCCGCAGGGCGCGGCAGTCGTCGCGGCCGACCTGTGCCGGCCTACTTGTTGCTCGCGAGGAAGCCCGCGTCGGACATCAGCGTGCGGTGCGTCGCCTCGGCCTCGGTGAGCCACTTCGCGAAGGCGTCGCCGGTCATGAAGGTCGGGTTGAAGGCGCCCTTCTCCATATATTCCTTCCAGTCCGGCGTGGCCGCCACCTTGGTCAGCAGGTCCTTGTAGAAGGCGAGCTGGTCGGGCGTGACGCCGGGCGGCATGAAGATGCCGCGCAGCATCGTGTACCTGGTGGGCACGCCCGCTTCCTTGCAGGTGGGGATGTCGTTCCACGACTGCGTGTCGGTGACCTTGGCCTTGAAGGGCATGCGCTCGTCGTCGAACACGCACAGCGCGCGCAGCTTGCCCGCGCGCCATTGCGCCACCGCCTCGATCGGGTTGTTCACCGTCGACTGCACATGCMCGCCCACCAGCTGCACCGCCACCTCGCCGCCGCCCTTGAACGGCACGTAGATGAACTTGGTGCCGGTGGCCTTCTCGAGCGCGACCGTGATGATCTGGTCTTCCTGCTTCGAGCCGGTGCCGGCCATCTTGAACTTGTTGGGCCCCGCGGTCTTCACCGCCGCGACGTACTCACCCGCGCTCTTGTAGGGTTCGGAGGCATTGGTCCACAGCACGAACTGGTCGAGCGCCAGCATCGCGACCGGCGTCATGTCCTTCCAGTTGAAGGGCACGCCCGTGGCCATCGGCGTGGTGAACAGGTTCGACAGCGAGATGACGATCTTGTGCGGATCGCCCTTCGCTTCCTTCACCGCCAGGAAGCCCTCGGCGCCCGCGCCGCCGGACTTGTTGACGACGATCAGCGGCTCCTTCATCAGCTTGTACTTGATGACGATGCCCTGCAGCAGCCGCCCCATCTGGTCGGCGCCCCCGCCGGTGCCGGCGGGAATCACGAACTCCACCGGCTTGGTGGGTTCCCATGCGAAGGCGGGCGCGGCACCGGTCGCCAGCGCCGCCGCGGCGGCAGTGGCAGCAAGAACGGCAGTCGCGCGGCTCAGAACATTCGAGGCGATCTTCTTCATCAGGTTGTCTCCTGTGTAGTGATTTCGCTCTTTTTTGTTCTTGAATCTGAGCAGAGATGCGAACGGGCACGATGGTGCGCGCCGCCGTTTCGCGGCGGCTTGATCGCGGTCAACTTTTTGCAGATTTCGTATCGGGGTAAGCCCGCGCAGGCGATGCGCGAGGGGCCGGACACGCCCCCGGCCGGGACTGTCATCGCGAACCCTATAAAATCGCGGGCGCGCACCGGGCTCACCGCTTCGCGCATCCCCATCCGGTCTTCGTAGTTCAATGGATAGAACGGGGTCCTCCTAAGACTCAGATACAGGTTCGATTCCTGTCGAAGGCACCAAAAAAGCAAAAAAGCCGTTGAGTTCATCAACGGCTTTTTTCATTCAGGGGCCTGGCAGCATCGCTCAATAGGAACCCTCCCGCCCGAGCCTGACCGGATGCAACTCCATATCTCCGAACCGGTCGATCACGACGGCTCTCATCTCCGCGACAGGAAGAGTGTCGCCATTGGCCTCGATGACCCCGGGCCACTGCTTGCCGGCGATGCACCGTCTGCTCGCTCCGGAACCAGCCCACCTGAAGCTGATCCGTTCCCTTTCGCTGATGGAACCCCCATCGGCCCACAACAGAACTGCTCGCTGGAGGCTTTCGTCCAGCTCCGTGTCCGTTACGGGCGCGACGTGTAGCAACGCTACGTAACAAGCGCCAAAACGCGCTTGCCGCAAGCCCTCTGCCGAAGTATCTGTTTGGCAAAAATCTTCATTTAAATCAACGGCTTGCGCGTACCCAGCCGCAGTGCCAGCACCTGCGGGAAAAAGCGGCACACAAGTTGCCCCCTCAGTCAGTCCCACCACCGAGGAGGCTGCAATGACGGATGCCAATACAACGATTTCTTCGATCGCCGCAGGCGCCGACAGCAATGCCGGCGCCCCGGTGATCCTCGCGCAATCGACGGTCCGGCCGATCGCGCCGATGGGTGCGGCGAGCACCGCCACGGCAGCAACACCGGCCGCCGCACCTGCCGGCCTCGGCTCGCTGTCCAACGCCACGCCGGGCACGGTCGTCATGCGCGACGGCGTGGCGATTCCCGTATCCGGCAGCCAGACGCTGATGGCCGGCGACCGCGTGATCGTTCCGCAGGACGGTCACGCCGACGTTCTCTTTCCCGGATCGGCCACCAACAAGGCGCCGCTGGCCGGCGTGTTCACCGGCGGCACCGACGCCACCATCAGCTCGACCAAGCTCGCCAGCGGCCTGGAGCAGGTGAACGTGGACGTGGCCTCCGGCGACCTGGAAGTGACCGCGCCTGACAGCGATGCGGAAGCGGCCGCGCTCGCGGTGAGCAAGAAGACCGCCGCCGGCAGCGGCATCGGGCTGGGCGAATTCGCGCTCGKCGCCCTGGGCGCGGTCGGCCTCGCCGCCGCGCTGGGTGGCGGCGGCAGCGATGGCGGCGGGGTTCCCTTCTTCGCTCCCGGCGTCGGCGAAAGCGATGCAGACGCGGACGCGGACGCCGATGCCGACGCGGACGCGGACGGCGACTCGGATGCAGACGCCGATGCGGATGCCGACGCCGACGCTGACGCCGATTCGGATGCCGATGCCGATTCCGACGCGGACTCCGATGCGGACGCGGACGCCGACTCCGATGCCGACGCCGACGCCGACGCCGACCACCTGCTCGACCCGGGCGACGGCGCCGCCGGACATCTGCTCGGCGCGCTCGACAACCTGCTGGGCCTGGGTGGAGGCGGCACGGCGGCGGCCGCGCGCAGCGCCGCGGTCGCGAGCACCGCGCCCACGCTCTCGTCGCTGATGCCCACGGTCGACGGCCTCACCGACCTGGTGGACAACGTGCTCTCGCCGATCGCGGGCAACGAGTTCAGGCCCGACGATCCGAACGCATTCGATCCGCTGGACGACGCCGTCGGCGGCATCACCGCCGACCTCGGCGGCGTGCTCACCCCCGTGGTCGACGGCCTGCTGGGCGCCGGCCTGACCGGCGCGCTCATCGGCTCGCTGAACGGCCAGGTCGACTACCTGACCGACGCGCTCGACAACATCCTCGAAAACCTGCTCGGCGGCAACGGCCTGCTCGGCGGCGTGACCACCGGCCTGGGCATCGACGGCCTCGTGGACCAGCTCATCGGCGACAACGGCGTGGTCGGTCAGGTGCTCGACGGCCTGCTGGGCGACGGCAGCCTCGTGGGCAGCGTGCTCGGCGAAGGCGGTCTGGTCGGACAGCTGCTGGGCGACGGAGGGCTGCTCGGCGGCGTGCTGGGAGACGATGGCCTGCTGGGCGGTCTGCTCGGTGGCGACGGAGGCCTGCTCGGCGGCGTTCTGGGCGACGGCGGCCTGCTGGGCGGCGTGCTCGGCGGTGAAGGCGGCCTGCTCGGCGGTGTGCTGGGCGACGGCGGCCTGCTGGGTGGTGTTCTGGGCGGTGAGGGCGGCCTGCTCGGCGGTGTGCTGGGCGATGGCGGCCTGCTCGGCGGTGTGCTGGGCGGTGAGGGCGGCCTGCTCGGCGGTGTGCTGGGCGATGGCGGCCTGCTGGGTGGCGTGCTCGGCGGCGACGGCGTTCTCGCCGGCCTGCTTGGCAGCGAAGGCCTCACCGGCGGCCTGCTCGGCAACGACGGCTTGGTCGACGGCCTGCTCGGACCCGACGGCGCGGTCGGCGAGTTGCTCGGTGCAACGCCGCTGGGTGGCTTGCTCGGCGGCGAAAGCGGTCTGCTCAGCGGCGTATTGGGCGACAACGGGCTGGTCGGCGGACTCCTCGGAGGAGACGGCCTGCTGGGCGGTGTTCTCGGCAACGACGGCCTCCTGGGCGCCGAAGGCCCGCTGGGCGGTCTGCTTGGCGGCGACGGCGGCCTCCTGGGTGGCGTGCTCGGCGGTGAAGGCGGGCTGCTCGGCGGTGTGCTCGGCAACGACGGACTGCTGGGCGGTGTGCTCGGCGGCGATGGCGGCCTGCTCGGCGGTGTGCTGGGCAACGACGGACTGCTGGGCGGTGTGCTCGGCGGCGATGGCGGCCTGCTCGGCGGTGTGCTGGGCAACGACGGACTGCTGGGCGGTGTGCTCGGCGGCGATGGCGGCCTGCTCGGCGGTGTGCTGGGCGAGGGCGGTCTCGTCGGCGGCGTCCTCGGCGCTGTCACCAACGGCGATGCCGGTGGCCTGGTCGGCGGTCTGCTCGGCGAGGACGGTCTCGTCGGCGGCGTCCTCGGCGCTGTCACCAACGGCGATGCCGGCGGCCTGGTCGGCGGCCTGCTCGGCGAGGACGGCCTCGTCGGCGGCCTGCTCGGCGGCGTGACCGGCGGCGGCGCCTCGGGCGACCTGCTGGGTGGCGTGCTCGGCGAGCACGGCCTGGTGAACAACCTGCTTGGCGACGACGGACTCGCAGGCAGCGTGCTGGGTGCCGATGGACTGGTAGGCCACCTGATCGGCTCGCTCGGCGGCGATGCTGCCCCCGTGGCCAACGTGCTGCAGTCGGCGACCAGCGAAGCGGCCGCTCCGACGACCCATGCGGCCTCCAGCGCTGCAGCGCCGGCGACCGACATCCTGGCCGGTGCTTCCGGCACCGTGGCGCCGGTGGTCGAGACGGTGGCACATGTGGCAGAAGGCGCGGCCGGTACCGTCGCTTCCGGCGTGGCCGAGGTGGTGGCGCCGATCACCAGCCAGGTCGAGCAGACGGTGAGCCATGTGGTGAGCCCGGTCACGAACATCCTGCACGGCCTGCTGGGCTGAGCGGACCATCCGCTCGGTCCGCCACGGGCGCGGGTACGGCGATGTAGGCAAGGACTCACGTGCTTGCCTTGCGCCGTCCCGCATGGGCGGGCCGTGCGCAGAGTCAATGTGGAGGTTCCGTGTATCCCGGTTCCTCCTCACGGCGCATCCGTGCGTCGTTAAGCGCTCCCCCGAGGAGCGCTTTTTTTTGCGTGGGTACAGGCCGGAAGGCCCGCGGCCTTCAGCGGATCGCGCCCATCGGCACGACTTGCGGCGTCACCCTCGCTTCGGTCGCCGTCAGCAGCTGGCCGTTCGATTCCTTCCAGCACATGAGGTTGGTGCGGCCCGAGCCCGCCGGGCCGGGCGCCTGGATCGACACTGCCTTCCACCCCCTGCATGCGCCGCCGACGGTCGTGGGCCGGTCGAGGAACACGTAGTCGGTGCCGGCGTCGATGCGCATCACGCCGGCCACACCGGGCGGCAATGGCTTACGCGTCTGGGCAGGCGCCGCGCAGGCTGCGGCGGCCATGACGATGCCCAGGAAGAAGATGCGAGTGCGCTCCATGCGTGCCTGTTCGGTGTCGAGGAACGCCGATGTTAGGGCTGGAGTGCCGTCGGCCTACACCACCCGGTGCTCATACACCACGAAGGCCGTGATCTCCGCCAGGAAGGTGAGCGCATGCGCCATCGTCACTTGCCCCTGCGGCGAGGAGAAGGCGGCATCCAGCGTGTCGGTGTCCTCGAACCACAGCTCGACGATGCCGTCGATCGGCAGCTCGGCATAGCCGCAGGGCGCGCCCTTCACGAACTCGCGCGCGGTGACCACGTTCTGGCGGTAGCCGCTCACGCCGGGCATGCGGCGCACGTGGTCGGCGTGCACCTTCCATTCGCGGCGGAAGTCGTCCTCCGACTGTTCGGATGGCCGGCGCAGCAGCGATATGCGCTTGAGCAGCCCCCGTGGATTCGGCGGCAGCGCGACCACCTCGGTCTGCGCGACGGTCACGATGTGCAGGCCGCCGAGGAAGCGCTCCTCGTCGGCTCGGATGGCGGCTGCGAGTTCGCCGCGATTGAAGGCCGCGTCAGCCTGCGCGCCCTCGTCGAAGCCCAGCTGCGAGAAGCCATCGAAATCCCACGGCCCGCGCGCGAAGTCGATGCCGCGCTGCAGCCGGTCGAGCACGAGGTTCTGGCGGTAGCTGCGCAGCGTGGGCAGCTGAGCCACCAGCGGGCCGTGCCTGTCGCGCCAGTGGCTGCGGAAGGCTTCGTCGGTCCATTCGGCCTTCTTGCGGATCAGGCCCATGCGCAGGGTCGTCGGTTCGGTCATCTGCCTGTCTCCTTGTCTTCGAATTGCATGGCGGCTTCGGCCTCGGCGCGCGCACGCGCGAGGCCGGGCGCGCGCTTGGCCAGCCACACGCCATGGCGCACCGGCCAGCGCCCGAAGCCGGGGTCCGCGCCGAGGGCGGCGGCCGCGTGGTGCGCCCAGTAAGGGTCGAACAGCGCCTCGCGGCCGAGTGCGATCAGGTCGGCATCGCCCGCTGCGAGCACGGCCTCGGCCTGATGCGCGTCGACGATCATCCCGACGGCCTGCGTGGGCACCTGCGCCTCGCGCCGGATGCGCGCGGAGAACGGCACCTGGAAGCCCAGCCCGCGCGGCACCGGCAGCGCGCGCGTCTCCTCGGTGAGCCCGCCCGATGAGCAGTCGATCACGTCGACGCCGCAGCGCTTGAGCTCGCGCGCGAGCACCACCGAGTCGTCGAGGTCCCAGCCGTCGAGCGTGCCGTCGACCGCGGAGAGCCGGCAGAACAGCGGCTTCTCCGCCGGCCATGCGGCGCGCACGCGCTGCGCGATCTCCAGCGCGAGCCACATGCGGTTGGCGCGGCTGCCGCCCAGTGCGTCATCGCGATGGTTGGCGTTGGGCGACAGGAAGCTCGCCACCAGGTAGCCGTGCCCGAAATGCAGCTCGACCACGTCGAAGCCCGCCTTGTCCGCGCGCAGCGTGGCATCGACGAAGCGCTGCACAACCGCGGCGACGCCGTCGGCGTCGAGCACGCGCGGCACCGACCAGCCCGGCCCTGCCGCAATGGCGCTCGGGCCCAGGCGCTCCCACGGCTCCTCGTCGGCCGCCATGCGCGCGTCGCCGAGTGCGGCACCGCCCTCCCACAGCGGCTCGCTGCCGGCCTTGCGGCCTGCATGCGCAAGCTGCACGCCGATGGCGCTGCCCTGCGCGTGCACGAAGTCGACCACCGCCTTCAGCGGCGCGATCTGGCTGTCGTTCCACAAGCCGAGGTCGGCCGTGCCGATGCGTCCGCGCGGATCGACCGAGGTGCTCTCGGTGAGGATCAGCCCCGCGCCGCCGAGCGCGAACTTGCCCAGGTGCACCATGTGCCACGGCGTGGCATGGCCGCGCTCGGCGGCGTGCTGGCACATCGGCGAGATCACGACGCGGTTGGCCAATGTGAGGCCGCGCAGTTGCAGGGGCTGGAAAAGCAGAGGAAGGGAGTCGGTGGACATGAATCGAAGAAATCAGGGTGCAGACTTGGGCACTGCGGCAGCTGCAGGCCGCGTGCCCAGCCAGGTGCCGCTCATCACCGCGGCAAAGCCGAACAGGTGCCACCAGGTCAGCACCTCGCCCAGCAGCAGCGCCGCGACCGCGACGCCGAACACCGGCACCCAGTAGAGAAAGACAGCGGTGCGCGCCACGCCGATGACGGAGATCGCGCGGTTCCAGATCAGGTTGCCGGCGGCGGTGGCGGCCACGCCCGAGAACAGCACCAGCGTCCACGGCCACGCCCCCGGGAAGAGCTGCGCCGCACCCAGCGGCGACGGCCCGAGCAGCGCGTGCAGCACCAGCATCGCGGTGCCCATCACGTAGATGCCCCAGCTCATCGACAGCGGATCGATCTGCCGCGCCAGGCGCTGCACGCCCACGCCGCCGACCGCGAAGCTCACCACCGAGAGCGCTAGCATCAGGTCGCCCAGCCCCGCATGCGAGAGGCTCGCGCCCGGATGGCTCAGCACCACCGCCGCCACGCCCGTGAAGCCCAGCGCCACGCCGCACAGCCGCCGCGCCGTCAGCGCCTCGCGGAACACCAGCGCCGCCATCAGCGCCGACACCAGCGGGCTCAACGCCATGATCAGCGCGCCGTTGGTCGCCGTCGAACGCTGCAGCCCGAGCGCGAACAGGATCTGGTTGGCGTACACCATCAGGAAGCCGCAGCCAGTCAGCGCCGCGAGACGGCGCCAGCCGAACGCCGGCAGCCCGCCGCGCCGCCACAGCACGATCGCGCTCAGCGCCGCGCAGGCCACCGCCATGCGCAGCGCCGCCAGCGGCAGCGCCTCGAAGTAGCCCGTCAGCACCTTCACGGCCGACACGTTCACGCCCCACACCAGCATCCCCGCCAGCAGCCAGCCCTGCACGGCGGCGGGTGTGGCGTCGGGTGCGCGCGCGGCGCGGGTGGGAGTCACCTCAGCCTTCGAGTTCGTTCCACATCTCGATGTCGCGCTCGGCGGTCCAGATGCGCGGATGCGCATGGCCCGTCGCCTCGTCGTAGGCGCGCGTCACGTCGAAAGGCATGCAGTGGTCGAAGATGACCCAGTGGCCGTACGTGGGGCGCAGCGCCGCCACTGTTTCCTTGTAGATCGCATTCAGCGTCTTGCCCTGCGCCACGCCGCTGTTGACCAGCGTGTACACGTCGGAGATGAACGCGCGCGTGGAGGCGATGGCACGGCGCACGTCGGCGGCGTTCTCCAGCGCGGCACCACGGCCGGGCACCAGCTTCTCGAAGCCGAAGCCCGCGAGGCGGTCGAGCGTGGCGGGCCAGTCGCGGAAGTAGCAGTCGCCGGCGTAGGCGGTGCTCTGGTATTCGACGAGGTCGCCGGCAAAGCAGATCTTCTGGTCTTCGAGGTAGGCGATGGTGTCGCCCTTGGTGTGGCCGCGGCCCACCTGCGCGATCTTCACTTCGAGCTTCTTGCCCAGCCACACGCTCATGGTGCCGTCGAAGGTCATGGTGGGCCAGGTCAGGCCCGGCGGCACCGACTCGACGTTGCGGAACAGGCGCGGGAAGCGGCCGATCTCGCTGGCCTTGTCCTGCTCGCCGCGCTCGACGATCAGGTCATAGGTGTCGCGGCTGGCGATGATCTGCTCGGCGCCTTCCTTGAAGTAGGCCGACGCGCCCAGCACGCGCACAGCGTGGTAGTGGCTCAGCAGCACGTACTTGATAGGCAGCGGCGTGACTTCGCGGATGCGGCGGATCACGTCCTGCGCCATCGCGGGCGTGGCCTGGGTGTCGACCACCATCACGGCCTCGTCGCCGATGAAGATGCCGGTGTTGGGGTCGCCTTCGGCGGTGTAAGCGTAGGCGTTCTCCGAGAGGCGGGTGAACGAAACCTTCTTTTCTTCGAGGTCGGCCTGGCTGGCGAATTTCTTGGTGGTGGCGGTCATTGGGTGTCCTTTGAAGTGAGCGATGAAATCAGTGCGTGCCGAGGTACGCGGACTTCACCTTGGGGTTGTCGAGCAGCTCGCGGCCGGAGCCTTCGAGCGTGATGCAGCCGGTTTCGAGCACATAGGCGCGGTCGGCCACGCCCAGCGCCTGCTTGGCCATCTGCTCGACCAGCAGGATGGTCAGGCCCGAGCTGCGCAGCTGGCGGATGGCGCCGAAGATGTCCTTGATGATGAGCGGCGCCAGCCCCAGCGAGGGTTCGTCGAGCAGCAGCAGGCGCGGCTCGCTCATGAGCGCGCGGGCAATGGCCAGCATCTGCTGCTCGCCGCCCGACAGCGTGCCCGAGGGCTGGTGCTGGCGCTCCTTCAGCCGCGGGAATCGCGCGAACTCGCGCTCGATGGCGCGCTCGACGAAAGCCTTGTCGTTGCGGCGCGAGTAGGCGCCGAGCATCAGGTTCTCGCGCACCGTCTGGTCGGGGAACACGCCCCGGCCTTCGGGCGACAGCGCCACGCCCAGGCCCACGCGCTTGTGCGATGGCACGTGGGTGCAGTCGTTGCCGTCGATCAGCACGCGGCCTTCTGCCACGGGCTCCAGCCCGACGATGCTCTTGAGCAGCGTGCTCTTGCCGGCGCCGTTGGCGCCGATGATGGTGACGACCTCGCCCGCGCGCACTTCCAGGCTCACGCCCTTGACGGCCTCGATGGCGCCGTACGAGACCTTCACCGATTCGATTTTCAGCATGATGGTTTCGGTCTTTCTGCTCAGGCGGGCATGGCCGTGGCCAGTGCCTCTTCTTCTTCGTCGTCCACGCCCAGGTAGGCCTCGACCACGCGCGGGTTGGCCTGCACCTCGGCGGGCTTGCCCTCGGCGATCTTGATGCCGTAGTCGAGCACGATCACGTGGTCGGAGATCGACATCACCAGGTCCATGTGGTGCTCCACCATCAGGATCGACACGCCGCACTTGCCGATGCGCAGCAGCAGTTCGCCGAGCTCGGCGGTCTCCTGCGGGTTCAGGCCGGCGGCGGGCTCGTCGAGCAGCAGCAGTTGCGGCTCGGTGGCCAGCGCGCGCGCCAGTTCCACGCGGCGCTGCAGGCCGTAGGGCAGGCTGCCGGCGGGCCAGTGCGCCAGATGGCCGAGGCCGACCAGGTCGAGCAGCTGCAGGGCGCGTTCGCGCGTGGCGCGCTCCTGCTTGCCGGCGGTGGGCCACGCCACCAGCGACGACAGGAAGCCATTGCTCATGCGGCTGTGGCGGCCCAGCATGACGTTGTCGAGCACCGACAGGTCTGCGAACAGGCGCAGGTTCTGGAAGGTGCGGCCCATGCCCAGGCAGCAGATGGTGTGCGCCGGCTGGCCCACGATGTTCTGGCCCAGGAAGCGGATCACGCCCGCGTCGGGTTCGATCACGCCGGTGAGCATGTTGATCATGGTGCTCTTGCCCGCGCCGTTCGGCCCGATCAGCGCATGGATGTGGCCGCGCTGCAGGCGGAAGGACACGTCCTGCGCCGGCTTCACGCCGCCATACGACTTGGTCACGCCCTGCACCACCAGCAGCTCGCCTTCCCCGCCCGGGCCGATCTGCCCTGGCACGCCGCTGCCGCCCGCGCCTTCGCCGCGATGGCGCGACTTCAGGAACCACTTGTTGAACAGGCCCACCACGCCGCCGGGCATGACGTACAGCGCGAACAGCAGCAGGAAGCCATACAGGAAGTGCTGCGCCGAGGGCCAGCGCGCGAGCAGCGCGTCGGTCAGCGTGAGCAGCACCGCGCCCACCAGCGGCCCGTACATCGAGCCCGCGCCGCCGAACAGCACCAGCAGCAGGATGAAGATCGACAGGTGGAAGGTGATGAAGTCGGAGTTGATGTACTGGTTCTGCTGCGCCACCAGCGCGCCCGCGATGCCGCAGGTGACGGCCGCGACCACGAAGGCCATGACCTTGGCGCGGTACACGCGCACGCCGACGGAGGACGATGCGATCTCGTCCGCCTGCAGCGACAGCAGCGCACGGCCGAAGCGGCCATTCAGCAGGTTGCGCAGCAGCAGGTGCAGCGCCGCGCACAGCACGATGCAGAGGATGACCCACTGCGTGGTGTCCAGCGGCGCGCCCTTCCAGGTGAGCGGACGGATGCCGTAGATGCCCTGCGCGCCGCCGAACACATCGGTCCATTCGCCCACGAGCTTTTCCACGACGATGCCGAAGGCCAGCGTGACCATGGCCAGGTACGGCCCCTTCACGCGCAGCGAAGGCAGCGCGATGAGCACGCCGCACAGGCCCGAGATGACGGCGGCCAGCGCGAGCGCGAGCCACGGGTCCATGTCGGTGCGCGAAGTCAGCAGCGCCACGGCGTAGGCGCCGGCCGCGAACAGCCCGGCCTGGCCCAGCGATTTCTGCCCCGCGTAGCCGACCAGCACGTTCATGCCGGCGGCGCAGAGGTAATAGACGCACATCATGAAGGCGATGCGCAGGTAGTAGTCGTTGCCGGACATCGAGACGATGCCGCAGAGCACCGCCGCGACCAGCACCACGCTGGCGGGATGGGCGAGGCGCTTCATACCTTCTCCACCGTCGAGCGGCCGAACAGGCCCGTGGGCCGGAAAGCCAGCACCAGGATGACGAGCGCGAACACCGCCACCTCGCGCCACTGTGCCTGCCAGAGGTTGACCATCGACTCGAGCACGCCGAGCAGGAAGCCGCCGATCACACAGCCGCGCGGGTTGCTCAGGCCGCCGATCATCGCGCCCGAGAAGCCCTTGAGGCCCACGGTGAGCCCCATGAAGAGCGAGGCCTGCGCGATCGGCGCGAGCAGGAAGCCCGAGAGCCCCGCCAGCGCCGAACTGACGACGAAGGCGCCGATCATCATCGCGTTGGTGTTGATGCCCATCAGGCTGGCCACGTTGCCGTTCTGCGCGACCGCGCGCATCGCCTTGCCGACCATGGTGCGGTTCATGACGCGGTCGAAGCCGAGCATGACCACCACGGCAACGCCCAGCGTGAGCAGCTCCTGCGGGCGAACGCCCACACCGAACATGCGGATCACGGTGTCGCCCACGGGCGCGGGCACCACCACCGGCTTCGGGCCCCAGATGGCAAGCCCCACGCTCTGCAGGATCACGCCGAAGCCCAGCGTGCTCATCACCCAGGCCATGCCCGGGCGGCCCGCGAACGGACGCACGCCCAGCACGTAGAGCAGCCAGCCCAGCAGGCCCATCACGCCGAGCGCGGCCAGCAGCGCGAACAGCTGCGCGCCCGCGCCTGGCACGGCATCGCCGAAGGTGGTGGAACTCAGCGGCTTGCCCAGTACCAGGAACAGGGCGCTCATGCCGATGAAGGCGCCGGCCGAGACGAACTCGCCGTGCGAGAAGTTCAGCGTCTTGGTGGTCGTGAACGTGATGCTGAATCCCAGCGCCACCAGCGCATAGGCACCGCCGACGGCGAGCCCGCTGATGAGCGCCTGCAGGAGCGCTTCAACCATGGTGTGTATCTCCGTTGCGAGACGGTGCCGGCTGCCGCGCGGGCACGCCGGTCGCGTCTCTTCTTTCTGTCTTGCTTACTGCTTGAAGTCGGCCGGCTTGAGGCCCTGGATCAGCGCGTCGGTGTAGGGCATCAGCTTGCCGTCCTTCCAGCGGATCCAGACCAGGTCCTTGGCGGTCAGCGCCTCGTGGTTGGTCTTGCTGAAGGGCTTGTCGTAGGTCTTCAGCACGCCCTGCACCGGCGTCTTCAGGTCTTCGAGCGCCGCGCGCACCGCCGCGCCGTCGGTGCTGTTGGCCTGCTTCATGGCCTGGGCCAGCAGCTGCATGGAGTCGTAGCCGTGCAGCGCGAACGAGAAAGAGCCCGGCGCCTTCAGCTTGCTGCCGATGCGGTCGAACAGCTTCTGCTGCGCGGGCGTGCGGGTCTCGCTCACGGTGCGCATGAAGATCGGTTTCTCGGCCAGTGCCTTGCCGGCCGCGTCGTAGAAGGTGATGTTGTCGGCGGCCCAGGAGGTGAGCATCAACGGGAAGTAGTTGATCTTCTCCATGCTGCGCACCAGCTGCGCGATGGGCGTGCCCTGCGCCCACACCACCACGGTGTCGACGTTGGCGGCCTTCATCTTGCTGAGCTGCGAGGTCATGTCGGTGTCGCCGACGCCGAAGCGCTCGGTGGCCGCGATCTTGATGTCCTGCAGCTTGGCGATCTCTTCCATGTCCTTCAGGCCGCCCTGGCCGTAGCCGGTGGTCTCGGCCATCAGGCCCACCACCTTCGAGCCGGCGGTGTTCTTCTTCACGTAGGCCATGAGCGCGGCGACCTGCTCGCGGTCGACCATCGAGACGCGGAACATGTAGTTGTCGGCGCCGGGGCTCATCGGCTTGGTGATGTCGGTGCCCGAGCCCACGTTGCCCAGCACCGGAATCTTCTTCTGGTTGGCGATGTGCTTCCACGCCATCGCGTTGCCCGAGTTGGTGGGGCCGAACACGGCGACCACCTTCTCGTTGTCGATCAGGTCGCTCATGTTCTGGATCGACTTGGGCGGCGCCGACACGTCGTCGCGCGTGACCAGCGCCAGCTTCCTGCCCAGCACGCCGCCGGCGGCGTTGATGTCGGCGATGGCCGCTTCCATGCCCAGCACCGCGGCCTGGCCGCTCTGCGCCGAGGGCGACGCGGAGAGGTCGCCGTTGTAGCCGACCTTGATGTCCTGCGCCATGGCGCCAGCCGTGAAGGCGGCGAACGCGGCCGCGGCGAGCAGCGTCTTGTACGGACGGATGATTTTCATTTTTTGTCTCCTGAGGTTGATGGACGGGAAAGCGGGAAGAAACCGGAAAGCGCCTCAGACGGCGAGGAAGCCGCCATCCACCGGCAGCACGATGCCGGTGACGTAGCGCGACATGTCGCTGGCCAGGAAGATCACCGGGCCGACGAGGTCTTCGGTCTGGCCGACGCGGCCCATGGGGATGCGCGTCATGAACGATTCGAGGCGCTGCGGGTTCTCGCGGGTGGCGGCGGTCATGGGCGTCTCGATCACGCCGGGGGCCAGCGCGTTGACGCGCACGCCGGCCGGCGCGAGTTCCTGCGCGAGCGACTGCGTGAGCATCTTGATCGCGCCCTTCGACGGCGAGTAGCCCAGGCTAGCGCCCTGCCCCGCGTAGGCGGCGATGGAAGCGATGTTGATGATCGAGCCCTTCGTCTGCCTGAGCACCGGAATGAAGGCCAGCGTGGTGTTGAAGGTGCCGTGCACGTTCACGTCGATGGTCTTCTTCCAGTTGGCCGCGGCGTTCGGGCTGCTGGTGTTCTCGCGGATGATGATGCCGGCGTTGTTGACCAGCAGGTCGACGTTGCCGATCTCCTTGCCCACGCGCTCGGCCAGCGCCTGGCAGGCCTCGGGCGCGGTCACGTCGAGCACGAACGGCCAGGCCTCGCCGCCCGCGTCGCGCACCAGCTGCGTGGTCTCGCGCACGGTGGCGTCGTTCATGTCGGTGACGACGACGCGCGCGCCGGCCTGCGCCAGGCCCAGCGCGAGCGCGCGGCCGTTGCCCTGGCCCGCGCCGGTGATGAAGGCCAGGCGGCCTTCGAGCAGGCGGGGTGCGACGGTGGATGGAAAGGCCATCGGTGTCTCCTTCTCTCTATATATATGTGTGGGTGTATGACGCTCAGGCGGCGCGGCCGACCGGCACGGCCTCGCGCTGCTCCACCTTCAGCTGCGCCGTGGCCTTGGCTTCGGCCTGCGCGACCTGCAGGCCCGCGACGTAGCCGAAGGTCAGCGCCGGGCCGAGCGTGATGCCGGCGCCGGGGTAGTTGCCGCCCATCACGCTGGCAGCGTCGTTGCCCACCGCGTAGAGGCCCTTGATCGGCTGGCGGTTGGCGTCGAGCACGCGGGTCTTCTCGTCGGTGACGAGGCCGGCAAAGGTGCCGATGTCGCCGACCACCAGCCTGATGGCGTAGTAAGGGCCGTTCTCCAGCGGCGCCACGCAGGGGTTGGGCGTGATGTTGGCGTCACCCTGGTAGCGGTTGTAGGCCTTGCTGCCCTTGCCGAAGGCGGGGTCGTCGCCGTTGCGCGCGCCCTTGTTGAACTCCTGCACGGTGGCCTCGAGCGTGGCGGGCGCGATGCCGAGTTCCCTGGCCAGCTCGCCGACGGTGGCGCCGCGCTTGAGGTAGCCGCTCTTGAGGTGCCGGCCGATGGGCAGCGGCGCGGGCGCGACGCAGCCCAGGCCGTAGTCGCGCAGCGCCTTGTGGTCGCACAGCAGCCAGGCCGAGACCTCGGGCTCGCCCTTGCAGGCCTTGACCATCGCCTGCACGAAGTCGTGGTACGAGTTGCCTTCGTTGGTGAAGCGGCGGCCCTTGGCGGTGACCGCGATCACGCCGGGCTTGGCGCGGTCGATGAAGTGCGGCATCACGCCCTTGCTGCCGTCCGGGCGCGTGGTGACCGACGCGGGCACCCAGGCCGCGGCGTGCGGGATGGTGCCGTCGACGCGGCCGCCCACCGCTTCGGCCAGGCGCAGGCCGTCGCCGGTGTTGGTCGAAGGCGATGGCGAGTAGTGCTCGCGGCCGGTGGGCGCGTGCGGGAAGAGCTGCTTGCGGCGCTCCACGTCGTAGGGGAAGCCGCCGCAGGCCAGCACCACGCCGCGCTTCGCGACCACGCGCACGTTCTGGCCTTCGTGCTGCACCACGGCTCCAGCGACGCCGTCGTACTCCACCACCAGCTTCTTCACCGGCGACGAGAGCCACACAGGAATGTTCTTGTCCATCGCGGCCTTGGCCAGGCGGCCGGCCAGCGCGTTGCCGTTGGTCAGTGTCATGCCGCGGCCATGGCGCAGCACGTCGAGGAAGTGGCGGCTCAGGCGCTTGGTCACGTACCAGAACGAGGTCGGCGACTTGAAGGCCCGCATGAAGTGTTTGATCTCGGGGCCCGAGCCCAACATCATCCCGAACACGGTGAGCTCGGGCAGCGGCGGCGCCAGCTGCTTGATGCGCTTGCCCAGCTCGCGTCCGTCGAACGGGCGCGTGACCATCGAGCGGCCGCCCTGCTGGCCGCCGGGTGCCTCGGCGTGGTAGTCGGGGAAGACGGCCGGCATGTCGAACTGCACGCAGGTGTTGCGCGTGAAGAAGTCGATGGCCTTGGGGCCCATGTCCAGGAAGGCGCCGACGCGCGCGGCGTCGAAGTGCGTGGTGGCCTCGTGCTTCATGTATTCGAGCGCGGCGCCCTCGGGCTCGTGGATGCCCTGCTCCGTGGCCAGGCGCGTGCCCGGAATCCACAGCCAGCCGCCCGAGCGCGCGGTGGTGCCGCCGAAGCGCGGCTCTTTCTCGACCACCAGCACCTTGAGTCCCTGCGAAGCCGCCGTGACCGCGGTGGCCATGCCCGATGCGCCGCTTCCGACGACGAGCACGTCGCATTCAAAAGTGTTCTGTTCCATGTCTCTGTCTGTTCGCGAGTTTGTGTAAGACCAAAGTTGCGCCGCAGTTTAGGCAGCGATATTGATATGGTCAAGCCTCTTCGTTACTATCAGATGATCAATCATCATCGATTGAGCACGACAATATCAGTAGAAACCCTGATGGCTATACTCGCCCCCACTCTCACTCCCCACGCCGGGCGCCCCATGGAAAAGCCAAGACGTGGCATTCAGTCGGTCGAAATCGGAACGCAACTGCTGGTGGCGCTCGGGCGCCACGTGGCGCCCATGGCGCTGCGCGACCTGGGCAAGGCTGCGGGCGTTCCGGTCGGCAAGGCGCACCCCTATCTGGTCAGCTTCCTGAAGGTCGGCTTCGTCGTGCAGGACAGCGCGGGCCGCTACGAGCTGGGCCCGCTGGCCCTGCAGCTGGGGCTGGCCAAGCTGCAGCGGCTCGACCCGATCAAGGAGGCTTCTCCGCTGATCGAACAGCTCGCGTCGGAAACCGAACAGAGCATCGCGGTGGCGGTCTGGGGCAATTTCGGGCCGACCGTGGTGCGGCTGGAAGAGCCGATCCATCCGCTGCACGTGAACCTGCGCACCGGCACCGTCATGTCGCTGGCCTACACCGCGACGGGCCGCCTCTTCGCGGCCTACCTGCCGCCCAAGGTGGTCGAGAAGATGATGCTGGACGACCTCGCGCGCACCCGCCCCGCGGACGGCCGCGGCGCCACCGCCGAGCTGTCGCGCGCCGAGATCGAGGCGCTTCTGGTCGAGACGCGCCTGCACGGCATGTCGCGCACGCTGGGCCAGCCGATCCCGGGCATCGACGCCTTTTGCGCGCCGGTGTTCGACTCGACCAACAACCTGGTGCTGGGCATCACCGCCATGGGCCCCGAAGCCACCTTCGACCGCGACTGGGAAGGCCGCGTGGCCGTGCCGCTGAGGGCCTGCGCGCTGGAAATCTCTCGCCGTCTGGGCTTCGTGCCGACGGGCGAGCAGGCCTGAGCACGGTTCGTCACCGGCTCCTCGACAAACAAGAAAGGCGCTTCAACGAAGCGCCCTTTGCTTTGGTTCCGGGCCGGTCAGTGCGTCTCGCGGCGCAGCTGCTGCACGTCTTCGTGCAGCGAATGCGCCCACTCGCGCCGGTCGCGCCCGTGCGGGTCCTGCGGCTCGCCGAAGCGCACGATGGCCAGCAGCGGCGGCGCGCGCAGCGTGTTCCACAGCGAGACGACAAGGTTGTCGTCGTCGATGTAGCGCGGCGCCTGGCTGGTCTCGCCGGTGGCGGCGTCGGCGAAGCGCAGCGCGGCGGGCAGCACCGGCGCGCCCGAGGAGATCGACGCCTGCAGCAGGTTGGCGTGAAAGGGCAGCAGGCCCCGGCCGTCGCTGGTCGTGCCCTCGGGAAACACGCCGATCAGGTCGCCGTTGCGCAATGCCTCGGTCATGTGGTGCACCACGCGCAGCGCGTCGCGGCGGCGTTCACGCTCGATGTAGAGCGTGCCCGAGCCGTTGGACAGCGTGCCGATCAGCGGCCAGCCCTTCACGTCCGACTTCGACACGAAGCGCACATGCCGCGCGGCATGGATGGTGGTGATGTCCAGCCACGAGAGGTGGTTGCAGATCAGCAGCACCGGCCCCGCGGGCGGCGGCGTGCCCTGCACCACCAGCGTGATGCCCATGAGCTCCAGCATGCGCCGCGACCACGCCTGCACGCGTGCATTGCGCTCGGCCTGCGTGAGATTCGGGAAGGTGAAGCGGATCGTCCACCAGCCCGAGGCCGCGTGCGCCACCGCGCGCGTCAGGCGCCAGCAGGCTTTCAGCGAATGCAACATCAGACGGGCGCCCTCTCAGTTGCTTCAATGCATGGTCGCGAAACACCGCGGAACCGGCTCTGCCGGGGCGCTGGTGTTGCCCCCTGCAAGGGGGTTGGCGTAGCGACACGAAGTGCGCGAAGACTGGGGGTGAGCTTCATTTCTAGCCGTGGACCACGCGACCGGCCACCAGCGTGTGGCGCGCGCGGCCCTGCATCGGATAGCTGGCGAAGGGCGTGTGCTTGCCCTGGCTCCTGAGCGCGTCGGGCAGCACCTGCCATTCGAGCGCGGGATCGGCGATGCACAGGTCGGCCACGCCGCCCTCCTGCAGACGGCCGATGCCGGTGCCCGCGTCGGCCGCGCTCAGCAGGCGCGCGGGCGCGGAGGTGACGACCTCGATGGCGCGCGCGAGGCCCGCGCCGCTGCGCTCGCCCCATTGCAGCGCGAGCGGCAGCAGCAATTCGAGGCCGGTGGCGCCCGCCTCGCTCTCGGCGAAGGGCAGGGTCTTGGCGTCGGCCTCGACCGGCGTGTGATCGGACACCAGCGCGTCGATGGTGCCATCGGCCAGCGCGGCCGAAAGCGCGTCGCGGTCGCCCTGCTGGCGCAGCGGCGGGTTCAGGCGGGCGCGGCTGTCGAAGTAGCCGATGTCGGTGTCGGCCAGGTGCAGCGAGTTGATGCTGACGTCGCAGGTGATCGGCAGCCCCTGCGCCTTGGCCTGGCGCACCAGCTCCACGCCGCGCGCGCTGGAGACGCGGCACAGGTGCACGCGCGCGCCGGTGGCCTTCATCAGCTCGACGATGGTGAAGATGGCGATGGTCTCGGCCGAGACCGGCACGCCCGCGAGACCGAGCCGCGTGGCCAGCGGGCCGCTGGCGGCGACGCCCTTGCCGAGGTCGCGGTCCTGCGGGCGCAGCCACACGGTGTAGCCGAAGGTGCTGGCGTACGAGAGCGCGCGCTGCAGCACCTGCGTGTCGGCCAGCGGCACGTCGGCCTGGCCGAAGCCGATGCAGCCGGCCTCGGTGAGCTCTGCCATCTCGGTCAGCACGCCGCCGGCCAGGCCGCGCGTGAGCGCGCCCAGCGGGAACAGGCGCGCGCCCTGCAGCTTCTCGGCGCGGAACTTGAGCATCTCGACCAGCCCAGGCTCGTCGAGCACCGGGTCGGTGTCGGGCGGGCACACGAGGCTGGTCACGCCGCCCGCGATGGCCGCGGCCATTTCGCTTTCGAGCATGCCTTCGTGCTCATAGCCGGGCTCGCGCAGCCGCGCGGCCAGGTCGACGAGGCCCGGCGCGACGATGCAACCCGTGGCGTCGATGGTGCGATCGGCCCTGAAGCCGGCGGGAATGCTGCCGCCGATGCCGGCGATCTTTCCGTCGGCAATGGCGATGTCGGCCTGCTTGTCGGTGCCCGATGCGGGGTCGACAACACGGCCGTTGGTGATGTGGATGTTCATGCGTCTGTACTTCCGGTGACAGTCATGGCCTTTTCGGGAAACACCGTGGAACCGGCTTCGCCGGGCCACTGGTGTTGCCCCCGGCAGGGGGTTGGCGAAGCGACACGAAGTGCGCGAAGACTGGGGGCGAGCAACATTTCTATGCTTCGTTACCTGCCACGATGCTCATTACCGCCATGCGCACGGCGATGCCGAAGGTGACCTGCGGAAGGATCACGCTCTGCTTGCCGTCGACCACGGCGGAGTCGATCTCCACGCCCCGATTGATGGGGCCCGGGTGCATCACGATGGCGTCGGGCTTGGCCAGCTGCAGCTTTTCCTGCGTGAGGCCGAAGGTCTTGAAGAACTCCTGCGACGAAGGCAGCAGCGCGCCGCTCATGCGCTCGTTCTGCAGGCGCAGCATGATGACCACGTCGCAGTCCTTGATGCCTTCCTCGAGCGTGTGGCACACGCGCACGCCCATGCCGGCCATGTCGGCGGGCACCAGGGTCTTGGGGCCGACCACGCGCACCTCGGCACAGCCCAGCGTGGTGAGCGCGTGGATGTCGGAGCGCGCCACCCGCGAATGCAGCACGTCGCCGACGATGGCGACCGTGAGGTTCGAGAAGTCTTTCTTGTAGTGGCGGATCGTGTACATGTCGAGCAGCCCCTGCGTCGGGTGCGCATGGCGGCCGTCGCCGGCGTTCACCACGTGCACGTGCGGCGCAACGTGCTGCGCGATCAGGTAGGGCGCGCCCGACTCGCTGTGGCGCACCACGAACAGGTCGGCGGCCATGGCGCTCAGGTTGGCGATGGTGTCCAGCAGCGACTCGCCCTTGGTGGCCGAGGAACGCGCGATGTCGAGGTTGATGACGTCAGCGCTCAGGCGCTTGGCCGCGATCTCGAAGGTGGTGCGGGTGCGCGTACTGTTCTCGAAGAACAGGTTGAACACGCTCTTGCCGCGCAAGAGCGGCACCTTCTTCACCTCGCGGTCGCTCACGCTCGTGAAGTTGGCTGCCGTATCGAGGATGTGCGTGACGATGTCCTTGGGCAGGCCCTCGATGGACAGCAGGTGGATCAGCTCGCCGTTCTTGTTGAGCTGGGGGTTTCGCTTGTAGAGCATTTACTTGCTTTCCTCCACCTTCAGGCTGAATGCGCCGTCCGCCGCGCGGGCCAGGGCCAGCAACTGGGAATTCGGCAGCGTGAGCGTCGTCGCGGCGAAATCGGCCGCCACCGGCAGCTCGCGTCCGCCGCGATCCACCAGCACCGCGAGGCGCACGCTGGCCGGGCGGCCGAAGTCGAACAGCTCGTTGAGCACCGCGCGGATGGTGCGGCCGGTGTAGAGCACGTCGTCGAGCAGCAGCACGTCGGCGCCGTTGGCGTCGAAGGGCAGCGCGGTCTGCGCACTGGCCGAGAGGCCACGGCGCGAGAAGTCGTCGCGGTGCATGGCCGACGAAATGATGCCGGGCGCGCCGGGCAGGCCCAGGTCCTTCTGCAGCCGCTCGACCAGCCAGGCGCCGCCGGAGGTGATGCCCACCAGCTTCGTTTCAGGGCGCATCAGCGGCTTCACGCCGGCCAGCAGATCGAGATACAACGCCTCGGCGTCAGGAACGACAGAACTCACGATGATTGCTCCAGGGCAGGGCGAGGGGAAAAGGAAACGGACGCTCGGGGAACACCGTGGAACCGGCTGCGCCGGGCCACCGGTGTTGCCCCCGGCGAGGGGGTTGGCGAAGCGACACGAAGTGCGCGAAGCCTGGGGGAGAGCCTCATTCCGGGATGCTCCTCAGAAATTGCTCCAGGATGATGCAGGCCGAAGCGGCATCGGCATCGCGGGCACCGGAGGCCAGCGCCTCGGTGGTGCTGTAGCGCTCGTCGACCTCGAACACCTGGAGATTGAAACGGCCTCGCAGCTGGCGCGCGAACTTCTGCGCGCGGCGGGTGTTCTCGTGCGCGGCGCCGTCGGGGTGCCAGGGCACGCCGATCACCAGCGCGTCGGGCTGCCACTCCTTGATGCGCGCCTCGACCTGCGCGAAGCGCGCGTCGCCCTCGGCCTTGATGGTGGGCTGGGGCGTGGCGGTGCGCAGCAGCCGGTTGCCGCTGGCCACGCCCGTGCGCTTCAGGCCGAAGTCGAAGGCCAGGAAGCTCTGGAAATGGGCGGGAACAACTGCAGGTGCTGAGGGCTGAGCACTGCCAGACATCGCCGGTCCACTCACAGGAACAGGGGGCCGCCGCGCACGGCCGCCCGAAGCGGCCGGCCCGCCCCCGGAAGGGGGTTGGCGAAGCGACACGAAGTGCGCGCAGCCTGGGGGTGAGCCAAGTTCATCAGGCGTGTCCGGCGTCGGGGGACAGCTTCCAGGCCTCCAGGCCCAGCAGCATCAGCGCCTTGTCGTAGCGCTGCTCGATGGGAGTGTCGAAGATCACGGCCGGGTCGGCACCCACGGTGAGCCAGCTGTTCTCGGCCAGCTCGGATTCGAGCTGGCCTTCCCCCCAGGCCGCATAGCCCAGGGAAACCAGCACCTTGCGCGGGCCCGCGCCGGTGGCCAGGGCCTCCAGCACGTCCTTGGAGGTGGTCATCTCGAGCCCGCCGGGGATGGTCATGGTCGAGGCGTAGACGGATTCCTCGGGCTTCTCGGCCTGGGCGAAGACCGGCTCGTGCAGCACGAAGCCGCGCTCGGTCTGCACCGGGCCGCCCTGGAAGACGGGGGCTTCGCCCAGCTCGGGGCGGGCGAGGTGCAGCTCGATCTTCTCGAAGAGCACCTTGAGGTTGATGTCGCTGGGCTTGTTGATCACCAGGCCGAGCGCGCCGCGCTCGCTGTGTTCGCAGAGGTAGACGACGCTGCGGTTGAAAGTTTTGTCTTCCATCCCGGGCATCGCTATCAAAAAGTGATGCGTGAGGTTCATCGGGGCAGAATCGGCGGCCATATGCCTCCGATTTTACTGGCCGTCGACAAGACCTATCCCAAAGGGCTCATGTGGTTCCGCCGCGACCTTCGCGTGGACGACAACGCCGCCCTCTACCGGGCGCTGCGGGCCTGCAGGCAGGTGCTGTGCGTCTTCGTGTTCGACAAGGCGATCCTGGACGCCCTGCCCAGCGTCGACCGCCGGGTCGAATTCATCCGCGAATCGCTGGTGGAGCTCGAAGCCGAACTGCGCGCGCTGGGCGGCGGGCTGATCGTGAGGCACGCGGTGGCGGCGCAGGAGATTCCGGCGCTGGCCCGCGAGCTGGAGGTTCAGGCGGTGTTCGCCAACCGCGACGACGAGCCCGATGCGCTGGAGCGCGACGCCAAGGTCTTCGGCGCGCTGGCCAATGCCGGCGTGACCTTCCACACCTACAAGGACTCGACCGTCTTCGACCGCGACGAGGTCATGACCAAGACCGGCCAGCCCTACACGGTGTTCACGCCGTACAAGCGGGCCTGGCTGGCCAAGCTCGATTCCTTCTTCCTGAAGTCGTACCCGGTGCGCAGCCACGCCGACGCGCTCGCGCCCTCGCCGCAGGCTTACGGCGAGCCGGTGCCCGCGCTGCGCGAGATCGGCTTCGAGAAGAGCAACCTCTCGGCACTGGAGATACCCACCGGCACCCGTGGCGCCGGCCAGCTCTTCGAGGACTTCTTCGAGCGCATCGACCGCTACGACGAGGCCCGCAATTTCCCCGCCGTGCGCGGCCCCAGCTACATGGGCATCCACCTGCGCTTCGGGACGGTGTCGATCCGGCAGCTGGCCAGCCTGTCGCACCAGCTTTCGCTGCAGGGCAACACCGGCGCGGCGACCTGGCTGAGCGAGCTGATCTGGCGGGAGTTCTATTTCCAGATCCTGGCGCACTTCCCGCACGTGCACAAAAGCGGCGAGTCGAAGAGCTTCCGGCCCGAGTACGACAAGATCCAGTGGCACCACGGCAAGCACGCCGACCAGCTCTTCGACGCCTGGTGCAACGGCCGCACCGGCTACCCGCTGGTGGACGCGGCCATGCTGCAGATCAACCAGAGCGGCTACATGCACAACCGCCTGCGCATGGTGGCGGCGAGCTTCCTGTGCAAGGACCTGGGGCTGGACTGGCGGCGCGGCGAGGCCTACTTCGCGCTGCACCTCAACGACTTCGAGCTGGCATCGAACAACGGCGGCTGGCAGTGGGCCAGCTCCAGCGGCTGCGACGCCCAGCCCTACTTCCGCATCTTCAACCCGGTGACGCAGAGCGAACGCTTCGACCCCGAGGGCAAGTTCATCCGCCGCTACCTGCCGCAGCTGGCGGGCCTGTCGAACGCGGCGATCCACGCGCCGTGGCTGGCCTCGCCGGTGGAGCTGGAAGCGGCCGGCATCAAGCTGGGCGAGACCTACCCGAAGCCGGTGGTCGACCATGCGGAGGCGCGCGAGAAGACGCTGCAGCGCTACGGGGTGGCGCGGGCGAAGGCGCTGCAGAAATGAAGAAGGGGCCGCGAGGCCCCTTCTTCATGAACGAACAGACGGCGCGCCTCAGGCGGCAGCGGCCACCAGCGCCGGCTCGCTCGTGTACGCACGCACCAGGCGCAGCAGTTCCTCTTCCGAGTACGGCTTGCCGAGGTAGTGGTTCACGCCCAGCGTGCGCGCATAGTCGCGGTGCTTCTCGGCGATGCGCGAGGTGATCATGATGATCGGCAGCTCGGCCAGGGCCGCGTCGGCGCGAATGTTGCGGGCCAGGTCGAAGCCGTCCATGCGCGGCATCTCGATGTCCGACAGCACCACCGCCGGGCGCTCCTGCTGAAGCCGTTCGAGCGCCTGCAGGCCGTCGGCGGCGAGCGACACGCGATAGCCTTCGCGCTGCAGCAGACGCTGCGTGACCCGGCGCACGGTGATGGAGTCGTCCACCACCAGCACCAGCGGAATCTGCGGCGCCACCGGGGCCAGCACCGGCAGCGGCTCCTGCGGCGCGCCGTGCTCGGCCGTGGCGGCCGCCGAAGCTTGCGTCGAGGCAGCCAGCGCGGCGGCCTGGCGCTCGCGCGCCTGTTCGCCGTGCACCGCGGCCAGCGCCACCGGGTTGTAGATCAGCGCCACGGCACCCGAGGCCAGCACCGAGATGCCGGCCAGTCCGGGCAGCCGCGCGAGCTGCGGGCCGAGGTTCTTCACCACGACTTCCTGGTTGCCCAGCACTTCGTCCACGTGCAGGGCCACGCGCTGCGCCGCGCTTCGCACGACCACGATAGTGTTGTTCTTGGCCAGCCCCTGCCCGCTGCGCGTGGAAGCCTGCAGCAGCGCGCCAGTCCAGTAGAACGGTACGTGCTCGCTGCCGAAGGGATGGCTGTTGTTCAGGTAGGCGGCCTCGAGATCGCTCGAGCCCACGCGCTGCACCAGTTCCACCAGGTTGGACGGAATGCCGATGGACACCTCGCCCGCGCGCAGCATCACCACGTGCGTCACGGCGGTGGTCAGCGGCAGCACCAGCTTGAAGGTGGTGCCCTGGCCCGGGTTGCTGCGGGTCTCGATGCGCCCGCCGAGCGCCGCGATCTGCGCGCGCACCACGTCCATGCCGATGCCGCGTCCGGCGAGTTCGGAAACCTGCCCCGCCGTCGAGAAGCCGGGCTTGAAGATCAGCTCGGTGGCTTCTTCCGCCGTGAGTTCCTGATCGGCGCCGAGCAGGCCCAGGGCACGCGCACGGTCGGCGATGCGCTTGTTGTCCAGCCCGGCGCCGTCGTCGCGGAAGCTCACCGAGACGTCGTTGCCTTCGTGGTGCAGGTCGATGACGATCAGGCCGCTGGCGTCCTTGCCGGCCTTCTCGCGCACTGCCGCATCCTCGATGCCGTGGGCCACGCAGTTGCGCAGCAGGTGCTCGAAGGCGGGCGTCATGCGGTCCAGCACGCCGCGGTCCATTTCGATGGAGCCGCCGACGATGTCCAGGCGCACCTGCTTGCCGGTGTCCTTCGAGGCCTGGCGCACCACGCGGTAGAGGCGGTCGGAGATGCCTTCGAACTCCACCATTCGCGTGCGCAGCAGGCCGCGCTGCAGTTCGCGCGTCTGGCGCGCCTGCACGCTGAGATCGTCTTCCGTCGCCTGCACCGTCTTCTGCAGCGTGCGCTGCACGGTGGCCACGTCGTTCACCGACTCGGCCATCATGCGCGTGAGCTCCTGCACGCGGGTGAAGCGGTCGAACTCCAGCGGGTCGAAGCTCTGCTGCGAATCCTTGGCCTGCGCGAGGCGCGACTGCATCTGGCTTTCGGCCTGCACTTCGATGTCGCGCAGCTGCTGGCGCAGGCGGTCCAGGTTGCCCGTGAGGTCGGACAGCGATCCGCGCAGCTGGCCGAGCTCGGCCTCCAGGCGCGAACGCGTGATGATGACCTCGCCGGTCTGCGCGACCAGGCGGTCGAGCAGCTGGGTGCGGATGCGAACGGCCTGGCCGGTCGCGGCACGCAGTGGCGTGAGCAGCGCGGGCGCGGGGCGCGGCTGCAGCGGGGCGGGGGCGTCCGCTGCCGTGTCGGGAGCGGCCGCGGCAGTCTCGGCGGCGGGCTGGTCTTCCAGGCTCGCCACGGGCGCGGCGGTCTCGTCGTTCGCCGGCACGCCGGCTTCGGGTGCCTGGGAAGCAACGGTGACGGGCGCGGCCGACGTGGCCGCGGCCACGATCTGGGCCAGCTCGACCTGCGTGGCATCGTCGGCAGCGCGCAGCGCGTCGAAGGTGGCCTGCAGTGCGTCGAGGCGCATCAGCAGCTTCTCGATGTCGGCCCGTTCTGCGCCCTGGGAACCCAGGACTTCGATCTCGGACTCCATGCGGTGCGCGCGCTCGCCCAGGCGCATGGCGCCGGCCAGCCGGGCACTGCCCTTGAGCGTGTGCAGCGTGCGCAGCACCGAGGCGCGCGGCGCGCTGTCGTCGGGGTGGTGCGCCCACTGGCGCAGCGCCTCGCCGAGCTGGGGCAGCAGTTCGGCCGCCTCTTCCTCGAAGATGGGGAACAGGTCGACGTCGACCGCATCGGCCAGGTCGATGGCGTCCTCGGAATCGTCCAGCGCCACGTCGGCGACGGGCTCGCTGACCACCACCTGCGGCAGCGGCCGGGCTTCGGCACGCATGGCGACCTCGGTGGGCATCGGCGAGTTGGCGATGTCGCGCAGCGCCTGCAGCGTGCCTTCGGCCGGATCGCGCAGCAGGCCGACGGCGAACTGGTGCAGCAGGCGGCGCAGTTCGTCGGCCGCGGCCACCAGCACCATGCCTTGCTCGCGCGTGCCGCTGCCCTGCATCTGCAGGTGCTGCAGCGCGGCCTCGAACAGGCGGGCCATGCCAGACAGGCTGTGGAAGCCGACGGTAGCCGAGCTGCCGGCCAGCGAATGGGCCAGCGCGATGGTCGAATCAGGCAGTCGCTCGTGCGATTCGAGCGCCCATTCGCCGACGTCGGTGGCGAGCTGGCGGGACCACTCGTCGGCCTCGTTGAGGTAGACGTTGTAGAGCTGGATGCCGATGCGCAGCGGGCCGATGACCTTGACCTGGTCTTCGGTGCCTTCCTGCGCGACGGCGGGCGCGGCGGCTTCGGCCGGTTCGGTCGCCTCGACGCTCGTCAGAGGCTCCGGGGCCGGAGCCTCCACCGCGTCGGCGACGAGGATCTGCGCCTCGGCGGCAACGGCAGGTGCCTCGAAGATGGGCACGAGCGCTTCCTCGGCAGCCGCCGGGGCGGGTTCGGGCTCGGGTTCCGCCTCGAGCCGCGGCTCGGGCATGTCAGCCGGCTCATCCACGGACAGCGGCGCTTCGACCGCATCGACTGCTTCGACGGCTTCGGGTTCCGGCTCGACGGCGGGAGCCGCGGCCTGCACGGGCAGCGGCTCGGGCTCCCATTGCAGATCGGGCAGGCCTTCGGTGGTGGGTACCGTGGCGGCAACGGGTTGCGCCGCGGGAGCCGCCGGCTCGGCGGGCTCCTGTTTCAGTTCCACGGTCGCGGGCGTCTTCGCGGGTGGCGCGAGGAAGTCGAACATCTCGCCGCTGGGCAAGACCAGCGGCGCATGCTCTTCGGCCTGCGGCTTCGCCTCGAAGTCGATGAAGTCGGTCGACGCGAAATCGTCGTCGGCCTCGGGCGCGCCGGCTTTCATGGGCTCCAGCGCCTGCCAGTCGAGCGGCTGGAGCGGCGGGATCTCGGCTGCTGCCACCGGTGCGGGTGCGTGCGCGGATGCCGGGGGCTGTGTCGTCAGCGACAGGTCCGGCAGATCGGGCAGCCGCAGGGGTTGCAGTTCCGCCATCGCCGGCGGCACCGAAGCCGGAACTTCGAGCGGCGCGGGCGCGGACGCCGGCGCTTCGGCGGCGATGTGACGGGCGGCGACCGCCAGCGCCTGCGCGTCGGCCACGCGCACCGGCGGGGGCACGGGTTCGCCGGCCAGCAGCGCGTTGGCAACGCGGCTGAACGGCGCCGCCTGCCAGCCCTGCGCGGAACCCGAGGCGATGGCTTCGACCCACTGGCCGAAGTCCTTCATGGTGCGCTCGGTGCCTTCCAGCAGCGCTGGCGTGGCGGCGCGCTGGTCGGCCAGCCAGGTGTTGAGCACCTGTTCGAGCGACCACGCGGCATCGCCGAACTCGGTGAGGCCGACCATGCGCGAGCTGCCCTTGAGCGTGTGGAAGGCACGCCGCAGGATGGTGAGCTCTTCGGTGTCGTCCGGGTAGCTGGCGAGTTCCTCGATGGCGGCCAGGCCGTTCTGCACCACCTCGCGGGCCTCTTCGAGGAAGATGTTCTGCAGGTCGTCTTCTTCGAGCTCGGTGACTTCGGTGTCGGGCAGATCGGCCGGGCCGGAGATCTTGTGGGTCCAGCTGTCGGCCTTCTTGCTGAATTCCTCGATCGGCGAGGCCTTGGCCTTGGGCGCGGCGAGCGCCGCGAGCTTCGAGGCGATCTGGGCGTCGACCTCCTCGATGCTGAGCACGCCTTCAGCGGCGGGCGCCTGGGTGACGGCCGCGCCGTTGCCTTCCGTGGCATCGGTGGCCTGGCGGCCCATCAGCGGCTTGAGTTCACCCGCGTCGGCATCGAACACGAACAGGCGCTTGGCCAGCGCCGGCTGGTAGCCCAGCATGTCGATCAGGAAACCCAGCGCGCCGAGGTTGTTGCCCAGCGCGTCGAAGCCGGCCATTTCCTCGGCCGGCGAGGTGCTGACGAGCATTGCCTCGACGTCCTCGCGCATGCGCTGTACGGTGAGTGCGGCTTGATCGAGGCCGAGCACGGAAAAAACGCCGCGCATCTGCATGAGCTGCGTGGGCACGGTGCGCAGCAGGCCTTTTTCGGCCGGGCGGCGGAAATACTGGTCGAGCGACTTCTCGAGTTCGCTCAGGTGGCTGCGCAGCTCGTCGACCACGGTGCCCATGGTCTGGCGGTCGCTCACGCGGCGGTAGAGGTCCTCCATCCACGGCTCGAGCGGCTCGGAATGGCCGCCGGCGCGCACGCGTTCGATGCGGCCCGCCAGCTGCAGTGTGCGGGAGGTGAGCTGCGGATCGCTCGGGTCCAGGTCTTCGAGCGCGGCTTCCAGGTAGAGCACCGAGGTGGCGACTTCCATCGCGAGCTCCGTGCCCGGCGCCTGGCCGGAACGCACCGAAGCCTCTACCGCGTGGGTCAGGGCCTGCACCATCGGCAGGCTCGGCGGATGCAGCTTCTGCAGCGACTCGCCCAGCTGGGCGAAGGTGTCGGCCACCTGGCGCGTGCGGGTGATGTCGCCGCCCGAGAGCGCCGACCACATTTCCTTGGCGGTCTCGATACGCTTGCGCGCTTGCTGCAGCACCAGCGGATCGAAGCGGCCGAACTGCTCGACGTTGTAGTCGACGCGCTGCTCGCCCGTGATGCCCCAGGCGGTGCGCACGGTGCGCAGCGTGGCGGCATCGTCGCCGGCGGCGGGCACGGCCTGTGCGCAGAAGAAGAGCAGGTCCTGGCCCAGGCGGTCGGACACGAGGCTGTCGCCGCGCGCGAGCGTGGCGTACTGCAGCAGCACGCGCGAGGCGGCGCGCTTGACGTAGGCGTCGGGCTGGACCAGCCCGGTGGCCAGGGCCTCGAAGAAGCCGGCAGCCAGGGTCCAGAAGCTGGCGACGCGGGGCAGCAGCGCGCCACGGCCCAGCCCCAGGCACAGCGCATGCAGCCGGCGCGCAGCCTGTGTGTCACCGCTCTTGACGAGCTGGAGCACTTCTCGGTCGAGCCGCGAGCGCACCGCCGGGTCGTAGGTAACGGCCGCCTGCGTGACGGCCGGCTTGATCTCCACCCAGCGCCAGGCGGTGCTCCAGAGGTCGGCGGGATGCACGCGCTCATTGCCGACCAGTTCCAGCACGTCGCGGTACTGCGGGAACAGCGCGACCGACGACACCGGCTTGCCGGCCAGCAGCGCGCCCAGGAAGTCGGTGACGGCGAAGCCCGCACGCTCGATCTTGAGCACGGCGGCTTCGGTGCAGCGCTGCGGCTCGGCGATGAAGCCCTGCACCGCGAACTCGATGGCGCCGAGCACCAGCGCGGGCGAGGAATGCCCCACCATCTGGAGCGCGCCGACAGCCTGGTGCAGTTGCTGGCGGGCCATCTGCAGCGGGCCGGCCTCGGGCTCGGCGGCGGCATCCACTTCGCGTACGAAGCGCCGCAACGACTTGCCTACACCGTCAAGGGATTTCTGGATTTCTCCCAGCACCCAGGCCAGTGGCCCGAGGTCTTCGGTGACCGGCGTGTTGCCGGCATGCGGGGCCGTGGCAGGGGTTTGAATCGACACGTTGGATGCTCGCCGTTCTTTGACTGTCAGTTTTTCAATGGGCGCAAGGCGCCCCGAATGCACAAGGCCGCCGCGGCCGCTTCAAGGAAAACCGCGGAGCCGGCTTTGCCGGGCCATCGGTGCCGCCCCCTTGAGACGGTTGCCGCAGCCACACGAAGGGGTGTGCGAAGGCCGGGGGAGAGCGCCATCACGCAATCTTGAAACGGGCCACGGAACGACGGAGTTCCTCGGCCATCTGCGACAGTTCGCGCACCTGCTGCGCCGTGGTGCGCGTTCCCTCGCCGGTCTGTTCCGTCACGGCAAAAATGTGCTGGATGTTCGCGGCCACCACGTTGGCCGAATCGGCTTCGCGGGAGGCGGATTGCGAAATCTGCTCGATCAGGTCGGCGAGTCGGCGCGACACGCGGTCGATCTCGGACAGCGCGGTACCCGCGTTGTCGGACAGCTTGGCCCCTTCGACCACACCCTGCGTGGAACGCTCCATGGCGCCCACCGCGTCCTGCGTGTCGGTCTGAATCGCCTTCACCAGCGCCGAGATCTGGCGCGTGGCGTCAGCGGAGCGTTCGGCCAGTCGCTGGACTTCTTCCGCCACCACCGAGAAGCCCCGGCCGGCTTCACCGGCGGACGCTGCCTGAATGGCCGCGTTCAGAGCCAGCACGTTCGTCTGTTCGGTAATGTCGGAGATCAGCTCGGTGATTTCGCCGATCTCCTGCGAGGATTCGCCCAGGCGCTTGATCCGCTTGGAGGTTTCCTGGATCTGGTCGCGGATGGAGTTCATGCCGCCGATGGCGTTCTGCACGGCCTGCAGGCCCGAGGACGCAGCCTGCAGCGACTGGCGCGCCACCGTGGCCGACTCTTGCGCCTGTGTGGACACGCCGTTGATTCGCTCGGCCATGGTCAGCACCGACTGGCCGGTTTCGCGAATTTCGCGCAGCTGTTCGGTCGACGCCGCCAGCAGTTCGGTCGAGGTGCTTTCCACCTGCGACGTCGTCTGCGCCACGCGGGTCGCCGTGTTCTGCACGTTGCCCACCAGCAGCCGCAGTTCTTCCACCGTGTAGTTCACCGAGTCGGCGATGGCGCCGGTGATGTCCTCGGTCACGGTGGCTTCCTGCGTCAGGTCGCCTTCGGCCACTGTCTGCAGTTCGTTCATCAGCCGGAGAATGGCGGCCTGGTTGGCGTTGTTCACGCGGCCGGCTTCGTCGGAAGCCTGTTCGGCGGCCAGGCGCTCGCGTTCGGCGATGGCGGCACGTTCACGGCCTTCGCGCACCTGCACGAAACCGATGCCGCCCGCGAGTGCCAGTGCGGCCAGCGACAGCACGAACAGCAGCACGATGGTGCCGGCGCCCAGGCCGGTGCGGGCGGAGAGCTTGTCCTGCAGGTCGCCCAGCGATTTACGCAGTGGCTCGCTGTCGGTCAGGATCGATGCCTGCGCTTCGCGCGCGGCCACCAGGCCCTGCAGGTTGCCCAGAATGGCCGATGCCTGCGTGCGCATCTGTTCGTAGGTCTTCAGGATGGCCTCGAGCTGCTCTCGCGTCTGCGGGTCCTTCGAGCCGGGGAAGCGCTGCTGCGCATTGCCGTCGAGCAGGCCGCGGGTGGTTTCCTGGAAGGTGTTCAGGTCCTTGCCCAACAGGAACACGGCGTCGGGGTTCACGCCCTCGACCGTGAAGAACTCGTTGGTCGACTTGCCGATGCGCTGCGTCAGCATCACGAGCTGGCCGGCGGCCGAGATCTCGGGCAGCGTGGCGTTCTGCTGCATCTTCAGCGAGGCGACGGTTTCGGTCATCTCGAGCAGCGTGGACGACTGCTGGTTGATGTCGCGCAGGGCGGCGCCCACCTGCGTCAGGATCTGTCGCTGGGCCAGCACGACCTTGGCGCTGGCGTCGGCACGGGCAACGAGGGGATTGATCTTGTTCATCTCCTCGTCGTACTGGTTGCCCACGCGCTCCAGGCGCAGGGAGTCGTCGCCGTTGGTCAGGCCCTGCACGCGGCGCGTGAGGTCGTCCGCGGCGTCCTTCACTTCGACGAAGGCCGAAGGGCTGCCCACGAGGGCCTGCGAGATCGACTTGGCGAGGCGCTGCGACTGCATCAGCGACTGGCCGGTGGCCGCCACCTGCTGCGCGAGGCGTTCGGCGCGAAGAATTGCGGAGCCTGCGACCAGCAGCAGCAGCAGCACCACGATCGCCAGCATGATGGCCAGGATACGCTGCTGCTTCGCCGGGTTGGAGCCCACGCGGCCGCCTCCGAGGTCGGGCGCGATCTCGGCAGCCGCGGCGCCGGGTTCGTTGGCGGCATCGCCGCCGCCGGGCAGGTCGACGTCGCCGAAGCTGGTGTCGGGTGCACCGGCCTTGCGGTCTATGCGCACGGTCTTCTCGTCCGGAACCTGGACGGTGTCGACATCGTCGAGCGATATCGAACCGGAGCCATCGACGCGGGCCTTGTCGTTCCCGTTGCTCACGGGCAGTAATTTCTTGAACTTGTCGGCGATCGAGCTCACGGTCGGTCCTTCAGGTGGTTTCCGGTACGGCGTGCGGGGGCACTGCTACGCACCAATACTCAAAAACTGGGGTTGCTGCGAAAGCGCCTGCAGGTTGACTTCCTGCCAGCGTTCCCCCGCTGCATCGGTAAACACATGCCCATGCCAGGCAGGTGCTTCTGCGCCAGGGGGCTCGGACGCCGTGAAGGCCTCCGCCCCCCGCAACCCCGCCAGTCGATCGACCAGCAATGCGCAGTTGACTTCGAGCAGCTCGTTGAAAGCAACGAGCCGCGACTGGATGCGCGCCGCCTCGGTGGCGGCCAGCGCGCCCGGGGTGCCGGTGGCGAACGCCGAAAGCTGCACGACGCCGTAGAGACCGCCGCGCAGGTTGGCAACGCCCAGGAACCACGGCTCCGTATAGGGCACGGGCTGCGGCGGCGTCCAGGGAAAGATTTCGCCGGCGTGTCCCAGCGGAAAGAGGTATTTGCCCTCGCCGGCCTCGACCGCCAGCCAGGTGGCGGCCACGCCCGTCGTGCGGGCGGCCTGCAGGCGGCTCGCCAGCCGGGACTGGAAGGCTCTCAGAGCATCGCGATTCGCCATGGACTCGGCAGGCTTTCGCTCAGTTCAGCGCGCTGATCTTGGACATCAGGTCGGCGGCGTTGACCGGCTTCACGATGTAGTCGCGCGCGCCCTGGCGCATGCCCCAGACGCGGTCGGTTTCCTGGTTCTTGCTGGTGCACAGGATGATCGGGATCGCGGCGTACTTCGGGTCGCGGGCGATGGCGCGCGTGAGCTGGAAGCCGTTCTGGCCGGGCATGACCACGTCCATGAGGATGAGGTCGGGGTGCTCTTCCTCGAGGCGGCGCATGGCGTCGTCGGCGTTTTCGGCCGTCTTGACGGCAAAGCCGTTCTTCTGGAGGAGGTCGGACAGGAACATCAGTTCCGTCTTGGAATCGTCGACGACGAGGATTTTGCGAATGGGCATTACTGCACTTCCTGTTGAACGGTGCCAAACTGCTGCACGGCCTGCAGCAGTTGGTCTTTGGTGAAAGGCTTGGTCAGGTAGTCCTGGGAACCGACCATGCGGCCGCGGGCCTTGTCGAATACACCGTCTTTCGAAGACAGCATGACGACCGGGACGTTGGAAAAATGGGCGTTGCGCTTGATGATGGCGCAGGTCTGATAGCCGTCGAGCCGCGGCATCAGGATGTCGCAGAAAATCAGGTGCGGCTTGTGGTCGTTAACCTTGGAGAGCGCGTCGAAGCCGTCTTCCGCGAGAAGAACCTCGTGCCCGCCCTGCTTCAGAAAAATCTCGGCACTGCGCCGGATGGTGTTGCTGTCGTCGATGACCAGCACCTTGTAACCAGATCCATTCGGGCCCATTGCAAACGCTCCTGCTCATGAGACTTGGAAGCCCGCCGCGCCGAACACCGACGCAGACCGCGTAGCTCTATCTATGCCATGCTTTCAGATTTCAACCATTTCGAAGTCTTCCTTGCGCGCACCGCACTCAGGACAGGTCCAGTTCATCGGAACATCGGCCCAGGCCGTGCCTGCCGCGATGCCGTCTTCCGGTACACCAACCGCTTCGTCATAGATCCACCCACAAATCAGGCACATCCAAGTTTTCGTATTCATCGGAGCTTAAAGTCCTTGTTCATTAAATGCAACGAGTGTATCTATGCGTATCTCTCTGGCAGACTGTAAACGTCGCGCCTATGCCACCATCCAGAGGATTCCGCACGGCGTATGACCATCTACTTACTTCCAGCAGACAACGCCCGTAAACCGGGCGATCTTAACGACCCCTCGCAGGATGACGGCGAGTTGGCCGAACGCGACCTGAATCCCCCCTGCGTGCTGGTGTTCAACGCCAGCGATCCCAGCGGCGCGGGCGGCCTGGGCGCCGATGCCCTGGCCATGGGGTCGGTAGGCGCACACATCCTGCCGGTGGTCACGGGCGCTTACGCCCGCGACACGGCAGAGATTTTCGACTACTTCCCCTTCGACGAGGAGGCCATCGCCGAGCAGGCGCGCTCGATCCTCGAGGACGTGGAGGTCCAGCTGATCAAGGTCGGCTTCGCCGGCACCACCGAGGCGCTCAGCACCATCGCGGAAACCGCCGCCGACTATCCGGAGGTGCCCGTGGTGGCCTACATGCCCAACCTGTCGTGGTGGGACGAGAACCTGATCGAGCCCTATCTGGACGCTTTCCGCGAGCTCGTCCTGCCCCAGACGACAGTGTTGGTTGGAAACCACAGCACCCTGTGGCGCTGGCTGCTTCCGGACTGGAACGGCGAGCGCCCGCCCGGTGCGCGCGACATCGCCAAGGCCGCTGGCGAGTTCGGCGTGCCCTACACGCTGGTGACCGGACTGGTGCTGCCCGAGCAGTTCATCGACAACGTGCTGGCCTCGCCGCAGTCGGTACTCGCCAGCGAGAAATACGAGCGGCTCGAGGCCGTCTTCGCCGGCGCGGGCGATACCCTGTCGGCCGCGCTGGCCGCCCTGCTCGCCAGCGGCACCGACCTCGTGGCCGCGACCACCGAGGCCCTGGCCTACATGGACCGCTGTCTCGACGCGGGCTTCCGCCCGGGCATGGGCCACGTGCTGCCCGACCGCCTCTTCTGGGCCGAACCCGAGGCCGATGAAGGCGACGAGGATCCCGACGCCCCGCCGGATTTCGCCCTCCCCCCTCACGACACCCGACACTGAAATGTTGCTCGCCCCCAGGCTGCGCGCACTTCGTGTCGCTTCGCCAACCCCCTGCCCGGGGGCGGGCCGGCCGCTTCGGGCGGCCGTGCGCGGCGGCCCCCACTGAAAAACCTGCTTGAGTCCCGATGCCACACACTGACCGCAACGACATTCTTTTCGAGCGCGCCCGCGCCGTGATTCCCGGCGGCGTGAACTCGCCCGTGCGCGCCTTCAAGGCCGTGGGCGGCACGCCCCGCTTCGTCCAGCGCGCCCAGGGCGCCTATTTCTGGGACGCCAACGACAAGCGCTACATCGACTACATCGGCTCATGGGGCCCGATGATCCTGGGCCACGGCCACCCCGCCGTGGTCGAGGCCGTGCAGAAGGCCGTGCTCGAAGGCTTCTCCTACGGCGCGCCGACCGAGCGCGAGGTCGAACTGGCCGAGGCCATCCTCGCGCTGGTGCCGTCGATGGAGATGGTGCGGCTGGTCAGCTCGGGCACCGAGGCTGCCATGAGCGCACTGCGCCTGGCGCGCGGCGCCACCGGCCGCAAGAGCATCATCAAGTTCGAAGGCTGCTACCACGGCCATGCCGACGCGCTGCTGGTGAAGGCCGGCTCCGGCCTCGCCACCTTCGGCAACCCGACCTCCGCAGGCGTGCCGCCCGAGGTGGTGCAGCACACCATCGTGCTCGAGTACAACAACCTGCCGCAGCTGGAGGAAGCCTTCGCGCTGCACGGCAAGGACATCGCCTGCCTGATGATCGAGGCCATCGCCGGCAACATGAATTTCGTGCGCGCCACGCCCGAATTCGCGCGCCGCTGCCGCGAGCTGTGCACGCAGCATGGCGCCCTGCTGGTCTTCGACGAGGTGATGACGGGCTTCCGCGTGGGCCTGCACGGTGCGCAAGGCGTGCTGGGCATCAAGCCCGACCTCACGGTGCTCGGCAAGGTCATCGGCGGCGGCATGCCGCTCGCGGCCTTCGGCGGCCCGCGCGCGATCATGGAACAGCTCGCGCCGCTGGGGCCGGTCTACCAGGCCGGCACGCTGTCGGGCAACCCGGTGGCCACGGCCTGCGGGCTCGCCACGCTGAAGGAGATCGCGAAGCCCGGTTTCTACGAAGCGCTCGGCAAGAAGACGCGATCGCTGGTCGACGGGCTCAAGGCAGCCGCCGCAGCCGAAGGCCAGCCCTTCAGCGCCGACAGCGAAGGCGGCATGTTCGGCTTCTTCCTGATGAAGGACCTGCCGCAAAACTATGCCACCGTGATGACAACCGACAACGCGAAATTCAATGCGTTGTTTCATGGTTTGCTGGATCGCGGCGTGTATATTGCGCCCGCGCTTTACGAAGCAGGTTTCGTGAGCGCAGCCCACAGCGACGACGACATCGCCGCCACCATCGAAGCGGCACGACAAATCTTCAGGACACCCTAGCCATCATGAACTTCCTGCGCACGCTGCCGGCCTTGAGCATCGCTCTTCTCATTCCCGGCTTCGCAGCGGCGCAGGACTCGTCCTTCGATCCGAAGAAGATCTGGATCAACCCCGGTTTCTATTCGGCGCACTTCGACAGCGGCAAGGGGCTGGAGAACGTCAACCAGGGACTGGGTTTCGAGTACCCGCTGAACGACACATTCCGCGTCACGGCGGGCACCTTCCGCAACAGCGATCGGCGGCAGTCGAACTACGTGGGGCTGTATGCGCTGCCCTTCGAGTTCTATGGCGTGAAGTTCGGCGCGGTGGTGGGCGGCTTCGACGGCTACCCCAACTACCGCAACGGCAACTGGTTCCCCGCCATCCTTCCGGTGGCCGCCATCGAGGGCAAGAACTGGGGCCTCAACATCGCCTACGTGCCCACGATCAAGAACCGGTTGTACGGCGCCTTAACCTTCCAGCTGAAGTACCGTTTCGGCACCCACGAGTAGACAGCCAGTTCCAGGAACACCGCGGAACCGGCTTTGCCGGGCCGCAGGTGTTGCCCCCTTGAGGGGGAAGGAGAAGCGACACGCAGCGCGCGAAGCCTGGGGGTGGGCTCAATGCCTGAAGTGCCGCACGCCCGACAGCACCATCACCACGCCGCGTTCGTCGGCAGCGTCGATGACCTCCTGGTCGCGCATCGAGCCGCCCGGCTGGATCACGCAGCTCGCGCCCGCGTCGACCACCACGTCGAGGCCGTCGCGGAACGGGAAGAAGGCGTCGCTGGCCACTGCGGTGTCCTTCAGCGACAGGCCAGCATGCTCGGCCTTGATGCTGGCGATGCGCGCCGAATCGAGACGGCTCATCTGGCCGGCGCCCACGCCCATGGTCATGCCGTTGGCGCAGAAGACGATCGCGTTGCTCTTCACGTACTTGGCGACCTTCCATGCGAAGAGCAGGTCCTGCAGCTGCTGCGGCGTGGGCTGCTTCTTGCTGACCACCTTGAGGTCGCTGGCGGCGAGCTCGTGGTTGTCGGCGGTCTGGATCAGCAGGCCCGAGCCGACGCGCTTGACGTCCATGGCGTTGCGGCCGTTGTCCCAGTCGGTCGCGCCGCCACGGGAGCCAGGCGACCCTGCGGTCGCGGGCAGTGCGATTTCCAGCACGCGCACGTTGAGCTTGGCCTTGGTGGCCTGGAACACTTCGAGCGCCTCGGGCGTGTAGCCGGGCGCCATCAGCACTTCGACGAACTGCTTGGCGATTTCCTGTGCGGTCGCGCCGTCCACAGGGCGGTTGAAGGCGATGATGCCGCCGAAGGCCGAGGTCGGATCGGTCTTGAAGGCCTTGCCGTAAGCCTCGGCAGCGTCCTTGCCGATGGCCACGCCGCAGGGGTTGGCGTGCTTCACGATCACGCAGGCGGGCACGTCGAAGCTCTTCACGCATTCCCATGCCGCGTCGGCATCGGCGATGTTGTTGTAGCTCAGCTCCTTGCCCTGCAGCTGCTTCGCCGACACCAGCGAACCGGGCGCCGGATGCAGGTCGCGGTAGAAGGCGGCCTGCTGGTGCGGGTTCTCGCCGTAGCGCAGGTCCTGCACCTTCACGAAGCGGCCGTTGCTCTGCGCCGGGAAGAGCGAACGCTTGGGCGCGGCCTGGCCGATGCTGGCGTCGAAGTCGATGGCCGAAAGGTAATCGCTGATCGCGCCGTCGTAGTCGGCGATGCGGTTGAACGCGGCCACCGAGAACGCGAACTTGGTCTTGTCGCTGAGCTTGCCGCCGTCCTTCAGCTCGGCCAGCGCCACGGCGTACTGCGAGGAGTCGGTGAGCACGCCCACGTCCTTCCAGTTCTTGGCCGCGCTGCGCACCATGGCCGGGCCGCCGATGTCGATGTTCTCGATCGCGTCTTCCAGCGTGCAGCCGGGCTTGGCCACGGTGGCCTCGAACGGGTAGAGGTTGACCACCAGCAGGTCGATGGTGTCGATGCCGTGCTCCTTGATGGCGGCGACGTGCGCGGGCAGGTCGCGGCGCGCGAGCAGGCCGCCGTGGATCTTCGGGTGCAGCGTCTTCACGCGGCCGTCGAGCATTTCGGGAAAGCCGGTGTGGTCGGCCACCTCGGTGACGGGCAGGCCCGCATCGGCGAGCAGCTTGGCGGTGCCGCCGGTGGACAGCAGCTTGATGCCCAGCGCATGCAGCGCCTGTGCGAATTCGAGAATGCCGGTCTTGTCGGAAACGGAGATGAGTGCTGTCTGGGCCATTGGATATGCCGTGGGGTTATTTCAAAAGTTTGTGTTCGACCAGCTTCTTGCGAAGCGTGTTGCGGTTCAGGCCCAGCCATTGCGCGGCCTTCGACTGATTGCCCTCGGCGCGCGTCATCACGACATCGAGCAGCGGCTTCTCGACCACGCGCACGAGCATCTCGTACATGCCGTCGGGTTCGGTGCCGCGCAGATCGCGAAAGTAACTGTCCAGACTGGTGCGCACGCAGTCCTCGATGTGCTTCTTGCTCATTGCTTCTTCTTTTCCTCTCTCAATGGACGGCGCAGGCCGCCTCCTCTTCTTCGCCCGGAGCGTCGCCGTCCTCCAGGCGCTGCACGGGCATGCGGTCCATGTGGTCCGCCAGCCCGTCGAAATAGTCGCCGACCGCGCGCAGCTGCTCGGCACAGTCTTCAATGATGTTCATGCGTGCGCGAAACGCCTCGCCGTCGGGCAGCGTCCGCACGTACCAGCCGATGTGCTTGCGCGCCGTGCGCACACCGCTGTAGTCGCCGTACAGCGCATAGTGCTCCACGAGATGGTCGAGCAGCAAGCGGCGCACCTCCACCACCAGCGGCGGCGCGCGGTGCGTGCCGGTTTCGAGGAAGTGCGCGATCTCGCGGAAGATCCACGGCCGGCCCTGCGCGGCGCGGCCGACCATCACCGCATCGGCGCCGGTGGCCGCGAGCACGTCGCGCGCCTTCTCGGGTGAATTGATGTCGCCGTTGGCCACCACCGGCACGCGCACCGCGGCCTTCACGGCGGCGATGGTGTCGTATTCGGCGAAGCCCTTGTAGCCCTGCTCGCGCGTGCGTCCGTGCACGGTGAGCATCTGCACGCCGGCCGATTCGAAGTCGCGCGCCAGCTTCACCGCGTTGCGCTGCTCTTCGCTCCAGCCGGTGCGCATCTTGAGCGTGACCGGCACGCCGAAGGGCTGCGCCGCGTCGACCACGGCCTGCACGATCTCGAGCGCCAGCGGCTCGTCGCGCATCAGCGCCGAGCCAGCCCACTTGTTGCAGACCTTCTTGGCCGGGCAGCCCATGTTGATGTCGATGATCTGCGCGCCGCGCTCGATGTTGTAGACCGTGGCCTCCGCCATCATCGCGGCGTCGGTGCCGGCGATCTGCACCGCAATGGGGCCCGGTTCGCCGTCGTGGTTGGCGCGGCGCGAAGTCTTGAGCGAACCCCAAAGTTCCTTGCGCGAGGTGACCATCTCGCTGACCGCGTAGCCCGCGCCGAGTTCGCGGCACAGCATGCGGAAGGGCCGGTCCGTCACGCCGGCCATGGGCGCGACGAACAGGCGGTTTTCCAGCGTGTGGTTGCCGATCTGCAAGGTCATTTGGAAGGGGGAGCGTGCGCGTTCGGCTGCTGAAAAATGAGGCACGATTGTAGCCACGCCGCATTTCAGCGACTGAAACGATTTGCGCCTCGGTACCCCGTACAAATACCGGTGCGCGCCGGGGCTTTCTCCCACGCGATTGCGACGCTGGCGCTGCCTATACTGCGCCGACCCTATGCAAGCCTGGCTCGACTCTCTCCTCGCTCTGCTGGCACTGCCGCAGTACGGCCTCTCCACATTGTTCGTGGCGGCCTTCGTCTCGGCGACGCTTCTGCCGGTGGGCTCCGAGCCCTTTCTCTTCGGGCTGCTGAAGCTCAACCCCGATATGTTCTGGCCCGCCATCGCAGTGGCGACCGTGGGCAATACGCTGGGCGGTGCGGTCGACTGGTGGATGGGCTACGGCGCGCACAAGGTGGCCGACAAATACTCGCACTCGAAACATCATGTGCGCGTTCTGGGCTGGCTCGAGAAGCTCGGCCCGAAGGCCTGCCTGCTGAGCTGGCTGCCGCTGGTGGGAGATCCGCTGTGCGCGGTGGCGGGCTGGATCAAGCTGCCGTTCTGGCCCTGCGTGGCCTACATGGCGATCGGGAAATTCCTGCGCTACGTCACGATGACGGTCGCGCTGCTGCACGTGTTCCCGTCGTAGCCGTTGCTCGCAGCGAAGCTTCGCACCACGTGTCGCTTCGCCAGACCGCTGCCGGGTGCGGCACTCAAGAAACTCAGTTCAGCAGCTCGTAGGGCCCGCCGCGCTCCAGGGCACGCTTGTAGGCGGGGCGCGAATGGATGCGCTCCAGATAAGCCATGAGCTTCGGCCGCTTCGCATCGAGCCCGCCGCGCGCCCTCGCGGCCTCGACCACGAAGCTCATCTGGATGTCCGCGCCCGTGAACGCATCGCCGGCAAACCACTCACTCTTGCCGAGTTCAGCCTCCATGTAGTTCAAGTGGCTCGCGATGTTCGGATTGATGAACGCCGACTTCGTCTTCGCCGCGATCGCCTTGGCCACCGGCCTCGCGAAGAAGGGCATCCTGCTCGTCTCGATGCGGTCGAAGATCAGCTTCATCAACAGCGGCGACATCGCCGTGCCTTCCGCGAAATGCATCCAGTAGCGATAGCGCAACGCTTCCGGCGAACCCGCCGCGGGTGCAAGACGGCCGTTGCCGTAGCGCTCGATCACCGTCTCGATGATCGCGCCCGACTCCGCGAGCGTGAGTCCGTCATCCGTCGTGACAACCGGTGACTTTCCCAGCGGATGAATGGCCCGCAGCGAAGCGGGCGCCAACATGGTCTTCGGATCGCGCTGGTAATGCACGATCTCGTAGGGCAGCTCCAGCTCTTCGAGCAGCCAGAGCACGCGTTGCGAGCGGGAGTTGTTGAGGTGGTGGACGGTGAGCATGGGGCTGGCCTTGGGAGCAGAGACGGGGCGCGCGGAGTCTATCCAACAACGCCTTCAAAAGCCCGAAGGAGCCCTTTCGCGAAACACCGAGGAACCGGCTTTGCCGGGCCTCAGGTGTTGCCCCCGGTAGGGGGAAGGCGAAGCGACACGAAGTGCGCGAAGCCTGGGGGGCGAGCCTTGTCACGAGCTGAACAGGAAGTTCATCACGTCGCCATCCTTCACGACGTATTCCTTGCCTTCCGAACGCATCTTCCCCGCGTCCTTCGCGCCCTGCTCGCCCTTGAAGGCGATGTAGTCCTCGAAAGCGATGGTCTGGGCGCGGATGTAGCCCTTCTCGAAGTCGCCGTGGATCACGCCAGCGGCCTGCGGGCCGGTGTCGCCGATGTGGATGGTCCAGGCGCGCACTTCCTTCACGCCGGCGGTGAAGTAGGTCTGCAGGCCCAGCAGCTTGAAGGCGGCGCGGATCAGGCGGTTCAGGCCCGGCTCTTCCTGGCCGATCTCGGCCAGGAACATCTTCTTGTCCTCGTCGTCCATCTCGGCCAGGTCGGCTTCGATCTTGGCGCAGATGGCGACCACGGGCGCGCCCTGCCTGGCGGCGTATTCGCGCAGGCGGTCGAGGTACGGGTTGTTCTCGAAGCCGTCTTCCGACACGTTGCCCACGAACATCGCGGGCTTGGCGGTGATGAGCGTGAAGCTCTTGACCAGCGGCAGCTCTTCCTTGGTGAACTCGAGCGCGCGCACCGGCGTGTTCTCGTTCAGCGCGGCCTGGCAGCGCTCGAGCAGGCCGACCAGTTTCTGCGCGTCCTTGTCGCCCGAGCGGGCGACCTTGGTGTGGCGGTGCAGCGCCTTCTCGACCGTGGCGAGGTCGGCCAGGCACAGTTCGGTCTGGATCACTTCGATGTCGGAGATCGGGTCGACCTTGCCGGCCACGTGGATCACGTTCTCGTCGTCGAAGCAGCGCACCACGTTGACGGTGGCGTCGGTCTCGCGGATGTGGGCCAGGAACTTGTTGCCCAGGCCTTCGCCGGTGCTGGCGCCGGCCACCAGGCCGGCGATGTCGACGAACTCGACGATGGCGGGCACCACGCGTTCGGGCTTGACGATCTCGCTGAGCTGGTCGAGGCGCGGATCGGGCACTTCCACCACGCCCACGTTCGGCTCGATGGTGCAGAAGGGATAGTTCTCCGCCGCGATGCCGGCCTTGGTCAGCGCGTTGAAAAGAGTGGATTTACCGACGTTGGGCAGGCCGACGATGCCGCATTGCAAACTCATGGGAGGTCCTCTTGGATAACCGCGAATTTTAGGCGAGCATGCTTTCGCGCCCGCCGGACAGGTCTTCGGCCAGCATTTGTTCCACGGGAAGCATCAGGGAAAGACCCGACTGGCAAACGTTTGCGCAAACGTTTCCCTCGGTTAACATCGACGCCCCCGGCCAAGACCGGCGCACCGTTCCGATCAACCCATCCCAGGAGACATCCACCATGAAGTTCACCCGCCGTACCCTGCAAAGCGCTGCCGCATTGACGCTGCTGGGCGCCATGGCCGGAACGCCCGTTTTCGCGCAGGAAAAGCCCAAGGTCGCGCTGGTCATGAAGTCGCTGGCCAACGAATTCTTCCGCACCATGGAAGACGGCGCCAAGGCGCACCAGAAGGCCCACGCCTCCGAATACACGCTGGTGGCCAACGGCATCAAGGACGAAACCGATACCGCCGCGCAGATCAAGATGGTCGAGCAGATGGTGGCACAGAAGATCAACGCGCTGGTCATCGCGCCGGCCGATTCGAAGGCGCTGGTGCCGGTCATCAAGACGGCCATCGACAAGGGCATCCTGGTGGTGAACATCGACAACCAGCTCGACGCCGCCGCGCTCAAGGAAAAGGGCATCCAGGTGCCCTTCGTCGGCCCCGACAACCGTGCCGGCGCCAAGCTGGTGGGCGACGCGCTTGCCAAGGAGCTGAAGGCGGGCGACAAGGTCGGCATCATCGAAGGCGTGTCGACCACCTTCAATGCGCAGCAGCGCACGCTGGGCTACCAGGACGCGATGAAGGCCGCCGGCGTGACGGTGGTGGGCGTGCAGTCCGGCCAGTGGGAAATCGACAAGGGCAACACCGTGGCCGCCGGCATGCTGCGCGAGCACCCCGACCTGAAGGCGCTGCTCGCCGGCAACGACAGCATGGCGCTGGGCGCCGTGGCCGCCGTCAAGGCTGCCGGCAAGACCGGCAAGGTGCTGGTGGTGGGCTACGACAACATCGGCGCCATCAAGCCGATGCTCAAGGATGGCCGCGTGCTCGCCACCGCCGACCAGTTCGCCGCCAAGCAGGCCGTGTTCGGCATCGAGACCGCGCTGAAGGCCATTGCCGACAAGAAGAAGCAGTCGGAGATGCCCGCCGAAGTGAAGACCGACGTGGTGCTGGTCACGAAGTAATGCTCGCCCCCAGGCTTCGCGCACTTCGTGTCGCTTCGCCTTCCCCCTACCGGGGGCAACACCTGCGGCCCGGCGGAGCCGGTTCCGCGGTGTTTCTGGAATAAGGTTGCCAATCGATGGCTGATAACAATCGCAGCGCGCCCGTGCTCTCGCTGAGCACCATGGGCAAGGACTATGCGGCGCCGGTGCTGGACGACGTCTCGCTCGTGCTCAACCCCGGCGAAGTGCTGGCCCTCACGGGCGAGAACGGCGCCGGCAAGAGCACCCTGTCGAAGATCGTCTGCGGCCTGGTGCAGCCCACGCGCGGCCAGATGCTGCTCGACGGCAAGCCCTTCGCTCCCACCTCGCGCCGCGACGCCGAGCGCCTGGGCGTGCGCATGGTCATGCAGGAGCTGGGCCTCGTCACCACGCTGTCGGTGGCCGAGAACCTGCTGCTCGACCGACTGCCCAACAAGACCGGCTGGATCCGCCGCGGCAAGCTGCATGAGCTGGCCGCGCGCCAGCTCGCCAAGATCGGCATGCAGAACATCGACCCGGCCACGCCCGTGGCGCGGCTGGGCATCGGCCAGCAGCAGATGGTGGAGATCGCGCGCAACCTGCAGGACGACACGCGCGTGCTGGTGCTGGACGAGCCCACCGCCATGCTCACGCCGCGCGAGACCTCGCACCTCTTCGAGCAGATCGACCTGCTGAAGGCACGCGGCGTGGCCATCGTGTACGTGTCGCACCGCCTGGAAGAACTGCAGCGCATCGCCGACCGCGTGGCGGTGCTGCGCGACGGCCGGCTGGTGGATGTGCGCGCCATGGCCGGCGTGCGCGAATCCGAGCTGGTGCAGCGCATGGTCGGCCGGGCGGTGCACGAGCACGAGGGCCGCGACCGCCGCGTGGCAGGCCCGGTGCTGCTGAGCGCGCGCGGCATCGGCCGGGCGCAGGTCGTTCGCGACGTCGACATCGACCTGCGCGCGGGCGAAGTCATGGGCCTGGCCGGCCTCGTCGGCTCGGGCCGTACCGAACTGGTGCGCCTGCTCTTCGGCGCCGACCGCGCCGATCGCGGCGAGATCACGCTGCACGCCGACGGCCAGGCCACCCACCACGTCCGCAAGGGCTGGCGCTCGCCGATGCAGGCCATCCGCGCCGGCATCGGCCTCGTCACGGAAGACCGCAAGTCGCAGGGCCTGCTGCTGCCGCAGTCGATCCGCGTCAACGCCACGCTCAGCGACCTGGGCGCGATCTCGCACGCCGGCTGGCTGCAGGGCGCCAAGGAGCGCGGCATCGCGCGCAAGCTGGTGGAGCTGCTTCGCATCCGCTCGCGCAGCATCGAGCAGCCGGTTTCCACGCTCAGCGGCGGCAACCAGCAGAAGGTGGTGTTCGCGCGCTGGCTGCACCGCGAATGCAAGGTGCTGCTGCTGGACGAACCCACGCGCGGCGTGGACGTGGGCGCGCGCGCCGACCTCTACGCCGAGCTCGACCGCATGACCGACGCCGGCAAGGCGCTGCTGATGGTCTCGAGCGACCTGCGCGAACTGATGGCCATGTGCGACCGCATCGGCGTGATGAGCGCCGGCCGCCTGGTCGCGGTGTTCGAGCGCGGAGAATGGACCGAACAATCGCTGCTGGCCGCGGCATTCAGCGACGCGACAGGACACGCAGCAGCCAATCCGCCGACGGCATCCCCAGTTTCCGACCCGACCCCGGTCACCGCCGACACACCATGAACGCCGCCTCCAAGACATCCAACACGCCGCCCGTGCCCTCCGCGCTGAAGGGCCAGCTCGGCACCTACCTGGGCCTCACGGTCGTGCTCGTGGGCATGATCGCGCTCTTCGGATCGCTCAGCGAATACTTCCTGACGCGCGAGACCTTCGTCTCCATCGCCAACGAAATCCCCGCGCTGGCCGTGATGGCGGTCGGCATGACCTTCGTGCTGATCATCGCGGGCATCGACCTGTCGGTGGGCTCGGTGCTGGCGCTCAGCGCGGCCGTCACGGCCGCCGCCATCCTCGAATGGAAGCTCTCGGTGCCGCTGGCCGCCGCGCTCGGACTGGCCACGGGCCTGGTCTGCGGCACGGTCACCGGCGCGGTGTCGGTGGCCTGGCGGCTGCCGAGCTTCATCGTGTCGCTGGGCATGCTCGAAGCCGTGCGCGGCGGCGCCTACCTCGTGACCGATTCGCGCACGCAGTACGTGGGCGACGCCATCTCCGGCCTGGCCGCGCCGTGGATCGGCGGCATCTCCGCCGCCTTCGTGCTGGCGGTGGTGCTGGTGGTCATCGGGCAACTGGTGCTCACGCGCACCGTGTTCGGCCGCCACGTGGTGGGCATCGGCACCAACGAAGAAGCGATGCGCCTTGCGGGCGTCGATCCGCGTCCGATCCGCATCATCGTGTTCGCCGTCACCGGGCTGCTGGCCGGGCTCGCGGGACTGATGCAGTCGGCCCGCCTCGAAGCCGCCGACCCGAACGCGGGCGTGGGCATCGAGCTGCAGGTGATCGCGGCCGTGGTCATCGGCGGCACCAGCCTGATGGGCGGACGCGGCTCGGTCGTCAACACCTTCTTCGGCGTGCTGATCATCGCGGTGCTCGAAGCCGGCCTCGCGCAGGTGGGGGCGAGCGAGCCGAGCAAGCGGATCATCACCGGCGCCGTGATCGTTGTGGCGGTCATCATCGACACACTGCGCCAGCGCCGGGCGGAACGCCGCCTGGCCTGAGCACGCCCTCGCACACCCAGACAACAGGAACGAACCATGGCCACCATCAAGGACGTCGCGCTGAAGGCGGAGGTTTCCGTCACCACGGTCTCGCACGTGGTCAACGACACCCGCCACGTGAGCGCCAAGGTGCGCGAACGGGTGGAGCTCGCCATCCGCGAACTGGGCTACGTGCCCAACGCGATGGCGCGCAGCCTGAAGAGCAACACGACCTCGACGCTGGGCATGCTCATTCCCAACAGTTCGAACCCCTACTTCGCCGAGATCGTGCGCATCGTGGAAGACCGCTGCTTCGGCGCCGGCTACACGCTGGTGCTGTGCAACACCGACGATGAGCCCCGCCGCCAGAGCGTGTACCTGCAGGTGCTGGCCGAGCGCCGCATCGACGGGCTGATCGTGGTGTCGACCGGCGAGAGCGGCGACAACGACCTGGCGAAGCAGCTCAACGGCCTGCGCGTGCCGACCGTGCTGGTCGACCGCGAGATCGCCAACCCCGTCTGCGATCTGGTCGAGACCGCCCACATGCAGGGCGGCCTGCTCGCCGTGCGGCACCTGCTGTCGCTGGGCCACAAGCGCATCGCCTGCATCGGCGGCCCGGTGGGCGTGATGCCCAGCGAGCAGCGCATCGAAGGCTGGCGCATGGCGCTGGCCGAGGCCGGTGCCGCGCCCGGAATCGCCAGCACCGACTCGCTCCTATGGCGCGGCGGCTTCACCAGCCAGGGCGGCTACGAGGCGATGCACGCCATCCTGCGCACCGAGCAGAAGCCCTCGGCCGTGTTCGTGTGCAACGACCTGATGGCCATCGGCGCCTTGCGCGCGGCGCACGAAAGCGGCGTGCGCGTGCCCGACGAACTCTCGATCGTCGGCTTCGACGACATCGAGCTCTCGGCCTACACCAGTCCCGCGCTCACCACCGTCGCGCAGCCCAAGGAGCGCATCGGCGCGCTGGCGGTCGACATGCTGCTGGAGCGCGTGGGCGGCAAGCGCCGCGACGCGCGCAAGGTGGTGCTGCAGCCCGAGCTGTGCGTGCGCGCCTCCACCGCGCGCCACGCGAGCTTCCGCGAAGCCCCCGCTCCCGCACCGGCGGCCGCCGAAACGCCCTCCCCGCAAACCCGAAAGTCCCGCACCTCGTGAGCCTGAAGCCTTCTTCCAGCAGCAGCAAGAGCGCCGCCGGAGCACCGCGCATCGTGGTGTTCGGCAGTCTCAACATGGACCTGGTCGTGCGCGTGCCGCACGCGCCGGCCGCGGGCGAGACCCTGCTGGGCCACTCGATTTCCGACATTCCCGGCGGCAAGGGCGCCAACCAGGCCGTGAGCTGCGCGCGCGAAGGCGGCAGCGTGCGGATGATCGGCTGCGTCGGCGACGACGCGCACGGCAAGGCCCTGCGCGATTCGCTGGAGCGCGACGGCATCGACACCACCGCCCTGCGCACCGTGGCCGGCGAGCCCACGGGCACGGCGCTGATCCTGGTGGAGGACGGCGGGCAGAACCGCATCGTGATGATTCCCGGCGCCAACGCCCGGCTGGAGGCCGACGAGGCCGCGCTGAAGCAGCAGGTGCAGGGCGCCGCCTTCCTGGTGGCGCAGTTCGAGACGCCGCTGGATCAGGTAGCGCGCGCCATCGCGGTGGCGCATGGGGCGGGCTGCAAGGTGCTGCTGAACCCGTCGCCCGTACAGCCCATCGCCGAGCCGCTGTGGTCGAAGATCGATACGCTGGTCGTCAACGAGATCGAGGCGAAGACACTGTGCGGCCAGTCCGCCGACAGCCCAGAGGAAGCCGCGCAGGCTGGCCAGGCGCTGCGCGCCAGGGGCATCGCGCGCGTGGTGGTCACGCTGGGCTCGCGCGGCGCGGTGGCCGTCGATGTCGATGGCGCGCGCCATCACCCCGCACCGAAGGTGAAGGCGGTCGACACCACGGCCGCCGGCGACACCTTCCTGGGCGCGCTCGCCGTCGCGCTGGGCGAGGGCCAGGGCTTCGACGAGGCCGTGCGCCTGGGCATCCGCGCCGCGGCGCTGTGCATCCAGCAGCCCGGCGCCCAGCCTTCCATTCCGCGGCGCGACGCCGTGCTGAGCAGCCCCATGCCACCCGACTGGATCAAGCTTTGAAACGCACCGCCCTGCTGCACGCCGAACTGTCCCACGTGATCGCCTCACTGGGCCATGGCGACATGCTGGTGCTCGGCGACGCCGGCCTGCCCATTCCCGATGGTCCGCGCCGCATCGACCTCGCGGTGGCGCGCGGCGTGCCGCAGCTCGACGAGGTGCTGCAGGCCGTGCTGTCGGAGATGCAGGTGGAAGGCATCGTGATCGCCGACGAGGCCCTGACCGGCAACGAAAAGAAGCTGCCGGGCTGGTACCCGCAATCGCTGGGCATCGAGCCCCGGACGGTGTCGCACGAGGAATTCAAGCGCCGCACCGCCAAGGCCCGCGCCATGGTGCGCACGGGCGAATGCACGCCCTACGCGAACATCATCCTGATCGCAGGGGTGAAGTTCTGAGGCGCCAACCGGGCGCCGACTTTCATTCGAACTTGTAGTTCGCGCCCACCGGCTGCCCGACCTTGAGCGTGTGCTCCACGCCCTGGATCACGATGCAGTTCATGCCGAAGGTGATGCCGCCGTCCACGCGCGCGTCGGCGCGGTAGGTGCGCAGCGTGTTGCCGACTTCGGGACTGCTCAACGCGGTGGCCGGGTCGATGTCGGGAATCGGGCAGCGCGTGCAGGGCTTGACAGGGCGCAGCTCGGCCTCGCCCTCGCCCGTGGTGATGTGCAGCGCGTCGACGCGGTCCTCGTCGTGCGACTCGATGCCCGCGAGCACGATGTTGGGACGGAAGCGCTCGATGCCCACGGCCCCGTGGCCTTGCGCCGCGAGGCGGTCGTTGAGCTCGGCCAGCGAGCCCTCGCTCGCCACCAGCAGCGCGTAGCCGTCGGCGAATTGGGTCTGCGACTCCACGCCGTCGGTCCACTTCAGGCTCGACAGGCGCTTGTGCTCGGGGTCGAAGCGCACGAGGCGCAGTGTCTGCGGCTTGCCGGGCTCCGAGAGGAAGTCGCTGAACCATTGCGCGGCGATGTCGCCCATGTCGTAGGCGGCGACTTCGTCCTTCCACACGCGCACCCGCACCGGCTTCTCGACCCGGTCGAAGGCCAGGTGCAGCGCCAGCATGCCGGGCGCGCGCAGCACCACCTCGGTGTGCTTCATCTGCGGCTTGATCAGCGCCATGCGCGGCAGCTGCCGCTGGGTGACGAACTCGCCCTGCGCGTCGACCACCATCCAGGCCCGGTCGAACTCCATGCCCGTCTCGGTCAGCAGCATTTCGGGAAGCTCGACGCCGGCGCAGGACTTCACTGGATAGACGAACAGGCGCGAGATGGTGGCCTGGAGATCGAAGGCGGGCTGGGACACGGTGGGGTTTCCTTGAAATTCGGCCGCAATTGTCCCGTATCGCGGCGGCGGCAAGACCTTGGCCCCCGAGGGAAAGGCCCCGGGGGCCGAGTCGGACGGGCAACTCCTACAATCGTTTCATGGCTCCCCCCCCAGAAGTTTGCATTCGCGGCGCCGGCATCGTCGGCCGTACGCTGGCCCTGCTGCTCGCACGCGAGCGCGTGCGCGTCGCGCTGGTGGTGCCGCCCGCCACGCAGGGCAAGGAAGACATCCGCGCTTATGCGCTCAACACGGCTTCGCGCGCACTGCTCGAATCGCTGCGCGCCTGGCCCGACGCGGCCCATGCCACGGCCGTGCGCGAAATGCTGGTGCATGGCGACGAAGGCGGCCGGGTGCAGTTCAGCGCCGCGCGCCAGAAGGTCGATGCGCTGGCATGGATCGTCGACGTGCCCGCGCTCGAAAAGCAATTGGCCGACGCGGTGCGCTTCCAGCCCCTCATCGAAGTCGTGGCCGAGCCCGTGGCGGCGCCGCTCACCGTGGTGTGCGAAGGCAAGTCCAGCACCACGCGCGAGGCGCTCGGCGTGAGCTACGAGGTCACGCGCTATCCGCAGCACGCGATCGCGGCGCGGCTGGAAGCGGCGCAGACGCACGACGGCATCGCGCGCCAGTGGTTCAACGACAAGGGCGAAGTGCTCGCGCTGCTGCCGCTGGACGGCACGCACGGCAAGACAGTCGCGCTGGTTTGGTCGGCCGACCAGCTGCGCGCGCCCCAGTTGCTCGCGCAGGGCGATGAAGAGTTCTCCGCCGCCGTCACCGAGGCCAGCCACAACGCGCTCGGCACGCTCAGGCTCACCAGCGAGCGCGCTGCCTGGCCGCTGGCCCGCGCCATCGCCGACCGCTGGACCGGCAGCATGCCCGGCCAGCCGAACCGCTCATGGGCGCTGGCGGGCGACGCGGCCCACACGGTGCACCCGCTGGCCGGCCAGGGCCTGAACCTGGGCCTGGCCGACGCGGCTGCGCTGGCCGACGTGATCAAGAACCGCGACTACTGGCGCAGCGTGGGCGATGCTCGCCTGCTGCGCCGCTACGAACGCGCCCGCCGCGCCGATGTGCTGCAGATGAGCCTCGCGACCGACGGGCTGCAGCAGCTCTTCGCGCACGACCTGGGCCCGCTGCAGGCGCTGCGCAACTGGGGTATGCGTGGTTTCGACCGCACGCGCCTCGTCAAGCACTGGCTCACCGCGCAGGCCATGGGCCTGAAGGCCTGACGCCACCCCATCTTCTCGAATCGAACCAACGGATCTCCCGATGACACTCGCACGTAACCTTCTTCTCGCCGCCTGCACGCTCGGCGCGGTCGTGACCGCCACCGCAGGCGAAGCCGAGATCCGCAAGAACCTGCCCTCGCGCATTCCGCAGTTCCCGGCCATCGACGAAGTGTCGAAGTCGCCGATCCCGGGTGTGTACGAAGTGCGCGTGAACGGCTCGCAGATCTTCTACACCGATGAGCAGGGCAACTACCTCATCCAGGGCAACCTGATCGACGTCAAGTCGCGCAAGAACCTGACCGAGGAGCGCGTCGAGAAGCTCAGCGCCGTCGCCTTCGACCAGCTGCCGCTGAAGGACTCGATCAAGATCGTGCGCGGCAACGGCAAGCGCAAGCTCGCGGTCTTCGAAGACCCGAACTGCGGCTACTGCAAGCGCTTCGAAAAAGACATGAAGACGGTCGACAACGTCACCGTGTACCTGTTCCTGTACCCCGTGCTCGGCCCCGATTCGAACGTCAAGTCGCGCGACATCTGGTGCAGCAAGGACAAGGGCAAGGCCTGGGGCGACTGGATGGAATCGAGCACCCGCCCGGCCACCGCCCCCGCGAGCTGCGACGTGACCGCGCTGCAGCGCAACGTCGAGTTCGGCCGCAAGTACAACATCACCGGCACGCCCACGCTGATCTTCAGCGACGGCACGCGCACGCCGGGCGCCATTCCCGCGGAGCAGGTCGAGAAGCAACTCGCCGCATCGTCCAGCTGATGGCGACGAAGGCCACAGCGCAGCACGCGGCAGGCGTGCGCTATCGCGTCGAATGCGCCGACCCGCACGCGCATCTGTTCGGCGTCACCCTCACCATCGACGCGCCCGCGGCGCAGCAGCGCGYGTCGCTGCCGGTGTGGATTCCGGGCAGCTACCTGATCCGCGAGTTCGCCAAGAACCTGCAGGGCCTGCGCGCCACGCAGGGCCGCCGCAAGCCGGCGCTGACCCAGCTCGACAAATGCAGCTGGCTGGTCGAATGCACGCCGGGCCAGCCGCTGGTGCTGAACTACCAGGTCTGCGCCTACGACAACTCGGTGCGCACCGCCTGGCTGGACGCAGAGCGCGGCTTCTTCAACGGCACCAGCGTGTGCCTGCGCGTCGAGGGCCAGACCGAAACGCCGCACGCAATGGAGATCGTCGCGCCCGCGCATGCCGGCGGCGACAGCGCGCGCTGGTCGTGCGCCACCGCGCTCGTTGCGCTGAAGGCCGACAAGCACGGCTTCGGCAGCTACCTCGCCTCGGGCTACGACGAACTGGCCGACAGCCCCGTCGAGATGGGTGCTTTCTGGAGCGCCGACTTCGAGGCCTGCGGCGTGCCGCACCGCTTCGTGGTCGCCGGCGCCGCGGCGTCGTTCGACGGTGACAGGCTCATCGCCGACACCAGGGCCATCTGCGAAGCAGAGATGCGCTTCTGGCACGGAGACAAGGTCGGCAAGCGCGGCGGTCCGAAGCCGCCGATCGACCGCTACGTGTTCATGCTCAACGTGGTCGACGACGGCTACGGCGGGCTCGAGCACCGCCATTCCACCGCGCTGATCTGCAACCGCCGCGACCTGCCGCAGCTGGGCGAGAAGAAGAAGCAGCCCGATGGCTACACCACGCTGCTGGGGCTCATCAGCCACGAGTATTTCCATACCTGGAACGTCAAGCGCATGCGGCCGGCGGAGTTCGCGCGCTACGACTACAGCCAGGAGAACTACACGCAGCTGCTGTGGTTCTTCGAAGGCTTCACCAGCTACTACGACGACCTGCTGCTGCGCCGCGCCGGGCGCATCGACGACGCGGGCTACCTGCGCCTGCTGAACAAGACCATCAACCAGGTCATGCAGACGCCGGGCCGGCTGGTACAGCCGGTGGCCGACGCGAGCTTCGACGCCTGGGTCAAGTACTACCGCCAGGACGAGCAGACGCCCAACAGCACGGTGAGCTACTACACCAAGGGCGCGCTGGTGGCGCTGTGCCTCGACCTCACGCTGCGCCACGAAGGCAAGGGCACGCTCGACGACGTGATGCGCCACCTGTGGAAGCACAGCGAGGGCGGGCCGATCAGCGAGCAGGATATCGCGGCCGCGCTCGAAGCCGTGAGCGGCCGCTCGTACAAGGCGGAGCTGGCGCGCTGGGTGCACTCGACCGAAGAGCTGCCGCTCGGGCAACTGCTGCGCTCGCACGGCGTGGCCACGCTGGAAGACCCGTCGCAGCAGGCGCAGGCGCTGGGCCTGCGCGTGGCCGAGGCCAGCGGCAGCGTGCAGGTGAAGGTGGTGCTGCGCGGCGGCGCCGCCGAAAAGGCCGGCTTCTCCGCGAACGACGAGTGGATCGGCATCGAACTGCCCGCCACCGGCAAGAAGGGCCAGCAGCGACCGGCGCAGGCCTGGCGCATCGCCAAGCTCGACGACCTGGCGCTCTACCTGGGCGATGCGACAAAGTGCACGGCCATCGTGGCGCGCGACCGCAAGCTGATCAGGCTGCCGCTGACGCTGCCAACCGGCGCGACCACCTGGCGGCTGTTCTCGCACGACGCCGGCAAGGTGACGAACTGGCTGGCCGGCTAGCCAGACGGCTCAGTCAGGCACTTTCCGCCGCCGCCGGGCGGCGCACGAACATCATCGGCTGGGGTTCGCCCACCAGTACGCAAGGCTTGCCGGTTCGCCGGCAGTGGTCCTGCACACGCCAGTAGGCGCCGTGGCTCACGCAGCCGGTCTGGCAGATCACGAGGTCGGCCGCGCGCAGGCTGGCTTCGAGCGCGGGGTCGTCCGCATCGTCATCGCCGCCGCCGTGATGCAGGTAGCGGCCGCCGGCGATCTCGACCAACTGGCGCGCGAGCGACGACGGCGCCTCTTCTTCATGACCTACGCACAGCACGGCCTTCTCGCGCAGATCGGCCGGCGGAGGCGGCTCCGACGGCTTCAGGTGGCGCTTGCTGCCCGGCGCCAGCAGCGCGTGCAGCCGCTTCGGCAGCGCGCTGCCGGCCGAGGCGCGCGCCGCGAGCTCCTCGCGCACGATGGCAATGGCCGAATCCCGCGCCACCAGCGCGCCGCGCAGGCGCACGATCTGCGCTTCGAGTCTTTCGACGAGGGTGGCCTGTTCGACCAGCAGGCGCGAGCAGCGCTCCTGTACGCGGGCATAGGCCCGCAGCAGCACGGCATGTTCTTGCATCGGGAACTCCATGGCGGGCATTCTAGATGAGAGGAATTCTCAAATAGATCAATCCACTGCGGATCACCCCGCCGGCCATGCTGGGTATAGTGAAGCGCGTTTTTCTTCCCCTTTCCCGTTCCCCCCGGAGACACCATGAGCTACGAAAACATCGAAGTGCGGACCGAAGCAGGCAAGGTCGGCATCATCACCCTCAACCGCCCCAAGGCCCTGAACGCGCTGAACGACGCGCTCATGACCGAGCTGGGCCAGGCGCTCAAGGCCTTCGATGCCGACGACGCCATCGGCTGCATCATCCTCACCGGCAGCGAGCGCGCCTTCGCGGCCGGCGCCGACATCGCGGCGATGGCCAAGTACAGCTTCATCGACACCTACAAGGGCGACTACATCACCCGCAACTGGGAAACCATCCGTTCGATCCGCAAGCCGGTGATCGGCGCGGTGGCCGGCTTCGCGCTGGGCGGCGGCTGCGAGCTGGCGATGATGTGCGACTTCATCATCGCGGCGGACAACGCCAAGTTCGGCCAGCCCGAGATCAAGATCGGCGTGATTCCCGGCGCCGGCGGCACGCAGCGCCTGCCGCGCGCGGTCGGCAAGAGCAAGGCCATGGACATGGTGCTCACCGCCCGCATGATGGACGCGGCCGAAGCCGAGCGCGCCGGCCTCGTCAGCCGCGTGGTGCCTTTCGAGAAGCTCGCCGACGAGGCGCTGGGTGCGGCACTGATCATCTGCGGCTTCTCGCAGATCTCGGTGATCGCGGCGAAGGAGTCGGTCAACCGCGCCTTCGAAAGCGGCCTGAGCGACGGCGTGATGTTCGAACGGCGCCTGTTCCACGCGCTGTTCGCCACGCAGGACCAGAAGGAAGGCATGGACGCCTTCCTGACCAAGCGCCAGCCGGACTTCAAGAACGCCTGACGCCGGCCGGGCCGGTCAGCGCGTAGACAGCAGCGACCGCAGCGCGTCGAGCGCCTGGGCCGGCGGCGTGCCGACCCAGGCCGCACCGCCGGGCTGCGGCGTCCAGCGCACCTGGTTGCCGGCGATCTCCAGCACGGCGACCAGCGAGTTACCCCGATAAAGCTCGAGCCGCGCCTCCACCGGTGCGGCCAGCGGTTCGTCGGGCGCCGTGGCCGAGCGCGCGACGGTGCCCACCAGAGCCGCCAAGCCTTCGATGTCGCCGCGCTCGCGGCGCACGCTCTCGCCGTTGCGCGTGAAGCCCAGGGAAGTCCATCGATCCAGCACCGAGAAAGGCGCAGCGCTTCGCGGCGCGATGGCCTTTGCCGCCGATGGTGCAGGTGCGGACGGGCGCACCGCGCCAGAGGCACCCGCGCCAGCGTTGCCCTGCTGGGCGAGCGCAGGCGCGGAATCCTGGAGCGGTTCGCGATGCAGCGGCGCCGCGCCAGGTGCGGGCGCGGGAACGACGGCTGACGGCGGCAGCGCAGGCGCGGCTGCCGCAGGGGCGCCCGCCGCATAGGCACGGCGCCGCTGTTCACCTTCCGCCTGTGCTTCCCGGCGCTCATCGCGCGCGATGGGCGCCGGCGGTGGGGCCGGCGCAGCCTGCTCGGCCATGGCCGGAGGCGGCGGAGCCGGTGCGATCGACGCAGACGGCGCAGACGGTGCGACAGGAGCCGGAGCAGCCGGAACAACCGGAGCGATAGGCGCAGCAGGCGCCGCTTGCAGCAGCGGAGGCGCCGGCTCGGCTTTCCGTGCGGCATCCGCGCTCGCCGCGTTGGCCGCCTCCTTGGGAGCCCTCTTGGCGGAAGAGTCTGCCGACTCGCGCGCAATCCTCGCGCGTTGCTCAGATTCGGGCGCAGGCGCTGCGGGCGCTTTTGCAGGCGCCGGTGCAGCTGCGGCGGGCGCCGGCTGCGTATCTGCCTGCGCATCAGTCTCTGCCGGCGGTTGGGCCGGCTTAGGTGCAGCCGGCTCGGCGGGCGCGGCCGGAGCAGCGGGTGCAGGCAGCGCTGCAGGTGCCTGTGCCTGTGCCTGTGCCTGTGCCTGTGCCTGTGCCTGTGCCTGTGCCTGTGCCTGTGCCGGCGCCGGTACAGTCGCTTCGCCCACGCGCGCTTCACCGTCGAGCCGCGCATCCGGCACGGGCTCCTTGTGCCAGAGCACCGTCACGAAAGCGGCCACCAGCACGGTGGCGAAGGCGGCATTCCACGGCATGCGCGCATGCGGCTCGCCGCCACCGAAAAGACGCCGCCACCAGGGCGCGGCGCTCGCGTTGTTGGCCGCGGGGGCAGCGCTGGCCGGCGCGGCGGCGAGGTTGTGCGCCATTTTCAGGATCGCATCGCGCGTGCGCGGATGCGGCGTGGCCTCGCTGTCGGGCGCATGGTCCAGAGCGCGGCGCAGCGCCGGGTCGCGCAGGTCGTCGAATCCGGAGTTGTCGTTGCCGCCGCTCATGCCCGCTTCTCCAGCACCGACAGATAGCGCTCCATGCAGCCGCGCAGTTTCTGCAGGCCGTAGCGCAGCCTGCTGCGCACGGTCTCGAAGCCGATCTCCAGGCTCGCGGCCAGCGCCTCGACGGTGAGACCATCTTCATGGTGCAGCAGGAACGCGGCGCGCTGCTCGGCCGGGAGTTCGTCGAGACAGGTCAGCAGGCGGCGGCCCGCGGCGCGCCAGAACGCGAGTTCCTCTGCTGACGGGTGGGACGCCGCATCGGCCGCCGCACCACGCACGCCGTGTTCGAGCGTGGGCACGGGGTTGCCGTCGTCGTCCGCATGCGCTTCGAGCGTCACTTCGCGCCCGCTCACGCGCAGGCGGTCCATGGCGAGGTTGTGCGCGATGGTGAAGGCCCAGGTGCGCCATGCCGCCCCCTGCGGCGAGAAGCTCTCGCGCGCCGAGATGATCCGCACCCAGGTGTCCTGGAACACCTCGTCGGCCTGCGCCGCGAGCCGCGCGCCGAGCAGGCGCTTGACGAAGCGGAACAGCCCGCCCTCGTGGCGCGCGTAGAGCACGTCGAACGCGGCGGCATCGCCCTGCGCGTAGGCCAGCATCAACTGATCGTCGGGCATGGCCTGGCGCTCGGGGGCGTTCTTGGCTGAAGGGGCGCGGGGAAGCGCGGACATCGGAGGATTTTCACCCGAGCTTGTACGGGCCAAGAGGCGCACCGGGGTTCGGAGCGGCAAAAAAATTCACGACCGACTAACCCCGTTGGCGCAGGCGGGCCGTATCAGCCAGCACCCAACCACCCGGAGTGCTTCCATGACCCAGCCTTTCGTTTCCCGGTTTCGCCGCCCGCTCGTCGTGCTGCTGTGCGCCCAATTGCTGCTGAGCGCCAGCGGCGCCACCGAAATCCCCGCCACCGGCAGCGCCGTGCGCCGGCCAACGCCCGCGCCCGACAGCCGCGCGCTGCCGACGCAGATGGTGCCGAACTTCGAGGCGCCCTCCGCCACGCACTGCGCACGGCCGGTGCGGACCTACGAGACGCCAGGCATGCCGCGCGCCTCCAGCGCGCGGGAGGAACGCAGGTACGCCGAACTGTCGAAGGAATACAGGGCGAGCCCCTCCGTCGTGCCTTCGCCCACGACGCCAAAGCCGATGGCGGCGCCCGCAGCCAGGTCGGCACCGGCTGGAGCGGCTCTCGCCGATGCCATCGCGGAAGCACCGCCGGCCTCGATCGCACCTGTCGCGCCCGCCCCGGCGGCTCGCGTATCCGGCGAACTTCAGGCACCTGTACAGGCCCAGCGCCCGGCCAACGAGCCCGTCACCGCCGGCATGGTCGACGACAACGCCGACTTCAGCGAATACCTGGCCTTCCACGGCCGCACGCAGGTCCCGCACCGCGAGCGCGACATCAGCGTGCGCTACCTGCTGCAGGTGCGCGATGCGCGCGGCGTGGTCGTGCCCGATGCCGAAGTGGCGGTGCAGGCCGCCAACGGCGCCGCGATGTGGGCCCGCACCGACGCGGGCGGGCGCGCATGGCTGCATCCGAACGCCTTCGACAAGGCGCAGAGCGCGATCTATGAAGTCACCGTGCGCAAGAACGGGCGCCAGAGCACTGCCTTCCTGCAGCGCGGACAGAAGAACGCGGTCGACGTGGTGCTCGGCGGCAAGCCCGGCGCCGTGCCTGCGCGCGCCAGGCTCGACCTTGTCTTCCTGATCGATGCCACCGGCTCGATGGACGACGAGATCGCCAGGCTCAAGGCCACCCTGCGCACCATCGCCGACCAGGTCGCCCGACTGCCCAGCCGCCCGGACACCTGCTTCGGCCTCGTGGCATATCGCGACCGGGGCGATGAGTTCCTGGTGCGCCGCCACGACTTCACCAACGACCTGAACGCCTTCCAGGGCGTGCTCGACGCGCTGCGCGCCGCGGGCGGTGGCGACTACCCCGAGGCGATGAACGAGGCGCTCAACGAAACCGTCCACAAGCTGAGCTGGCGCGGCAACGACACCACCCGCCTCGTGGTGCTGCTGGCCGACGCGCCGCCGCATCTCGACTACGGCGGCCCCCAATACGACGACGACATGGTCGCCGCGCTGGGCAAGGGCATCAAGGTGTTCAGCGTGGGTGCATCGGGCCTGGACAAGCAGGGCGAATACATCCAGCGCCAGATAGCGCAGTACACCGGCGGGCGCTTCGTGTTCCTGACCTACAAGGAGGCGACGAACCCGGCGAGCGGCCCGGGAACGCAGACCGTGCACGACGTCGGCAACTACTCGGTGCAGACGCTGGACAAGCTGATCGTGCGGCTGGTTTCCGAAGAATTGGGCAAGTTGCCGGCGGGTGGTTGAGCGGCGGCTTCGGACTGGGCTATAATCGCAGGCTCGGTGTGCAACACCACCGAACGGCTCTTTAGCTCAGTCGGTTAGAGCGATGGAATCATAATCCACAGGTCCGCGGTTCGAGTCCGTGAAGAGCCACCAAAACAAACGAAAAGCCTTGCAGGTCAACGACTTGCAAGGCTTTTTTTCTTTGCGGCGCGGCACTGGCCGATAATCCCCGGCGATGCCCGCGACGCCTTTCCGAGCCCCACCCAGCCGCCCCGGCCTGGCACTGCCGCGGCCGGGCGTCGGCCTGATCCGCTGGGCGCTGCTGTGGTTCGCGCTCTCGCTGGGCGTGGCCATGGCCTCACCGCTCGTGCATCCGCAAACGGTGGAGCTGGTCTGCTCGAACGCCGGATCGCTCAAGGCCATCGTGCACACCGACGACGGCTCGCAGGAGCTGGGCGCGGGCCACATGGACTGCCCGCTGTGCGTGCTCACCGGCGCCCCGCCCGCGACGACGCCCACCGTCGAGCTGCCGGCGTTCGCGCCGCTGGCCCGCGTGGCGCGGCCGGTTCCGTCGGCGCACATTGCAGCGGCCGCCACCGCACCGCTGCCGGCGCGCGGACCTCCCTCGCTCGTCTGAGGCTTCCTCCCCAGTTCCCGCGCGCGTGATGCCGGCGCCTCCCGACGAGGCCCGTCGCAAGTCTGCCGCGCGCGTTCCTGCCACGAATCCATCGGCGCCTCCTGCGGGCGCCGGAGCGAGTCCATTCAATGCCCAGAGAAAAACCCCACTACCCGACGCGGCGCCGCCTGCTGCTATCCGGCGGCAGCCTCATTGCGTTCACGACCCTCGCAGCCTGCGACAAGGTGCTGCCCGCCCGCTTCAACGGCGTCGACATCACCGGCGCCAACTACGCGCGGGACTTTCGCCTGACCGACGCCGACGGCCGCGAGCGCACGCTGGCCGACTTCAAGGGCAAGGCCGTGATGATGTTCTTCGGTTTCACCCAATGCCCCGACGTCTGCCCCACCGCCCTCGTGCGCGCGGCCGAGATCAAGCGGCTGCTCGGCAGCGACGGCGATCGCCTGCAGGTGATCTTCGTCACCGTCGACCCCGAGCGCGATTCGCCCGTCGTGCTCAAGGCCTACACGCAGGCCTTCGACCCGAGCTTCATCGGCCTGTACGGCGACCTGCAGCGCACCAGCGAGACCGCGAAGGACTTCAAGGTGTTCTACAAGAAGGTGCCCACCGGCTCCTCGTACACCATGGACCATTCGGCCTTCAGCTATGTGTTCGACCCCAAGGGCAAGATCCGCGTCGTGCTGCGCCACGAGCAGAGCGCGCAGGAATGCGCCGAAGACCTTCGCAGGATCCTGCAGGCCTGACTTTCATCATTCAAATCCAAGGAGATACCGACCATGAAGAACCGCATTGCACACATCCTCGCCATCACCGGCGCCGCGCTGCTCACCGCGCATGCCGCGAACGCGCAGGTCACCGTCAAGGACGCCTGGGTGCGCGCCACCGTGCCGCAGCAGAAGGCCACCGGCGCGTTCATGCAGCTCAGCGCCGCGAAAGACACCAAGCTGGTCTCGGCCAGTTCGCCCGTCACGCCCGTGGTGGAAGTGCACGAGATGGCCATGCAGGACAACGTGATGCGCATGCGCCAGATCCCCGCGCTCGAGCTGCCCGCAGGCAAGACCGTCGAGCTCAAGCCCGGCGGCTATCACGTGATGCTGCTCGACCTCAAGCAGCAGGTGAAGGAAGGCGACACGGTGCCGCTCACGCTCACCTTCGAGGGCAAGGACGGCAAGCGCGAGACGCTGGAGGTGAAGGCGCCGGTGCGGGCGCTGAATGCGTCGGCGCAGCCTGCGGGGCATGGCGGGCACAAGCACTGACCACGCCCGCCAGCTTTGCCTGTAGACCGGCCAGAGGGAATACCCTATTTCGGTGATGGCGCTCGTCCTGCGGAGGCACAAGAATTGTTGACAAATATTCACAATCCATCCCCTCGCCGGCCAGCCCCTTCGTGAGCTGGATTCCCCGGGGCGCATGAGTTGTCCAGGGTGCCGGGAGGCGTTCTCTCTGTCTCTGCTCCAACTGGTCAACATGGCGCGGCATCGAAGGCCGAGGGAGGTGATCACAGGGGTTCGTCAGTGCCGCTCAGATACCTTCTCCGCCTGGAGCATGCTCGCCTGCCCATGCACGTGACCGACGCGCAGGACGTGCGGCGCGTGTCCGTCCTGAAAGCCACCGGCCTCATCGAGGCCGCCATCGATCCCGCTTTCGATACCGGCCATGGCAGCTACAGGCTGGCACAGGCCGCGCTGGTGGTCTGCATCACGGAGGAAGGGCACGCCGAGATCGAAAAGCTGCGCGGCCAAGGCGGCGCGGTTTCGGCGTCGAGAAAAAAGAAGACGAGCCTGGAGCCGCTCGACTACCTGCGCAAGATAGAACGTTCGGCCTTCCCCCTTCGGGTGGAGGACCCGTATGAAATCAGTTGCATCGGCGTGCTGAAGCAGGCCGGGTTCGTCGATGCGGCCATCAGCCCCGAACTCGCATGGAAGGATACCGAGGGGTCGCCGCAGGAGCTGGCGGTGATCCGCCGCATCACGCCGTTCGGGCGGGCGCAGCTCGCGCGTGGCGCAACCAGGTGATTTCGCGGCATCCGGAATTGCGACGGACCGGGTCCGCGACCCGGCCGGTCGCGCTTCATTCGCCTACATCCGCGCCGTTTCGAGCGATTCGCACTGCCCTTCGATGCCGGCGTGCAGCATGCCCAGCGATGCGATCAGCAGGCGCTGGATCGACGAGCGATGAACTTCGTCGAGCAAGGGCTGCACTGCGTCGCGGCGCCCTTCGTCCCATGCGAGCAGTTGCATCAGCGTGTGCGCGCCATCGATCACGTCGCGTGCATCGTTGAGGAACAACGCTCGCCGTCGTTCCTCGTGATCGAGCTCGTCAACGGGGCTCCATGCGAACGGCTTGAACTCCGCGCTCTTGGTTTGCGCGGTACTTGATGAATCGGCCATGTCGGCCCTCCCTGTCGGTTCTGCTTTGCTGCAACCGGCGCATCCGCTGTCAAACGAAGGCGGCGGCTCGAACAGGTTGACAGACCGGGAACCGCTAGGCGAAACCGGCAGGGCGCGAGCCCTCCCATCCGAGCCGCCAAAAGGAAGCCGGAATGGCAAAAGCCGCAAACCAATTGCGGTATGCGGCTTTCACCGCGGTTCTTTCAGGCTGTCAAACCTGGCCTCGCTGGTCGCGAAGCGGTCTGGAATGTAGCCGTCCGCCCTACCCTCGTCAATCGAGGTCGAATCTCTCGCATCCGAGCGGCTCGCATGAACTTGCGCCGGGCAGGCACCGCTGCCTATTCAACAGGCAACGTGGCGGGAAGCCCCGCCAGTCATGGCTCAGCCTTCCCGCCTCCACCCTCCACCCACAGAGTTGTCCACAGAAAAATCGAACAAGTCACCGAACTGTCAAACAGATGTCGTCGCCACGTAACCTTTGAACTGTTCGCGCAGCTTTGTCTTCAGCAATTTGCCAGTGGCCGTGTGCGGCAGGCTGTCGACGAAGACCACGTCTTCCGGTAGCCACCATTTCGCGACGCGCTCCGCGAGGAATGTGAGCAGTTCCTCGCGCGTGGCTTCCATGCCCGCACGCTTCACCACGATGAGCAGCGGACGCTCCTGCCACTTCGGATGCGCGATGCCGATCACCGCCGCCTCGGCCACCGCCGGGTGTGTGCTCGCCGCGTTCTCGAGATCGATGGACGAGATCCACTCGCCGCCCGACTTGATGACGTCCTTCGCGCGATCGACGAGTTGCACGTAGCCGTCCTCGTCGATGTTGGCGACGTCGCCCGTCGGAAAGAAGCCCTCGGCATCGAGCACCGGCCCGCCCTCGCTCTTGAAGTAGCCGCTCGCAATCCACGGACCGCGCACGTGCAGGTGGCCGAAGGCCTTGCCGTCGTGCGGCAGGCGCTGGCCGTCTTCGCCGACGATCTTCAGTTCCACGCCCCATACGCCACGGCCCTGGCGCATCTTCACGCGCGTCTGCTCTTCCTTCGGCATCGACAGGTGCTTGGGCAGCAGGTTGCCTATCACGCCGATGGGGCTGGTCTCGGTCATGCCCCAGCCCTGCACGAAGTCGGCGCCGAAGTCGCGCTCGAAGCGCTCGATCATGCTGCGCGGCGTGGCGGCGCCGCCCACGCCGATGCGCTTCAGGCCGATGGCGCGCGTGTCGATCTCGGGGTGCGCATCGAAGTACTGGAACAGCATCAGCCAGATGGTGGGCACGGCCTGCGAGAAGCCGACCTTCTCGTCGCGCATCAGCTCGTACAGGCTCTGGCCGTCCATGTGCGGGCCGGGCATGACCAGCTTCATGCCGGTCATCGCCGCCGCATACGGCATGCCCCATGCGTTGGCGTGGAACATCGGCACCGCGAGCAGCAGCGTCATCTGCGAGTTGACGCCGAAGGTGTCGGGTGCGCACTCCATCAGCGAGTGCAGCACGGTGGATCGATGCGAATACAGCACGCCCTTCGGATTGCCCGTGGTGCCCGAGGTGTAGCAAAGCGACGATGCTGTGCGCTCGTCGAACTCGGGCCACCCGTACTGCTCGCTCTGCGAGCCCACGAGCTCGTCGAAGCACAGCAGATTGGGCACGTCGATGGACGGCATGTGCGCGCGGTCGGTCATCGCGATGAAGGCCCGCACCGACTTCAGCGCCGGCGCGAGCTTCTCGACCAGCGGAGCGAAGGTGGTGTCGAAGAACAGCACCTTGTCTTCGGCATGGTTGACGATGTAGTCGATCTGCTCCGGAAAGAGCCGCGGGTTCACCGTGTGCAGCACCGCGCCCGAGCCCGACACGCCGAAGTACAGCGCCAGATGCCGCCACGTGTTCCACGCCAGCGTGCCGACGCGGTCGCCGGACTCGATGCCCAGCGTCTTCAGCGCATTGGCCACCTGCTTGGAATGGCGCTGTATCTCCGCGTAGTTGGTGCGGTGCAGCGGCCCCTCCACCGTGCGGCCCACCACTTCGGCATGCGGGTGGAAGTTGGCCGCGTAGTCGATGAGCGACGAGATCAGCAGCGGGCGGTCTTGCATCAATCCGAACATGTCTTGTCTCCTGTACGCTGGCCGGATGCTAGGCAGCGGCCATGCCGTGCGGCATCGTCGGAAGAGACGATTGAGGCCATCCGAGGGTTGCCCCTAGCATCCGCTTCAAGAGGACTTTTCCATGCACCTTCAGGACGCCATCGCCACCCGCCGCTCGGTGCGCGACTTTCTAGACACGCCCGTCTCCGGCGACGTGATCCGCCGCGTGCTGCAGCAGGCATTGCGCGCGCCTTCGGGCGGCAACCTGCAGCCCTGGCACCTGCATGTGGTGGGCGGCGAAAGGCTCGCCGAGCTCAAGGCCATCATGCGCACGCGCGTGCATGAGGCGCCCGCCGGCGAAGGCAGCGAGTACGACATCTATCCGCGCGAGCTGGTCGCGCCCTACCGCGACCGCCGCTTCGCCGTGGGCGAGGCGATGTACGAGCTGCTGGGCATTCCGCGCGAAGACAAGGCCGCGCGCCGCGAATGGTTCGCGCGCAACTACCAGTTCTTCGGCGCGCCGCTCGCGCTGTTCTGCAGCGTCGACCGCCGCATGGGCCCGCCGCAGTGGTCCGACCTGGGCATGGTGCTGCAGAACATCATGCTGCTGTTGCGCGCCGAGGGCCTGGACAGCTGCCCGCAGGAATGCTGGGCGATCTACCCGCAGACCATCGGCAGCTTCATCGGCCTGCCGCCCGAGCGCATGCTCTTCACCGGCATGGCCATCGGCTACGCCGACCGCAGCCGGCCGCTCGATGCGCTCGTGACCGAGCGCGCGCCGCTGTCGGAGGTGGCGGAGTTCGTCGGCATCTGAGCGCGGGCCCTGCCCCGGCCGCGGAACGGATCGTGCTAGCCCTCGTGGCACAACGAACAGCACGAGACGCCACATGCTCATCGCACAGATCTCCGACCCGCACATCCGCCCCGCAGGCCAGCTCTACCAGGGCGTGGCCGACTCGAACCGCATGTTCGGGGAAGCCGTCGACCACCTGCACGCGCTCGACCGCCGCCCCGATCTCGTGCTGGTGACCGGCGACCTCGTCGACGAGGGCCGCCCCAAGGAATACGCGCAGGCGCGGCGCCTGCTCGCGAAGCTGGAGATCCCGTACCTCGTGATCCCCGGCAACCACGACCACCGCGAGAACTTCCGCGCCGCCTTCGCCGACCACGCTTACCTGCCGGCCGAGGGTGCGCTGCACTACTGCATCGACGACCATCCGGTGCGCATCGTGGCTCTGGACTCGTGCATCCCCGGCCTCCATCACGGCGGTATCGACGCGCAGGGCCTCGCATGGCTGCGGCGCACGCTGGAGTCCGACCGCATCAAGCCCACGCTGCTGATGCTGCACCATCCGCCCTTCATCAGCGGCATTCCCTACATGGACGCGTACCGCTGCATGGACACCATGCCGCTCGAAGCCATAGTGCGCGGAGCCCCCAACATAGAGCTGGTGCTGTGCGGCCACGTGCACCGCACGATGCTGCGCCGCTGGGCCGGCACCGTCGTGTGCTCCTGCCCGAGCAGCACGACCGAGATCGCGCTGCAGTTGGCCGAAGGCGCGGCGCCGGCCTCGTACATGGGCCGGCCGGGCTGCATGCTGCACCTGTGGAGCGAGGCGCATGGCATGGTGAGCCATGTCAGCCACATCGGGGCGATGGAAGGGCCGTTTCCGTTCGCCTGAGCAGGCGAGCGTTCAGGCGCTCAGGATCTCTTCAGGCAATGCGGACAGAATCCGCGCCAGGTCCCGCAAGGAACGCCGAAGCCACGAGAAGGACGCGAAGAGGCCGCCCCAATCGACAAGGAGTCACCTGATGCAGAAACAACAACCGCCCTACTGGTTTCCCGCCAAACGCTACGGCTGGGGCTGGAGTCTTCCCAACCGCTGGCAGGGCTGGGTGGTGGTCGCCATCTACGCCGCGCTGGTGCTGGCCGCCGTGTATTCCCTTCATCCGGAGCGCGAACCGCTGCGTTTCTTTCTCGGCCTCGCGATCCCGACCATCGCGCTCGTCGTGGTCTGCTGGCTGAAGGGCGAGCCGCCGCGCTGGCGCTGGGGCGACGACAACCAGAAATAGCCCCCCGGCGGCCCCGCGCGCAGAATGCCGCCATGCCCCACGACCGCACGCTCCTCTACGCCGGGCGCGAGTTCACGGTGGAGCACCTGCGATCGCATGGGAAGGAAGAGCCTGGCTGGAGTGGCCCCTACACGCTCGAATCGCGCCGCATCGTCTTCCCTGCCGGCCGCGCGATGCTCGACTTGCGTTGGGGCGAAAGCACCTGGCAGATCGACGGGCTGACCGCCATGCATCTGGCCGATGCCATGGTCTACCAGTTGCGCGCCGCAACACAGGCGACGCAGCGCAGCGTGATCGTCAGCCGCCACCATCCAGGTCGCGCCGACGACGCAACGCCTGCGTTCTGCCTGCTCTCGCCAAGGTCGCTGTACCGGATTCACGCGGCCCAGCGCCAGTTGCGCGCGGGCGACGGCGGCGCACTGGCCATCGCGTCGCTGGTCGACGAGTTTGGAACGGCCCGACGGCAGTCGCCGCTGACGGGCGCGGTCGCACGCGCCAGGCGGCTGCTTGCCGAAACCGCCGATCGCGGCACGCGGCTCTCGCTGCACGAACTCGCCGACGCGGTCTCGCGCTCGCCCTTCCATCTGGCTCGCAGCTTCCGCCAGCACACCGGCCTGAGCCTCCACCAGTACCGCCTGCACCTGCGCCTCGCCTCGGCCATGGAGCGCCTGGTCGATGGCGACACCGACCTCGCCGGCATCGCGCACGACCTCGGCTACTGCAGCCAGAGCCACCTCGGCGCGGTGTTCAGGCGCGAAATCGGCATCACGCTCGGCGAAGCCCGACGCGCACTGGCATGACGACCGGCGCACGAATTTGATAGCCATCGCACTGCGCGGTCGCGAGACTGCGGGCGATGCTGGATCGCAACCTCCTCACCGGCCTGCTCGCTGCCCTGGCCGCCGCCTTCATCGGCAGCGCATGGCAACTCGTCTCGCGCCACGGCGTGACCACCACGCTCGGTCCCATCGACCTCGCGCTGCTGCGCTACGGCATTCCCGCGCTGCTGCTCGCGCCCCTTTGGTTCGGCAAGAAGCGCATCGCGCCGAAGGCATCGCTGCCCGCGCTCGTGCTGCTCGCCGCAGGTGGCGGCTTGCCCTTCGGCCTGCTGGTGCTGGCCGGCGCGCAATGGGCGCCCGCGAGCCACATGGGCATCTTCATGGCGGGCAGCCTGCCGCTCTTCACCGCCATCGGCGCGTGGCTGCACAAGGGGCAGAAGATCGAAGGCATCAGGCTCGTCGGGCTGGCTTGCATCGCGGTCGGTATGGCGCTGTTCGCAATGGGCAGCTTCAGCGGTGGCGGCGGTTCGAACGACTGGCGCGGTGATGTTCTCTTTCTTGCAGCGGCCGTACTGTGGGCGGCGCACTCGCTCGCGTTCGCGCACTGCGGACTCACGCCATGGCAGGGCGCGGCGTTCGTGAACGGATGGTCGGCGCTGCTGCTGGCGCTGCTCGTGCTGCCGTTCGCCGGCGTACCGAAGCTGCTCACCGCCCCATGGCCCGATGTCGCATTGCAGGCCACGACGCAGGGCGTGGTCGCCGGCCTGCTCGGGCTGGTGGTCTACATGGTCGCCGTCGCCAGGCTCGGCGCATCGCGCGCATCGCTCTCGGCGGCACTGGCGCCGGTGCTGACCACGCTGGGCGCTGCGGCGTGGATGAATGAGCCCATCACCGGCGCGGTGCTGCTGGCGCTGGCGCTGGTGGTGCCGGGGATCGTGCTGGCGAGCGGGGCAATTCGTTGGCGCGGCGCGTGGCGAAAGACGAACGAGGAGACGCGACCGTCGACCTGACGCCGGCAGATGGCTCTCAAGCCGCAGCGATCACCCGGTCCCGCCCCATCGCCTTCGCGCGGTACAGCGCCGCATCCGCCAGCGCCAGCACGTCGTCGATGCCGGAGCCGCCTGCGCTGCTCTCGCCGGCCGCCACGCCGATGCTCGCGGCCATCGAACCGACGACGGCCATGGTCGAGTCCGCCGGGAAGGGCTCGCCGATGGCCTGCCGCAGGCGCGCCGCGACCTCCATCGCCTCGGCCTTGCCGGCCTGGGGCAGCAGCACGACGAATTCCTCGCCGCCGTACCGGCCGAGCACGCCCGTGTCGCCGATCGCGCGCTGCATGCGGCGCACCGCCTCGCGCAGCACGGCGTCGCCCATCTGGTGGCCGAAACGGTCGTTGATGTCCTTGAAGTGGTCGAGGTCCACCATCAGCAGCGCGCCACGGCGTTCGCCCGAGGCGAAGGCGCCCTGGCAGGCGTCGAGCACGGCGCGGCGGTTGAGCGCGCCGGTGAGCGGGTCGCGCGTGGCCAGGTATTCGAACTCGGTGTGCACGCGGTCGGTGGCCATCAGGATGACGGCGATGGACAGCAGCAGCACGGTGAACGAGTACATGCTGATGTAGAGCGACTGGATCCAGGAGCCCTCCATGAGCCCACTGCCCGCCATGCCCGCCACCACCGACACGAAGCGAAGGGCCGCCACCACCGCCTGCGCCAGCAGCAGCCCGGTCATCAGCCGCTTGCCGAACACCTCGCCCGCATGCCGCATGTAAAGCTGCGCGTGCCGGAAGAACAGCGCCGCCACCGCCAGGGTGACGAACAGCAGGCGCATCTCGAAGTCGGGCTTCACGATGCCGAACCAGAACAGCGCCACCGCCAGGACGCAGTTCAGTACCGTCCAGCCCCGGGTGTCGCTGCGGCCGAACAGGAACTTCTGGCTGCCTGCGTAGTACAGGATGCAGGCCTGGTACAGCACGAAGTTGGCGACCACGATGGTGAGGAAGTCGGGGAAGTAGCCGCGCGCCGCGAACAGCATGGTGCTCACGAAGGCGACCAGCGGGGCCTTCGCCCAGTCGCCCAGGCCCTGGATGCTGCGCGGATAGCTGCGCTGCATGAAGAAGACGACGAGCGCCATCATGACGCCCATGACGCCGGCCAGCAGGATGACGGAGCGGGGATCGAGAATCGATGGCGAAGCGCCCATGGACCCCGATTATGTTGGCATCGGCCTCCACCGCTCCACGGGCTGCCTCCCGCGATTACCCTGCCATCGCCGTCACAGCCGCTCGACGATGGTCACGTTGGCCATGCCGCCGCCCTCGCACATGGTCTGCAGGCCGTAGCGCTTGCCGCGCTGGCCGAGCGCGTGGACCAGCGTGGTCATCAGCTTGGTGCCCGATGCGCCCAGCGGATGGCCCAGAGCGATCGCGCCGCCGTTCACGTTGAGCCGCGCCGGGTCGGCGTCGAGCGCCTGCAGCCAGGCCAGCGGCACCGGCGCGAAGGCCTCGTTGACTTCGTACAGGTCGATATCGGCGATCTTCATGCCCGCCTTCTTCAGTGCGCGCTGCGTGGCGGGCAGCGGCGCCTCCAGCATGATCACCGGATCGTGTCCCATCACGCTCATGTGGTGGATGCGCGCGAGCGGCTCCACGCCCAGCGTCTTCAGGCCGCGCTCGTTCACCACCATCAGGCCGCTGGCGCCGTCGCAGATCTGGCTGGCGGTGGCCGCTGTGCAGCGCCCGCCCTCGGCGATGAGCTTCACGGCGGCGATGCTCTCCAGCGTGGCGTCGAAGCGGATGCCTTCGTCCACGGTGTGCTGCTCGCCGGGCTCGGTGCCGTCGGCCATGCGCACCGCCAGCGGCACGATCTCGCGTTCGAAGTGGCCGGCCTTGGTGGCGGCGATGGCGCGTCGGTGGCTTTCCAGCGCGTAGCGATCGAGCTCGTCCTTCTCGATGCCGTAGTTCCTGGCGATCATCTCGGCGCCGGTGAACTGGCTGAACTGCACGTCGGGGTAGCGCCTGGCCATGAGCGGGCTCACGTAGAAACCCAGCCCGTTCTTCAGCGGCAGCGTGACGGGCATGCCCATGGGCACGCGCGTCATGCTCTCCACGCCGGCGGCGATCACGATGTCCATGGTGCCCGACATCACGGCCTGCGCCGCGAAGTGCAGCGCCTGCTGCGACGAGCCGCACTGCCGGTCGACCGAGGTGGCCGGCACCGACTCGGGCAGCTTCGAGGCCAGCACCGCGTTGCGCGCGATGTTGGAAGACTGCTCGCCGGCCTGGTCGACGCAGCCCATGATGACGTCCTCGACCAGCGCCGGGTCGGCGCCTGCGCGCTCCACCAGCGAGTTCAGCACCTGCGCGGCGAGGTCGGCGGGGTGCCAGCCGGCGAGGCGGCCGTTGCGGCGGCCTCCGGCGGTGCGGGCGGCGGCGACGATGAATGCTTCGGGCATGGAGTTCTCCTGTCTGTCTATATCTGTATGAATGCGCGGGTCCGGGTCAGCGCGGCGCCATGCGGATCGCCCCGTCGAGCCGCACGCTCTCGCCGTTGAAGTAGCCGTTGGTGATCATCAGCTCCGCCAGCGTCGCGTACTCCGCCGGCTTGCCCAGGCGCTTCGGGAAGGGCACCGACGCCGCCAGCGCGGCCTTCACGTTGTCGGGCGCGCCCTGCAGCAACGGGGTGTCGAAGATGCCCGGCAGGATGGTGTTGACGCGGATGCCCTCGCTCATGAGGTCGCGCGCGATGGGCAGCGTCATGCCGACGATGCCGGCCTTCGAGGCTGTATAGGCCGCCTGCCCCATCTGGCCGTCCTGCGCCGCCACCGAGGCGGTGTTGACGATCGCGCCACGCTCGCCGTCCTCCAGCATGTCGAGCGTGAGCATGCCGGCGGCCGACTTGGCGATGCAGCGGAAGGTGCCGACCAGGTTGATCTGGATGATGCGGTCGAAATTCGCGAGCGGAAAGTGCTTGATCTCGCCCGTGGCCTTGTCGCGGCTCGCGGTCTTCACTGCGTTGCCGGTGCCGGCGCAGTTGACCAGCACGCGCTCCTGGCCGTGCGCCGCGCGCGCCCTGGCGAAGGCCGCATCCACCTGCTCCTCGGAGGTGACGTCGACCTTGCAGAAGATGCCGCCGAGTTCCTTCGCCAGGGCCTCGCCCTGCTCGGCATTGAGGTCGAAGAGCGCGACTTTCACGCCATGGCCCGCGAGGCGGCGCGCGGTGGCGGCGCCCAGGCCCGAGGCGCCGCCGGTGACGACGGCCGCAATGCTGGAATCGAGTTGCATCTGCTGGTGTCCTTGAGGTGTCTTGGATGGTTTGTCGCCGCCCAGTTTAGGAAGCAGAATCGGCCGCACACATCGTCGGAAACGACGGGATTTCAGCGCCGCATGCAGCCGCCCACACCCCGCATCCTCGAAACCAAGCTCAATCCCCCGGCCTTCGTCGCCACGCAGGTGCCGCGCACCGCGATCCGGGAAGAGGTCGCGTCGGCGGCCGTGAAGCTGGTGCTGGTGCGGGCGCCCGCCGGCTTCGGCAAGACCACCGCCATGGCGCAGATCCGCGAACGGATGGAGGCGCAGGGCATCGCCACCGCATGGCTCACACTGGACCGGGCCGACAACGACGTCTCGCGCTTTCTCGACTGCCTGGCCGAGGCCGTGCAGCGCCTGGGCGTCGAAGACCCGCGCGGCAATGGCGGCAACAACCCCTTCGACGCGGTGGCCGCGCTGGCGGCGCACGAGTCGCCCTTCACGCTGTTCCTCGACGACTTCGAGCGGGTGCAGGAGCCGGCCGTGTTGGGGCTGGTGCGCGAGATCGTCGAGCACCTGCCGCGCCGGGGGCAGATCGTGATCGGCTCGCGCAGCCTGCCCGACCTAGGCCTGGGCCGGCTGCGCGCGCGCGGGCAGCTCACCGAGATCGACACCGACCGGCTGCGTTTCAGCCTGGAGGAGACCGGCGCCTTCTTCGGCCTGCGCCAGGCGCTGCCGCCCGAGATGCTCTCGCTGCTGCACCGCAAGACCGAAGGCTGGGTGGCGGCGATCTGGCTCGCGTCGATGGCGCTGGAGCGCCACGGCACGGGCGCCGCCACCGGTTTCGTCGAGCGCTTCTCGGGCTCCGACCGCGCCGTGGCCGAGTACCTGGCCGAGGACGTGCTCGCGCACCAGCCGAAGGAAGTCCGCGACTTCCTGCTGCGCACCAGCATCCTGCGCCAGCTCGACGCATCGGTGTGCCAGGCGCTGTGCCCGCGCATGGACTGCGCGGCCATCCTCGAGCGGCTGGCCGCGTCGAACCTGTTCCTCACGCCGGTGATGAGCGGCGACGGCGGCGCGTGGCGCTATCACAGCCTCTTTGCCGACTTCCTGCGCGCGCAGCTCGCGCGCGAGATGCCCGGCGAGCCCGCGCGCCTGCATCTCGCGGCCTCGGGCTGGTACGAGTCGCACGGCCGGCCGGTGCCCGCCATCGACCACGCCATCGAAGGAGGCGACCATCCGCATGCGCTGAACCTGCTCGACCACCATGCCGCGCAGTTCCTCGAGGAAGGCCGCATGCGTATGCTGGCGCGCTGGTTCTCGGCCATTCCCGAGCACCAGCTGCGCGAGCACCCCTTCCTGCAGCCGATCTCGCTGTGGGCCACCTGCTTCACCCACGGCCCGTGGGATGCAATGCGCCAGCTCGACGCGTCGGGCTGCCTCGACAGCCCCATCGCCGAGGTGCGCGCCAGCGCCCACACGCTGGTGCCGCTGCTGCTGGCCATGCAGGACCGCCACGACGAAGCCTACGAGGCCGGCCGCCTGAGCCTGGCGCGCCTGCCCACCGGCCTGGCCTTCGCCGACAGCGTGCTGCTCAACGCCATGGCCCACATCCTCGCGGTGCGCGGCGACCAGCACGAGGCACAGCGGCTGCTCGACGCGGCCCGCCGCGAGCAGGGCAACAGCGCCTTCAACCGCATGTACACCGAGTCATTGGCCGGCCTGTTCGACCTGCACGAAGGCCGGCTGCGGCAGGCCACCGCGCGGCTGCGCATGGCGGTCGATTCGACGCATGCCGTGTCGTACAACCACAGCCACGGCAACGCCTGGGCCGGCGTGCTGTACGCGGGCGCCGTCTACGAGACCAACCAGCTCGCGCAGGCCGAACGGTTACTCAACGTGTACCTGCCGATGGCGCGCGACGTGGGCCTGCCCGACCACATGATCCTGAGCCACGCGATGCGCTCGCGGCTGGCCTTCCACGCAGGCGACATCGACGCGGCCTTCCAGGCGCTCACCGAGCTCGAATACCTGGGCCACCAGCGCCAGCTGCCGCGCGTGGTGGCCGGCGCCAAGCTGGAGCGCTCGCGCATGCTGCTCCTGCAGGGCAACGGCCCCGCCTCGCACGATGAACTGCTGCGCGCCGACGACCCGGCCCTGTGGGAACGCGAGCGCCGCCAGCGCCTGCCCGCGCATGACCTCGACTACCTCGCGCTCGCCAAGGCCCGATGGGAAATCGCTTTCGGCGACGCACGCGCGGCGCTGTCCGTGCTTGACGCCGAACTGCACGCCGCGCTGGCCGTCGCCCGCAACCGGCGAGTGCTCAAGCTCAAGGTGCTGCGCGCCCTCGCCCTGCAACGCGCCGGCGACCCGGCCGCCGCCGCCGAGGAATTCGCCGAGGTGCTGCAGGCCGCGAGCCAGGAAGGCTTCATGCGGCTGATCCTCGACGAGGGCCCGGCCGTCGGAACGCTGGTACACCGCTGCGCCGCCGCGATGCAGGAAGGCGGCGGCGACCCGATCCTCGCGGACCACCTGCAGCGGCTGCTGCAGGCCGTGGGGCCGATGGCGGCACCAACCGAACCCGCAGCGCCGCCCGGCGACGCGATCGAGGAGCCGCTCACGCGCAAGGAAATCCGAGTTCTGCAACTGCTGGCCGAGGGCTACTCGAACAGCGCGATGGCCGAGAAGCTCTTCGTTTCGGACAGCACCGTGCGCACGCACCTGCGCAACATCAACATGAAGCTGGATGCGAAGAGCCGGACGCAGGCGGTGGCGATCGCGCGCAGGCTCGGCGTCATCCGATAGCCTTACATCCGCCGACTTCCAGCACCGCCCAGCCCCTGAACTACGGATTCCGGTGATACCCCGCCGGTGCCTGCGTCCCTAGCATTTCCTCTGTGTTCCAACTGCCGCGATAGCGCAAGGCGCGTCGCGGCGCATGGAAATCCGCGCCGTCGCCGCACCCCGAAGCGCCAGGCAGGCAAGCCATGCAAGAACCAGAGAGCGGACTCGAGCCGAAGCACCATGCCCAAAGGAATCCCCAACTCCGCAGCCATGTACGGCATCTACCCTCGCAGCTGGGGCTACGAGGTGTCGATCGTGCGAAACGGAAAGCGCTACTTCCAGCAGTTCGGCCGCGCCAGCTACAGCGGCGACGCGCAGGCGCTGCGCCAGGCGCAGGAATGGCGCGACGGCGTGGTGCGCAGCGTCCCGCCGGTGCCGCGACGCACGCGCGCCGAGAAGCTGCGCATCAACAACACCACCGGCGTCTCGGGCGTGTTCTGCCAGGTCGCGCCGGGCGGCAAGGTGCGCGCCTGGGTCGCCAAGACCTACATCGGGCAGGACGAGATCCTGCGCACCGACTTTCCCGTGAACACGGTCGGCGAGGCGGCGCAGGCGCTGGCCATCGAGGAGCGGGCACGGCAGCTCGAACGCATGGACGGCCTCGCCAGGCTGCATCCGGCCGAGGAGGCCATCCGCACCAGCGCGCCGGCCTTCGAGGGCGAGCAGCTCGCGCGCAAGCGCTCGAAGTCGGAGATCAGGCGCAGCACCAATTCGAGCGGAGTGAGCGGCGTGCACTTCAAGGCGCCGAACCCGGGCCACCCGGGCTATTGGCTCGCCATCACCTACACGGCCGGCCGGGGCAGCGTGAGCAAGGCCTTCTCCATCAAGGAGCACGGCCCCGAGAAGGCGAAACAGCTGGCCATCGAAGAGCGCCAGCGCCAGCTCGAACAGAAGCATGCGTTCATGCAGCAGGAAAGCAGCGCCGCCGCGAAGGCGCCGCCGGTCCCCGTCTCCTACCTGCTCGACCAGCCGTCCCAGGCTTCTTCCATGCAGCTCGGCACGACCGCCGCCGAGGCGAGGCCGGCGCAGTGATTCCGCGGATGTCCGCACCCGGCTGCCTTCACGTAGCGGCCGGAGGACAGCCGCGCCCGATGCACACCGCCGAAGATATTTTTCCGATCGCCGCCGTCCGGGCGAATTCGCGGCGGCGCTTCGGCCAGAATAGCTGCGAAAAATGCGCGCCCAAGAGCGCCGCGCGAGCCGGGGAGTTCATCGGAATCAGCATCGGCGATGCTGAGTACGGAATTAGCAGCATCACATCGAGAATGCCCAAAGGTGTCCCGAACCCGGCAGCCATGTATGGCATCTACTCCAGGTCCTGGGGTTTCGAAGTTTCCATCGTCCGCAACGGCGTCCGCCATCACGGGCTTTTCGGCAACGCCAGCTACGGCGGCGCGGAACAGGCGCTGCTGCACGCGCAGGACTGGCGCGACCACGTCGTGCGCAGCGTGCCGCCGCAACCGCGCAGCGCGCGCGCCGAGAAGCGCCGCGCCAACAACAGCACCGGAGTGACCGGCGTGTTCCACCACCTCGCGCCGGGCGGCCGCGTGCGGGCCTGGATGGCCAAGACCTACATCGCGCCCGACGAGATCCTGCGCACCGACTTCTCCGTCGCCGAACTGGGCGACGCCGCGCAGGCGCTGGCGGTGCAGGCACGCGCGCTGCAGCTCCAGCGCATGACAGGACTGGCGCGCATCCACCCGGCCGAGGAGGCGATCCGCATGGGGCTGTCGGCCCACCCCGCCGGGCCGCGCGAACCCAAGCGCTCGAAGTCCGAGATCACCCGGCGCAACAACACCAGCGGCGTGAGCGGCGTGCATTTCAAGACGCCCAACCCCAGCCACCCCGGCTACTGGCTGGCCATCACGTACACCGCGGGCAAAGGCAGCGTGAGCAAGGCCTTCTCGGTGAAGACATACGGCGCCGAAGCGGCAAAGAACATGGCCGTCGCCGAGCGCGCGAGACAGCTCGCCGACAAGCGGCGGACGGCCGACGATCAAGAAGAACGACAGAGAGGAAAAGCCGGATCCGGCGTCCGCGCGACGCCCGGCACGAGGCAGAACAACGGATGAGTTCATTGCAAGGAACAGGCCTCGCGCACGCCGCGAGGCCAGGGGACGGCCGTCCGCACGGAGCGGTCCGCCCATGAAGCACAAGCATCTGCACCAGCTGCTGCGCGTGGCGTCGCACCTGATGGACCAGGCCGCCGCCGAAGTGCGCGCCACCGGCCTCGACCCCGTGGACGAGAACATCCAGCGCATCGGCCGAGCGCTGATCGAGGTGATCGAGGTGCAGCGCCATATCTACGCCGCGCAACCCGAACTGCAGCCCAAGTCGCTGGCGGCCAACTCGCGCGAGAGCGACGCCAACCTGCTCTTCACCCAGGTCACGATGGAGGCGCTGGAGCTGGAGGACGCGGGCAATCCCGAGGCCGCGCGCGAGAAGTACACGCAGTTCATCGGCCTGTCGCCCTCCTACCACCACCGCGAGATCGCGCGCTCGGAGATCAGGCGGCTGTCCTGAGCGGGGCGCCGGGCCGCTCGCTCAGAGCGCCCTGGCAATCACCTCTTTCATGATCTCGTTGGTGCCGCCGTAGATGCGCTGCACCCGCGCGTCGGCGTACATGCGCGCCACCATGTATTCGTTCATGAAGCCGTAGCCGCCGAAGAGCTGCAGGCATTCGTCGATCACGCGGCCCTGGGCCTCCGAGCCCCAGAGCTTGGCCATGGAGGCGGTGGCGGTGTCGAGCTTGCCGGCTACGAGGTCTTCGATGCAGCGGTCGATGAAGGCGCGGCCCACCTTGATCTGCGTGGCGATCTCGGCCAGCTTGAACTTCGTGTTCTGGAACTCGGCCACCGGCTTGCCGAAGGCCTTGCGGTCGCGCACGTAGTCGAGCGTGGCCTGGTAGGCGCCTTCCATGGTGGCCAGCGCGCTCAGGCCGATGATGGTGCGCTCATAAGGCAGGTCGCTCATGAGCTGGAAGAAGCCCTGGCCCTCCACGCCGCCGAGCAGCGCGTCGGCGCCCACGCGCACGTCGTCGAAGAAAAGCTCGGAGGTGTCCTGTGCCTTCATGCCGATCTTGTCGAGCACGCGGCCCACGCGAAAGCCCTTGCAGCCCTCGGTCTCGACGATGAGGATCGACGTGCCCTTCGCGCCCTGCGCCGGATCGGTCTTGCACACCACCAGCACCACGCCGGCCAGGAAGCCGTTGGTGATGAAGGTCTTGGAGCCGTTGACGAGGTAGCCGCCGTCCTTCTTCTCGGCACGCGTGCGCACGCCCTGCAGATCGGAGCCCGCGCCGGGCTCGGTCATGGCGATGGCGCCCACCATCTCGCCGCGCGCCATGCGCGGCAGGTAGTTGCGCTTCTGCTCCTCGGTGCCGTGGTTGAGGAAGTAGTGCGCCACGATGCTGTGCACCGAAGTCGCCATGCCGGTGAGGGCTCGGCGCGACATCTCCTCGTAGAACACGGCCTCGTGGCGGAAGTCGCCGCCGGCGCCGCCGTATTCCTCGGGAATATCGGCGCACAGCAGGCCAAGGGCGCCGGCCTTGCGCCAGACCTCGTGGCCCACATGGCCGCGCTTGCGGGCTTCCTCGTCGTGCGGCAGCACTTCGGTCTCGATGAATCGCACCACGTTGTCGCGGTACAGCTCCAGGTCTTCGTCGCTCCAGGAGCGGCGGAAATCGATCGGCATGTTGTCTTCCTTTGCTTTCTTTCCTGGATTCCTGCGTCCGGTGCTCAGCCGACGCGGCGTTCCCTGCCGGCCCAGAAGGGCTCGCGCAGCTGGAACTTCTGCAGCTTGCCGGCTGCCGACAGCGGCAGCGCGTCGCGGAACTCGACGCTGCGCGGGCACTTGTAGTTCGCGATGTGCTCGCGGCAGTGGGCGATGACGGCCTCCGCCTCCAGCGCCATGCCCTCGCGCCGCACGATCACCGCGTGCACGCGCTCGCCCCACTTGTCATCGGGCACGCCGATCACGGCCGACATCAGCACCTGCGGCATCTTCGCGATGGCGTTCTCGACCTCGGCCGAATACACGTTCTCGCCACCGCTCACGATCATGTCCTTCATGCGGTCGACCACGTAGACGAAACCCTTCTCGTCCATGCAGCCGCCGTCGCCGGTGTGCATCCAGCCGCCGCGCAGCGCGGCCTCGGTCTGCTCGGGCTTGTTCCAGTAGCCTTTCATCACCATCGGGCCGCGCGCGACGATCTCGCCGACCTGTCCGGGCGGCAGCTCGTTGTCTTCGCCGTCGACGATGCGCACCTCGGCGATGGGCACCGGCGTGCCCGCCGAACGCAGCAGGCGATCTCGATCAGGGCCGGGCAGGTGGCAGTGCGGCGACAGCGCGGTGACCACCGGCGAGAGCTCCGTCATGCCGTAGACCTGAGCGAAAGAGGCGCCGGGAATGGCGCGCATCGCCTGGTCGAGCAGCGCCGCGTCGATGGGCGCGGCGCCGTAGAACAGCAGTTGCAGGCTCGAAAGGTCGAACTCCGCGAAGCGCGGATGCTCGACCACGCGCTTGATCATGGTCGGCACCATGAACACCTCGGTGATGCGCGCGGACTGCACCGCCTGCAGCACCGCCAGCTCGTCGAACATCGGCAGCACGTGCGTGGGGGTGAGCCGCAGCATGTTCTGGATGGTGGCGCCGCAGCCGGCCACATGGAACATGGGCGCGGCGACGAGGGCCACCGCGCTCTGCGCATCGCGCGGCAGCGCCGCCACGGTGCTCAGCGCGTTGATGCACAGGTTGCCGTGCGTGAGCATCACGCCCTTGGGCTGCCCGGTGGTGCCGCCGGTGTACATGATGGCGGCGAGCTCGTCGGAGTCGTGCGGCGCGTCCTCGACGGGCTCGGCCCGCGCCAGCAGCGCCTCGTAGCCGACCATGCCTTCGGGCACCGCGCCGTCGCCGCAATAGACCACGGTGCGCAGCGAGGCCGAGAGCTGGCGCAGCGCGGGCACCATGGGCACGAACAGGTCGTCCACCAGCAGGATGCGGGTGTCGCAGTCGTCCAGCGAGTAGGCGACCTCCTTCGGGTTCCAGCGGATGTTGACCGGGTTGATGACGCCGCCGCCCCACCAGGTGCCGAAGAAATACTCGACGAAGCGGTGCGAGTTGAGGCTCATCATGCCGACCCGGTCGCCGCGGGCCATGCCGAGCTGCTTCAGCACGGCCCCGAGGCGCGCGACGCGATCGGCGAGCGTGCCGAAATCGAGGCGCGTGGCGCCGCAGACGATGGCGGTGGCCCTGGCCTTCTCGCGCCGGCCCTTGTGCAGGGGTTGGGTGAGGAACATGGGTGGCTGTCTCCGTTTTTCTTTCTTCTGCTTTTTTCAAGCGCCGCACAGGGGCGCGATCGCGTCCGCCGCCACGCCCCAGCGGCGCAGCACGGCAGGGCCGTCTTCATGTGCGGTGGCCTGCGGCAGCACGGGCGCGGTGCGGCTGAAACGCGGCGCGGGCGCGGGCTGCACCACGCCGTTGACAGTGGCGAAGGTGCCGCGCGCCACGTTGTGCGGATGCTCCGGGGCCTCGTCCCAGTCGAGCACGGGCGCGAAGCAGGCGTCGCTGCCTTCGAGCAGCACGCACCACTCGTCGCGCGTGCGGGTGCGGAACACGTCGGCCATGCGCAGCTTGAGCAGCGGCCAGCGGTCGGCGTCCATCTGCGCGTCGAAGGCGGTGTCCTCGGCGATGCCGCAGCGCTCGCGCAGCAGCGCGTAGAACTGCGGCTCGATGGCGCCCACGGCCACGTACTTTCCGTCGGCGCAGGCATAGGTGTCGTAGAAGTGCGCGCCGCCGTCGAGCATGTTCTCGCCGCGCTGGTTGCTCCACTGGCCGGCCGATCTGAAGCCGTACATCATGGAAGACAGCAGCGCCGCGCCGTCGGTCATGGCCGCATCGACCACCTGCCCCTGGCCCGAGCCCTTGGCCTCGTGCAGCGCGGCGAGGATGCCGAAGGCCAGCAGCATCGCGCCGCCGCCGAAGTCGCCCACGTAGTTCAGCGGCGGCACCGGCGGCTCGCCCGCGCGGCCGATGGCGTGCAGTGCGCCGCTGATGGCGATGTAGTTGATGTCGTGGCCGGCCGCATGCGCCAGCGGGCCGTGCTGGCCCCAGCCGGTCATGCGGCCGTAGACCAGGCGCGGGTTGCGCGCATGGCATTCGGCGGGGCCGAGGCCCAGGCGCTCCATCACGCCGGGGCGGAAGCCTTCGATGAGCACGTCGGCCTTCGCGATGGCGTCGAGCACGGATTGCGCCGCGCCTTCCGCGCGCAGGTCGACCTGCAGCGTGCTGCGCCCGCGCGCGAGGATGTCGTGCGGCGCGGTGCGCGTGCCGGGGCGCTCGATGCGGATCACCTCCGCGCCCATGTCGGCGAAGAGCATCGCGCAGAACGGCCCCGGGCCGATGCCCGCCATCTCGATCACCCGAAGGCCTTGCAGTGGACCAGCCATGGTGTGTCTCTCCTGTATGTGGAGGCATCTTGGCGCCGGGCCCAAGGCGCCGCATCGTCGAAAGCGACGAATGCGCGGCGCTACGCCATCGCCACGGCGGCACGCAGCTTCGCAACGCGCCGCAAATGCCACGAAGGCGGTCCGAACTGGCCTTCGATGAGCGTGGCGCGGCGCACGTAGTGGCCCACCGCCAATTCTTCGGTCATGCCCATGCCGCCGTGCAACTGCACCGCGCCCTGGCCCACGGCCTTGCATGCTTTCGCCGCGGCCACCTTGGCGGACGAGACGGCGCGCGCGCGTTCCGGTGCCGGCGCGGTGCCGATGATTTCGCCCACGCTGGCGGTGAGCGCGGCCGCCTGCTCCAGCGCCATGTGCATGTCGGCCAGCCGGTGCTGCAGCACCTGGAAGCTCGCGATCGGCACGCCGAACTGCTTGCGCTGGCGCACGTAGTCGAGCGTGTCGCGCATCAGGCGGCGCATGACGCCGACGGACTCGGCGCAGATGGCGAGCGTTGCCTCGTCGAGCGCCTGTTCGATCTGCGGCAGCGCGGCGCCTTCGCTGCCCAGCAATGCATCGGCGGGCAAGCGCAGGTCGTCGAAGGCGATGTCGCCGGCGCGGCCGCCGTCGCGCGTCGGGTAGGCGCGCAGGCGAAGGCCGGGCGTGTTCTTCGGCACGACGAAGAGCGAAAGGCCGGCGCTGCCGCGCGCGCTCACGAGCAGGTGGCTGGCCCATGGCGCGGCGTGCGCCACGGCCTTGCGGCCGTTGAGGCGGAAGGAGCCGTCGGCTTCGCGCACGGCGTCGGTTCGCAAGTCGGCGCGGTCGTGCCGGCTCTGCGGTTCGGTGTGCGCGAAGGCGAGCACGGCCTCGCCGGCGACCACGCGAGCGAGCAGCGCATCGGCCTGCGCGCCGGGGTTGCGCTGCAGCAGGCCCGCGCCGATCACCATCGTCGACAGGTAGGGCTCGGCGGCGAGCGCGCCGCCCAGCGTTTCCATCAGCGCGAGATGCGCGGGCATGCCGCCGCCGAGGCCGCCCCGCGATTCGGGCAGCGCCGCGCCGAGCAGGCCGAGCTCGGTGGCGAGGCCGCGCCAGAACGGCGGCGGTGCGTCGTCGGCCTTGCGCAGCGCATACAGGCGCTGCTCGAAGCCGTGGTTGTCGTCGAGGTAGCGCGCGAGGCTGTCGCGCAGCATGGCCAGGGTGTCGTCGCGTTCGGTGGTGGCGTTCATGGAGCGGCCTCTCAGTTCGCCAGCAGATGGGCCGCGACGATGTTGCGCTGCACCTCGTTGGACCCTGCGTAGATCGACGCCGCGCGGTCGTTGAGGTAGGCCGACATCGAGAACACGGCGTCCTCCGGAACGGGCAGCTCGCCGCCTTGCAGGCCATCGTCCAGCGGCAGGTCGGCGGCGGCGTAGTGGGCTGCGATTTCGACACCCAGCTCGGTCAGCCGCTGGCGCAGCTCGGAGCCCAGCACCTTGCCCATCGAAGGGCGGATGCCGTGCGGCTCGCCGCGGGCCTGGGCACGCAGCGATTGCAGCTCGGTGGCCTCGAGCGCGTCGATGGCGCATTCGGCTTCGGCCAGGCGCAGGGCCATGTCGTCGGCCTCGTGCGTGTCGCCTGCCGCGAAGGCCGCGTCGGCGGCTTGCTGCAGCCGGCGCAGGCGCGCGCGCAGCATCGGCGCCCACGCGCCGCCGCGCTCGTGCTGCAGCAGGTACTTGGCGATGGTCCAGCCCTGGTTCTCCTCGCCGATGAGCCCTTCGGCCGGCACGCGCACGTCGTCGAAGAACACCTGGTTCAGCTCGTGGTCGCCCGAGATGCTGATGATCGGCCGGATAGTGATGCCCGGCGCCGGGATGTCGAAGCACAGGAAGCTGATGCCCTGCTGCGGCTTGCCGCCCGAGGCGGTGCGCACGAGGCAGAACATGCGGTTCGCGTATTGGGCGTGGGTGGTCCAGATCTTGGTGCCGTTGATGACGTAGTGGTCACCGTCCCGCACGGCCTTGCACTGCAGCGAGGCTAGGTCGGAACCCGACTGTGGCTCCGAGTAGCCCTGGCACCAGTAGTCCTCGCCCGAGCGGATGCCGGGCAGCCAGGCGCGCTTCTGTGCCTCGGTGCCGAAGGCGATGATCACCGGCGCGACCATGCCGGGGCCCATGGGCGCGCGCGCCGGTGCGTCGGCGGCCGCCAGCTCTGCCGAGAAGATGTAGTGCTGCATCGGCGTCCAGCCGGTGCCGCCGTGCTCCACCGGCCAATGCGGAACGCTCCAGCCGCGTTTGGCGAGGATGCGGTGCCAGCGGTTGCCGTATTCGTAGTCGCTGAAGATGCCGGAGCAGCGCCGGCCCGCGATGCGCAGTTCGGGCGTCAGCTCGCGCGCCAGGAAGTCTCGAACCTCGTCGCGGAATGCGGTTTCCGCGGCCGTGAGTGCCCAGGCCATGTGTTTGTCGTCTCCATTCGGGATGCTCCGGCGAGTGTGATGCCGGCGGGGCCGTGCGGCATCGTCGGATCGGACGAACGTCACCTGGCTACCAGGCACCCACGGTTTTCAGTGGACTTTTGTTTTCATTCGGGATAGCCCGGTACGTCGCCACGCCGCTTTTTGCTTCAATCTGCCTGGGAGTTGTTCCAGGCGCGAGAAAGAAGAGGCGCCGCCCTGAAGGAGCACCGCAGTGAGCACTGTCATTCCCGGCTTCCCGCACGCCAGCGTCGAGCGGCTGTGCGACTACGAACTGCCGGAGCCGCCTGCCTCCACCCTTTTTTCGAAACCGCCGGAAGCCGAAGGCCCCGAGAAGCTCGCGCTGGCCTGGTGGCTGTGGATGGACGAGATGGGAAAGAGCGTGCTCCGGTACTACGACGCGTGGCGCGACCAGCTCGACCGCACGACCGCTAACGGCCCCACCCGCAAGGGCTGACGACTGGCCGTCCGCCTCAGGCGGCGACGGCTTCGCGCTGCGGCGCCGCCTTCGCAGGCACGGGCATGTGCTTCGCCCAGTCGATGATTTCCAGCGTCCCGTCGGCATGCTCGGCCAGCGCCGTGAGGCTCTCGACCCAGTCGCCGTCGTTGCAGTAGAGGATGCCGTCGATGTCGCGCATCTCGGCATGGTGGATGTGGCCGCAGACCACGCCCTGCGCGCCGCGCTTGCTGGCCTCGCGCGCCACGGCATTCTCGAAGTCGCCCACGTAGCTCACGGCCCGCTTGACCTTGCCCTTGAGGTACTTGGACAGCGACCAGTACGGCAGCCCCATGCGCGCGCGCAGCGAGTTGAGGTGGCGGTTGAGCTTGAGCGTGAACTCGTAGAGCGAATCGCCCACGTAGGCCAGCCACTTGGCGCACTGGATCACGCCGTCGAACAGGTCGCCGTGGATGATCCAGAGCTTGCGGCCGTCGGCCGTCTCGTGGATCCACTCGTCGGCCACGTCGATGCCGCCGAAGTTGTGGTGCAGGTACTTGCGGGCGAACTCGTCGTGGTTGCCCGGGATGAAGATCACGCGCGTGCCTTTGCGCGCCTTGCGCAGCAGCTTCTGGATCACGTCGTTGTGCGCCTGCGGCCAGTACCAGTGCCGCTTGAGCTGCCAGCCGTCGATGATGTCGCCGACCAGGAACAGCGTTTCGCACTCCGTGTGCTTGAGGAAATCGAGCAGGGCCCGGGCCTGGCATCCGGGGGTGCCCAGGTGCAGGTCGGAGATCCAGAGGGTGCGGAAGTGCAGTGGCGGACGCCCGCGATCATCGTCCTCGGGGTCGAGGGCCCGGGTCGCGGTGTCGCGCCATGCGCGAAGGAAAGCGTCGTCGCGTTGCATGGACGGGTAGGCTCCCACCGGCGGGTGACCATACGATGGCGACCCCGTGACATCCCGATGACTTGTGGCAGTGCAGCAACGCACAATCGCGCGATGCGACCTGGCCAGATCATCGTTCTAGCGACACCCGTCTTCTTCCTGCTGATGGGGATCGAGTTCGCTGTCGGCCGCGCTCGTGCGCGCCGCGGCACGGGGCAGGACACCTACCGCCTCGCCGACGCCGTCAACAGCGTAGGCCTGGGCATGCTCAGCCAGATCAGCGCGGTGCTCACCGGCCTGCTGCGCATCGGCATCTACACGGCCGTTTATTCGGCGGTGGCGCTCTTTCCTCAGGAAGCCATGAAGGAGTTCTGGACCGCCTGGTACGGCTGGCTGCTGGCGCTCGTGTTCTACGACTTCTGCTACTACTGGCTGCACCGCATGGGCCACGAGTCGGCCGTGCTGTGGGCGGCGCACGTGGTGCATCACCAGAGCCAGCACTACAACCTCTCGACCGCGCTGCGCCAGACCTCCAGTGGCGCGCTGCTGGGCTGGATCTTCTACCTGCCGATGGCGGTGGCGGGCGTGCCGCCGCTGGTGTTCGGCGTGGTGGCGCTCGTCGACCTGCTCTACCAGTTCTGGGTGCACACCGAGCAGGTGGGCAAGCTGGGCTGGTTCGACCGCTGGTTCTGCTCGCCATCCAACCACCGGGTACACCACGCGGTGAACGACCAGTACCTCGACCGCAACTACGGCGGCATCCTGATCGTGTGGGACCGCATGTTCGGCACCTTCCGCGAGGAAGGCGAGCGCTGCGTCTACGGTACGCGCGGCGAACTGCGCAGCTGGGACCCGCTGTGGGCCAACGCCGAGGTCTACTGGGCGCTGGCGAAGGATTCATGGCATGCGCGCAGTTGGACCGACAAGTTGCGCGTGTGGATCAAGCCGCCCGGCTGGCGGCCGGCCGACGTGGCGGCACGATTTCCCAAGCCGCCCTTCGACATCGCGAAGGTGACGCGCTACGAGCCGGCGGTGAGCAAGGGCGTGCAGTGGTTCGCGGGCGTCCAGTTCCTGCTGCTGGTCGGGTTCGCGGTGGTGTTCCTGTGGTTCTCCGACCTCATGCCGCTGTCGCACTCCGCCGTCTGGCTGGCCGCGCTGACGGCCGCGCTGTGGGCGATCGGCGGTGTGCTGCAGGGGCGGCTTTCGGTCACCGAAGTGCTGCTGATCGAGGCCGCCGCCCTGGCCACCGCGAGCGCGGCGCTGGGCATCGGCTGGCTGCACTTCGTCTTCAAGCCGCTGGCCCTGTCGATCGCGATCTTCCTGGCCGCCCGGCGGGCGCTGGCGGGCGGTTCGATCACCGGCTTCGATGGCCTGCTGCTGGCGGGCCTGGTCGCCTCGCTGGCAGGCGACGTGCTGCTGATGGGGCCGGCTGGGATGTTCGTGCCCGGCCTCGTGTGCTTCCTGCTGGCCCACCTCGCCTATATCGCGCTGTTCCGCATCGGCGTGGGACTGTTCCCGCGTCCCGGGGCGCTGGCGGCCACGCTGCTGGTCGGCGCGGGGATGTACGCCTTTCTCTGGCATGGCGGGCTGCCGGCTGCATTGCGGATTCCGGTCGGCGCCTACGTGGTGGTGATCGCCTGCATGGCGGCGCAGGCCATCGGGCGCTCGGCGGTGCTGCGCCGGACCGCCCCATCGGCGCCATGGGTGGCGGTGGGCGCCTGCTTCTTCATGCTGAGCGACTCGCTGCTGGCGATCAACCGGTTCGTGATGCCGCTGCCGCTGGCGCAGCTGTGGGTGCTGGCGACGTACTACGCGGCGCAGGTGTTGATCGTGCGGCACGCGAGGCGCAAGGCCTTGATTTGACTTGCCTCCTCCCCCGCTGGGAGAAGGACCTAGTCCACGCAGCGCTGGATTTCCACCGTCGAGTGACGGATCTCCTCGTGCATCGAGAAGCAGGCCCGCACCTGGTCGGCGGTAAGCGTCGGCGAGTGAGTCACCACGGTGAGCGCGCAGGCGTAGGCGTCGCGGCCCACGCGCCACACGTGCAGGTCGGCCACGCGGGTTTCGGAGTCGGCCAGCATGGTCTCGACGCCTTCGCGGATCTCTTCCGTCACCGGGTGGTCCATCTCGCGGTCGAGCAGCACCTTGCCGGTCTCCTTCAGCAGCCCCTTGGCCCAGACCGCCACCAGCACCGCGCCGACGATGCCCATCGCTGGGTCGAGCCAGGCCCAGCCGTAGAACCAGCCGCCCAGCAGCGCCGCGATGGCGAGCACCGAGGTGGCGGCGTCCGCCACGACGTGCAGGTAGGCCGAGCGCAGGTTCAGGTCGTGGCCATGGTGATCGTGATGATCGTGGTGGGCATGGTCGTGATGATCGTGCCCGTGGTGGTCATGGCCATGCCCGTGATGATGGTGCGCACCGCCCAGCAGCCGCGCGCAGACCAGGTTGACCACCAGCCCCAGCACCGCCACGGAAATGGCTTCGGGGTAGTGGATGGCCGCCGGCGACCACAGCCGCTCCAGCGAGCCGAACACCATCAGCGCCGCCACGCCCAGCAGCGCCAGCGCGCTCGCGAAGCCGCCGAGCACCTCGATCTTCCAGGTGCCGAAGGCGAAGCGCGGGTCGCGTGCGTAGCGCCGAGCGGCCGCATAGGCGAAGGCGCTCAGGCCGATGGCCAGCGCGTGGGAGCTCATGTGCCAGCCGTCGGCCAGCAGCGCCATCGAGTTGAACCACCAGCCGGCACCGATCTCGACGACCATCATCGCGAGGGTGATCCACATCACCAGTCGCGTGCTGCGCTCGGCGGAAGAGGTGTCCGCGCCGAAATGGTGGTCGTGCTGCCAGGCGCTCAGGTCATGGGTGTGCATGGGGATCAGGCTCCAAAGAGATCGGGGCCGTCGGCGCGGCCGGAAGGCGGGGCCACGCCGAGGTGGCGGTAGGCGGCCAGCGTGGCGATGCGCCCGCGCGGCGTGCGCTGCAGGTAGCCCTGCTGGATCAGGTACGGCTCGATCACGTCCTCGATGGTGTCGCGCTCCTCGCCGATGCTGGCGGCGACGTTGTCGAGCCCCACCGGGCCGCCGTCGAAGCGGTGGATCACGGCCTCCAGCAGCTTGCGGTCCATCAGGTCGAAGCCCTGCGGATCGACGTCGAGCATGGCCAGCGCCCTGTGCGCGATGTCTTCGGTGATGCGGCCGTTGCCCTTGACCTCGGCATAGTCGCGCACGCGGCGCAGCAGCCGGTTGGCGATGCGGGGCGTGCCGCGCGAACGGCGGGCGATCTCGAAGCCGCCGGCGGCGTCGGTCTCCACCTTGAGCAGGCCGGCGCTGCGGTGCACGATCAGCGCGAGTTCTTCGGGCGTGTAGAACTCCAGCCGCGCGACGATGCCGAAGCGGTCGCGCAGCGGGTTGGTCAGCATGCCGGCGCGGGTGGTGGCGCCCACCAGGGTGAAGGGCTGCAGGTCGAGCTTGATGCTGCGCGCCGCGGGGCCCTCGCCGATCATGATGTCGATCTGGTAGTCCTCCAGCGCGGGATACAGGATTTCCTCGACGACCGGGCTCAGCCGGTGGATCTCGTCGATGAAGAGCACGTCGTTCGGCTCCAGGTTGGTCAGCAGCGCCGCCAGGTCCTTGGGCTTCTCGAGCACGGGGCCGGAAGTCTGGCGCAGGTTCACGCCCAGCTCGGCCGCGATGATGTGCGACAGCGTGGTCTTGCCCAGGCCCGGCGGGCCGAAAAGCAGCACGTGGTCGAGGGCTTCCTGCCGCTTGCGCGCGGCGCCGATGAAGATCTCGAGCTGCTCGCGCACCTTGGCCTGGCCGACGTATTCGTCGAGCAGCTTGGGGCGCAGGGCCCGCTCTATCGCCTCTTCGTTGGGCGAAGCGGGGGCCGCGGACACCACGCGTTGGGGAGCGGGCGCGAAATCGTCTGTCTGGATGGTCATTGGGTAAGGGTCTGCGTCGGCAAGTTTAGTCCTTGGGCCAGACTGGCAGAATGCTTCGGCACATAACAAACGAGGGGAAGACAGCACGTGTCGATCTACGAACTGAAGCCGCGTTTCCAGGCCCTGCTGCGGCCGCTGGTGGTCCGCCTGCATGCGATGGGCGTCACCGCCAACCAGGTCACGCTGGCGGCATGTGTCGTGTCGATCGCGCTCGGGCTCTGGCTCTTCTTCGCCGCGCCCTCGCTGGCGGCCTTCGGGCTCATCCCGCTGTGGATGTTCCTGCGCATGGCCTTCAACGCCATCGACGGCATGCTGGCGCGCGAGCACAACCAGCGGAGCAAGCTCGGCGCCTTCCTCAACGAACTGACCGACGTGGTCTCCGACGCGGCGCTGTACCTGCCTTTCGCGCTGGTGCAGCCCTTCGGCGGCTTCTGGATCGGCACCGTCATCGTGCTGGCCGGGCTGAGCGAATTCGCCGGCGCGCTGGGCCCCACCGTGGGCGCCTCGCGCCGCTACGACGGCCCGCTGGGCAAGAGCGACCGGGCCTTCGTGTTCGGCGCGCTCGGCCTGTACGTGGCGCTGGGCGGGCCGCTGCCGGGCTGGACGGCCTGGCTGATGCCGCTTCTGGCCGCGCTCGTGGCCTGGACCACCATCAACCGCATCCGCCGGGCACTGGCGGAGGCAGACGACAAGAATTCCACAGGGACTCAATGACAACTACGACTCCTCGCATCGCCGAAGAACTCCATTTCCAGACGCACGACGGCGAATCGCTCTTCTACCGCCGCTGGCCCGCCACGGGGGCCGCGCGGCGCGGCGCCGTGCTGCTGTTCCACCGCGGCCACGAGCACGGCGCGCGCATGGCGCACCTGGTCGACGAGCTCGACCTGCCCGACTTCGACTTCTACGCCTGGGACGCCCGCGGCCACGGCCGTTCGCCCGGCCAGCGCGGCTACAGCCCCAGCTTCGGCACCTCGGTGCGCGACGTGCAGACCTTCGTGCAGCACATAGGCGCCGCGCACGGCGTGCCCGAGCACGACATCCACGTGGTCGCGCAGAGCGTGGGCGCGGTGCTGATCGCCACCTGGGCGCACGACTACGCGCCCAAGGTGCGCGGCCTCACGCTGGCCTCGCCGGCTTTCAAGGTCAAGCTCTACGTGCCCTTCGCACGGCCCGGCCTCGCGCTGATGCACAAGCTGCGCGGGCTGTTCTTCGTCAACAGCTACGTGAAGGCGAAGTTCCTCACGCACGACCCGGAGCGCATCGCCAGCTACGAGAGCGACCCGCTCATCAGCCGCCCCATCGCGGTCAACATCCTGCTGGGCCTGTACGAGGCGGCCGACCGCGTGGTGGCCGACGCCAACGCGATCACGCTGCCGGTGCAGCTGCTCATCTCGGGCGCCGACTGGGTGGTGCACCACAAGCCGCAGCACCAGTTCTTCGAGCGGCTGGGCAGCGCGGTGAAGACCAAGACCGAGCTGCCGGGCTTCTTCCATGACACGCTGGGCGAGAAAGACCGGGCCCCGGCCGTGGCGCAGATCCGCGAATTCATCCTGCAGCGCTTCGACGAGCCCGCCGTGCCGGTGGACCGCCGCGAAGCACACCTCAGCGGCGACACCGCCGACGAGTCGCGCGCGCTGGCCGAGCCGCTGTCGCCCCTGTCGCCGCGCGGCGCCTACTGGGCCATGACCCGCGCCGGGCTGAAGCTGGGCGGCAAGATGTCCGAGGGCATCAAGCTGGGCCACGCCACCGGCTTCGACTCGGGCAGCACGCTCGACTACGTCTACCGCAACCATCCGCAGGGCAGCTCGTTCATCGGCCGCTCGATCGACAAGACCTACCTGGAATCGATCGGCTGGCGCGGCATCCGCCAGCGCAAGATCCACGTCGAGGAACTGCTGCGCATCGCGATGGAGCGGCTGGCCGAGATGCACCGCGAAGTGCGCCTGGTGGACATCGCCGCCGGCCACGGCCGCTACGTGCTCGACGCGGTGCTGGCGAGCCCCGTCAAGGCCAGCTCGATCCTGCTGCGCGACTACAGCGACATCAACGTGCGCGACGGCCGCGCGCTCATCGCCGAGAAGGGCCTGGAAGACATCGCCCAGTTCGTGCAGGCCGACGCCTTCGACCGCATGAGCCTCGCCAGCGTGACGCCGCGGCCGACGCTGGCCGTGGTGTCGGGCCTGTACGAGCTCTTCCCCGACAACGAGATGGTGCGCCGTTCGCTCGCGGGCGTGGGCGACGCGGTGGAAGACCGCGGCTACCTGGTCTACACCGGCCAGCCCTGGCATCCGCAGCTCGAGATGATCGCGCGCGCCCTCACCAGCCACCGTCAGGGCGAGGCCTGGGTGATGCGCCGCCGCACGCAGTACGAAATGGACCAGCTGGTGGAAGAAGCCGGCTTCCGCAAGATCGACCAGCGGGTCGACGAGTGGGGCATCTTCACGGTGTCGCTGGCGGTGCGCGTCACGCAATGACGACCTCCCCGCCGGCACGACGGCCCTGGAAGCGCGCAGCCGCCTGGCTGGTGCTGCTGGGGCCGCTGTTCTACGCGACCTACGGCTTCGCCAACTGGTGGGCCGCCACGCGCGCCAACGTGCCATCGATGGCCTTCGACTGGGAGCGGCACGTGCCGTTCTGGCCGTGGACCATCTTCCCGTACTGGACGATCAACGCCTTCTACGCGCTGTCGCTCTTCCTCGCTCGCAGCCGGCACACGCTCGACCGGCATGCGCTGCGGCTGCTCACGGCCACCCTCGTCGCCTGCACCTGCTTCGTGCTCTGGCCGCTGCGCTTCAGCTTCGGGCAGCCGCCGGTCGAGGGGGCACCGGCCTTTTTGTTCAACGCGCTGCGCGGCTTCGACCAGCCCTTCAACCAGGCGCCCTCGCTGCACATCGCGCTGGCGGTGATCCTGTGGGACTGGTATCGCCAGTTCCTGAAGCCGCTGTGGGCGCGGCTGGTGCTGCACCTGTGGGCCTTCGCCATCTGCGCCTCGGTGCTCACGACCTGGCAGCACCACTTCATCGACATTCCGACCGGCGCGCTGCTCGGCATCTTCTGCGTGTGGCTGTGGCCGCTGGAGCGCGTGGTGGCCATGCCGCGCGCCTGGCGCGCCACCCGCGATCCGCAGCGCTGGAAACTGGCCGGTTTCTACGCGGTGGGCGCGGCGCTGTTCCTGGCGGCGGCGCTCTATGGCGGCGGCATCGCGCTGTGGCTCGCGTGGCCGGCCGCCTCGCTCGCGCTGGTGGCGCTGAACTACGTCGGCTTCGGCGCGCGCGGCTTCCAGATGAACGGCCATGGCCGCATGGCCTGGGCTGCGCGCTGGATGCTGGCGCCCTACCGGCTGGCCGCAGCCGTCAATGCCTGGCTCTGGACGCGCAGCCTGCCGGCCTCGGTAGAGGTGGTGCCGGGCCTGCGGCTGGGCCGCCGGCCCACGCGCGCCGAGTGGCTGGCGGCCGGCCGGCCCCGGCTGGTGAGCCTGTGCGCGGAGCTGCAGCTGCCCGCCGGCGCGCCGCACGCGCACTGCGTGCCGCTGCTCGACCTGACGGTGCCGCCCACGGTGCGCCTGCAGCGCGCGGCGGCGGTCATCGAAGGCCAGCGCAGGAACGCGGACGGTGCCACAGTGTGGGTCTGCTGCGCGCTCGGCTTCTCGCGCAGCGCGGCGGCGGTGATCGCCTGGCTCGGCCGCTACGGCGCGGCCGGCGGCGTCGCCAAGGCCGAGGACACGGTGCGCCGGGCACGGCCGCAGATCGTGCTGCGGGGTGCGTGGCGGGTCTCGCTGGAGCCGTTCGAGCCCTTGCAGGAGGTGCCGCCCCATGACCGATGACAACGACAGAACCACCTGCGCCGCGCTCGCGGCGCTGCTGCGCGCGATGGCGCTGCCAGCCCTCTGGGGCTTCGCGCTCACCTGCATCTCGGCGCTGGTGCTCGCGCTGACGCTGCGCTCGCTCTCGACCACCGCCACCATGGGTTTCGGCGCGGTCGTCATCCTCGGCGCGCTGGAGCGCTACTTCGCGTTCCGGCTGCGCTTCGACCAGGCGCTGTTCGACGGCCTTGCGCGCAACACGGTGGCCTCGCTCGACGCGCTCGACCGCGCGCTCTCATCCCTCGGGCTGCGCGAGCCACCGCCTTTGCAGCATGCGCCCCGCCCGCTCGACGACCGCGTGCAGGGCACCCGCCAGCTCATGCAGCGCCACGCCATCGTGGTGGCATGCCAGAGCGCCATGTTCCTCCTTGCCTTGATGACACAGGACATCTCTTGAACCCGGAAGAAAACAACGAAGACAGGATCGAGGACGACAAGCCCGAAAGCACCGTGCTGCGGCGCGGCCTCGCCATCGTGGCGGGCAAGCTCATCATCGGCGCGGCCGGGCTGCTGACCGGGGTGCGCGCCATCTGGTCGGGCACCACGCCCAAGGCCGAGCAGACGCTGTACTTCGCCAACCACACCAGCCACGGCGACTTCGTGCTGCTGTGGGCCACCCTGCCGCCCGATCTGCGCGCACTCACGCGGCCGGTGGCCGGGCAGGACTACTGGATGGCCTCGAAGCTGCGCCAGTTCATCGGCATCGACGTGTTCAACGCGCTGATGATCCGCCGCGACGGCTCTGGCCAGGGCGAGAACCCGGTGGAGCAGATGAAGCAGGCACTCGACGCCGGCGACTCGCTCATCATGTTCCCCGAGGGCACGCGCAACACCGGCGACGAGATCCTGCTGCCGCTCAAGAGCGGCCTCTTCCACCTGGCGCGCGCCTGCCCCGGCGTGCGGCTGGTGCCCGTGTGGATCGAGAACCTGAAACGCGTGCTGCCCAAGGGCACGCTGGTGCCGATCCCGCTGGCGTGCACGGTGCGCTACGGCGCGCCGATCTCGCTGGCCGAGGGCGAGGACAAGAACAGCTTCATCGCAAGGGCGCGAGCGGCCATGCTCGACCTGCGGCCCGAGTACGACCGCATCGAAGAGAACGGGAACGGAAGCGCAAACAGCGCCGGCAGCCAGAACGGCAACGGAGGGACCGCCGCATGATCGAGCTTTCTCCCTTCGCGTGGACCACGCTCAAGCTCTTCGGCGGCGTGGCCGGCGTTCTGGTGCTGGCCTCCGCCATCGGCGCGCTGCTGAAGTGGCAGGTGGCGCACGGCCAGCCGCACTCGGTGATCGACAACCTCAACTCGCGTGTCAACGCCTGGTGGGTGATGGTGGCGGTGATCGGCATCGCCTTCGCCTTCGGCAAGGGCGGCGTGATCATCCTGTTCTACCTGATCTCGTTCTATGCGCTGCGCGAGTTCATCAGTCTGGCCTATACGCGCCGGGGCGACCATGCGCCGATCGCGCTGGCCTTCTACCTCGCGCTGCCGGGGCAGTACTTCCTGATCTGGATCGACTGGTACGGGCTCTACGCCATCTACATCCCGGTCTACGCCTTCCTGCTGCTGCCGATCCTGGCGGCGGTGGGCGGCGACACGCGCCGCTTCCTGGAGCGCACCTCGAAGATCCAGTGGGGCCTGATGGTGTGCGTGTTCTGCATCAGCCACGTGCCCGCGCTGCTCACGCTGCAGATCCCGGGCTTCGAGGGCCGCAACCTGCTGCTGATCGCCTTCCTCGTGATCGTGGTGCAGGGCAGCGACGTGCTGCAGTACGTGTGGGGCAAGCTCTTCGGCAAGCGCAAGGTCGCGCCCGAGCTCTCGCCCTCCAAGACCTGGGAAGGCCTGATCGGCGGCGTGGCCAGCGCCACCGCGCTTGGCGCGGCGCTGTACTGGGCCACGCCCTTCAACCCGTGGCAGGCGGCGCTGATGTCGCTCACCATCTGCCTCATGGGCTTCTTCGGCGGCCTGGTGATGTCGGCCATCAAGCGCGACCGGGGCGTGAAGGACTGGGGTTCGATGATCGAGGGCCATGGCGGCATGCTCGACCGACTCGACTCGGTGATCTTCGCCGCACCCATCTACTTCCACGCGCTGCGCTACTGGTGGGTGCCATGACGGGCAAGACGGCGGAAGAGCGCATCGCGCACGACACGCCCCTGGAGTGCGCCAACGCCGCCGCGTGGGCGCGCTGGCTCAAGCGCCACCACGCCAGCGCCGCCGGAATATGGCTGCGCATCGCGAAGAAGGACAGCGGCATCGCCTCCGTCGATTACGCCGCGGCGCTGGAAGAGGCACTGTGCTGGGGCTGGATCGACGGCCAGCGCAGGAGCGACGACGCGCAGTACTTCCAGCAGCGCTTCACGCCGCGCACCAGGCGCAGCATCTGGTCGCAGATCAACCGCGCCAAGGTGCTCAAGCTCATCGAGGAAGGCCGCATGCAGCCGCCCGGCCATGCCGAGATCGAGCGCGCCAAGACCGACGGCCGCTGGGACGCGGCCTACGAAGGCGTCAGCGCCGCGACGGTGCCGCCCGACCTGCAGGCCGCGCTCGACGCCAACAGGAAGGCCGCGAAGTTCTTCGCCACGCTCGATTCGCGCAACCGCTTCGCGGTGCTGTTCCGCATGCAAAGCGCGAAGAAGCCCGAGACCCGGGCGCGCCGCATCGCGCAGTTCGTGGAGATGCTGGCCAAGGGCGAGAAGATTCACCCCTGAGCGACGCGAGCGCTACGCCCCCGCTTGCTGAAGCACGTACTCGCCGGGTTTGTAGGGCCCCATGGCTACGCCGGTGTTCCACAGCTTCAGCGCACCAGGCAACACGGTCCGGCTTCCGATCCTGGCGGCGCTGCGTTTTCGGATTTCACGGTTGAGGCGGGACGAGAAGGATGCGATCCTGCCGAAGTCCCAGACCTCGACCTCATCCGGGGCTCCTGCCGTGTCCGACCACGCTTGCGCACGCTTGAGCGAGTTGTGATTGGTGTGCGAGTTCTCCAGCCGCGCATCGCCTGCAAAGGCAGATTCCAGGTACAGCTGCACCAGCCCCCAGCCGTCAGCGTTGTGGCGGAAGGTGGCACCGCCGCAGGCCTTCGGATCCAGCGCCACACGGCGCGGCGCAAAGGCGGGGCCCGCGCCGTGCACGTACAGCTGCAAGTAGACGGCACGCCACCTCCTGCCGTCGGGATAGCTGCGGTCGAACTGCGCGAGCACCTCGGCAGCCGAACGGAAGCACTTCAGGGGCTGCTCGAAGTCGGATGCGAGTTCGTACACGTCGCAGGCGTCTTCGGCAAATAGCCACGAGAGCAGGCTTTCGTGGTCTTCCGTCGTGGCGTAGAAATCGCAGTTAGGCATGCTGCAGCTCCTCGCGCTGGTGATGACCTGCTCACTTCGCCAGCGACTTCAGCGCCAGCTTGATGCCCTCGCTCACCGTCGCGTCCTTCGGCAGCGCCTTCAGCGCGAGCGCGGCTTCCTTGTCGCTGTAGCCCAGCGCGACCAGCGCTTGCAGGATGTCGGCCTGCGCGTCGGAGGCGGCGTGCGCCGGCAGGCCGATGTCGGCGCCGAGCTTGCCCTTCAACTCCAGCAGCAAGCGCTCAGCGGTCTTCTTGCCGATGCCCGGGATCTTCACCAGCCGGCCCAGCTCCTGCGTGGTGATCGCCTGCGAGAGTTCGCCCACGCTCATGCCCGAGAGCAGGCCCAGCGCGGTGCGCGGGCCCACGCCGGTGATCTTGATGAGCTGGCGGAAGGCGGCGCGCTCTTCCGCTGTGCCGAAGCCGTAGAGAATCTGCGCGTCCTCGCGCACGACGAAGTGCGTGAGCAGCGACACCTTGGTGCCGACGTTCGGCAAGTTGTAGAACGTGCTCATCGGCACGTCGACCTCGTAGCCGACGCCGTTGCAGTCGACAACCACCTGCGGCGGGTTGCGTTCGGCAAGGATGCCGGTCAGTTTGCCTATCATGGGTGCCCTTTTTCCTTGAAATGTCCGGCGTGATTCTGCGACACACCTTTACCCCACTGAACAATTCGCGCCTCAGCCACCTGTGCGGTCCGCTGGACGCCCACCTGCGCCGCATCGAGGAGGCGCTGGACGTGAAGATCGCGCACCGCCACGAGCAGTTCAAGGTCGAGGGCCACAAGGCCCCCGCGCAGCGCGCCATGGACGTGCTGCAGGCCCTCTACGAGATCGCCCAGCGGCCGATCGACGCGGCGGTGGTGCAGCTCACGCTGGCCGGCGACGGCGGCATGCTCGAGGGCGACGAGGACGCGGCGATGCTCGTCACCCGCCGCGGCGACCTGCGGCCGCGCACGCCCACGCAGGCCATCTACCTGGACAACATCGCCAGGCACGACATCACCTTCGGCATCGGCCCGGCCGGCACCGGCAAGACCTACCTGGCGGTGGCCTGCGCGGTCGATGCGCTGGAGCGCGCGGCGGTGCAGCGCATCGTGCTGACGCGGCCGGCGGTGGAAGCGGGCGAGCGGCTGGGTTTTCTGCCGGGCGACCTGACGCAGAAGGTCGACCCCTACCTGCGGCCGCTGTACGACGCGCTCTACGACCTGATGGGCTACGAGAAGGTGCAGAAGGCCTTCGAGCGCAACGCGCTCGAAATCGCGCCGCTGGCCTTCATGCGCGGGCGCACGCTGAACAACGCCTTCGTGATCCTCGACGAGGCGCAGAACACCACGCCCGAGCAGATGAAGATGTTCCTCACGCGCGTCGGCTTCGGCGCGCGCGCGGTGGTGACGGGCGACGTGAGCCAGATCGACCTGCCGAAGAGCCAGTTGAGCGGCCTGATCGACGCGGAGCGCGTGCTCAAGCGCGTGAACGGCATTGCCATGACGCATTTCACGAGCGCGGACGTGGTGCGCCACCCGCTGGTGGCGAAGATCGTCGATGCCTACGACGGCCAGCGCAAGCGCGCGGGGAGCCATTGAGATGGCGGCATCGAAGCTCCCGGCGCTTTCGCTCTCGCTGCAGTTCGGCCGCTTCAAGGGCGTGGAGCGCCATCGCACGGCGCTGCCGCGCCACAGCGTGACGCGCTGGATTCGCCACGCGCTGGACATCGACGGCGAGATCACGGTGCGGATCGTCGACGCCGACGAAGGCCAGCGCCTGAACCGCGAGTTCCGCGGCAAGGACTACGCGACCAACGTGCTCACCTTCGACTACGCGCAGAGCCCGCTGGTGATGGCCGACCTGGTGCTGTGCGCGCCGGTGGTGGCGCGCGAGGCGAGGGAGAACCGCAAGACGCTGGCCGACCACTACGCCCACCTGCTGGTGCACGGCACGCTGCACGCGCAGGGCTGGGACCATGAGACCAGCGAGGCCGACGCCGACGAGATGGAGGCGTACGAGATCGAGATCCTCGCGGGGCTGGGCATCCGCAGCCCCTACGGCAAGTAGTAGGCCCGAGATTTATGCCGTCATCTGCAGCGGGATCGTGACCGGCCCGTCGTTCAGCAGATGCACCTGCATGTCGGCGCCGAATTCGCCGGTGGCCACCACGGGATGCGCGGCCCGGGCCTGCGCCACGAAGTATTCGTAGAGCCGGCGCCCTTCGTCGGGCGGCGCGGCCTGGGTGAAGCTGGGGCGGTTGCCCGCGCTCGCATCGGCCGCCAGCGTGAACTGGCTCACCACCAGCAAACCGCCGCCGACGTCCTGCACGCTGCGGTTCATCTTGCCGGCGTCGTCGGCAAAGATGCGCAGCTTGAGGATCTTGGCGAGCATGCGGTCGGCGAGCGCGTCGACGTCGCCGCGCTCGGCGCACAGCAGCACGAGCAGGCCTGCATCGATGGCGCCGACGGTGCGCCCGGAAATGTCGACGCGGGCATGCGCCACGCGCTGGAGAACGGCTTTCATAGGGGGTGATGTTCGCCGGCCTGGGTGGCGCGGGCTTCCATGGTCAAGGGCAACAGCTGGATGGTGACGCGCAGGCCGGGCACGGCGTCCATGAGCGCCTGCTCGAGTTCGTCGCGCATGCCGGCCGCGTGCTGCAGCGTCCAGTCGCCGGGCACGTGCATGTGCAGGTCGGCGAAGCGGCGCTGGCCGGCGCTGCGCGTGACCATGTCGTCGAAGCGCAGCCGCGTGCCCTCGGGCATGCGGGCGGCGAAGGCGTCGAGCGTGGCGCGCACGGTGGCAAGGGTTTCGGGATCGAGGGCCTCGTCCATCAGGCCCTGCGAGGAACGCCACACCAGCTTGACGCCCTCGCGCGCGATGTTCAGCGCGACGCCGATGGCCAGCACCGGGTCGAGCCAGAGCCAGCCGGTGAACATCACGCCGACGATGCCGACCAGCACGGCGGCGGAGGTCCAGACGTCGGCCATCAGGTGGCGGCCGTCGGCCTCCAGCGCGATCGAGCGATGGGCGCGCGCCGCGCGGAACAGCATGAAGGCCAGCCCGGCGTTGAAGACCGAGCTGAGCACGGACAGCCCCAGGCCCCAGCCCAGCTGCTCCAGCGGCTGGGGCGACAGCAGGCGCTGCACCGAGACCCAGAGGATGGCAATCGCCGCGCCGACAATGAGGATGCCCTCGAAGCCCGACGAGAAATACTCGGCCTTGTGGTGGCCGTAGGGATGGTCGTCGTCGGCCGGCCGTTCGGCGACGGTCACCATGGTGAGAGCGAAAACCGCACTCGCGAGGTTCACGAAGGACTCCATGGCGTCCGAAATCAGGCCCATGGAATTCGTCATGTAGCCGGCCAGGCTCTTGAGCACGATCGTGATCAGGGCCACGGCGACCGACGCGCGCAGCAGCGTCTTGGGAGTAAACATCATGCTAGGGCCGTCAGAAATGAGGGGGAAGCAAGGCAAAAAAGCGGTAAAAGACCGCAGAAACCGCCTGAATTATCGGCCTCGTGTCTATATGTAACTCCTTCGCATTAATAATGTTTGGCAAACGTTGCGCAACAGCTATCACAAAGAGCCAGATGATGAAAAACCTCGTGACCGTCCTCGGCGGCCTCGCCCTCGCGGGGGCCGCCTTGCTGGTGCAGGCCCAGACGCCGCCGGCCGCTCCCGCGGCCCCCTCCGCAACCAATCCCGCGACCGTATCCGCGCCCACCCCAACGCCCGCAGCAGGCACGCCGGCACCGGCGCCCGCGGCCGCAGCCAAGGCCGATCTTCAGGCCGGCTTCGTGAAGTCCGTGCGCGGCAGCGTCCAGTTGCTCAACGGCGCCGGTGCCGCCCGCACGGCCAGCCCCGGTGACCCGCTGGGCGCGGTGGACCGCATCGTGACCGGCCCCGACTCCTCTGCCTCAGTGGTGCTTCGCGACGACACGACGCTGGTGGTCGGCCCCTCCTCGCGGCTCGATCTCAAGGAATTCCACTTCGACGGCACCACGCGCGACGGCGGCATCCTGCTCTCGCTGCTGCGCGGCTCCATGCGCATGATCACCGGCCTCATCGGCAAGACCAACCCCGATGCGATTCGGGTCGAGACGCAGACTGCCACCATCGGCATCCGCGGCACCGACTTCATCGTGCAAGCCGACGGCCAGCCGTGATGAAGCCCATGACGTCCCGCCTGATTCGAATTGCCTCCCTTCTCGCGGCCGCGCTGCTGGCCGCATGCTCCACACCCGGCACGCGGGTGGTGTTGCTGCCGCAGGCCGACGGCAAGCCATCGGCCGTGGTGGTTCGCGCCAAGGACGGCGAGGAGGTGCTCTCCACGCCCTATCAGCGCGCCACGGCCGCGGTCGGCGCCAAGGGCGCACCGGTGGTCGACAACGTCGATCCCGCGAAGGTGCAGGCGGAGAACAAGCCGTTGTTCGACATGCGCCCGCCTCCGCCGCAGCGCTACACGGTGTATTTCGAACTCGGCGGCACCACGCTGACGCCAGCATCGCAGCAGATCATGAGCGAGGCGCTGGCGGCCGCCCTGGCACGCAGCGGCGGTGACATCGTGGTCACCGGCCACACCGACACCAAGGGCAGCGGCCCGCAGAACGACGAGCTCTCGCGCCGCCGGGCGCAGGAAGTGGCGCAGCTCTTCGTCGAGCGCCAGTTCCCGGCCAACCGTATCGAGGCCGTGGGCCGCGGCGAGCGCGACCTGGCCATCCAGACCGCCGACGAGGTGGACGAGCCGCGCAACCGGCGCGTGACCATCGAGGTCCGCTAGTCAGACAGGAGCTGCCTGGCCCGGTTCAGCTCAGGATCACGCGCGCGAACTTGCGCTTGCCGACCTGCACCACGTAGCTGCCTGCGGGCAGCTTCAGCGCCTTGTCGCTGACCACGGCGGAGTCGATCCGCACGCCGCCGCCGTCGATCAGGCGGTTGCCCTCCGAGGTCGAGGGTGCGAGGTTCGCCTGCTTGAGCACCTGGGCGATGCCCAGCGGCGCGCCCGACAGCGAAACTTCCGGGATCTCGTCCGGCACGCCGCCCTTGCTGCGGTTGATGAAGTCCTGCTCGGCCGCGTCCGCTGCTGCCGCATCGTGGAAGCGGGTGGTGATTTCCTTGGCCAGCGCGACCTTGGCGTCCTTCGGGTTGCGCCCGCCCTCGACCTCGGCTTTCAGCGCCGCGATCTGCTCCAGCGACTGGAAGCTCAGCAGGGTGTACCAGCGCCACATCAGGTCGTCGGAGATCGACAGCACCTTGGCGAACATGGTGTTGGCGTCTTCGCTGATGCCGATGTAGTTGTTCTTGCTCTTGGACATCTTCTCGACGCCGTCGAGCCCTTCCAGCAGCGGCATAGTAAGGATGCACTGCGGTTCCTGCCCGTATTCCTGCTGGAGATGGCGGCCGACGAGCAGGTTGAACTTCTGGTCGGTGCCGCCCAGTTCCAGGTCGCTCTTGAGCGCGACCGAGTCGTAGCCCTGCATCAGCGGGTAGAGGAATTCGTGCACCGAGATCGACTGGCCAGCCTTGAAGCGCTTGTTGAAGTCGTCGCGCTCCATCATCCGGGCCACCGTGTACTTGGCGGCGAGCTGGATCATGCCGCGGGCGCCCAGGGGGTCGCTCCATTCGGAGTTGTAGCGGATCTCGGTCTTCTCGGGGTCCAGCACCAGGCTGGCCTGCTTGTAGTAGGTCTGGGCGTTGGCCTCGATCTGCTCGCGAGTGAGCGGCGGGCGGGTGCTGTTGCGGCCGGAGGGGTCGCCGATGGTGGTGGTGAAGTCGCCGATCAGGAAGATCACCCGGTGGCCCAGGTCCTGCAACTGGCGCATCTTGTTGAGCACCACGGTGTGGCCGATGTGAATGTCCGGCGCGGTCGGGTCCAGGCCCAGCTTGATGCGCAGCGGGGTTCCTGTCGCTTCGGAGCGCTGGAGCTTGCGCACCCATTCGTCCTGCGGCAGCAGCTCGTCGGCGCCCCGGAGGGAGATTTCGAGCGCGCGTCCTACACTATTCGAGAGGCTCATGGATGTAACAGATTCGGCCTTTACGGGCTTTTTTGGCTGATTTTTGGGGTGCCGAAGCTATACTCGGCCCGACTTTTCTAGCGCCGAATTCTAAGCGGCGCTTTTTTCCGCACCGTCTCCTGCCGCCCTGAACGTTACTGGGCCTTGCAGCACGGACCTGCAGAACCTGAGCTGGAATTCAAAGTTTGATCAACGGCATTCTTGCCGCCGAGGAGCTTCTCGCTTCTCGCGTGGCCTATACATTCCGGACGTACCCCAGGCAGATCACCGCGGTCATCGCCGCCGCGCTGCTGAGCGCCGGCACCCTCGCGGTGGCATCGCTCGGTCCGGACGCATCCGACCTCCCGGTCCACCAGATCCTCGAAGCCACGACGCCCGTCTCGTTCGCCGACCAGAGCGACTCGCTCGAAAGCTTCAGCTTCACCCTCTTCCGCACCGACGTCACCCGCTCCAGCGACACGGCCGATGCGCTCATGAAGCGCCTGGGCATTTCCGACCCGGCAGCCACCGCCTTCGTGCGCGGCAGCGTCGAGGCCCGCAACGCGCTCTTCTCGCGCGCCGGCCGCACCGTGACGGCCGAGGCCACGCAGGAAAACCAGCTCAAGAAGCTCAGCGCCCGCTGGATTCCCGACGGCGACGGCGGCTTCAAGCGCTTCGTCATCGAGCGCACACCCACCGGCTTCGCCGGCGTGACCGAGCGCGATTCGCTCACCCCGGGCACGCGCCTGGCCAGCGGCACCATCCGCACCTCGCTGTTTGCCGCCACCGACGACTCGCGCATCCCCGATGCCGTGGCGAGCCAGCTGGCCGACATCTTTGCGGGCGACGTCGACGTGCGCAACCTGCGCAAGGGCGACCGTTTCGCCGTGGTGTACGAAACCTTCGAAGCCGACGGGCAGGCACTGCGCAGCGGCCGCGTGCTCTCGGCGGAGTTCGAGAACAACGGCAAGGTCCACCAGGCCGTCTGGTTCCAGCCCCCGGGCCAGAAGGGCAGCTACTACCGCCCGAACGGCGACAGCCTGCGCAAGGCCTACCTGGCGACGCCGGTCGAGTTCTCGCGCGTGTCCAGCGGCTTCGCGATGCGCATGCATCCGATCCTGAACAGCTGGCGCCAGCACAACGGCATCGACTACGCGGCACCTACCGGCACCTCGGTACGCTCGGTCGGCGACGGCACGGTCGATTTCGCCGGCACGCAGAACGGCTACGGCAACATCGTCATCATCAACCACCGCAACAACCAGCAGACGGCGTATGCGCACCTGAGCCGAATCGACGTCAAGGCCGGCCAGGCCGTCAGCCAGGGCCAGACCATCGGCGCTGTGGGCTCCACCGGCTGGGCGACCGGCCCGCATCTGCACTTCGAGTTCCGCGTGGGCGGTGTCTATCAAAACCCGGCCTCCATCGCCCAGGAAGGCGGCGCACCGATCACCGCCGCCATGCGTCCGGCCTTCGAGCGCATCGCCTCGGGCGCGCGCACCGAACTGGCAGCGGCCTTTTCCATCATCCAGGCCAGCGCCGACTGACCTCCCGGCGATGGCGGCCGAGGAACTTTTCATCGGCCTCATGTCGGGCACCTCGCTCGACGGTGTCGATGGCGTGCTCGCCGACTTTTCAGGCGGCCGCATCTCGGTACAGTCCTACGCCACCGCCCCCTTTCCGGCGGCACTGCGCGCCGAGCTGCTCGCGCTGAACACGCCGGGCGACAACGAACTGCACCACGCGGCACTGGCCGGCAACGCGCTGGCACGCGCCTACGCCAGCGTCGTCGCAAGGTTGCTGGCCGACAGCGGCACCGAGGCCCGCGCGGTCACCGCGATCGGCGCGCATGGCCAGACCGTGCGGCACCGGCCGCTCGAGTTCGACGAGGTCGGCTACACGCTCCAGATCAACAACCCCTCGCTGCTGGCCGAGCTGACCAGCATCGACGTGGTGGCCGACTTCCGCAGCCGCGACCTCGCGGCCGGCGGCCAGGGCGCGCCGCTGGTGCCGGCATTCCACCGCGCGCTGTTCGCCAGGCCCGACGAGACGGTCGCGGTGCTGAACATCGGCGGCATCTCCAACCTGAGCCTGCTGCCGGCCACCAGCCGGCCGGAGGGCCCGGCCACCGTGCTCGGGTTCGACTGCGGCCCCGGCAATGCACTGATGGACCACTGGTGCCAGGCCCACCGGGGCCAGCCCTTCGACCACGCCGGTCGGTGGGCGGCCAGCGGCAAGGTGCTGCCCGACCTGCTCGCGCAGTTTCTGGCCGACCCGTATTTCGACCGGACGCCGCCCAAGAGCACCGGCCGCGACCTGTTCAATCCGGCTTGGCTCGCGGCACAGTTCGGAACCACCGCCATGGCGCCCGAAGACGTGCAGGCCACGCTGGCAGAGCTGACCGCCCACGCCTGCGCGGCGGATCTCAAGAGCTATGGAAAAGATAGCAAGCTGCTGATCGTCTGCGGCGGCGGCGCGCTGAACGACCACCTGCTCAACCGGCTGCGCGCCCTGTTGCCCGGCGTGACGGTCGCGGCTTCGACCGATCACGGCCTGCCGCCGCTGCAGGTCGAGGCCGCCGCCTTCGCCTGGCTTGCCCGCGCGAGCGTGCGTCGCGAGCCCGGCAATCTCCCCAGCGTGACCGGCGCGCGCGGCGCCAGGGTGCTGGGCGCGATCTACCCCGCCTGAGCCGGTCAGCCCTGGCCGGAGACCTCCGGCTGCGCCGGGTGCGGCGCGCGCACCTCCGACGGCAGATGCCAGAAGATCAGCGCAGAAGCGATCGTGATCAACCCCATGCTCGCGAAAGTCGCCTGGAAGGCATCCAGCGTGTGGACCGGTGTGTCGGTTCCAAAGACGCCGTTGTACCCAGCCAGCACCGCGCCCGCGGCGGCCACGCCCATGCTCATCGCGAGCATCTGCACCATCGACAGCAGGCTGTTGCCACTGCTGGCCATGCTGCCGTCCAGATCCTTCAGCGTGATGGTGTTCATGGCCGTGAACTGGAGCGAATTTACCGCGCCGAAAGCCAGCAGCTGCAGCAGGTGCAGCGCCATCGGCTGGCCCGGCGCCGTGAGCCCGAAGCTGGCCATGGTGCAGCCCACGAGGATGGTGTTGACCACCAGCACCTTGCGATAGCCGTGGCGCGTGATCAGCGGCGTGGCGAAGCGCTTCATTGCCATGCCGGCCAGCGCGATCGGCAGCATCATCAGCCCGGCGTGAACCGGTGAATAGCCCATCGACACCTGCAGCAGCAGCGGCACCAGGAAGGGCATGCAACTGCTGCCCAGCCGCGAGAACAGATTGCCGATCAGCCCGATGCTGAGCGTCGACACGTGGAAGAGCGAGGGCGCGAACAGCGGCTCGGGCGTGCGCGCGGCGCGCAGCCAGTAGCCAGCGATGCTCGCGAAGCCGAAGATGAGCACGACCATCACGCCGCCCTGGCGCAGGCCCACGCCGTCCAGGGAGAGCGAGATCGCCACCATGCCGAAGGCCAGCATCGCGTAGCCCACGCTGTCGAAGCGCTTGAGCACCGCGCCGCGCAGGTCGGGCATGTAGCGCAGCGTGGCGATGCAGCCCAGCAGCCCCACGGGCACGTTGATCAGGAAGATCCAGTGCCAGGAGGCGTACTGCACCAGCCAGCCGCCCAGCGTGGGGCCCAGCAGCGGCCCGATGAGGCCCGGGATCGCGACGAAGCTCATCGCCTGCAGGAACTGCCCGCGCGGCACGGTGCGCAGCAGCGCCAGCCGCCCCACGGGCAGCAGCAGCGCGCCACCCAGCCCCTGCACCACCCGCGCGGCCACAAGTTGGCCCAGGCCGTGCGAAAGCGCGCACAGCACCGATCCGGCGGCGAAGAGCACGATGGCCGAGAAGAAGACACGCCGCGTGCCGAAGCGGTCGGCGATCCAGCCCGAGGCGGGGATCAGCATCGCCATGGTGAGCGCATAGGCCACCACCACCGACTGCATGCGCAGCGGGCTCTCGCCCAGGCTCGCGGCCATCGCCGGCAACGCCGTGTTGATGATGGTGGCGTCCAGCGTCTGCATGAAGAAGCCGACGGCGACGAGCCACAGCAGGCTCCTGCGGACGGGTTGATCGGCGGGCTCAGCCTCGGGAGTTGTCATGGCGCGAAAGGAAACGGGAACGAAAAAGCCGCCCGAAGGCCAATGCCGCTCAGTTAATTCTGAGCGGCATTTTTCTTGATGAGGTACTGCGTCTTGGTCATGCGAACGGCGCGAGGATATCGGCGTTCGCTGCGGCGGGGTGGAAGGACGAAGCGGCGGATGTTCTGGCGCATGGCGCGCAGCTTGGCGGGGATCGCACCGGGCGCAGTGCTGCTCGAACTCCAGAGCCACTCGTCGACGATGTAGCGCAAGGCCGTGATGAAGCTGATGCGACAAGGCTCGAGCTTGGCTTCGTCGG